>NZ_CP080413.1:688941-1377883 GCF_019457475.1 Shewanella acanthi
GCAACTGACCGCTACCGAAAAGAACGTCGTTGGCTATGCGACAACGACCTCCTTGATCTTAACCGTTGAAACCCTGCTGGATAAGCAAGGTGGCTGGCTATCAAACGATACTATGCCACCTTCGTTATTGATGGATAACATGCCGGCATTTGAATATGGTGCGCTGGAGCAGGTGCGGGACTTAGCACTGATCATGCGTAAGGAATTTAGTCGCTCGCAATCCCAGTCGGCTTCGGATAAAGACTTGGGAGAAGCGCAGGCAAAACTGAACATCGACCATACTAGCTGGCTGGTGCCAAGCGCTGAAAGTGAATATCGCGATGCGATTAAGCTGCTTAAGCTATATCGTGCCCGCATGATGGATCCGAACAATCAGGATGCACAGTTTTATGCTCGCGCTGACAACCTCAACGAATGGCTTAAAGAAGTCCAAAAACGCCTTGGCAGTATGTCGCAACGCCTGTCAGCCAGTGTGGGGCAGGAGCGTTTAAATACCGATTTGGCGGGCGATAATGCCGCCCGTCAATCGACGCCAAATCTTGCTAGTCATCAAGTGAAAACCAGTTGGTGGAAGATTGATGATGTGTTCTATGAGAGCCGCGGTGCGTCCTGGGCGCTGCTCAACTTTATGCGCGCCGTTGAGGTAGATTTTGCCGACGTACTGAAAAAGAAAAATGCCGAGGTCAGCCTAAGACAAATCATTCGTGAGCTTGAGGCCACTCAGCAAACTGTTTGGAGCCCTGTCGTGCTCAATGGCAGTGGTTTTGGTTTAGTCGCTAATCACTCGTTGGTTATGGCTAATTATGTTTCCCGTGCGAATGCCGCGGTAATTGATTTAACTAACTTGCTATCTCAAGGTTAATTATGAAAAAAACTCTCCTCGCCAGTGCTGTTTTAGGACTTTTCATGGCCAGTTCTGCCCAAGCGGCAGCCCTGGTGGGTTTTAACATTGGTGGTGACTACTGGAACGCCGATACCAGCGGTAGTTTTTCCGACAAGGGGCTGCCTCAACAGGGTTTTAGCTATAGTTCTTCTGCTCAAGGAAGTTATTGGGTATCTGTGGAGCATCCCATTCCCTTTGTGCCGAACCTGAAAATCCGTGAAAATAGCTTAGATCAAAAGGGTAGAGCCGATGTAACTGACTTTGCCTTTGGTAACTACAGTTATACAGGTAAAGTGACGTCTTATACCGATCTGACCAATACCGACTTCGTGCTTTACTATGAACTGTTAGACAACGATATCATGTCATTCGATTTAGGTGCTGCTTACAAATTAATGAATGGTTCTTTGCACGTACATGATGAAGCAGGCCATCCATCCGAGAAGTCTGTTGATAGCGGTATTTTAATGGGTTATGCCAGTACCCATGTTGGTGTACCAGGTCTAGGACTATTTGGTTTTGCGGATCTAATGCTTGGAGTGAGTGAGTCTAACGTGCAAGACTATGCAATTGGTCTTGGTTGGGAATTTGATGGCGTTGCCGTCGATACCCGTGTGCGTTTAGGTTATCGTGAGTTTAACTTCGACGTGACTAAGTTTTCAGGGATTAGCGCCGATACTAAATTTGATGGTTTCTTTGCAGGGGTTGAGATCGATTTCTAAACCGCAGTTTACTTAGCTATCGAACAATAAAAAAACCGCCTTTTGGCGGTTTTTTTATGGGCGAATGATGATTAACTTATTCGGCTTTTAGGCCGTTGTTAATGGCAATCACGTCATCTTCGTTCAGTGTACCTGCCGCTTGTTTCAGCGCGACAATCGAGTTGATGTAGCTGTAACGGGCATCGGATAACTGACGTTTTGAATCGTACAGGTTACGGGTGCTGTTGAGCACGTCAACGATAGTACGAGTACCGACTTCAAAACCGGCTTGAGTCGCTTTTAACGCACTCTCAGATGAAATTACCGATTGCTCATAGGCACGGATTGAGCTGATTGATGCACCTACGTTGTTGTAGTTATTGCGAACATTCTTCACCACACCGCGGTAGGTTTGCTCCAGCGCTTGGCTCGCTTCAACATAGCTGTATTGCGCTTCGTTCACCTGAGATGTCACCCTAAAGCCTTCGAAAATCGGAATGCTCAGGTTTACACCTACACTGACGTTGTCAAAATCTGGCTCATTCACATTGCCCATTTTTTGCTCTAAGCCTTTGTTGTAACCGGCATTGAGGCTTAAAGATGGCATATGGCCAGCTTTGTAAAGGCTGATGGTTTCTTGGGCGATATCTTTGCCAATACGCTGAGTCATCAAATCGATACTGTTGGTTTCAGCAATTTTGAGCCATTCAGCAGAGGAGGTGGGGGCAGGCGTTACCGCTGAAAAACGGGCCGTATCCAATACATTCAGAGACTTGTGATCAATGCCCGTAATTTCGCGCAGGGCTTCGTAACTGTTTGCTAGGGTGTTTTCTGCCAAGATTTCGGCGGCAGATGCGAGGTCATACTGCGCCTGCGCTTCATGCACGTCGGTAATCGCTGTTAAACCTACCGCGAAACGCTGTTTGGTTTGTTCTAATTGACGTTCAATCGCACGTTTTTCAGCGCCTTGGAACTCGTAATTGTCCTTCGCAGTTAGTACATTAAAGTATGCGGTGGTTACACGAGTGATCAGGTTTTGCAGCGTTGATGCGTAATACGAGTCGGCCTGAGCCGCCGCTTTTTCCGCAAGGCTTAAACCCACCCATGCGCTGTGATCGTAAATCACTTGATTTAAACTTAGGTTACCAATGAGGCCGCTAGTGTCTTTGCTTGGATCATTCCATGCTTTATCGTAACCGACATTTGCACTGATGGTAGGTAACAATGGCGCACGGTTTTGTTCAATTTTTTCATACAGGGCATTGCGTTGGGCTTGCGCTTGTAACACAACGGGATCGTTGGTCAGTGCCTGTTGATAAATCTGCAGTAAGTCATCTGCTTGTACTGCTTGGGCGGAAGCTGCGAGGGTTAATGCAGCGCATAAAGAACGGATCTTAAATTTCATTTGCTGTCCTTATAGACAAAATCTCCATGGGGGAGAAATATGTAACTTCGTTTAGACTAAGTAATGCCTTTACCAAGGCGGTTTGCGCTTCCCGACGCTTCCCGATACAGCTAAAACTTAATGACGTAGAGTCTAAAAACTCCCACACGTACAAGTCAACTGCGAAGTGTAACAGATTTTATTTTTAAATTGAGCTTAATTGCCTTGAAAATAGGCAAAAATTTAACTTGAAGGGCCAGATATGAAACCAACGGTTTTCACTCAGACAGATGTGGAAGTGCTAGACAAAAAGACCTTATACCAAGGATTTTTTGCGCTGGAGGAGTATCGCTTTAAGCACAAACTGTTTGCTGGAGGTTGGAGCCAAGAAGTCAGCCGTGAAGTGTTTGAGCGTGGCCATGCCGTGGTTGTGCTGCCCTACGATAAAAATCGCGATCAAGTAGTGTTAATTGAACAAATTCGATTTCCGGCATTAGCGACCTCTAAATCTCCTTGGCTTCTGGAGTTGGTCGCAGGTATGATTGCCCCCCACGAAACGCCGCTCGAGGTCGCTCATCGCGAACTGCAAGAAGAAAGCGGACTTGTTGCCCAAAATATGCATTTTGTGAATAGCTATTTAGCAAGCCCCGGCGGAAGTACGGAACGTTTCTATTTCTATTGGGCCGAAGTGGACTCCTCTAAGGCTCAAGGATTGCACGGATTAGCAGATGAACATGAAGATATTCGACTGCATGTCTTAACCCGTGAAGACGCCTATAATAGTGTGGTTGCGGGGAAAATAGACAATGCTTCGACCGTAATTGGATTGCAATGGTTGCAATTAAACTATCAGCAACTGGTTTAAGTTGGACAACATTTGGCTACCTTAACTTCGCACAAGAAACTTCGTTATCAACCCAACGTCAGTGAATTTTTAGCACTGTGTGGGCGTAACTACGGCTATATGCAAAAGTGGTTACCCCTCGATATCGCTGTGGGCCAGTCTTGGCAGCTTGAAGGTGAATTTGGCGCCTTATTGATTCGTGTCCTCGAAAACACTAAATATACCCAGTTAGTTGAGATATCACGTCCACTTAAGTTGATAGAGTTTGTTAATACTCCCAAGGTGTTAGTGCGAGTTTACCACGATGCTAAATTAGCAGAAGTGTTAACTGGTCAACAGATTTATCAATTACGCCCAGTGTATGATTACCCCAATTTACGCATGTATCATCGCGACGAAAAGTACCAGGTCAATGCATTCCTGGGAGAATTATTAAAGATTGGCTGCCAGCAACGTTTGGTGTGCCAGTCTTAGAATTTGGGTATTCAATGTGCTGAAAGAGGCTGTCTCTTACTCCATAGCTGAAGAAGAAAGTGTGCGACTTGTGCAGGTCACAGATCCGCATTTATTCGCCGATCCCGAAGGCCAACTGCTTGGCGTGAACACCGCGCAAAGTCTCGAAGCTGTGCTTAACACCATTCGAGCAGTCGATTATCCTGCCCATCTGTTGTTAGCTACTGGCGATTTGAGTCAGGATTATTCTCCTGAGTCCTACCAACGTTTTGTCAAAGCGGTTAGCCCTCTCGACTTGCCTTGCCATTATCTCCCAGGCAATCATGATGACCCTAGGATCATGTTCCTGCATATGCAGGGTGAGAAGATTTTTGGTCAGCAGCGCATTCTGATCGGTAATTGGCAGATACTGATGCTCGATTCTACCGTGCGTGGTAAACCGGGTGGTCACATGGCTGAAAATCAGTTCGATTTAATTGCTGAGGCCATTGCAACTCACCCCGATAAACATACCTTGCTAGTGATGCATCACAATCCGATTCTGGTCAATTGCGCTTGGCTCGACCAACATTGCATGGATAATGGCAGTGAGTTTTTAGCCCGTGTTAGCCAGTTTTCCGAGGTGAAGGGGTTGCTCTGGGGGCATGTGCACCAGCAAATCGATAGCCAATATGATGGTCGTCATGGTGCACTGCAGTTGATGGCGACTCCTTCAACTTGCATTCAGTTCAAGCCGCAATCACCGTATTTCGCCCTCGATAGCCTGCAGCCTGGATACCGTTTGTTGGAGTTACAACCAGATGGCAGCATAACGACCAATGTATATCGTGTCCCCGGCAACTTATTTTCACCGGATAATGATTCCAGCGGTTATTAAGTCGCTCACCTCAATGAAGGTGGCTATCGACCACATAAGTGTTTCAGGGAAGAGGGCTTCAATTAACAGCGCATCAATGCCAGAATGATTGTAAGTTTCTGAATTGATTTACTATCGAACGGGAGTTCACTTAGGCTCCTTTCCGGCGGGTTAAAATACACTTATGTTGCTCTATATTCACGGATTCAACAGTTCCCCCTTCTCCGATAAAGCGGTAATGACGGCCCAATATATGGCCAAGCATCATCCCAAGGTCGATTTCCATCAGCCACAACTCCCCAATACACCCAAAGCAGCTATGGAGTTGTTAATGACTTATGTTGAGTCAGCAATAAAAGCAAATGAACCGCTTAATTTTATCGGTTCATCCCTCGGCGGGTATTTTGCGAGTTTTTTAGCTGAGCATTTTGGTGGTCGGGCGGTACTGGTTAATCCTGCGGTGAAGCCCTTTGAATTGTTTGATGGCTTTCTTGGGGAGCAGTTTAATCCTTACACTCAAGAGCATTATGTGTTATTGCCCGAACACAGAACCCAAGTGGCTGAATTTAATACGCCAGTCATCCGCAATCCCGACAGATTTTTGGTACTATTGCAAACCGGTGACGAAGTGCTGGATTACCAAGAGGCACTTCATAAGTACCATCATTGCCAATTACGGATTGAAGCCGGCGGTGATCACAGTTTTGTTGGATACGAGCGTTATCTGCAAGCAATAAGCCAGTTTTTACAGTTACCTTGACAAATAGACGTCCAGAGCCGCAACATGGCCGGATATAACCACTTATAGCGTACACTATGACGAATCAATACACCGCTGATGCCATTGAAGTTCTCAACGGACTCGACCCTGTTAAACGCCGTCCAGGTATGTATACCGATACCACGCGACCTAACCATTTAGGTCAAGAGGTCATCGATAACAGTGTCGACGAAGCACTAGCGGGTCACGCTACTAAGATTGAAGTCGTTCTACATTCGGACAATTCCCTCGAAGTGACCGACGATGGCCGCGGCATGCCCGTTGATATCCATCCCGAAGAAGGTATTCCAGGGGTTGAACTTATTTTGACCAAGCTGCACGCTGGCGGTAAGTTCTCGAATAAGAACTACCAGTTTTCGGGTGGTTTGCACGGTGTGGGTATTTCGGTGGTAAACGCTCTGTCACGCAGAGTTGAAGTGACCGTTCGCCGCGATGGCCAAGTGTATGATATGGCTTTTGAAGATGGTTTTAAGGTCGAAGATTTAAAGGTTTCTGGCACCTGTGGCCGACGCAATACTGGCACCCGCGTGCACTTTTGGCCCGATGCCAGTTATTTTGATTCTGCTAATTTCTCCAATTCAAAACTCATCTATTTACTGCGTGCCAAGGCCGTGTTGTGCCCAGGTCTTAGAATTAAATTCACTAACAAGCAAACTAACGAAGTCCATGAATGGTACTTCGAGAGTGGCTTAACCGATTACCTTAAATCGGCGGTTGGTGAGAATCTGATGTTGCCCGAAGAGCCTTTTGTCGGCAGTTTTAAAGGGCAGCTCGAAGCCGTGGATTGGGCGATTACTTGGTTGCCAGAAGGTGGTGATGCTCTTAATGAGAGTTATGTAAACCTAATTCCTACACCGCTCGGGGGTACCCATGTGAATGGTTTCCGCCAAGGGCTGTTGGAGTCAATGCGTGAATTCTGTGAGTTCCGTAATCTGATCCCCCGCGGCATTAAGCTCTCGCCCGAGGATATTTGGGACCGAGCTGCTTTTATCCTGTCGGTCAAAATGCAGGAACCACAATTTGCGGGTCAGACCAAGGAGAAACTTTCTAGCCGTCAAAGCTCGGCCTTCGTGTCTGGCATTGTCCGCGATGCGTTTTCGATTTGGCTTAACTCAAACACAGAGCTGGCCGAATCGCTGGCTGATATGTGTATCAATAATGCCCAGCGTCGTTTAAAAGCCGCGAAAAAAGTGGCCCGTAAAAAGGTGACTTCGGGTCCCGCTTTACCCGGTAAATTAACCGATTGTAGTGGCCAAGATCCGATGCGCGGTGAATTGTTCCTTGTTGAAGGTGACTCGGCAGGTGGTAGTGCAAAGCAGGCAAGGGACCGTGAGTTCCAAGCCATCATGCCATTGCGCGGTAAAATTCTAAATACATGGGAAGTTGAAGCATCCCAAGTTCTGGCTTCGCAGGAAGTACACGACATTTCGGTCGCCATTGGCTGTGACCCCGATAGCAACGATATTTCGGAGCTCAGATACGGCAAGATTTGTATCCTCGCCGACGCCGATTCCGACGGGCTACATATTGCCACTTTACTCTGTGCCTTATTTTTGAAACATTACCGTGTACTCGTGGAGCAAGGGCATGTATACATTGCGATGCCGCCGCTGTTCCGTATCGATATTGGTAAGGATGTGTATTACGCCCTCGATGAGGCCGAAAAAGAAGGCATTCTTGACAGAATCACTGCTGAAAATAAAAAAGGGAAAGTGCAGGTCACTCGCTTTAAGGGACTGGGCGAGATGAATCCGTTGCAACTGCGCGAAACGACGATGGATCCTAACACCCGCCGCCTAGTGCAGCTAACCATCGACGATGTGGAAGAAACCGATTCCCTTATGGATATGTTACTCGCTAAAAAACGTTCGCCCGACCGTAAAACCTGGCTCGAAGATAAGGGTGATATGGCGGTACTTTAGACTGGTGTTTGCTTGCCAATAACGACAAAAATTTAGGCATAAAGATATTACCATGTTGTATTTAAAATCTAATAATTATAATTATTTAAAGGTGTTCTCTGCCGGTTTTACCCTGTTATTCAGCCTGACACTGTTGTGGTGTCAGACTGCGATGGCGGGGTCTCAGTCGATCATGATTACCGTTTCAAAGGGCTTTGGTTTATCCCTGTATGCTTCTGATTTAGGGGATGCAAAGCAGATTGCCATGGGAACCAATGGCACGTTGTTTGTTGGTTCGAGTAAGAGCGGAACAGTTCATGCCTTAGTGGACAGTAACTTAGATGGTCGGGTTGATAAGCGTTATGTGATTGCCAAGGGCCTCGAATCTCCGGATGCGATAGCCTTTTATAAGGGCGATTTGTTTGTGGCAAGTGAGAATCGTATTTTGCGGTTCATCGATATCGAGCAGCGTTTGCGTCGCCCGAGTCGGCCTAAAGAAATTTATAGCGACTTACCTGAGTCGGATAAGAAAAGCGCTCGTGCCATGCGATTTGGCCCAGATGGGCGTTTATATATCTCGATAGGCGCGCCCTGTAATGTCTGTGAAGCAAGTGCACCTTTCAGCAGTATCATTGCCTTAGATGTTGATACTGGTGCGAGTCAACAGATTGCACTCGGGGTACGTGATGCCACCGGTTTTGACTGGTCACCACAGGACGGAAAATTATGGTTTGCCGATCAGGGACGGGATTGGATGGGGGATAATTTACCCCCAGATGAAATTAATCGTGTCGATGTTGTGGGGAGCCACTTTGGTTTCCCTTATTTGCATGCAACATCGGTAGAGGAGCCAGCGTATGAAAAGCCGCGCAATTTAAAAATCACCGTGCCGGTATTTGAATTACCAGCCCATGTGGCCCCAACGGGGCTGGCGTTTTACCGCGGTAACCAATTCCCAGAGATGTATCACAATCAGCTGTTTGTGGCTGAAAATGGTTCTTGGAACCGTTCGAGCAAGGTCGGATATCAAATCGTCATGTTGAAACTTGAAGGTCAGCAGGTGGTGAGTCGTGAAACTGTGGTGAGCTTTCTCGATGGCGAATTCCCCGTTGCCCGTCCCTATGCGCTGTTATCGGCGGACGATGGGGCCATGTACATTTCCGATGATTTAAAAGGTAACGTGTATCGTCTGTTCTTTAAGGATGGCGACAGCACGGAAGAACCACAGGAACTAGAAGACAATGAGTGACGCTATCAAGTTAAGCTTGGATGGGGTAGAGCAAATGCCTCTTCGGCGCTTTACCGAAGAAGCTTATCTGAACTATTCAATGTACGTCATCATGGACCGCGCCTTACCCCATATTGGCGATGGTCTTAAGCCTGTACAACGCCGCATTATTTATGCGATGAGCGAATTAGGGCTGTCGGCCCAGTCTAAGCATAAAAAATCCGCCCGTACCGTGGGTGATGTGTTAGGTAAGTATCATCCCCATGGCGACAGTGCTTGTTACGAGGCCATGGTATTGATGGCTCAGCCATTTTCCTACCGCTATCCGCTTGTGGATGGTCAAGGTAACTGGGGGGCGCCGGACGATCCTAAGTCATTCGCGGCAATGCGTTATACCGAGGCGCGTCTGTCGAAGTTCTCTGAAGTACTGCTGTCTGAGCTGGGTCAAGGCACGGTCGAGTGGGGCGCAAATTTTGATGGCACGTTAAAGGAGCCTAAAGTCCTGCCCGCACGATTACCGCATATTTTACTCAACGGTATTACCGGTATTGCGGTGGGTATGGCGACGGATATTCCGCCCCATAACGCCAGAGAGCTAGTCAATGCCTGTGTGGCACTGCTTGATGAGCCAAAGCTCGAATTAGCGCAGTTGATGAGCTATGTACCAGGGCCAGATTATCCGACTGAAGCGGAAATCATCACCCCAGCCGCTGACATTGCTAAAGTGTACGAAACTGGCCGAGGCTCCATTAAAGCCCGCGCCGTGTATACCGTCGATAGTGGTGAGATAGTGATTACGGCGCTGCCGCATCAAGCCAGTAGCGGTAAGATTTTAGAGCAGATCGCCGCCCAAATGCAGGCGAAGAAACTGCCAATGGTCGCCGATTTACGTGATGAGTCCGACCACGAGAACCCCGTACGTTTAGTGATAGTGCCACGTTCTAACCGTATCGATTGCGATCAGCTAATGGCGCACCTTTTTGCGACCACGGATCTGGAAAAGAGCTTTAGGGTTAACCTAAACGTACTTGGCCTCGATGGTCGTCCACGTGTAAAAGGTTTAAAGGACCTGTTAACCGAATGGTTAGAATTCCGTGTTGATACCGTAAGACGCCGCTTAGAGTATCGCCTCGATAAAGTATTGGCGCGTTTACATATACTCGAAGCCTTGATGATTGCCTTCCTCAATATCGACGAAGTGATTGAAATCATTCGCTTCCACGATGAGCCAAAGGCCGAGTTAATGGCACGCTTTAACCTGACGGATAAGCAGGCTGAAGCGATCTTAGAGCTAAAGTTACGCCATTTAGCCAAGCTAGAAGAATTTAAGATCAAGGCTGAGCAAAGCGAGCTTGAGGCTGAGCGCGAGAAGTTAGAGCAACTGTTAAGCTCAGATCGCCGCCTAAGAACCTTGATCAAAAAAGAATTAATTCAAGACGGTGAGACCTATGGTGACGATCGCCGATCGCCCATCGTTGAGCGTCATGAATCAAAAGCATTGACCGAGCAGGAATTAACGCCGAGCGAACCTGTCACAGTCGTGCTATCGGAAAAAGGCTGGGTACGTTGTGCCAAGGGGCATGATATTGATGCCGAGGCGTTATCCTATAAAGCGGGGGATCAATTCCTCTGTAGCGCGATGGGGCGCAGTAATCAGGCGGCGGTGTTTATCGACTCGTCTGGCCGCGCTTTTGCCACTGACAGCCACAGTTTGCCATCGGCCCGTAGCCAAGGGGAACCTATCACCACGCGCTTTAATATGGCGCCAGGTGAGACGATGCAGCACGTCATTCTTGGTGAGGATGCCCAATGTTTCTTACTTGCCTCGGATGCGGGTTACGGCTTTATCTGTACCTATAGTGATATGGTGTCACGCAATAAGGCGGGTAAAGCACTGTTAAGTTTGCCAACTAATGCGAAATCGTTAACGCCTAAGGCAATCGATCCGAGTCGTGAAATGTCGATTCTAGCGATTACTAATGAAGGACGCATGCTACTGTTCTCATTAGAGGCATTGCCGCAACTGTCGAAGGGTAAAGGGAATAAGATCATCGGTATTCCAAGTGAGCGGGCTAAGAATCGTGAAGAGCTGATGACCCATCTGCAATTAGTGCCTGCCGATACACCGGTTACCCTGTGGGCGGGCAAACGTAAACTTACCCTGAAACCAAGCGATCTAGAGCACTACCGTGGTGAGCGTGGTCGCCGCGGAGCTAAACTCCCACGGGGTTTGCAGCGTGTTGACAGTGTCGAGTTAGGTGAGGGCGCTGAGGTATTACCTAGCATCTAACGGTAACTACGTTAGAGACTTAAAATAAGGCCATCTAGGTTTCACTTAGATGGCTTTTTTATGACATAGAAGAGTGGAATTTCAGGCATAAAAAAACCTACCCCTCGGGGTAGGTTTGTTCACTTTTATCCTTAGAGGATATTAGAAGTCGTAACGTACACCTACAGAGAATACGTTGTCGTCTTGTAAATCAACTTTAGTACCAGCAACAACTTCATGGTCTCCTTTGTACAGAGAGTACTGGCCATACACCATAGTCGACTTAGATAAACGGTAATCAGCACCTACGTTAAAGTTGTGAACGCTGATATCAATACCCTTAACAATGATTGCTTTACCGTCTGCGTCTTTACCAATCGTATTTACGTTATTGTAGTAGTTACCGAAACCAGTATCATCGAAGCCGTATTCAGCTTTCAGGTTAACACCGTTCAGATCGTAAGCGATGTTGACAAAGTAAGTGTTTCCATCAACTGAACTATCAGCTGATTTTTCAGAATTTTGATATAGGCCGCCCAGCTTAAAGTTGCCTAATTTTACTTGGCCTACGGTACGGAATGCATCATAGCCAGAAATACCTTTGTTATAGGCAACGGCTACATAGTAGTTTTGTTCTTTAAATTTGCTATCACCTAGCGTCGCGCTAAGAGCATATTGACTATCGCTTGTATTTGCGTTGTCATCGAACAGGTAAGTGGCGTTTAGCGTCACTAAGTTAGCAATACGTGGCGAGTAGTACCATACACCGTCTGCACTACGGGTTTGCGCGCTGACTAAGCGGTCGATATCGGCGTTAGTGTTACCGAACAGATCCACACCACCTTCAGATTGTTTAAATACAGTGTCGTTACGACCCACTAACACAGTACCTGCGTTAGTTTTTAAACCTAGAAAAGTATTACGAGCTTTGAATGGGCTAGAAGCGCCATTACCAGATGTGTTTTCAACTTGGAATTCCATTTGATAAACAACATCATAACCGTCAGCAAGCTTCTCAGTACCTTTAACACCCACGTTTGAGAAGTTGTTTTCTAAATAAGTACCAGCATTGTTCTCGTCAGCATAGCTAGAGCCTACACCACTGGTGCCAGACTGCAGCGTGGCGCCGGTATCAGTTGCAGTGACTGCTAATTCTAAACGACCGTAGAAGCTTGGGCCATCGGCTAGCGCGCCAAATGAAGCCAGTGCTAATACTGATGCAACTGATGCAGAGATGAATGTCTTTTTCATGTTTCGTGCTCCCTTTGAACCTAAGTTCATATCCATTTTTCATGGTTTTTTGTGTGGTTTTACACATATGTTACTGGGATCAGTAACAATGTTGCCGCCGATTTTTACAGTTTTACGACTCACAGGCTGTGTCGCAGATCATGTTTTTGGCTCTCCTTGTCCGCATTCGGGGTTTTTTAAGACACTTCCTTGTATCTCAACCGCAATTCGGAGCGAAAGTAGCAAAACAGTATTAATCACTTACTACTAAAGGGGTAGATGCAGCGCCTTGGCTTAAGTGACTCGGCGTGGCTAACTGTAGCATATACTAATGTTGTAGCAAGTTTGTCATAAATGCTTGCATTGGTTGGAGTTTTGGCATTAAAGACTTTAAAAAGGAGGTTAGGACGTAAAAAACAAAATATTAACGTAAGTTAATCTTGGTAATTGCTTTTAAAATTATATTGTTAGAGCGGTATTTTGTACTTTTAGCGATGAAGCCAATTTTAATTAAACACAAATGGAATCCCAAGGGAAGATGCGAGATCATAGACTATAGTCGTAGTCATTAATTGCTTATTTGTCGTCAATTTAAGCTAAATATGGTGGCTTTTGACTCTATATGTGGTCTTAACCACGCTTCAGAATGGCAGTCATCCAGTCAGATTTACGCCTTAATAATGCAATTTGAGAGATTGATTTCGGTTTTTAAGCTAATTCGTATAGAATTCGCCGCGCCGTTTTGTGTCATGCTGCAGTGGATGATTATGTCCAACCTTAACAGGGGCAGCTGTTGTTAAAGAGTAAAGGTAAGTATTAATGACTGAAGCCTATCAAAACCGTTTTGGTGGAATTGGCCGTTTATATGGACAAAAAGCCTTGGCGAAATTTGCTAAGTCCCATGTAGTGGTAATTGGTATTGGCGGCGTTGGTACTTGGGCGGCTGAAGCCTTAGCACGCAGTGGCATCGGCCAAATAACCCTTATCGATTTGGACGATATCTGTGTGACGAACACTAATCGTCAAATTCATGCTTTGGCCCCAACGATTGGTGACTCTAAGGTTGCCGTGATGGCGCAGCGCATTCGCGACATCAATCCTGACTGCAGAGTAAATGAAGTCGAAGACTTTATTACCTTGGATAACTTAGGTGAGCATTTACTCGGTCCAACGGCTGGCGGTGATATTGATTATGTCATTGATTGTATTGATGCCGTTAAGCAAAAAGCTGCGTTAATTGCTTGGTGTAAACGTCAGAAAATTAAGATAGTGACTGTCGGCGGCGCCGGCGGTCAGACGGATCCAACCCAGATCCAATTGACTGATCTAGCGAAGACCTATCAGGATCCACTGCTCGCCAAAGTGCGAAATATTTTGCGCCGAGAATATAACTTTTCTAAAAATGTGCAGCGCCGCTTTGCAGTTGATGCGGTATTTTCAAGTGAACAATTAGTGTATCCCCAGTTCGACGGTTCGGTCTGCAGTACTAAAGCAGCGGCAGATGGCAGCATGCGCATGGATTGTGCTTCGGGTTTTGGCGCTGTGACTATGGTGACGGGGACCTTTGGCTTTGTGGCTGCAAGCCGAGTATTAGCGCGATTGACTCAAATTGCGAATGAAGAACAATAGATAATACAATTGATTAAATTGAGTATATGATTCTCAATTGTTTTAGCAAAAAACCACAGTTTAGGCTGTGGTTTTTTGTTTTTAGCTTTAATCGGAATTATCGAGTTTTAGTTGTAGGTTATGACACTGAAATTAACTCTTATTTGGCATTAAGCTTGCTAGTTGCTGGAGTAAGTTCAATTTATTGTCGCTGGGATAACGCTATGTTGAAGCTAAAACTGGATGCCGTGAAGTTTTTTAGTCCTAAAAAAATCATGTTTCGTATCATGCTATGGCTAATGGTGAGCTGCAGCGTGTTATTGGCTATGCCTACTAACCTATTGAGCGCACTCGCATTAGACAAGTTTGTGCCAGAGCACGCACATTTTGTGGGCTTAGGGCTTATTATCGCGATTGCCTACTTTTTGACACAGCTGTTAAACATTGGGTTAGATGAGTCTATTCGCCATCTCAGTAATAAGCGCATGACGGAGACCATCGAAGCCAAAATCAATTTATTAGATCGCGCCGAGCGGGCATTATTGCGCGAGTTTTTTCTCCAGGGCGCGACGATTTTGACATTGCCGCAAAATGAACCTGCGGTTAAAAGCTTACAAAATGCCTGTATTCTTGAAAATTTAGGCAATGAACGTCATTACGCCATTCAAGGTCCTACGGCGGATTTTAAAATTTCGATGAAAGCGCGTTCATATCTCAATCGAGGTGTGTTGCGTTTGCCTGCAGGCGAACCAAGCCAAGAGGAAATGCAGCACCTTATTAAGGCGCGCCCACAATTTTTAAATGGCGTTGTGCAGACGCGTAAACATGCCGCGTAAATTGGAATGCGTTGGAATGTGGATATAAAAAATGGGGGTGGTTAAACCCCCATAATGACGTGCATTTTTACAATGAACAGAATAACAATTGGAAGCAAAACTACTAATGTTGGGCTGACTTCACCACAAACATCCAAGTGATATATGAAATAATCCCTATCGTACTGAAGATGACAATCATTGAGAGTAATCCTACTGGGTTACCAAACATTAAATCTAGCCAAAATGCCATGATTAAAATCCTCTTATCCGTGAAGTCCCCTTAAAATTAACCCGCATAACCGGATTAAATACTGATCTTGATCAATAAAAAATTGACAATTAAAAACATTTCGGCAACCAGCTGTTAACTCTGTGATGGGCCTCTAGTTTTTACCAAGTACCAGCATCTCATCGGGGAATTTTTTGTGCCTTATCGGCTTAATGGCTAGTCTTTAGAGTGAATTTGCAAAAGTCGCCAACCGCTATTTGGTGAGAATACTTAATCAGCGTCTTGTAATACCGTTTTTGAAGGGAGCCAATCATGGCAAAAAAGCAAACAAATAAGGGAACTATGGGTTATCGTTCGATTTTTGCCCCACTTATTTTACTGATCTATCCCCTCTATTGCCTTGCCATGAGCCATGATTTTGTGGCGGTTGGTTGTCTGATTGCCCTTGGGGGGATTCTTATTTTCAACATCAATAAGCTTATTCGTAACTTAGGGTTACTCGAGCATGCTGCCCATCATGTTGGCGATGGTGATTTAAGTTATCAACTCGATGAAAAAGACGCTGGTGTATTTAAAAAGGTCGTCCATAGCATCAACCGGATGGGTGAAGATGTGAGTCGTACTATTTTATCTCTGGTTGAAACCAGTGATTGGATGAAAAAAGTGGCCTCGGATATCAAAGATATCAGTGAGCAGGCAAAACTTGGAGTGCTCGAGCAGGAGCGTCAAACTGAGCTTGCGGCCACAGCAATGACACAGATGGTGTCGACGGTGCAGGAAGTGTCACAAAATGCAGCCAATACTGCCCAAGCTGCTGATATTGCACATGGTTCAGCTAAACATGGCGATGCGTTGATCGGGGATATCGTTAAGAAAATTACCGAGATGACAGGGCAAATCCATCAGACTAAAGAAGTCATAGAACATCTTGCAGCGGACAGTAATAATATCAGCAGCATTATCGATACCATCTCCCAAGTTGCTGAGCAGACGAACCTGTTAGCATTAAATGCGGCAATTGAGAGTGCTAGGGCAGGTGAGCACGGTCGGGGGTTTGCGGTGGTTGCAGATGAAGTACGAAACCTTGCTAAACGTACTTCAGAAGCCACTATTGAAATCCAGCAGCAAATTGCTGCTCTGCAGCAGGGTGCCCATCAAGGTGTGGATGTAATGCTGCGCAATGTGGTGATCGCCGAGGAAACCGCGGTAATGGTGGACCAGGCACATATAGCGCTTGGTAATATTGTGACTCAGGTTGAAAGTATCACTGATATGTCCCACCAAATTGCAACAGCCTCAGAAGAGCAACATGCTGTTGCCGAGGAGATTAATAAAAATATCAGTGTGATGGCCGAGCTTGCACTCACAAATGCGCGTCATACTAATCACACTAATTTATCGAGTCTCAAGGTTTACAATATGTCCCAGGAAATTGGAGCGCTGCTGCATCGATTCCATGTTGATGCCGCAATGTTTTCCAACAGTAAGGAGCTGAACAAGCAGTTTGTAAAGTGGGGCCCAGATCTCGATATTGGAATGCCAGAAATTAATCGTCAGCATCAAAGATTAATAAACCTTATCAATGAATTACATCGTACCTTGAGTGAGTCTTACGGGCTTGAAGCCATTAAGCGTATCGTCCAGGGGCTAGTGGATTACACTGCTAACCACTTCTCCTATGAAGAAGAACTTTTCGCCCGTTTTGGTTACCCTCAAACCGCTGAACATAAAGAAAAACACACTAAGCTTGTTGACCAAGTATTAGATTTTCAGCGCCGGGTTGCGAAAGGGGAAGATGTTGCCGATGAATTGATGGCCTTCTTAAAATCTTGGCTCGTTAACCATATCCAAAAAAGCGATAGGGAATACACTCAGTTTTTACTCGCCCATGGCGCCGAATAAAGCCAAAATCCTAGGGAGTTGGATTTTTGAGCGGTTAAATCTAATTTGAGGAGCTGGTCCCGAAAAGGGCTTGCCATTGTCATAAGCAAGGGTATAATTCCCTGCACTTAGCGCCAAAACATTCAAATGTTGGTTCTAATACAAATAGTTGTGCCAGAGTGGTGAAATCGGTAGACACAGCGGATTCAAAAATCACAGCGTCTTCGGTATAAAGTTCACTAAGCTGTTGAAATCTAGTGTTAAGTTGATTAAATTAACACGCAAAAGCCTTGCAAAGATTTGCAAAGTTTTTGAAGCTCCAAAGTTGTGCCAGAGTGGTGAAATCGGTAGACACAGCGGATTCAAAATCCGCCGCCCTTAAAAGCGTGACGGTTCGAGTCCGTCCTCTGGTACCATACATATAGCCGACATTAAGTCGGTTTTTTTGTATCTAAAATCCAGCATTGTTAGATACTTACCGATCATAATCCTGCTTTCAATGGCGCGTTCACGCTCATCTTTTTCCACCACTTGGCACCCGTTTCGCTAGGTTAAATCTTTAATCGTGGTCGTCTTGCCGTTATCCATCACAGACCGAATTCCGTTGTCCCTAGAGGCTGTACTTGCATACATTTGGCTGGTGCCAATGATTTGGTGATTAGCGGCTTTGAGATTGAAGTAGGGCTTGTCGTTTTTGGCGACTTCTTTGGCAAAGCGTTCTTCGATTTGCGAGTTGGTTTGCACCGATTCGATCCCATTCATCGCACCACTTTTAGCGGTATATTGCTCACTTGTGAGTATCGTTTCCGCATTCCCTGCCTTGAGTACAAACTTAAACTGCCCATTAGTACTTTTACTTAACTCATACCATCCTGACATGGATATTACTCCTTCTTTAAGACTGCATTAGCGCAACAAGCATGGAAGGCATTTCCAGCTTGTGCCTCAGTGTAGTCAAGAATGCTCAGTGTGATAGGTAACCTTTCTGCTGATATTTCCCGTTTTGCGTGTCACTCTGCCGATACAGTGATAGTGAATACCGCAAGTTCCAACCAATAGCAGAGAAAGTTTTGCTCCCATATGGGATAAAATTCTGCAGCGGTTTCAATTGCTAATAGGCCTTTCAGCCACTATTTTCCTAAACATAGCAATTACTGAATCACCTAAAAGGTATGGATTTAACTTCGATTCTGTTCGAGTAAATTGGATTACACTTCAACATCAGTGGCACTGGATTACCGAACTCTGGTGCAATCAACTTGTATGAGTCGCTCTTAATCGAGATTTGCCGTTTGCTATCTGTACCAAACTTTTCACTGCCTATTTCTTCTTACCTATGACTTTAAGCCCTTTGGCATCTATCAATCGCTCAATGTGAAATGTTGTAAGGTGTTTGGGTTTTGAGGTTCTTTCGCGTTTGCTGATATAAGGGAAATATGGGTAAATCAGTGACAGTTTTGCGAGTTGAAATAATTAATAAATCCTTGTCATGCTTGTAGATGAATGGCAAACATACGCTTAACCATGATCGCGGCAGTGATGTGCAGTTTATTCATTAATTGCGGTCTGTCTTTTATGCCTTGCTTTGCTAGTCCTTGACCTTTAGCGATGGCTTCCTCCGCAATCCAACAGGTAACTGAACCACGGTAAATAAGGCTTAGTTGTATATTTTGCAATGAGTTGTTTTATGACAGGGTTCCTTCTCGGTTGCTCACTTGGTTAGTCGATGATGATAATCTGATCGTCGGTTTCAACAGTAGTGCCGCTGAATTCTAAGACAAAGCAAAGTCTGTTTTACCTATACAGTTACGATAATGAAGAGTTATACAAACGGGCCAAAGTTAACAAGACGTTAGGTTTAAAAATTTTTCTTATTATTCAAAATAACAATCATTGATTGGTCTATCCTTATTTCTGAAAACATTGTGTTTTAAAAATTTTAATACTCTTTAATGTTAGGTCGTATAACGAAACAAAGAAGGCTTATCACGATACGGCCATATCCGTCATTTTTCAAAATAAGTAAATTCAATAGGGTACCTTTCAATGAAAAAAACATTGCTAGCTACGGCTCTTATGGCATCAATGAGTATCGCTCCCACTTTAAGGGCTGCAGAAACAGATAAACCGAATATATTGATTATCTTCCCTGATGATGTCGGTTGGACTAACGTCAGTGCATATGGACGAGGGGTTATTGGTTATCAGACTCCAAATATCGACCGGCTGGCTAAAGAAGGTATTATGTTTACAGAGCATTACGCTCAGCCTTCAAGTACTGCTGGTCGAGCCGCTCTAATTACTGGTCAATATCCTATCCGCAGCGGTATGACTACCGTTGGACGACCAGGTGCAAAACTAGGACTCAATGAGAAGACGCCAACGTTAGCTGAAGCACTTAAAGAGTTGGGGTATCGCAGTGGTCAGTTTGGTAAAAACCACCTTGGCGATCGTAATGAGCATTTACCAACAGTGCATGGCTTCGATGAGTTCTTTGGTAATCTCTACCATTTAAATACTGAAGAAGAACCTGAGCAATATGATTATCCCAAAGATCCTGAGTTTAAGGAAAAGTTTGGTACCCGTGGGGTATTACATTGTTATGCTACCGATAAGGTCGATAAAACCGAGGATCCGCGCTTTGGCGTAGTGGGTAAACAAAAGTGCGAAGATACAGGCCCTCTGACAACCAAACGTATGGAAACCGTTGATGATGAATTTATCGCAGCGGCACAAAATTTCATGCAACAAAGCAAAGAAAGTAATAAGCCATTTTTTGTTTGGTTAAATACAAGTCGTATGCATATGTTTACCCACCTTCGAGAATCGCGACGTTACTTAGCCGCCGACACAAATACCGAGCATGATGCATACGGTAGCGGGATGATGGAACATGACATGCAAGTTGGTGAGTTACTGGACGCCATGAAGAAGATGGGAGTACTTGATAACACGATCATTGTTTACTCTACTGACAATGGCCCTGAACACAGCGCTAAAACACATGGAGGTACAACGCCATTCCGTGGTGAGAAAATGACCACGTATGAGGGTGGGGTTCGAGTTCCTATGATTGTCCGCTGGCCGGGCCATATTCCTGCTGGTGAAATTAGAACTGGCATTCAATCGCATATGGATATTTTTACTACCTTAGCCGCAGCAGCAGGCGCGCCTGATGTACGTGAAAAAATGCTAAAACAGCGAAAACAATATATTGATGGTGTAAATAATCTGGATTATTGGGCTGGTAAAACAAAAGAGAGCGCTCGAGATAGTTATATCTATTATTACGAATCCAGCATTAAAGCCATACGCTACAAACAATGGAAGCTGAACTTTGAAACCAGTGAAAACTATTATGAACCATATGTAAAACAAAAATTCCCAGTGATATTCAATTTACATATGGATCCATACGAATCTTTCTATTCAACGCTCGATCGTTCACAAGCTCTACAGCGCAAACAGTGGTTAAACGAACCTGTGCAAGAGCTATTAATGGAGCATATCAAGACATTACAGGAATATCCTCCAGTGCAGAAGGCTGATACTCACGACTTTAGTGAGTTGATTAATGAGCTACAAAAGGGAAGAGAATAACATAATAGTTGGGAGCCTATTCAAGCATGACTAGGCTCCTATTTTTAGGCAGATAAGTAGTTAATGACCTTAATAACTGAGATCTCAGTCATTTGGGGCTCAAATATAACCAAGATCACTAGCATATCGATGGCGATTCAAACCCATCAACTGTTTAAGCTGTTCGATAAGCCATGTTGTAACTGTTACTCTTCATTTTAATGACTAAAATCGACAGTAAATAACATATTGAACAGTTCTCTGATGGGGGATTTTCAACCTGAATTTTAAGGTTGAACTCACCTTGCTATAACAATCATTTCTATATATATCAAGTAATTGGTTATAGGTTAGACATTGGGCAACCCATTCTAATGGGCGTGAAAGCAAACCGCCAGTTATACAGCACTCGATTAACTGTCTATGCTTCACAATGCCATGATGACACGCTTATTTTCAGGAGTTGAAATTGATGAATGAACAGCAAAAAGATCTTGTTCGCGCCACGATACCCGTCCTACAAAGCAGTGGGGTGGCGTTAACCACACATTTCTATCAACGCATGCTTAACCATAATCCTGAGCTTAAGCATATTTTTAATCAGGGGCATCAGGGGGCAGGACAGCAACAGCAGGCCCTTGCAGGGGCTGTTTTGGCCTATGCATCGCATATTGACGATCCTTCTGTATTGCTCCCTGTCGTAGAGCGAATCGCGCACAAGCACGTGAGCTTGGGGATCCGCGCTGAGCATTATGCGATTGTGGGCAAACACTTACTGGCCAGTATTCAAGAGGTGCTTGGCGATGCGGCAACTCCTGAGCTCATCGATGCTTGGGCTGCAGCCTATGGAAAGTTAGCAGAGTTATTTATTGATTTAGAAAGTTCGTTTTACCAACAAAGTGTGGATGCAGCAGGTGGTTGGAGTGGTTGGAGGCCGTTTCGTATCGTTCGAAAACAGGCTGAAAGTGCCGAGATTACCTCCTTCTATATGCAGCCTATTGATGGTGGTAGCCTTCCTGATTATCAACCTGGACAATACATTAGCCTGCGTGTCTATGTCGAAGAACTTGGGATATATCAACCTCGCCAATATAGTTTGTCCGATATGGCGGGTGCGAATCAATTTCGGATTTCGGTGAAGCGTCAAGGCGCTAGTGAAACAACGCCAGAGGGCAAGGTCTCAAACCTATTGCACGCTAATTATGATGTTGGTCAATTAGTGGAATTATCTGCCCCTGGTGGGGAGTTCTACCTACAGCAGTCTAACCGACCTGTTGTATTGCTCAGTGGTGGTGTGGGGATAACGCCGATGATTGCCATTGGCAAAACCTTGCACCAGCAGGGGCAGCGTGAAATCCACTTTGTGCACTCAGCCAGAAATAGCCAAGTGCATGCCTTTAAGTCCGTGAGCGATGCTTTTGCTGAAAAAGGCGCCAAAGTGCATTATTTTTATGACAAGCCGCAGGCAGATGAAGCGTATGCGCGAACAGCACCTTTTGCCATTGCCGATGTTCTCCCTTCGGCGCCGCTCGAAGCTGAGTACTATCTCTGTGGCCCTCTGCCATTTATGCGTCATTACATTTCCGAGTTAAAAGCCCATGGTGTGCCTGAGACGCAAATCTATGCTGAAGCTTTTGGTGCCGGCGGAGTGTGAAATAGGGCTTTATGCCCTATAGGCGAATAGCGCTTATATCTTCCCAAAAGTCACCCTAGGGTGACTTTAATTGTGCTTACAGAGTTGTACTTTGGGCAATGCTTTTTAGTTTTTGATAATAGTTTTCTGCCAATTTTGCTAAGTTAGGTTTATTTTCCAACGTTGTTGCTAGGGAGTCCTGTTGCTCAATGGCATCGGATTTTCTTCTTGATGGAATGGTAGAATCCTCAGTAATTTCGGCTAATTGCTCGCCTGCTGTTTTGCTTTCGGGCTCAGGGTTAACTTTTGCTGACTCTGATAACAACCATGCTAATTCTGGGTCTATTGTGATCTGAGCACGGCCGTTGTGTTTACTTTGGTATAGCAATTGATCAACGCGTTTGTGGGCAGCATCGAAGGTTTCATGTTCTGCGTACCAAATTGTTAGTCCGCCCGATAGCGAGATTGCTTCTTGGTTAAAGCTCATCATGCGTTTCTTTACTGAGGCAATAAAAGCTGCGAGGTCAACATTGCACTCAATATTAAACAATAGTAAGAACTCTTCTCCGCCTACTCTTAATACCGTATCCTGTTCACGACTAAAGTTTTTTCTAAGAAAGTCAGCGGTATGTACCAATAGTGTATCGCCAAAGTCGTGACCATAGGTGTCATTAAATTGCTTAAACTTATCTAAATCGACCAGTACCATAAGTACTTTACTTTCTGAGTGTTGATATTCCTTTATCAAGGATTTCAATGCAGTACGATTATGCAAGCCTGTCAGTGCATCCCGAGTATGGTTATTTTTGTAATAGGTGATCACATCGAATATTTTTTTGTCATTTAGCGCCACCCGAGTGTGGGTCGGCTTGCGGTAGTATTCAATCTCAATTAGACGATAGTACTCGCAAAAGTCATCGCCCCGGATTTGTATAAAACGGGTATTTTCATCGTAATGATCCATCTCAACACCAAAGGCGCTGTAGTAGGTCAGTTGAAGTCCACGTAAATTTTCTCTCTCCGAGCAATACATAATAGTGGCTTGTGTTTTATCGATTTCAAAAAGAATAAAGCCTTTGTTTTTTATTAGATTATTAAACTCCATCCTCGCTCGGATACGGTAGATACTGATTATTTGCAGCTTCCAGACAACAAACACCAACAAGTTAAATAGGATGAATATAATCAATAACTTCCAAGGGGAAAGCTCATATTCTGCGTTTTTTATTGCATTGGCATAAGCTTTAAAATCCATGACTTCGTTCATGGTAAAGTCGAGGTTAAATGGATTGGCAAACCCACTTGGCAAATTGAAGTGCGGTAAAATACTGTTATCTACATATATCACTCGTTTAATGCCGACATTGACGAAGGACAGTTCAAATGTTTTGAGTGTAAAGGGGGTGTAAAGCGTATCATCCTTGTAATGTAAGGGGAAATTATTGCTTGTCATTAAGGAATCGCCATAACTTGACTGTGCATCGGCCTCACTAAAACCCATATAAGTGTTTTCCATCGCGCCGGTGAGGCGAATGTTTTGCAGCGCAGTTAAATAGCTACAAATTCTTGCCGAGAGCTCAGTTTGCTCATCCCTGATATGGTTAGTGATTTTATCACCACGTAAACGAAGCCCGTTTTGAAATAGGGTGCAGCCACCAACAATGTCTTTGTTTGCAACAAGCTTGATATCGTCACGGAAGAACACTGTATCTAGGGATTCAATTGCGCGAATACGACTATTAATCATCTGATAAGCATCTTCTTTCTTGTATTGGTCGTAAAAGTAGAAGGCACCGCTATACATCAAGGTAAAGGCAATGGCGAGAATGATTGGGATTATATATTTCGCGAGGATAATTTTTCTCATTAGCTACACCAATAATTAATAAGTATATATTTTTAATTTTTTACTTGTTTATTCCTGCGTTGGTATTACAAGCGTTTGAATGTGAAAATGGTTCTGGTATATGAAGTAAATATCCTTGAAACGATAATTTAGAACGGTCTAATTTTCCTGCAAGCAGTTGCTCTAGTTGTGGTTTCTCCTCAATACTTTCTACGACAATTTCTTTTTGATTGAGCTGATTGTTTGAAATCAGTTCATTTTCTAGCTGGCTAAGCAGCTCAGCTTTAGGGCTAATGACCTTAATAATGTCAAAGAACTCTAATCTAAAAGGTAAGCCGTGGGGCTGGAGGTCATAATCATCAAGTGCGAGGGTAATATTGGCGGCTTTGAGGGTTTTTAAACCTTGCTCTAGTCGTTGACATTTGTCGCAGGTCAGTCGCTCGGTGACTTCTATCACTAGCTCACAATGATGATTTCTTAAGGTGCTATTGAGGCGGATTAATTGTGCAATACTCCACTGATCGCAAAGCGTTTGCTGCTCAATATTGATAAATACTCGGTCTAATTTAGCTTCGATAGCTCTCTGTCTCGCCGCAATAACTAACTGTTCAATATAGGCGGGGTGGGAGAAAAAAAGCTGGCAATATTTAAGAATCCCATCCGCCGGAAAGGCGCCTGCATTGAAGAGGATCTCTTCAGCCACATTCTCCAGTTTTGCATTATATATTTTTTGTGATTTAAAGCTGACGGTATCTTTACTTAGTTCAAAATCTTGCCAATTTTTTATCACATAACAGTTATTCATTAGCGCTTACCTTGAGGTCAAATCATTTTGCTCAATTTATTTTTGAGTCAGATTAAATGAAGCATGATTTTTGTTTGCTTTGTCGAGTTTTGTTCGACACTCTCAAAGCTAAAATCAATAACTTAACCATATTAATAGTCGAGGCTATAATGAGGTGGATTTGTTATAATGACTTTTGTATCTTCTGCCGTGTAGGTAAGTGTTTTAGCTTTTTAAACATTATTTAGACTGAATATTTCCTAGCCAAAAGGTTTGTTTTGGGAAGGTTGATAAATTTCAAATTCTAATTTAGAGCAAATCTTGTTCGTTATAATTTTACGTGAATAAGAATTTACAAACATGGCAATCTGTTATTTTATTAATTTAGTGATGCCTATAATGATGCGATCTAAGTATGATATTTTCTTATTGTGTCGTCTTTATCACGAATATGGTTAATGATTAAAGGGGCATTAAGGGCGCGATAAGGAGTTTGGTAGATGTTTTCGGTTTTGATTAAAGGTTTTAGGGAGGCGCACGCTTTAAGCCAAGAGGATTTAGCGCAGATTTTGCTTAGTTTTAGCGGAAGAGAGTCAATCGATATCACGACTATTAGTCGTTGGGAGCGAGGTATCAGTGCTCCCTCTATCGCCAATCAAATCTACATTCTCAGAAAATTAGGGATAAAATTTACCCTCGATGCAGTTTTGCCATCGATTTCATCCGAGTCGATTATAGCGCCGTTAAAGCATCGCTATAGTCGTATCCCAGCCTATGCGGATAAACCTTATCGGAATGAGCTACCGAGCTTTACCTTTAGTATATCTGACCAACTTGAAAATTTTTTGAATGATAACCAACTGATTAATTTTAATAAAAATATGTATTCAACAGATGTTGAAGCTAATGTTGGAAAGATTAATTTATCCGCCATTGAGTTCGATTCTGTGCGTATTTATCGATTTTTCCGCGAACAAAATCTAGTGGGTCATCTCGCCTATGCTGTAGCGAATACCAACGAAGTCATTAAGTTATTTGAAGGCATCTATCAAACGGAGTTTAAGGAAGCATTTGAGTCTGAATTGGAGGGTAAGGTATTGGTTGTCTTTAGTTCCTATGCCAGCGATCTTGCCTTGTATATTTATCTAGCGAAACTTGTGACATCCTTACTCAGTGAACAGCAGAAAATCGATTGGTATCTTGGCTATTCTTTTATTAATGAGGATTGGCAGGTACATAAACGTCTCGGAGGCAAAATTATTTACCGTGGTGAGCCTCTCAACGAGGGAGGTGTCAAAATCGGTAAGACAAGGGTAAAATTTGTTATTTGCGCAACGTCTGTACCGACTTTGCTTGCAAATCCTGTGGCTTTACTGAGCGAGCTTGAATTAGAAAAAGACTATGCTCACTCAATCAGCCCAATTAATGATTAGGCATCCCTTGGCAGTCCTTTTTGGATGACGCGGATAAGGCGTTGGGTTTTACGATTCGTTTCAAGGGCCAAAGCTTGTCGTTGCTGTGTCAAAGCCCAGTCTATATGTTCAATCACTAAATCTGTTATCCCAGTTTGGGTACGTTTGGCCTCTAAAGCTTCCATGATTTTTAACGAAGTAGGGGCGTTGCCTAGTGCAATAGCGATGTTTCTAAGCCAGCGTTCATGCCCAATTCGGCGAATAGCACTTCCTTCGGTTTGCGTTAAAAATTCTGCTTCGCTCCAAGCAAATAGGGCCAAGAGTTCTGGCTGTTTTAACTTAGCTCGAATATGAAAGTCACTCTCATGGGTGAGTGGGGATTCCCGATTAATGGGACACACTAATTGGCAGTCATCACAGCCATAGATACGATTGCCCATTAGTGGGCGTAGTTCTTCAGGAATACTGCCTTGATGCTCAATGGTTAAATAGGAAATGCAGCGTCTGCTATCGACAATATAGGGCTCAACGATAGCCCCGGTTGGGCAACTCGTGATACAGGCGACACAGGTATTGCAGTCTTCTTTAATGGGCGCATCTATGGGTAGCGGGAGGTTTATGAGCAGCTCCCCGAGGAAAAACCAACTGCCTGCATTGTGATTAAGAAGCAGCGAGTGTTTGCCCGTCCAACCTATTCCTGCTTTTTGGGCTAAAGGGCGCTCTAATACGGGGGCAGAATCAACAAAGGGTCTAAAGTCGGTGCTATTGAACCCTTGTTTTTGCAGTGTTTCAGTAATCTTATCGCCAAGCTTTTTAAGCCTAGCGCGAATTAACTTGTGGTAATCGCGCCCGCCCGCATAGCGGGAAATATAGGCAAGGTTAGGATCGGCAAGGTTTGTGGCAAAGCCAGCTTCTGGCGGTAGATAATCCATTCGAGCGCTAATCACCCTAAGCGTTCCTGGATGTAACTCAGCGGGACGTGCTCGCATCATCCCATGGCTCGCCATATAGGCCATTTCACCGTGAAACCCCTTATCTAACCAGGCTTGTAATCTTGGCTCTTCCGCCGTTAAGTCGATATCACTGATACCAATTTGGGCGAATCCGAGTTCTTTTCCCCAGGTTTTGATTTGCGAGGCGAGCTGATTGAGAACGGTGGTTTCTGGGTAATGGGGTTCAGGATTCATTGTATTTGACATGGGGCAAGCAGGGGATGACGTTTAACTATCTGCCTATGATAGCAGCTTTGGGTCGAGTTGAGGTTTTTACTCAAATAATCGAATCGATAACTCTGTCGGCGAGTCGCACCGCTTTAAGCTTTTGCACGATATCAAAGAGTTCCAGACTTTTAGTCAATAACTCTGGCCGTTAACATGGTAACTCAGGTGGCGTGGGATTTTGCGAGTTTTACGCAATTACGTCCCGCATTTTTTGCTTCGTAGAGTGCACAATCTGCCCGTTTCACCAATTCATCAATATTTTCATCCCGCGAGGAACCACTGTTAATAAGGGTTGCGACCCCTGCACTGATGGTAAGTATGAGATCTTCGGGTAATGTCTCGGCCGCGATTTGGCTGATTTTTTGTTGTAGTTCAATGGCGTGCTTATTTGCCATTTGCTCTTCGGTATCTGGCAGTAATACCAAAAATTCCTCGCCGCCAATTCGGCCAACGATCTGCTTATCCCCATAGAGTGCGAGGCAAGCATTTGCTATGGCTATCAGCGCGTGGTCGCCAATTTCATGGCCGAACTGGTCGTTAATTTTTTTGAAATGATCGGCATCGAAGATGATCACCGAAAAGGGGCTGCGCTGCTTGATGGCCTGCAGGAAAAATGCTTCTGCCTTACTGTAGATATGGCGACGATTTGGCAGCTTAGTCAGGTGATCTGTCAGTGCTACTGTTTGTAACTCGCGGTTACGATGGACCAGTTTATAGGCAAAGATGGAGACGATGGCGAGGCTAAAGCCCGTTAACAATAGGATGATGTATTGCAGCGACTTATTTCGTTCGAGTAAGGCCATTTCTTGTTCTTTATGGCTCTGGTTTTCGAGTAGTCGTTTGTTCTCTAACTCAATACGACTTGTATCAAATTTAACTTTTAATTCATTGGTTTGGCTAGTTAATGAGTTATTGTCAATTTTTTTGGTTAAGGTCACGTACTGTTCGAGTGCCGCGTAGGCGGCGGGCATATCATTGAGTGATGAAAGCACCTCGCTTTTAAGTTGTAATAGCTGCGCTTGACCACGTTCATTTTGCTCGGCCACAAAGGCTTTTTCAGCTTCTTCCAATTCAATTAAGGCTTCAGCAAATTGGGCTTTCTTAAACTTAACTTCACCCATAAATAGCTTCATAAAGCTGTAGGCGGCGGGATCCTGATCGCTAATGACTTTATCTGCCTCAACCAAATAACGCTCGGCTTCATTAAGACGATTGAGTTTAAGTAGGCTATAGGCGATGTTTGTGGCTGATACCGCCGCTTCCATGGTGAGCTTATGATCCTTTTGATACTTGTAACTAATCAAGAAGTTATCTATTGCCTGCTGATGCTCACCCAACTCATCGAGTGCAAGTCCCATGTCGGTGGTGACATAAATCAGTTGCAGCTCATTGCCATTTTTTTCATACAGATCTTTTAATTTTTTGTAGTAACGAATGGCGCTCTGGGGATCGCCGTAACGCCTAAAGCTATTGGCAATATCGGCGAGATTGATATTGGCCCAGCTGGTGAGATTAAGTGACTCGTATAAGTCTTGGGCTGTGACTAAATCGTTAAGCGCTGAGGTGAAGTCGCCAATATAAGAATACAGGGCGCCGCGGAGACTGCGGGAGTCTGCGATCAGCTTGATATCTTCGGTATCATAGGCGCGTTTGATACTTTGGGTATAAGCTGCCATCGCAGCGTTGATATCGCCATCCATCTGCAAAAACCAAGCATTACAAAGGGTCATATCGATAAGGTAATGAGTTGAGGCGCTGGGGGGAGGATTGTCGAGAACTTGGGCGCTGTTACTAATTGCTTTTTTGATAGCGGCATCGGAATCTGCGGCTTGATTCCAGCACTCTAAGGCCTTGAGTTTCTCCATTCGAAGCGCATCATCTTTGGATACCAGTTGACGAAGAAGCGCAAGTTTCTGAGCGATTTCCCCATGAACCATAGGATCGCCATTTTCGAATTGCGCAATGATTTTGTCGGCCTGAGATTTGTCCTCTGCAAAGGCTAAATTCAGTGTCAATGACAGGAGTAGCGATGACAAAATCAATATATACAGGCGTTGTAACAAGTTAGCTAATCCTTCATGAACTTAAACACGCAGCTAATCATTAGCTTAGCATAAATTGATTATCAATTGTTCACATAGCAAGTTTGGATTTTTTGCTTTCACTTTGCTATCAGGGTATAAACGACAGCTTTGGAGCTGAGTCGGGAAGGAAAACCATTGAAAAAACTACTCTGCTTTTGCCTATTCATGTTCACGGGGATGAGCTTCGCAAACAGTGATGACACCGAAACCTCGGGTGATGTAGTGCATTTGCTGTTGCCAGCAACGGCTCTTGGAGCAACTCTGTTCTATGAAGAGGGAAATGAGGGTAGCTGGCAATTACTCAAGGCCGCAGTCTCGAGTCGAGTGATAGTCGAGGGGTTTAAACTTGGGGTCAGCAAGGATAGACCCGATGGCAGTGGTGACGATTCTTTTCCGTCTGGTCATAGCTCGGACAGCTTTATGGCGGCAACCTTTATTCACCAGCGTTATGGTTGGCAATATGGATTACCCGCTTATTTTGCCGCATCTTACGTGGGTTATACCCGTATAGAGAGCGATAAGCATTATGTTGAAGATGTGCTTGCAGGCGCCGCAATTGGTGCGCTTGCAGGATGGTATTTTACTGAACCCTATCAAGGGGTAACAGTGACACCTTTAGCCCATAATGGGGTATATGGTTTGTACATTAGTGGCCAGTTTTAGGTCGCTTAAATTGAGAGAATAATGATGGCTGAAGTATCTGTTGAATATCGCGAAACTGCCGAGCGCATTTCTCACAACGTTGCCAATAAAGTTTTACCTATGGCAAAAATGCCAGAAAGCCTGTTAGAGGCTTACAAGGGCTTATGTGCAGAGTTGTTACTCGACCGTGAAGGCAAGTTTGCTGCGGCTTGGGAGGCGTTGCCCGCCAGTGCTCAAAAATTAATGCCACAGGCGGAGTTCCATGGTTTTTATATTGCCAATGCTTGGCTGCAATTAAGCCGTGTAGCTCAACAAATCTCGGAACAGGCCGATTCGGATGAAGCAATTAATGAGCAGGAATATGATGGTGTATTTGGCCGCTTAGCCGATGAATCGCTAAAAGAGTGCATTCGTAAACTGAAGAAAGCCCGTACCGATCGTTCTATGCTAAATAGCTTCAAACAAGTGATGGCACCTTAAGCGAGTTTGAACCAATCATAAAAAGCCCGTCTACGACGGGCTTTTTATTTGGGAAATCCCATGTAAGCCTAAAGCAGATTAGAATGAAGTGCGCTTGTAGCGGCGGTACTCTGGAGTCCAGAAGTTATCTTCAATTGCCTGCTTTAGCAGCTCATCGCTACAAGGTAACGCGAGGCCTTGTTCAATAGCGACTTTACCAACCGCAAAGGCGATATGTTTACTGACGGTATGGATATCTTCCAGCTTCGGCAATAATGCACCCGTGCCATCGATGGCTAAAGGTGAGCACTCTGCTAGCGCACGGCTCGATGCCATTAGCATCTCATCCGACACATGGCGGGCACCGGAGGCGAGTACACCAAGGCCTATGCCTGGGAAGATAAAGCTGTTGTTACATTGGGCGATTTCGTAGGTTTCACCATCGACTACCACAGGCTCAAACGGGCTGCCGGTTGCAACCAGTGCCTGACCTGAAGTCCAATGCAGGATGTCTTTTGGTGTCGCTTCAACGCGGCTGGTTGGGTTTGACAGTGGGAAGATAATGGGACGCTCACAATGGCTATGCATCGCACGGACAATTTCTTCGGTAAACAGACCCGGTGCACCAGACACGCCAATCAGTACTGTTGGTTTAGCGTTGTTCACGACATCGAGCAGTGAAATATTATCGCTAAAGTTATTCCAGTCACTGATATTGGCACATTTTTGCGCTAATTTTTGCTGGAATGGCAACAGGTTAGGCATGTTGTCTAGCAGTAAACCCCAGCGGTCAACCATGCAAACTTGGCTGCGAGCCTGTTCATCGCTTATGCCTTCAGACACCATTTGGGCAACGATAGCTTCGGCAATACCGCAACCTGCGCTACCTGCACCTAAAAACGCCACGCGCTGTTTGTTGAGCTCTGTGCCTGCGGCCTTACAAGCAGCGAGTAATGAGCCAACGGTTACGGCAGCTGTGCCTTGGATGTCGTCGTTAAAGCAGCAGTAGCGATCCTTGTAACGCTCAAGGATTGGCATTGCATTTTTCTGCGCGAAGTCTTCGAATTGGATCAGTGCGTCAGGCCAGCGAATGTGGACAGCTTGCATAAAGGCTTCGATAAATTCGGCATATTCTTCACCGCCAATACGGGGGTGGCGCCACCCCATGTACATAGGATCGTCGAGTAACTGTTGGTTATCGGTACCCACATCTAAGGTGATCGGTAGGGTATAAGCCGGACTGATACCACCACAGCTGGTGTAAAGTGACAGTTTACCGATTGGGATCCCCATGCCGCCAATACCTTGGTCGCCTAAGCCCAATATGCGCTCACCGTCGGTCACAACGATGATTTTTACTTTTTGGCGGGTAGAGTTGTTAAGGATGTCTTCAATCCTGTCCTTATTTGGATAAGAGATAAACAGACCACGGTTACGGCGGTAGTTTTTAGAGAAACGCTCACAGGCTAAACCTACGGTCGGCGTGTAGATGATGGGCATCATCTCGGAGATATGGTTTTGCACTAAACGATAAAACAAGGTCTCGTTGGTGTCCTGAATATTTCGCAGGTAGATGTGCTTGTCGAGATCGTTGTTAAAGCTTCTGAATTGATCGTAGCCACGGGACGCCTGTTCTTCGATTGTTTCAATCGCGTAGGGCAGCAAGCCTTCGAGGTTAAAGAAAATACGCTCTTCTTCAGTAAATGCACTGCCTTTGTTAATCAATGGGGCTTCAAGAATGGCAGGACCAGCAAACGGAAGATATATGGGGCGTTTATTATCGTCCATGGGAAACCTTTGAGTTATTGTTTAAATGGTTTTGTACGTACTTGAGACGTGCTTTGAGTCACGTAAGATTATCACGAAATGTGATCTTTGTTGCCCATGGAGTGCGCTATTTGTGGTTTTTTTTACAGCAAGGATGTAAGTCAGTGTTTAAAACGGGCTTGTGTTAATCTTTTGTAAAAGGATTTGAGGTGTTTGGCGCCGTTTGAATGCAGAATTAATAACAAAAAACGCAGCCTGAGCTGCGTTTATGCCATTTAGGCGATTTAATCGCGGTTTGCTGTTATACGCCGCGCAGTTTTAACGATAATCCGCGGATAAAGTTACGCAGGATTTGATCGCCGCAAGCTTTAAAGTTTTTGTGGTCTGGATTGCGGAACAGTGCTCCTAACTCGGATTTTGACATGTCAACTTCAGCAAGGGCTAGGGTCGCCAGAATATCTTCTTCACGCATTTCGAGTGCTACGCGTAATTTTTTGAAGATCAGGTTATTGTTGAGGCGCGAAATTGCTTTAGGGATTTCAGCGCCTTCACGTAATCCGCGTTTTTCAATAATCAAGCCATCTAAAAACTGACAAAGTGTAGTGTCGTTGCAGGCCTTATAGCCTTCTTCCTCTTCCTTACGAAGCAGAGCAATCATTTCTTCGGTAGGAACTTCTCTTCCAACATGGGCAAAAATTTTAGTCATTTTGGCATTGTTGAAATCAAATACGAAGCGCAGGCGGCGCAGAATATCGTTGTTAATCATGGTGTTCTCTAGGCGCGGCTGCGCAGTCAGTTTTAAGAGTCGATATTATATACCCAAAGCGACATAAAAGCAGATAACTCTGTCATGGCGATAGGGCAATGACGGGCGAGAACGATGCCGCCTTGATGAGCTTAATATTGTCGATTAAACAAGGGTACCTAATGCTAATCTTAAGCTTTGATTGCTACATACCAGTAGACAAAAAGCATCGCAAAAATAGTGAGATAAGCTAATCCTACCCAAGAGAGCCATTTCATTTTAGGGCCGTAACGATCGGCTTCGGGTAACTGCTGACTCGTCATTAAACGATAGTTTAGCCAAGCGAAGATGGTGGTGCTCATAAATGCGAGGATCATGACAAACTCAAGTAAGGGGAGTAGAGCCCCCTTAAAAAATAAGATAAGGAGTAACCCTAGGCCACTGACGCTGAGCATAATCGCTGTCAGTTTTTTACTGGCGTGAGTGTAGGGAATATTCGGATTTCGCAGTAACTGCCATGCGGCATCTAAGGTTCGGCTATAACCATCTACCACAGTGACCGTGGTGCTAAAAATACATAAAAAAGCAACTAATCCAATTAGATATTGACTCTCACTTCCCATTACTTTGCTGTACAAACTGATCAATTGATTGGCAAATTTTGCTCCCGAATCCGAAAAATGTTCACCACTGCCATGCATCACTAGTGCGCCTAGGGCAAGGAAAACGACAGCGAGCAGTGCTGTGAGAATGTAGCCAAGATTAAAATCCAATAGGGCCTGTGCTTTTGTGACGGGAGCGTTTTTTTGTTTTTCTAATAGCCATAGTGAATTACAAGCACTTATCTCAATTGGTGCGGGCATCCATCCCATCATCGCGACCAAAAAGCCCACATGAGCCCATTCCCATGGGGAGGTGGATACAAAGTCCCTCGACAGTGGCTTTACATGATCTAGTGCGAGTGCGGCGGCAACCAATGTCGTTAACGTCAGGGCAAACATAATGACTTTAGTGAGCCGATCAAGTAGCGAGTAATGCCCTAAAATCAATAGCATTAGCGATGTTAACAACACCAAAAATGCCAATAACTCTATGGGTAAAGGAACAAATTGAGTCAACATGGCCGCGGTGAGCATACACACCCCCGCGGTGCTGGCAACGGATGCAATAACGTTGAGTCCGGTGAATAACCATAGGTAACCCCGTCCTTGTTTAAGATACCCCTGTAGCAGGCTCTCACCGGTTGCTGCGGTATAGTAAGGCCCTGCGGCAAAGAAGGGATATTTGAGTAAATTTACCACTAGAATCACCCAAGCTAATTGCCAACCAAATTCGGCACCTGCACGGGTTGAAGAGACTAAATGGGAGGCACCAACGGCGGCAGCTGCCATTAACATGCCAGGCCCCATGGCTTTAATACTGTCAGAGAGTTGTTGTGTCCAATGTCTGGACAAGATCTGAGTGTGGCTATTGGTCATATTGGATTTTGATTTTCTTGTTTTAGTGTTGGTTTTGCTTTTAAGGTCAGCGTCTTGATAATAACAGATTGATATTCACCCCAATCAAATCCCACATGTAAAAAATTTGTGACTCATTGTGCTTCATTCTCCCCCCCAAATTTATGCCGCTTCATTCGGCTTGAGTCTTTTCATTTCAACTTATCAATTGCAATCAATTGCACTTTTAAAATGCATTGATTTAGTCATTTATAGTTGTTTTGTATATTTTAAAATCTAAACATGCTCTTAAAGTGAACAATCTGTTAACTTTTTAGAGTCCCCCATTGACTTTGTTTTTTAACGCATTAATTTGTCTGTGCAAAGTAATTATTTCAAAAATGTAAAATAATTTTAACAATAATATTTTAGGGGAAGTAAGTGATGAGACCTCAGATTTTACCGAGCGCGTGTGCGTGTGCTATCGCCATGGCGATGTCACCAAGCATTGCCCAAGCGGCAGATAATGGTGCTGATAAAGTTGAACGCATTGAAGTAACTGGTTCGCGTATCAAGCGTACAGATATTGAAGGGCCTTCTCCAATCCAATCTATTAGTAAAGACGATATCGCAAACATGGGCTTCGATAACCTGCAACAGTTACTCGAGCGTATGCCGGCAAATGGCGCGGGAGCATTCTCTACCCGTGGAAATAGCCAAGACTCGACTGCTAACGGTGGCGCATCTATCAGTTTGCGTGGCTTAGGTCCAGATGCAACATTAGTGTTAATTAACGGTCGCCGTGTGGCAGCAAGTGCGTTTGCTGAAGGTATTACTAACTCTTTCGTCGATATTAACAATATTCCAGTTTCTGCTATCGAACGTATCGATATTCTAAAAGATGGTGCGTCGGCCATTTATGGTTCAGATGCGATTGCAGGCGTAGTTAACATAGTGCTGAAAAAAGACATCGAAGGTCTTGAAATTAACTTAGGCTACGGTGATACCCCTGGCACAGGTTACGATGAAACCACCGCCAGCATGGTTTGGGGCATGAAGTCAGAGAAGGGTAGCGCGTCTATCATTCTCGATTACTTTAACAACGGTACTCTTGCGGCAACAGATTTAGGCCGTTTCGGTACCGCCGATCAAAGTCCCTATGGCGGCGAAGATCTTCGTTCATCACGCGGCTTCCCTGGTTATTTCTATGTTGGTGGTAAAAAAACCATTGACCCAGATTGTCCTGCTGACAGCGCTACGGCAAGCGGTAGCTGTTTATTTGATTACGGTCCCTACAACTTAGTTGCACCTGCTGCTGAACGTGTCGGGGCTATTGGTCAATTTGAATATCACTTTAACGATGATTTAACGGGTTTCTTGGAACTGGCAGCGCAGCACAATACCTCTGAAGCGGGCGGCGCTCCTACACCGCTGGATGAAGATGCTGAGTTAACGGTTCCTGCCGATCATCCTAACAATCCTTGGGGTGAAGATATTAAAATCGGTCGTTTCCGTACCGTCGATGCGGGCGCCCGCCGCTGGGATATCGAATCTGATACTTTACGTTTAGTTGCAGGTCTTCGTGGCACTGTTAGCGATTGGGATTGGGAAGCCTCAGTACAACGCGGTCGCAGTGAATCATTACAGACGGGTGATAACAGCCAAGGTTGGATCCGTACTGACTATCTACAGGCTGAGATTGATGCAGGTCGTTACAACCCATTTGGTGGTACTTTTAACTCTCAAGAAGTGATTGATGCGATCACGACTAGCCTAGTACGCCAAGGCTTATCGAGTATGACTTCTTATGCGGCAAATATCTCTGGTCAAGCTTTCACTTTAGCTGAGCGTGATATCATGATGGCTGCGGGTGTTGAATACCGCGAAGAAAGCGTGAGCGACGTGCCAGATGAGCAGTTCCAGCGCGGTCTGATTTTCGGTACTGAAGCAGTGTCTGCGGCTGCAGCACGTGATCAATACGCAGGTTATATCGAGTTCTCGGTTCCTGTGACGGACAATTTTGAACTGCAATTAGCGGGCCGTTACGATCATTACAGTGATTTTGGTTCAACCACTAATCCTAAAGTTGCGTTCCAATGGGGCATTACCGATGAAATCACGACCCGAGGTTCTTGGTCTACGGGTTTTCGCGCACCATCATTGGCACAAATCGGTTTAGGTCCATCACGTGAAAGTAGTTTCTTTATTGATAACTATCGCTGTCTTTCTGATGGCGTTGATTGCAAAGCGTTAGACTACAATACTGAGTTTGCGGGTAACTCTGATCTGGATGCTGAAGAATCTGAAACTTGGAATATTGGTACTATTTGGGCACCAAGTCAGAAATTCGACATCGGTTTCGATATTTTTAGCATCACGCAAGACAATAAAATTGATAAGCAGCCGCTTGGCGATATCTATGCTGCGAATTGTAACGATCAAAACAGCACTGTGTGTGTGCGTTTAGCGCCGGAGGATGGTCAAACCTTAGGTCCAATTAGTATTATCCATTCAAGCTTTATCAACTTAAGCTCTCAAGAAGTCCAAGGCCTAGACTTGTCTACTCACTATGGCTTAGAGCTTGCTGACTATGGTGATTTACGCTTTGGTTTGGAATACAGCTACCTGCATAAGTTTGAGAAAGACGGCCTAGATTACACCGGCGAGTATAAGTACCCACAACACCGTTGGTTACTGACCAGTAACTGGACTATGGATAACTTTGCCGCAAACGTGAATTTGAGCTACATCGGTGAATTTGAAGATACGCCAGATATCGATTTCGACGGCGCATTGGATTTCGAAAGCAACAAGTCGCGTATGATTGATGCTCAGCTGTTAGTCGATATGTCAGGAAGCTACCGTTTCAACGAAACTGTTAAGTTGACCCTTGGTGTGAACAACGTATTCGATGAGGAACCACCATTTGCTATCGGTGATGGTGATACCGACCTGTATGGTTATGTGATCTCTGTTCATAACCCTATGGGCCGTTATATCTATTCTAAGTTAACGATGAACTTCTAATCCTCATGTTTATCCTGTTAAAAACGGCGCTTTGGCGCCGTTTTTTTATGGGTTTGAGTTAACCGCTTCTCGGTGTATCTTGCCTAAAGCGCTTTGTTCAGCGAGTCTAAACCAAAGTGGAAAGCCCAAATAACAAAAAGGATATTTTATGATTACCTTATACGGTATGCCTAAGAGCCGCGCCTTGCGGGTGGCTTGGGTGCTAGAAGAGCTCGGTGTCGATTGGAATTTTTCGTTTGTTGATATGAATAAGGCCGAGCACAGAAGTCCGCAATTTTTAGCCCTCAATCCCTGCGCTAAGGTGCCAGTATTAACCGACGGCGACTTAGTAATGTCAGAATCCGCAGCTATTTGTCAGTATTTAGCTGAAAAATTTGGCAAGTTGCTGCCAGAGGTGGGAAGCGTGGCCTCGGGTAAGCACCATCAATGGGTAAGCTTTATCATTACTGAACTTGAGCAGCCGTTGTGGACCCTTGGCAAACATAAGTTTGCATTGCCAATGGAGCAACGTCATCCATCGATAATGCCCTGCGCTGTGTGGGAATTTGATAAAGCCGCAGCGTCAGCCGAAACCATGTTGCCAGAGACAGAGTTCTTATTGAGTGATGAGATTTGCGTTGCCGATATTCTGCTGGCCCATACCCTGATGTGGGGCACCTTGTTTGAGCAACAAATTCCGCCGAAACTGGCTGCCTATCGTGACCGACTTGCCGCACGTCCGAGTCTTAAGACGGCGATGAAGAAGATGGAAGTCATCGCAGCCCAAAACCAAGGGTAAATCAAAGCGCAATTGAAGGAGCTTTTAAAGCTCAAAGAAAAGCATCAGTTAAAAAAGGGCAGAGGAATATCTGCCCTTTTGTTCAATGGAGATCGGATTTAAAGCTGGGTTGCCGCCCATTTCGCGCGGCTTTCACGGCTTTCGCTGAGGCCGTTTTGCTCGCGGTAGGCTTTATAGGCTTCAACGTTTAAGGCGATTAAGCTCACGTCGACTTCAAGTACCAGCTTACATTCTTTTTTGATGCGCCATGCTGCTGTGTTGTAAAGCTCTGTCAGTGGCAGAGAGCTTAAAAATTCAGGGTTGTATTGGCTGTAAATCGCTTGGGTTGGGTAAACTACGAAGGCCAAATGACGCTTGGGTTCCTTCTTAAACAGTGCCTCAATACCATCTGTGGTATTAAGTACTTGCATCTCGATGATATCGTCTAAATCTAATAGTTTTTTCTGTGCCAGCTCAGGTACTTCCGTTTCGCCACTTTCCCAGGCTAAGACTTCGGCTTCAGTGTTATTGGTTAACTGCGCAGCTTGAGCCGCACTTAGGCCTAGGGATTGGCGTAGGTAGCTTATTTCGATGGCGTTCAAGCCAATGTTTTTAGACATAATGCGGTTCTCAGTTTGATAAAGATAAAGTGGGTAAATATAAAATTAGTATTTGTTTTTAAGCCAGATATCTTCAACCCATTCCCAGAATGATTCCCAGTAGATATCGGCAAAGTCGCCATTTTTCCAAAAATGCACTTGGCCATCCTGATCGATACAGTAGAAGTCATCCCCTAACTGACAGATGGCAATTAAGTCCCTTGGTAGACCGATAGACCAAGCATAGCAGGTGACTTCGGGCAGATAGGTGTGCGAATAGGGATCCGCAGCCGTGACAGGCTCAATAGCCCCATAAATGACGTCACTGGCATAGAGCAGGTATTCCTTAAGCTCCCTCGGTAGTGGGATCAGGATTTGCTCTTCCACTTCTACCAATTGCTCAAATGTGGGTAACTCCAACGGCACTGGCACGGTTTCGCTGCGTTCTTGGAGTTGCTCAATGATGTCGTGCATGGGATTTCCTTAAGGGTGGCCTTATGGCGCGGGATTATATAGTTAAACCCCGTTTGATGCGAGGGAGCGAGCTAAAGGGGGAAATTGCTATTCTGCGGCTTGAAGATGCCATCTGCGTAAAATGCGTAAAAAAAGGCGCTGGCATCTTAGTATTTTGTCACTAATCGCCAGCGCAAGAGTGGAAGCGGGGATGCTTCAAAAAGAAAAGTAAGGGTTAAGCGACGGCGGTATTAAGCAAACTGCCGTCGGCAACACGTTTATAGTTCAGCCATGCCTTGTGATACAGCTTATGGGATGCCTGACGCAATTTGGCAATCTGTACGGTTTCAAATTCACTCAACCCCCGTTGCTGCTGTTTCGCTTTCGCTTCAATTCGTTGTATCTGTTCGTAAACCTCATGTTCAGGGCCGCTCTTAATTTCGGCAATGTCCTTAAGGTGCAATTGCACTTCGGCAATCATGCCTGTATTGGGAAGGCGAACTAACAGATTTAGGTCGCGATAGCCCGAGGCCTTTGGCTCGGCAAAGCGGTTTTTTTGCTTCACCACTTGAGCCTGCTCACTTAAGGCATGATAGGCCTGCATTAGCTCGTTAATACTGCCGCACACTAAGGTTGCGCGGGCAATATCGGTAAGCTGACTGGCATCACCGTTAAATTTATGGGCAATTTTATCGGCGGCGCGTTGATAGCTTTTGACTTCAGGCAGAATAAGTTGCGATTGAGAATGCTGTGTGATTTGCCCCAATAATGTTGCCAACTCAAATTGCGCTTCACCTGCAATGGCATACAGTTCATCTAAATTATTCCAGGCTTGGCGAGGATTCTCGAAGGTTTGACTACTTAGGGCATAGAGGCCATCGAGATCGTGGGTTTGGGCTTGTCTTTCACTGTAACTGCCAAGCTCGGTGCGGGACTCACTGAGATCGAGAGGGTTGGCAACACCGGTGCGGGTTGATAATAAGAGTAGAAAGACAAAAAAGGTACGAAACAACTTGTTCATAACGCCTACTTCCTTATTGAGGTGATACAGGTCACAGGAACACCTTAGGGTGCTGGCGCTTAATTAAAGCTGAATCAATGATTAAGACTTGTTCATCTTGCCGATTGGCTCACATTCCTCCTTGAATCTTTAGTCCTAATTTAGCAATAAAAATGGCGCCGTTACCTTGCGGATAACGGCGCCATCATCGGGCGAATTCAGCTTGGGGCTTAACCCAGCAAATTAGGTAAAAATTACCAAATTTTTACGCGTTTCTCTGGAGCGATGTACATAGCATCACCTTGTTTTACATCGTATGTGGTGTAGAACTCAGGCATGTTAGACAGGGCGCCCAGTGCGCGGAATTCCGCAGGTGAGTGCGGGTCAGTCGCTACGCGGTTGCGCATGGCTTCTTCTTTGGCTTTTGCACGCCAAATTTGGGTGAAGCCGATGAAGAAACGTTGATCGCCAGTTAAACCGTCGATAACCGGTGCTTCTTTACCGTTTAGCGACTTCTTATAGGCGCGGTAGGCGATAGTCACACCTGATAAATCACCGATGTTTTCACCTAAAGTTAAACTACCGTTTACGTGCAGGTCGTCAAACACATAGTAGCCATCGTATTGAGCGATAAGCGCTTTGCCACGGGTTGCGAACTCTTGTAGATCTTTCTCAGTCCACCAGTCGCGCATGTTGCCTTCGCCGTCGAACTTAGCACCTTGGTCGTCGAAACCGTGGCCCATTTCGTGGCCGATAACCGCCCCAATACCGCCGTAGTTAACGGCGTCATCCGCTTCCATGTTGAAGAAAGGTGGTTGCAAAATCGCTGCAGGGAACACGATTTCGTTCATGGTTGGGTTGTAGTAAGCGTTAACCGTTTGTGGCGTCATATGCCACTCATCTCTGTCGATAGGCGCGCCTAATTTAGCCAGTGACTTAGCATGCTGAACTTCGCTTGCGCGAACGGCGTTACCGATTAAGTCATCGGCTTTGATGGTCAGCTTGCTGTAGTCTTCCCACTTGTTTGGATAACCAATTTTAGGATTGAATTTAGCTAACTTTTCAGCGGCGGCCAGTTTTGTGGTGTCGCTCATCCACGTCAGGTCTTTGATGCTATCGCCATAGGCGCCGCGCAGGTTTTCAACCAGCGTTTGCATACGCTCTTTGGCTTCTGGTGCGAAGTGACGCTTAACGTACACTTTACCCACTACTTCGCCTAATACGCCGTTAACCGCAGCAACACCGCGCTTCCAACGTGGTTCTTGTTCTTCTTGACCGTTTAGGGTCTTAGCGAAGAATTCGAAGTTTTCTTTGTCGAGATCTTCGCTCAAGTTGCTTGCCGCGTGAGTCAGTACTTGCCATTGCATGTAAGTTTTCCAAGTCGCCAGATCGGTCGACTTGAAAATTTCGTTGAAACCTTGGATAAAGCTTGGTTGATTAACGATGATGTCAGTTTGTTTTTCTGCACCTAAGGTCGTTAGGTAAGCTGTCCAGTCGAAATCGGGTGCTAAGCTTGGCAGATCTTTAACTTGGTATAAGTTGTAAGTCTTAGTGCTGTCGCGGGTTTCAACCACATCCCAGTGTTTTTCTGCGATGGCAGTTTCTAGGGCCAGTACTGCTTCAGCGCTTGCTTTAGGATTGGCAAGACCTGCCAGCGTGAACATTTTTTCGATGTGAGCCAGGTAGGCCTTACGAATATTGACGAAACGCTCTGCTTGATTGAAGTAGTAATCCTTCTCTGGCAGGCTTAAACCATATTGCCACAGGTGAGTGGCATAACGGCTTGAGTTCTTCGCATCGATATCGATGTAGAATGCCATTGGCGTGCCCGCGCCAATGATTTGGCTGTGGGCAAAGTATTTTGCTAATTCGTTTTTGTCGGCAAGGGCTGCAATCGCATCAAACTCGCCTTTCAGTGGCGTTACGCCAAGTTTATTTAGGGTCGCAGTGTCCATAAATGAACGGTAAAGATCGGCCACTTTCTGCTCGTCGGTACCTTCTACTAGGTTTGCTGTAGCAGCCACTTCTTCGATAATGGCTTTAACATCGTCACGTGATTTTTCACGCAGATCGTAGAATGAACCAATGCTGGTACGATCGCTTGGGATCTCTGCCGATTTTAACCAAGCACCGTTTACGTACTCATAGAAGTTGTCCTGTGGACGCACTGACTTGTCAAAGTTTTCAAATACAATACCTGAGCTTAATGCCTTTGTTACCGCGGCAGCTGTTGCTGTTTTTGTGGCTTCAGGTGCTTTTACTTCAGCAGGTTTATCGTTACAGGCAGTCAGACCTGCAATGAGTGAGGCACAGAGTCCCCCAATGAGTACTTTTCTCATGTTCTTTCCTTTGAGTTTGTTTTTGTGCCCAATTTAGGGGCTATTTGGCAACTAAACGGGATTGCTTCAGGCGCAACGCCCGTATGTTAATGCTTATGCTGGTTTTTAAACAAGGTTGTTACAGTTTTTTGCCAAGATTTATTATCTTGGAGTTGTAACTAAAAATTACCATAAACCCTCACCCCGCAGCGGTATTAACGCGGTTCGATAAAAAGCCTATTAACTTGCAAGTACTTAGGTATCACAAAGGTTCTATGTGGCTAAAATCGATTGCTTGGCTTTGACTGAAATAATTGGATTGGTGCTTTGCGAACTTAGGGTATTCTTTGCCCTTTATGGACGCTGGCCCCATAATATGGCTGAATTTTTTGAAATTGAGTAATCACGTGCGTTTAGACAAATTTATTTGTGAGTGTACCTCACTGACTCGAACCCTAGCCAAAAAGGCTTTGCACCGCGGTGACATCACCTGTGATGGGGTTGTCGTGAAGGATTCAGGGTTTAAAGTTATTAAGGGCATGCAGGTTTGCCTAGAGGGCGAGCCAATATCGCTGATTGGAGAGCGTTATTTGATGCTCAATAAACCCATCGATACCATTTGCTCAACCATCGACGAGGTCTATCCATCGGTATTAAGTCTGCTCGATATCGAAAAGCCGGAGACTTTGCATATTGCTGGGCGATTAGATGTCGACACCACGGGCTTAGTGCTAATAACAAGCGATGGTCAGTGGTCCCATAAAATCACCTCACCCAAAAAGGAATGCGGCAAGCGTTATCTGGTCAATCTCGCTGAACCTGTAGATGAAAGCTTAATTCCGATTTTTGCAGCGGGGATTGAGCTGCGTAACGAGGATGGTCTGACAAAACCCGCGCTGCTGGAGATTATCGAGCCAAACTTAGTTCGGCTAACTATTACCGAGGGTAAATACCACCAAGTTAAGCGGATGTTTGCAGCTCAAGGCAATCATGTTGTGGGGCTACACCGTGAAAGCATTGGTAGCATTGAACTTGACCCACGTCTTGATCTCGGAGAGTGGCGTTACCTCACTGACGCTGAAATTGCTTCGATTTAGTCTCAATTAAGCCTGTGTTACTTGCTATAAAAATGCCGCCCTAGGCGGCATTTTAGGTTAATTCAGTGTTACTTCAACCTTGGCGCTACCTTGAGTTAAGGTTTTTAGGATCAAGTTTCCGCTGATGGTATTCATAGTGACATCACCCGATCCCGTCCCGGTTTCAAAGGTCAGTGATTCACTTTGAACATACTTACTTTTTTGTGGAACGTCTTGGCTTAAACCGTTTTTAATTTTGCCACCTGGGCCGCCATTTAAGTCAAAGCTGGCATCGGGAAGTTCAACGAAGCGGGTTGTAATATCGCCGCTAACGCTCTCAAGGTTTGCTTTATCGAAACTTTTGCCAACAATCACTTCGATATCGCCGCTCACGGTTCTCACCGAAATACTTTTTGCCAATCGAAGGTCGGCGATAATTTCCCCTGAGACCTGCTCTATTTTGACTTTTTCAGCTAGGGTTTGGCTTTCGAGTTCTCCACTCACCAGTCGATACTTAATTTCACCTTTACTTTCAGTATCTTTAATATCACCAGAAACAGTATCCAGCATGGTTTTGCCGTCAAAGCCTTTGGTGGTGATATTACCCGATACTGTGTGCAGCGAAGGTGTACCACCTAAACTATCGGCAAGGATATTGCCGCTCACCGTGCTGAAGTCAATTTCTCCTTGGGTTTGAGTAATTTGAAGATTGGCTGAAACTGTATCGGCACTTAGCTTGACCGTTCTTGGTACTTTAATGGTGAGCTTCGAACCATCCTGATCGCCGCCGTTATAGTGGCGTGGCATTTTATCTTCGATGTTGAGGTTATTGCCCTTTTGCTCAAAGATAAAACCTTCGCTCATTTCATCGAGTGTACCAGTGACGCTGACTTCACTTTGATCCCAACTCTCGATATTGATATCGCCCCGTTGGACTTTGATTTGAACTTGGGTGTCGCTACTGATCGCCAATTGTTTATCAACGCTTTGCGCGGCAAACACATTGCTTAGCATGCCAAGATAGAGGGTCGAAAACAGTATACTGATTTTCGTTAGGGAAGAGTGGGTCATAGGGAGTTTCCTTGTGTTGGGTTCTTGATGGAGAGGCTTTGGCCCTGTTGTAACAGATCGATTTCACGCTGTTGCACCCATAGCCAAAGCTGCCAAAGTTGTTTATCCGTTGGGTTTGCCTGCAGGGCGCGGTAAATCTGCTCACCTGCACGTTTTAATTCTTCAATTCCCTGCTCCAATGGCGCGCCGAGGCGAGTGGTTTGCCAGACGAGGGCATTGGGCGTTTGCTGCAGGTTTTTAAGCTGAGCCTCGTGGGTCTGAGCTATCTGCACTAACAATTGCTGCAGCGCCTGATTGTCATCACTGACTTGGTTCAACTGGGGATTGTCTGACATAGCCGTTATTACATTGCTGATATCATTGTTATTTAAGGATTTTATTCCTAGTGATAGGGCGATGATGACCCCAGCAGCAATAGCCCATTGTGACCACACCTTAGTGCGGCTTGCCTGAGTCGCCTGCTTAAGTGGCGATCTGTCCATTCGTTGTTCAATTTGTTGCCAAAGATCCTGCGAAGGCGCGATATCTTTTGGCATTTTACTAATTAACTGCTGGAGCTGTGCATCACTGGAACGCGGTGTTTGAGTCATTACAGCATCTCCTGTAGTAATTGCCTGGCCCTGTGGTATTGAGTCTTACTCGTCCCAACGGCAATACCAAGCAATTGGGCGATTTCATCATGTTGATAGCCCTCTATTGCACACAACACGAATACGATTCGTGCTCTTTCGGGCAACTTGAGAAGCAATCTGTCTAATCCCTGATACTGTTCATTTAATCCTGTTGGCTCCAATTCAGCTTCCATTGGAATAAAGCGTGCCCAAAAGGATTTTTGTTTACGAATACTGCTCAATGCCTGATTGACACAAATACTATGTAGCCAAGTTGAAAACTGACTCTCTTGGCGAAACTGTGGCAGTTTTTGCCACACCAAAATAAAGCATTCCTGTGTAATTTCTTCGGCTTGGCTAACTTGGCCACACAAACGTAACGACAAGGCGTAGATGCGTTGATGGTGGCTTAAGTACAGTTGCTTAAATGCCTCTCGATTGCCTTGGCTGGCCAAGGCGACCAGTTCAAATTCAGGCATTGCGCTATTAAGTGGGGGGAACCCTGCCGTCACTGTACTTTCCTGTCCTAGTAAAATTCGTTGTCAATTTGACGCTTTGGGATGAGTAAAAGGTTTGTAGCGAGATAAAAAATTTTTATATTTTTGGCTGTCGCATCCATTCTACATTTCTATCGGTATTGCATATATGCAATTTATTTTAATAAGGTACTGATAAATAAGTTGTATTTATCATTTTGGTAACTGTTCATTATTAATGTGGCGCTAATTTTGCAGTGCCATTGACGGGGTTAGCACTGATTTAACCGTTAAACGTAGTGCGAAACTCAGGCTGAAAAATGCGCAAGACCTATTATCCGGAAAGATTTTCTGGTCTATGCCAAGCTTTTGCTGTTAAGGCATAAACTCCAAGCTATATTTTATGGGATGTCAGACATTTAGGGGACTTTATATGTTAATCCGCTCAAAGTTGTTACTCAGTGCGGCTCTCTCTATCACCGCATTGATTGGGATGTTCGGGTTACAGCTCCATTCAAATTCGGTTGAGACAGAACTCTCATCTGCAGCGCAAAATGTGCTCGAGCTTGAAAGGGATGTTTTAATGCTGCGTAAACACGAAAAGGATTTTTTTGCCCGAAAAGAAATGCAATATGTTGAAAAACATCAGAAAGTACATGGTGAAATAGACAAAGTTCTTCCACAACTTGAGCAGACCTTTAAGGACTACGGCCTACAGACGACAGCGCTTGAGGGATTCGATCGCCATTTAAACCAGTATCAGACCGCTTTCAAAGAAGTCGTGCAACTGCAACAGGAAATTGGCCTAACCCCTAAAACAGGCCTCTATGGAAATTTGCGAGATGCGGTACATAACATCGAAACCATGCTTAAACAAAATCAGCAATTGTCTCTCGAAGTCGCCATGCTGCAGCTTAGACGCAATGAAAAGGATTTTATGCTGCGCCGTGAGATGAGCTACGTAGAGACTTTTGAGAAAAACATTAGCGGCTTTGAAAGGAGTCTTCAGGCCTCTGATCTCGATTATGATGTAAAGCAAAAAGTTTCAAATTTGATTGATTTATATCAAAAGGAATTTAGGGCACTGGTGACTAAGGAGCAGCAATTTGGCCTTGATGAAAAACAAGGTACATTGGCAAAACTGCACGATGCCAATAAACAGATTGAGGAAAGTGCCATTGAATTACATGAGCTTGCTCTTAAGGCAATTGATGATGCCCAAAGTTCAACCTTCAACCTTGGGATCACTATCTTTATCTTGATTGCAGCAGTGCTTGCGACTGTGACTTACCTGATTATTCGTAGCATTATCAATCCAGTTGAAAGCATCACTCAAGTGTTTTCCCGCATCGAAGTTACTAAAGATCTTACCTTAAGGTGCGATGAGTCCAATCAAGATGAGCTCGGTGAAATTGCGATGCACTTTAACCGTATGCTGGCTGGCTTCCAACAGCTTATTGAGCAAGTTATTGAATCTGTAGGGACTATCAATAATTCCTGTGCCAGTGTCTCGGATAATGCGTTAATTGCCTCTGATGGCGTATCCAAACAGCTCAATGAAACCGATATGGTGGCGACTGCCATCACTGAAATGGGCGCGACCATTGATGAGATTGCTAAAACTACTGAGTTGGCTGCCCATAAAGCAGGAAAAACCCATGACAATGCTCAGAAGGGGCAAATTGAGGTTGAAGAAACCATTCAAAAAATCAGGCTGCTGGCTGAGCAGATCAATAGCAGCGCCTCTGTTGTGGATGAACTGGAGCGCGACAGCGAAACCATCGGCAGTGTATTGGATGTGATCCGCGCCATTGCCGAACAGACTAATCTTTTGGCACTTAATGCCGCAATCGAAGCTGCTCGTGCGGGCGAGCAAGGCAGGGGCTTTGCAGTGGTAGCCGATGAGGTGCGTAATCTGGCGATGCGCACTCAAGCCTCCACTCAGGAAATTGCTAACATTATTCAAACGCTGCAGAGCCGTACCCGTTCCATTGTGCAGTTGATGGATGCTAGCCAAAAGCAGGGTAACGAAAGCGCCGAGCAGGCCGCCGCCGCGGGTGAGTTATTAAGCCTGATCAATACCGACGTGCGCAATATCATGGATATGAGCACCCAGATTGCCGCCGCAATTGAGGAGCAAAGCATGGTGGCTGCCGAGGTGAATAAGAACGTGGTAGTGATTCGCGACATTGCTGAAGAAGCCTCACACACCGCGAGAGTCAATGCATCTGCTGCAGATGAGCTTAAGGCGCAGGCAGGATATCTCCAGGGAGCTGTGGGAACCTTTAAAATTTAAGCCGATTGCCTCCATTTGATCGCAGCGAGTGTGAATGTTTCTCTCTACAACACTTGTATGTAAAACGCACTTTGGGTTAACGCCTCGGGTGCGTTTTTTATTTGGCGTTTAAGCATAATTAAGAATGATTATCGGGAACGGAATGGGCTGGTGTCTAAGTTGGGCAACTAAGGCAAATGAGCTAGTACAAATGCTGCAAATAAAAAACGCACCCTCGGGTGCGTTTTTTGATGCAATCTAACTCACTATTAGTGGCTAAACATTGCTGAGATTGACTCTTCGTTGCTTACGCGGCGAATCGCTTCAGCCAGTACAGCAGACATGGTCAATTGAGTTACTTTTGACACTTTAAGCATTTCAGGGCTTAAAGGTACAGTGTCGGTTACGATCACTTCATCGATAACTGAGTTTTCGATATTTTCAGCTGCTTTACCAGAGAATACAGGGTGAGTCGCGTAGGCAAATACGCGGTTTGCACCGTGTTCCTTCAGGGCTTCAGCTGCTTTACACAGAGTGCCGCCTGTGTCGATCATATCGTCAACGATAATGCAGTCACGGCCTTGAACATCACCGATGATGTGCATAACTTGAGCAACGTTAGCTTGTGGGCGACGCTTGTCGATGATGGCCAGATCTGAATCGTCTAACAGTTTCGCCACTGCACGGGCGCGAACAACGCCGCCGATGTCTGGAGAAACAACCACAGGGTTGTCTAATTTCTTAGCAAACATGTCTTCGAGTAACACTGGGCTACCGAAAACGTTGTCTACAGGAACATCGAAGAAGCCTTGAATTTGTTCTGCGTGTAAATCACAGGTCAGAACGCGGTCAACACCTACGCTAGACAGGAAGTCTGCAACCACTTTTGCGGTAATAGGCACACGTGCGCTACGTACGCGACGGTCTTGACGAGCATAGCCAAAGTAAGGAATAACGGCAGTGATACGACCCGCTGAAGCGCGGCGTAGTGCGTCAACCATTACGATGAGTTCCATCAGGTTATCGTTGGTTGGTGCACAGGTGGATTGGATGATGAATACATCGGCACCACGAACGTTTTCGTTAATTTGGACACTGATTTCACCGTCGCTGAAACGACCAACCACTGCGTCTCCTAATTTACAAAAAAGACGATCGGCTATCTTCTTAGCGAGACTGGGGGTGGCGTTCCCAGCAAAGAGCTTGATGTCGGGCACTGTATGAACCTCAGGCGTTTGCTTTATATTTTAGTGGCTAAAGTAACCAGACGCTGGGACGGGCGTTATTACCGTGAGCTGTCTTTAATTCGTTACTCTAGAAGAAAGTAGTTTAAGGATGTTGAATTCGCGAAATTAGCGGCGAAATATTCATCCCTTTTGCAACAAATCCATGCATATCAGACGGTAATTTCGCCAAGGCTGCGAGAGCTTGCTGCTGCGAAGAAAACTCACCGAACACGCATGCACCTGTTCCGGTCATTCTCGACGGCGCATATTCTAGCAGCCAGCCCAATGCCTTGGCAACTTGAGGGTATTGAGCAACCACTAGATTTTGGCAATCGTTTTCCCAAGCTTGGCTCATCAAGGTATCGATGGCAAGCTTAGGGGTATTGCGTGGTAGATGCGGGTCTTGGAACACGGCAGCGGTGGACACATGGGCGTCGGGGGCAATCACTAAATACCAGGGTTCGTTTGGATTAACCCTTTGCAGGCGTTCACCAACACCTTCTGCGAAAGCGGCAAAACCATGAATAAAAACAGGAATGTCAGCACCAATTTTTAGCCCTAAGGTCGCTAGTTCCTCTGTGCTCAACTGGGTGTTCCACAATTGATTTAAGGCGACTAGTGTGGTTGCCGCATCCGAAGAGCCACCGCCCAAACCGCCACCCATGGGGAGGTGTTTATCGAGCCAAATTTCGGCCCCTCCCTTAAAACCAGTATATTGCTGCAAGGATTTTGCGGCTCGCAGAATTAAGTTATCGCTATCCGCAACAACGTCTGACATGTCGGAGTGCAATCTCAGTTCTGGGCTTTCGGTGACTTGAAAGTCAAGCATGTCGCAACAATCAATGAACTGAAACAGGGTTTGCAGTTCATGGTAGCCATCGGCTCTGCGGCCGTTGATATGCAAAAACAGATTAAGTTTGGCGGGCGCTGGCCAGTTACGTGAAATCTCATTGGGCATGCTAAGGCTTATCTCCAAGCATTACTGTAGGTTTACCAAGGGCTTGCCATTGGTTAAGCTGAAACTTAAGTTGCAAATCGCTGCGTTCAACTTTTAATTGGTAGGGGACTGCAGCACCGCTTTGGGTTTGCCAACTTAAGAAGTTAACTGACCAAGGCAGGTGTGTTTGATTACTGGTGAGCTGTTTTGGGCGGCCCTGTTCGTCGAAGGCCTCGACTATATCTGTCTTGCCAGCTTGGCCTGTAATCCAAAGTGGCAGATCGGCAATTGGAATTGACCAGCCGCTTACTCGTTTAAGCAACGCTTGGGCGTTGGTATCTCGATAATCTTTACCATCCACATGTAAGTGTGCGGAGTTGGGTGTCGCTTCAAGGGTGAGAATGGTGGTTCCTAGCATAGTGGTTAGGGTGAGTTCATCATGATTATCGCTGTGACGCCAATAGAGATTAGCGCTGAGTTTGTCTTCAGGGGTTTTTATGGCGAGTTTTCCCTGCAACTCCCAAGCCTGCGCTTGTTTAGCACTGCTAACAGAAATCGGGCTGAGTTCAGTCTGGGGAAGGGTCTGACAGCCACCTAAAAACAGCAGCCCGCTCAAGGCTAGACAACAGAAAATGGAATTTGTGAAGCGCTTCAAATTATTCATCTATAACTGATATACCAAAGTACTTATGATACGAGGGCTTGGAAAGAATACCAATGCCAAACGTAAAATTTCCATGGATGGTCACTTGGGATAACTTCGAGAGCCTATGTCACATTTACCTATTATTGATAGAAAATTTAGGTAAGAAGTTAGACCTTTATTCGGTTTTGTTAAGCGTATTCTGTTTTTAGTTTCGGCAATTCAGTAGAATGCCAAATTAAGAAGAGACGCCAAGAATCTAGAAAGAGTCAGATGAGCCTTGTAGCAATCGGTATTAACCATAAAACAGCCACGGTAGACCTGCGTGAGAAAGTTGCCTTCTCTCCAGACAAAATTCATGACGCAATGAAGAGTCTGGCTAGTCGTACACGTTCGGGTGAAGCCGTTATTGTCTCGACCTGCAATCGCACTGAATTGTATTGTAATAATGGCGATGAGGCCGATATCATTGATTGGCTTGAAGAATATCATGGTCTTGATCACAAAGACGTTGCCCCGTGCCTCTACAATTACCACGGCCAAGCTGCGGTAAAGCATTTAATGCGGGTGGCATCTGGTCTTGACTCCCTTATCTTGGGTGAGCCACAAATTTTAGGCCAGGTGAAGCAAGCCTTTGTGAAAGCGAAAGAAGCAGGTACTGTCGCGCTAACCATCGACCGCCTTTTTCAAAATACCTTTTCAGTCGCAAAAAAAGTCCGTACCGAAACCGAAATCGGTGCCGCAGCGGTTTCGGTTGCCTTTGCTGCAGTTAGCATGGCGAAGCATATCTTCTCATCCCTTGCGAGTACCAAGGTGCTACTGATTGGCGCGGGTGAAACTATCGAGCTGGTGGCAAGACATCTTAAGGACAATGGCGTCACCTCCATGGTGGTCGCAAACCGGACCTTAGAGCGTGCACAGAACATGTGTGATGAGTTCGGGGCAACAGCAATTACGCTCGCACAGATACCAGATTTTCTCCCTAAGGCCGATATCGTGATATCCTCTACCGCCAGCCCGTTGCCAATCCTTGGTAAAGGCATGGTAGAAAAAGCGCTAAAGCAGCGTCGACACCAACCTATGTTATTGGTTGATATAGCAGTTCCCCGTGATATCGAGCCGGAAGTCGCCGATTTGGACGATGCGTATCTGTATACAGTCGACGACCTGCATAGCATTATTGAACAGAATAAGGCTTCCCGTAAGGAAGCCGCCGAGCAAGCTGAATTAATCACTGAAGAACAATCCTATCTCTTTATGGATTGGGTGCGTTCTTTAGAATCGGTCGACAGTATTCGCGAATACCGCAGCCAGAGTATGGCGATAAAAGATGAGTTAGTGGAACGCGCCCTGAATAAATTAGCGCAGGGGGGCGACACCGAACAGGTATTGATTGAACTAGCCAATCGCCTAACTAACAGACTCATTCATGCGCCAACCCAAGCCCTGACAGTGGCGAGCCGTCAGGGGGATTTGAATACATTAGGCCAGTTAAGAACAGTGCTCGGATTAGATAAAAACTAAGGTTAGCGAGTTAAATGAAGGAATCCGTTATCCGCAAGCTGGAAGGCTTGCTCGAGCGCAATGAAGAAGTATTAGCTTTGCTCAGCGATGCGTCCGTTATCGCCGATCAGGAGCGTTTTCGCGCATTAACAAAGGAATATTCACAGTTAGAAGAAGTGGTTGCAGGTTTTAAAGCTTACCAGCAAGCACAGGCTGATCTCGAATCCGCCAAGGAAATGCTCGAAGAAGATGACGCGGAAATGCGCGAAATGGCGCAGGAAGAGATGAAAGCCGCCAAAGCTGAACTCGAGCGTTTAGAGGACGAGCTGCAAATTCTTCTTCTGCCTAAGGATCCTAATGACGACACCAACGCCTTTATTGAAATTCGTGCGGGTGCGGGGGGCGATGAAGCCGCCATTTTTGCCGGTGACCTGTTCCGTATGTACAGCCGTTATGCTGAAGCTAACCGTTGGCAGCTCGAAATTATGAGCTCTAACGAAGGTGAGCACGGCGGCTTTAAAGAAATCATCGTGAAAGTAAGCGGTGACGGTGCCTACGGTAAACTCAAGTTTGAATCCGGTGGACATCGCGTACAACGTGTGCCTGAAACCGAATCCCAGGGCCGAGTGCATACCTCTGCAGTAACCGTTGTTGTGATGCATGAAGTGCCTGAGGCTGAAGCTATCTCGATTAACCCAGCCGATCTAAAGGTCGATACTTTCCGTGCATCGGGCGCCGGTGGTCAGCACGTTAACAAAACCGATTCTGCGATTCGTATTACCCATATTCCAACGGGGATCGTGGTTGAATGTCAGGACCAACGTTCACAGCATAAAAACCGTGCTCAAGCATTAAGCGTATTAGCCGCACGTATCCAAGCCGTGGAAGATGAGAAGCGCCGCAGCGCTGAAGAATCGACCCGTCGCAGTCTGGTTGCCAGTGGCGATCGTTCAGAGCGTGTACGTACCTACAACTTCCCACAAGGCCGCGTGAGTGAGCACCGCATCAACTTAACCCTCTATCGTCTAAACGAAGTGATGGAAGGGGACTTAGATGCGATCTTAGGCCCATTGATGCAGGAGCATCAGGCCGACCAGTTAGCCGCACTTGCCGATGAGCAGGGGTAATCTTGGCTGATCAATCAAGCATTGCCGAAGCCCTTCAATGGGGCTATGTACAGTTAGCATCAACCTCTGAATCTGCACATTTGGATGCAGAGGTTTTCCTGCTCTACTGCCTCAACAAGAATCGCACTTACCTGTATACCTGGCCGGAGAAATCCCTCACAGTCGAGCAGTGGAAGCGATTTCAGCAGATGGTGCAAAAGCGCCAAAATGGTATTCCCGTTGCCCATATTGTAGGTGAGCGTGAGTTTTGGTCATTGCCTTTTATCGTCAATGACTCGACTCTAATCCCACGCCCCGATACTGAGATTTTGGTTGAAACCGCCTTAAACTTGCCACTTGAGAGTAAGGCTAAGGTGCTTGACTTGGGGACCGGAACCGGTGCAATTGCGCTGGCGTTGGCATCAGAGCGAGCTGACTGGCAAATAACGGCAGTGGATAAGGTTGATGATGCGGTTGCACTCGCTAAGGCGAACCGAGCAAACTTGAAACTTGAACAGGTTGAGATCCTGCAAAGTGATTGGTTTAGCGCCATCACTTCACGGGATTTTGATTTAATCGTTTCGAATCCGCCTTATATCGATGAGCGTGATGAGCACTTAAATCAGGGCGATGTGCGATTTGAGCCCCAAAGCGCGTTAACCGCTGCCGATGAAGGTTTTGCTGATTTGTACTATATCGCTAAAACCGCTAGGGATTATTTAAAGCCTAACGGTTATATTCTGCTGGAACACGGTTTTGAGCAGGCGGTAAAACTCAGAGCTAAGCTGACCGAGCTTGGTTATCAAAATGTCGCGACCGTGCGGGATTTTGGCAGTAATGAGCGCTGCACTTTAGGTAAATGGATGGGATTGATTGGGATTTAGTGGAACAACTGAATCGCAGCTACTCACTGTTGAGAAACGCCATTGGTTTTTGACCAATGGCGTTTTTATTTAGGCCGCGCTGCGACCCAATATTCATATTGAATATTGATCTTGATACTGGTTTGTTAATTAACCACAAAAGCTAAAGTTAAGCTGTAGGGCCTCACCCCAGATTTTTAATCAAGAATCGACTCAGGAGGACTGCTCGTCCTATCTTCTTTGATACACCTTGACGTATTCTAGAGATGAAATCCCCTCTATCTCATCGTCAAATTTGCTAACGCTTACGATGGTACATCCTGTACCCCTGAAAGCGAGTCGCTTCTTCATGAGAGTCTCACGCAATTTACCTATTCGTTCTTCGGCAACTCCTATGCGATGGTGTATCTTTTCGCCTTGAAATTAAGTTCTGATTTTAATTGTTTTTAGTTGGATAGACGTTGTTCAGATAGGTTAGGCGTCGCTTTGGACTTCTGTGCAAACTTGCTGTAAAGCGCCTTCAAAAATTAAGATTTTGCGTGAGTTGCCGAGTTTATTAGTTGAACCTTAATCAGGTGTTTTAGGCATTGGTCTGGCGGGGTGATTAGGGTAAACTAGCGCCTTTATCACTGGCTATAAGAATTACAATGGAAACTTTTTACAGTCTATATCCTGCGGTTAAGCATGTGCATTTCACGTTAATTGCCGTCAGCGTGTTGTTTTTCGTAGTGCGTTTTGTGTTACATCTGCGTCAGTCTGCACTGATGGGGAAGAAGTTCATTAAAGTAGCACCCCATGTGATCGATACTTTTCTGCTGTTATCGGGTTTAACTCTGTGCTTTATGATTAAGCAATATCCCTTTGTGGATCCTTGGTTGACCGAGAAAATCGGTGCCGTGGTTGCCTATATCATCCTTGGTGTTATCGCGATAAAAGCAAACAGAAACAAACTGTTCAAGGTTTTCGCCTTCGTAGGCGCTTTAGGTTGGTTAGTTTACGCGGCTAAATTAGCGCACTTCAAACAAGCGGTATTAATGGGTTAATGGGTAAATACACTCTACAAGATGGCATCGCTTTGCCCGAGTCGGCATTGGATGTAGGTGCTCACCTTGGCTTTTCAAACGTGAATGCAGCCAAACAGGCTTGGTTTGAAATAGCAGGAGCCGTGTTAAGTCATTATTTGGTTAACCAACAGCAGCGCTTCAATGCGCTGCTGCGTTGGTTCTATCAGGATCTCGGTTTTTGCGTCCGCGATAATTACTTCAGTGTTGAAGCGTCGGATTTAGGCACTTGCCTTATCACTAAGCAGGGCAATAGCACGACCTTAGGCGTGGTGTTGATGCTACTTGCTAAGCAGCTCGATCTCGAATTAGAGATGATTTTGCTGCCGGGGAATACCGTGCTGCGCAGCAAGATTGACGGTGAGATCCGCTACATCGACCCACTTACCGGCAATGAGCTGAGCAAACATCAGCTACATGTGTTAGTGCGGGGCGAGCTGGGCAATGCGGCGCAGATGAAGCCAAGTTACCTCAAAGGTGCCAGCGTCAAGAAGATTATTTCTCGCATGCTGCATGAGATGAAGGCGGGCAGCATAGTCTCTCATCAATTCGAGGCAGCGATGGAATGTTGTAACTTGCTGCTGCAATGGCACAGCGACGATGTGCACTTAAATCGCGAGCGCGCGTTTATCGCGCAGCAGCTAGGCTGCATCAATGTCGCGGCGGCAGATTTGCAGCATTTTGTGGATAACAGCCCGCACGATCCCGTAGTCGAGATTGTGAAGATGCAGCTCAAGGAGCTAAGCGAGCACGCTGAAACCTATCATTAAAACTTCATAAGAAGAGCCTTAAATGGCTCTTCTTATATCTGCGCTTTAATGTTGACCGATAACTAGGAAGGTTGTCTTGAGTCAGCAGTGCAGAAATTACGCTAACTACAATAACAACTGTTAAAACAGGGAGATTGAGACATGGCCAGCACAGCTTTAGTTACCAATGACGCCGTCGCGCTTGGGATACTGGCGACCATTCTGGGATTCGTTTTTTACACTAGCAGTAGCCGTCATCCATTGTGGCAGAGCTTCTACCGTTTTGTACCCGCATTACTGTTGTGTTATTTCCTGCCCTCATTACTCAATACCTTCGGTATTATCGATGGTAAAACTTCGCAGCTTTACTACGTTGCCTCGCGATATTTGCTGCCAGCCTGTTTGGTGCTTTTGATTTTAAGTGTTGATCTAAAAGCGATTCTAGGTCTTGGCCCTAAGGCTTTAGTCATGTTTGTCACGGGGACGGTCGGTATTGTGATCGGCGGCCCTGCGGCACTATTGATAGTGTCATTTATCGACCCCTCGCTGATTGGTGTCGATAGCCCTGATGCAGTTTGGCGCGGCATGACGACCCTTGCAGGTAGCTGGATTGGCGGTGGCGCAAACCAAGCGGCGATGAAAGAAATCTATGAAGTGGGTGGCAATATCTTCTCTGTAATGGTGACAGTGGATGTGATTGTGGCCAATATTTGGATGGCGGTGCTGCTTTTTATGGCATCGAAAGCTAAGGAAATCGATGCCAAAACCGGTGCAGATACGACAGCAATCGAGACCTTAAAGAATAAGGTTGAGCAGTACCATGCTGAAAATGCGCGTATTCCGAACCTACGTGACTTGATGCTGATTGTTGCTGTCGGTTTTGGTATTACGGGTCTTGCCCACGTTGGCGCCGATTTCCTCGGCCCTTACTTTGAGGCTAACTATCCTTGGACTGAGGATTACAGCTTAACCTCTAAATTCTTTTGGTTAGTGGTGATTGTTACCACTATTGGATTGGCGATGTCCTTTAGTCCAATGCGTCATTTAGAGGCGGCGGGGGCTTCAAAAGTGGCTTCGGCATTCCTATATATCCTAGTGGCCACCATAGGTTTACATATGGATGTGAGCAAGGTGCTTGATACCCCACTATATTTCCTAGTGGGTATTATTTGGATGATAGTGCACGCCGGATTTATGTTACTGATTGCTAAGTTAATTAAAGCGCCGCTCTTTTATATGGCCGTCGGTAGTCAGGCAAACGTCGGTGGTGCGGCCTCGGCGCCCGTTGTGGCGGCAGCATTCCATCCCGCACTAGCGCCTGTTGGGGTGTTATTAGCCGTATTTGGTTATGCGCTTGGCACTTATATGGCGTGGCTATGTGGTCAGTTATTGCAGGCCGTTGCGGTATAATTGTCTTAGCTCCCGTTTATCGCTGGCCGTGTTCCAGCATTGTAGAGAGAAGTTGCGATGAGTAATAAAGTCATTAACTTAGGTTCTATCGAGATCGCTAACGATAAACCCTTCGTATTGTTTGGTGGGATGAACGTGCTTGAGTCCCGCGATCTGGCGATGTCGATTGCAGAAACCTATGCCGAAGTGACCCAAAAACTGGGTATACCCTATGTGTTTAAGGCCTCTTTCGATAAGGCGAATCGCTCTTCAATTAATTCTTACCGTGGTCCAGGCATGGAAGAAGGTCTCAAGATTTTTGAAGAAATCAAAAAGACCTTCAATCTGCCGCTGATCACCGACGTGCATGAGACTTATCAATGTGCGCCAGTGGCTGAAGTTGTTGATATTATTCAATTGCCTGCGTTTTTAGCGCGTCAAACTGATCTGGTTATCGCGATGGCGAAAACCGGCGCTATCATCAATGTGAAAAAGCCGCAGTTTTTAGCGCCGCACGAAATGCGCCATATCATTACTAAGTTTAACGAAGCGGGTAATGACGAAATTATCCTGTGTGAGCGCGGCTCATGCTTTGGTTACAACAACTTGGTTGTTGATATGCTGGGTATGGATGAAATGAAGCAATCTGGCTATCCGGTGATTTTCGATGCGACACACGCGCTGCAACGTCCAGGTGGACGCTCAGATTCTGCTGGTGGTCGTCGTGCCCAAGCAACTGAACTTGCCCGTAGTGGTATGGCGTTAGGTTTGGCGGGTCTGTTTATTGAGGCTCACCCGGATCCGGACAATGCTAAATGTGACGGTCCATGCGCGCTACCACTGCATCGGTTAGAAAACTACCTGACGCAAATGAAGGCTATCGATGATTTAGTGAAATCCTTCGCGCCAATCGATACCAGCAAATAACTTTGCTCAATGTAAAAAGCCCCGTAATTCGGGGCTTTTTACTATCTAGATTAAGACGTTACCTTAACCGTTAAAGGCTGTATCCCGATTCTTCATGTTCGGAGATATCGAGGCCATTCACCTCTTTTTCTGTGCTAACACGAAGGCCGCCGAGCAATTTGCCTATAATCACAAACAGCAACCAGCTAACGATGGCGGTGTAAGCAAAGGTGGCAACCACACCAATGGCTTGCACCGACAGTTGTTCTAGCATGGTTTCGTTACCTTCGGCAAATCCATAACCACTGAAAATACCTAACTGTGTTGAGCTGAAAATCCCTGCCAATAAGGTACCTAAGATACCGCCTACACCATGGACAGGGAACACATCTAAGGAGTCATCGATTTTTAGCTTTTGCTTGATATAAACCGTCGAGAAGAAACATACAATACCGCCGAGTAACCCAATCACAATCGCGCCAGCAGGGCCGACATAGCCCGATGCGGGGGTAATAGTGCCTAAGCCTGCAACCATACCCGTTACTATACCTAATGCACTGGCCTTACCGAATTTGTACCACTCGATACCCGCCCAAGTAATGGCGCCCATTGAGGCCGCAAGGTGGGTGGCTAAAATTGCCATGGCCGCAGTTCCATTAGCACCTAGGGCGCTGCCGCCGTTAAAGCCAAACCAACCTACCCACAAAAGGCCAGCGCCTGTGACTGTCATGGTCAGGTTATGGGGCATAATCGCTGAGTTTAAAAAGCCCTTACGTGGTCCTAACACTTTGGCCGCCACAAGTGCTGCCACGCCTGCAGTAATGTGCACAACGGTGCCGCCAGCGAAATCATAGAGACCCATTTGGGCTAACCAACCGCCGCCCCACACCCAATGGGTGATAGGCGCATAGACTAACAATAGCCATGCGGCTGAAAACACTAATACCGCCGAAAACTTCATCCGCTCGGCAAAGCCACCGATGATCAGCGCTGGGGTGATGACCGCAAAAGTCATCTGGAACAGCATAAAAAGGGGTTCTGGGATATCGCCGAAAAGGCTATCACGGTCGATGCCGGCAAGTAGCGCTTTACTGAAGTCACCGATAAAGCCATTCCCCTCGCTAAATGCCAAGCTGTAGCCAAGTACAAACCACAGTACTGAGGCAATGGCAGCGATGGAGAAGCACTGCATTAGGATAGAAAGTACGTTCTTACTACGAACTAAGCCGCCGTAAAATAGTGCAAGACCTGGCAATGTCATCAGTAAAACTAGGGCTGAAGAGCTTAAGATCCAAGCCGTATTGGCGCCGCTAAATTGCACTTCATCGGCAAAGGCCGAGCCTGTAAACCCGCTTAATGCGGGTAACAGCACTAGACGTAATAAGGTGTTAGCAAAGGTCATACCGCATCCACTCCTTCTTCCTTAGTACGTACCCGAACGACTTGCTCAAGTTGCGTCACGAAGATTTTACCATCGCCAACTTTGCCCGTATGGGCTGCTTCGATTATGGCTTCAATCACTGCGTCTTCCTGTTCATCAAGAATGGCAATTTCCAGTTTCATCTTAGGGAGAAAATCGACTGCATACTCTGCACCGCGGTAAAGTTCGGTATGCCCTTTTTGGCGACCAAAGCCGCGAACTTCGGTTACCGTCATTCCATGGATGCCTAGTTGGGTCAGCGCTTCACGAACATCATCGATTTTGAAGGGTTTTATAATGGCGGTGATCAGTTTCAACTTCATTCTCCAACTGACTTAGGGTTGTCGTTGGGCGGATAAAGCAGAAATCAGGCCATTAATGCAAAGTATTTAATATCATAGCGTTAACAACTCTATGCACCTTAATAGCCCTATTGATTGCCACAAATGAGTGCATTTAAAGGTGTGTCTGCGCCAATGTGGTGCGTTCAACTGCTTCGTTTTGGTAGGGTTTATAATGGGTTATGCAAGAACAGTGCAGAGCTTAAGAGAGGGTTTGATTTGCTATGGGTGGTGAATTTTAGAGGGGCTGAGTTGTGAAGCTCTTAAGCCCAGTAAACTGGCTATTTTATCGCTATCAGGCCTAGGTTGATTAGCTAATACTTAGCTTCGAGCTGCTTGATTTGCTGCCACACTTTTTCATTCGTGGGTGCACTCAAGTTGTGCACTCTTGCTCGCTCGCAAATATAGCCATTAATTTGGTCGATTTCAGTGCGGCGTTTATGCGCAACATCTTGGTGCATGGAAGAGAAGTTTTCTGCAGTCAGTTGAATAACCTGATATACTCGCTGTTGCAAATAGGATTTATCGAGCAAGATACCATCGTGCTCTGCAACCCAATGCAGTTCATCCAAAATATCAGTAATCATCGCGCTAAACTGTGCTTCCGCAAGCTTTCCATTTGTGCATTGATTGATGGCGGTTAAGGGATTAATTGCGGCATTGACCGCGAGTTTTTGCCAAAGACAGGGAATAATTGCCTCAACCCACTCACTATTGGGGATGGCAGCGATTAACGCCTTGCTTAGTCCAATTTCAAGCTCAGGTCCCGTAAAGTGACCGAGTTGAGTTAAGCCTTGGCCTGTTTGTGTTATCTGCCAAGTAGACTGGCGCAGTACACCCTGTGAAGTGGTGCCAAGGCTAAGGCCGCGGCCATCTAAGAGCGGCTCGAGGGCTAAGTGTGGGCCCATGCCATTGTGGAGCAGCAAAATATGGCAGTCTTTTGGGAGTGTTTCGAGAAAAGGCGTTACTGCCTCCATCACCTGATAGGCTTTTACGCAAACAATAAGGAGTCTGAGTTTAGCTAAGGAATCGCTATCCGTAGCGATTATCGGGACTCGGTATTGCTCCGCTAAAGTCGAAGGGCTGGCACTGCACGTTGTTGAAAAGCTTAACGTTTGCCAGAGATGAGTGCTTGGCTCTCTGGCGAGAAAGCCCACAGATATGCCTGAAGCCCAGAGTTGATGACAAATCAGTTGACCGACTGCACCTGCGCCAAGAATGGCGATGTCGGGGCTGCCTAAACCTAGCTGACTGTCATGTTCTCTATGGCTTTGCATTACTCTTCCTGCAGTTTGGCGGCAGTGAAATATTTACCGTAAGCCCAAAGACAAAAATAGAACAGAGCAATTCCGGCAAGATCTGCAACCACATCGGCCATGGAAGCACTACGGTAAGGTAAGCGGGATTGAACTAACTCAATTAAGATAGCGTAGCCAGTTAACACCGAAGCTAACCAGTACCATTTGGGTTTAAAGGCTAAGAAGGTGAGATAGGAAAGGCAAAAGAAGCTGCCAAGGTGGCCAATCTTATCGAGATTAGGAATATTCTGCGGATAGCTGGGTCTGGAAAATACCAGATAACTAATCGACACGAAGGCGATGGCTAGCGCAATTTTAAAGAGGTTTCTTCTTGTTATCACAACATCAGGGTTCTTATCGAGGATTGAGGCAATAATAGGTAAATGCGGCGCTAAAGTCATCCTTCTGCAGCGTTTTTCACCCTTTGGTTAAGTTAACCTTCAACTTGGGGGAGGGAGTGGGTAAACTATGGGCATTTACAATTACCTAAGGGGCGGCAACTATGCCTTCATTTGATATTGTGTCTGAAGTTGACGAGGTTGAGTTACGTAATGCGGTTGAAAACTCACGCCGTGAACTCAGTGGTCGCTTTGATTTCCGTGGTAAGGATGCCAGCATCGATTATAAAGATCATGTTGTCACTTTAACCGCCGAAGATGATTTTCAGTGCAAACAGTTAGTGGATATTTTACGCACTCAGTTAAGTAAACGTAATGTAGAACCATCGACCATGGATGTTGATGACAAGTCGGTTCACAGTGGCAAGACCTTCTCGCTAAAAGTGCGTTTCAAGCAAGGTATCGAAACCGATATCGCTAAAAAAATCGTCAAAATGATCAAAGACAGTAAACTGAAAGTGCAATCGCAAATTCAAGGCGATACTGTCCGTGTGACCGGTAAAGCCCGTGACGATCTGCAATCTGTTATGGCTCTGGTTCGTCAGTCTGATTTAGGTCAGCCATTCCAGTTTAATAACTTCCGCGACTAATTATTTAGGGCAGAATCCAAGCATTAAAAAGCCCCGATGTATGGCATCGGGGCTTTTGTTTTTATGGCATCGAAATCGAGTTAACTTACTTGGTTTTCATCTGTTAAAACGCTTTTTGCTGGTATGCCATGGGGCACGTATTTATTGACCAGATGGATAAGTAACAGCACAGGAAAGCCGATAATACTCGCGCCCACAAAGAAGTTTACATAGCCATAGGTATCGACGTAGGCTCCTGAAAAACCAGCAATAAACTTAGGGAATAGCAACATAATCGATGACAGCAGCGCGTATTGAGTGGCGCTGTAACCACTACTGGTAAGACTCGATAAATAGGCAATAAAGGCGGCGGTGGCGATGCCCGCACTAAAATTATCTATCGAGATGGCAATAGTTAAAAACGGCACGTTGTGACCTATCATTGCCTGATAGGCAAACAGCAAATTAGTCACAGCGACTAACAGCGCGCCTAGAAATAGGATCTTCATAGTGCCAAAGCGTGCCAGCAGAATGCCCCCAAATGCGGCGCCGACTAAGGTCATGATAAGACCATATATTTTACTTAAGTAGGCAATTTCTTCCTTGGTGAATCCCATGTCTACATAGAACACGTTCGCCATAATCCCCATCACGATATCCGAAATTCGATAGCATGAAATCAGCAGCAATATCAGCAATGCACTGCGACCATAGCGTTTAAAAAAGTCGATAAAGGGCAATACGCTGGCGGTATAAATCCATGAAAGACTTGCTGCAATGGGCTTAGGGTAGCGCTGGCTTAACTTTTGTTTTAATGCCAGTTCGGTGTCGTCAGCTTCCTTGGTATCTACAACGGGCTCTCGGCTAAATAGGGTGGTGAGCACCCCAACAAACATCAATGCCGCCATCACGGCATAGGAAATTTGCCACGCTTTGAGATTATATTCGTCATTACCAGGTTCTACCCAGGCGGCAATAGTGAGCGCGCCAGCGGTGGCGACAATCATGGCGCTTCGATAGCCTACTTGATAGGCAGCAGCTAATGCTGCCTGCATCTTCTCTGGGGCAGATTCTATTCGAAAGGCATCGATAACAATATCTTGGGTTGCCGAGGCGAAGGCGACCAGCATGGCGAAGATAGCCAAGCGATTAAGATCGGCTAGGGGATCGCTCATCGACATTCCCACGATGGCTGAGACCAGCACTAGCTGGGCAAACAGCATCCAGCTGCGACGTCTACCCATCAATCGGGTTAATATCGGTATTGAAAGCCTATCGACCAGTGGCGACCAAGCCCATTTAAAGGCATAGGCGAGGGCTATCCAACTGAAGTAACCGATAGAGGTTCTATCAACACCCGCTTCACGTAGCCAAAAGGAGAGGGTGGAAAATACCAGCATTAGCGGCAGACCCGCCGAAAAACCGAGTAAGAGTAAAATTAGCACCCGCTTATGGCGGTATACGCTTAAGGCGTCGAGAGTGCGTTGGGCAATTCCTGTTGCGGACATAGTCATCTGCCGAAAAATCGAATAGGCCTAGCTTACGGGTAAGGGGCCTGTGGGTTCAAGGATTAACGCTTATCCATTTGAAGGGCGGAGTTTTAATAGGCAGCAATTGATGAGTGGAATAAAAAGACCCAGCAAACTGGGTCTTTTTCAGGTTAAAAACCAATTGGGATTTAAGGTCTAATGCCAATACAACCTACGGGCATTTGACCGCCGATACTGAGAAAATCACAACAATCATGGATCTGTTTACGCAGATACTGATTACCTCGGATCATCCAGTCAGGCCACTTACTAAAGCTGTTGAGTAAGTGCCAAAAGACTTTTTCGGTTTCCGATTGCGCTTCGCTGTGTGGAATGAGTAACTGCCATTCCTCGAGCGTATCCCAAAGATAAAGCTGGACTTCATGGAATTCGAGCTCATTGCTCAAAAAGGCTTTTCCATACATAGCAAGTTGGGGCGCTTTATTATCGATGAACTCTTCGATTGTCATCGTTGCCTCCTTATTTATTGCCATTAGAGTATAGATTCCAATTTGGTACTTTTGCTCGATTTTTTTTGCCTTATTTTTTCGGTAATAACTTTGCAGTTTTCAATATGATAGGGGTAACTGGCACATCCGGCCAACCAAGTTTAGCATTGGTGGATGTTTCAACGACGGCCATGGCTTCGAGGACTTCTCTGCCTTGGATTACCTCACCAAATACGGCATAACCCCAGCGGCGACGTGAAGGATCAAGCTTAGTATTGTCTGCAACGTTAAAGTAGAACTGGCGGGTGGCAGAATGTGGCTCATTCTCTCGGGCCATCGCAATGGTGCCCATGCTGTTTGTCAAGCCATTGCCCGATTCGTTGAAGATAGGTTCTCCCTCCGGCAGCTCTTCCATTTTTGGGTTAAGGCCACCGCCTTGCACCACAAAGTCACTGATAATACGATGAAAAATCGTATTATTATATTCGCCTTTCACAACGTAGGTTAGGAAGTTATCTACGGTAATAGGGGCGCGGGTTCTATCGAGTTCAACCACGATTTTACCTAGGCTGGTATCAAATTCGACTTGGGGATACAGGGTATCTTTTTGAATGTCGATCGCCGCAAGGCTGTTAAAGCTGCTGCATAGAATAACCAGTGCGGATAGCCAACGAAACATAGTCATCTCCTTATTGAACTTGGACGTTGCAACTATTGTTGCAGAAACTGATTCAGCTCAGGGTCATTTAAAATCTCCCCAGTGAGTTGCCCAAGTAATTTATTCATATCCATTTCAAGACTCGCAAAATCAGGAGTTAACGGCCCCTTAAGGGTGCCCTTTGCACGGTACTGTTTGTTGAGTTCTTGGCTTGAATTACGTGCCTGAACAGAAATGACAACGCTATGCTTAGCTTCATAGCCGAAGGTCTTTTTAGTGACATCCATTTGTAATTCCTGCAGCTGGATCTGGACTGAGCTGCTGGCACCCGGATCGATTTGATAGCCGACTTGGGAGAATCCATTACGGAAGACTTCATCGAGCAGCATTTGTGGCGGTTCACTCGGGCCAACAAGGCGAGTTTTTGTGCCTTCTTCCATAAAACGTGCGACATATTCGTTGCTACGGGCATCGACAGTGTCTAAAGAAATAGGTGTTGCATTGTAGCTATGCTGGGTGATGTTCGGTACTTGTGGGCTAAATGCCATGTGAGTGGGGTTGTTGGCACAGCCCACGAAAAATAGGGGAAAAGCCAGTGTGAGTAAAAAGCGTTTCATGGGGTATCTCGTACTGATAAAAGTGGCTACAGCATACCAGAAATCATTTGGGATGCCACAGAGCTAGAGGTCCGAGGGCTTTGATGATTTTTGTTTATTATTCAGTACTTGAAACTGTTTAATCGGGAGGATTTTGATTGTAAATAGATTAAGGGTCGCCGGATAAATTGTTGCTGACTAAATCGCCACAATTTGAGCTTGCACCCTTTTAATGCAATGGGGGAAGGGGTAGATTAAAAATGCGCAGCTTTTATGCAAGCACTTTTAATCAAACACTGTTAATCGAGAAAATCAGTCAAATAAGAGAGCAGGTATGCTCCTAATGTGCTAAGGCGAAGACCATGTCCACTTTTATTACGCAAGTCGCCCCTGATAGCCTTATTAATTCAAAAGGATACCCTCATTTTGGCCATTTCGATGGCATCGTCAGTACGCTTGGACTCAGTGAATTTGCCTACTTCGATACTATGGATAGACCCGCATCGACTTGGGCTAAGCATTTTGATTATAAGCAGTTTCAGTTTGTGTCTATTGTGACAGGCCGATACGTTGTCGGGGTGGCGCTGGCCGATATCGCCTATTTAGGCAGTGCCTTTTGTTACACCTATGAAATCAAAACGAATCGACTGATTGAGCAAACTTGGCTTAAACCCTTAAAGTTTGGCTATAGCATGACCCCATCTCCCTGTAATGGGCTGGCGGTAATTGGCCGAGAGGGGGGGAGTATTCGCTTTGAGATTGTCGATGGGCTGTGGCGATTAATACTTGATACCAAAAGGCTTAAGGCGGATGTGACTTTGCACCCTGCTGCGTTAAGTTTACCTTTAGCCATGTGCAGCCCAACGGGTTACAACGGCTGGACCTATACCCAAAAACACAATGGCCTTACGGTTAAAGGGCAACTCACTATTGATCATGAGCCACAGCCGCTTAATCAGGCCTTTGCTGGGTACGATTTTTCAGCAGGTTATATGCGCCGTGATACCAGTTGGCGCTGGGCGTCCATCAATGGGCAAATCGATGAAGGTGTTATTGGCTTGAATCTCGCTGCAGGGGTTAATGAAACCGGCGTCACTGAAAACGTGTTTTGGATTAATGGCGAGCGGTATTTATTGGGGCCAGTGCAATTTGATTTCGATCGTTATGGGCTGCCTGGAAACGTAATCTGGCGTATTTATAGTCACGATGGCCGAATTGATCTGGAATTCAGTGCGCGGAACTGTCGCAGTGAAAAGCGTAATTTACTGTTCTTTAAAAGTAATTTTCGCCAGTACCTAGGCTATTTCAATGGTTCTGTTAGCGATCCTCAAGGCCGCAGATATCAGCTCAATAATGTCCTTGGGTTAACGGAGGACCATTATGCCCGCTGGTAATCTCTTATCTCATCGCAAACAAGCTTATTCAGGGGAGCTTTGGATACCTAAATGCAACTTTCCGACCTAATTGCTCACCCCGAAGTCTTGCTCTTGGTACTCGCCCCGCTGTTTTTACTCTGTATTTTGTTTGAATGGTATCTTGGGGACAGAAGGCAAAAATTACCCTTAAGTGCGAGGTACCAAAAACCAGAGCTGCTTTGCAATATGGCGCTGGCGGCCATGCATCAAGGGGCGGATATCTTGACGGGTTTACTGGTGGCAAAGCTCTATCTGGCTGTGTTTGGCTGGCGACTGTTTGACATCGAAATGGGCGCACTGGGTTTTATCGCCCTGATGATTGCCCAGGATTTTTGTTATTACTGGTTTCACCGTGCGAGCCATCGTATTCGTTGGATGTGGGCGGCACACGTGGTGCACCACAGCTCCGAGAATATGAATTTTAGCACCGCATTTAGGCAGAGCTTAATGTATCCCATCGCGGGTATGTGGCTGTTTTGGCTCCCCTTAGTCATCCTAGGTTTTGATCCAAACTGGGTGGTTTTTGTGGTGCTGCTGAACCTTGGGTTGCAGTTTTTCGTTCATACCCAGGCGGTCAAAAGTTTGGGGTTACTCGAGTTAATTTTTAATACCCCGTCGCACCATAGAGTGCACCATGGCCGTAATCCCCAATACATAGATAAAAACTATGCAGGCGTGCTGATTATTTGGGACAAGCTGTTTGGCACCTTTGAGCCGGAAGTTGAAACTGTGGTTTATGGCGTAACTAAGCCCGTGAACAGTTTTAATCCCATCAAAGTAACCTTTACTGAATGGCTGGATATGTTTAGGGAAGTTTCCCTGAAAGGTTTAAGCCTTCGACATCGTTTAGGGATTTTATTTTCGCCGCCGAGCAGGGCATCGCCCCCTAAAAAACAGGATTAACGCATGTGTCTTCGGCTTTCTTTCGGTGCTAGTCCTTGTATCACCAGTGAGAACCGTGGTCGGATTGGCGTTTTTAAGGATGTCTTACCTGCCAATCCCGCGCGCGATAGATTAGAATAGCCGTGAATTCCAACATTAGAGCGAGCGATATGCACGTACATATTTTAGGTATTTGTGGAACCTTCATGGGTGGTTTGGCGTTACTCGCAAGAGCCAAGGGCCACAGAGTCACTGGCTCAGATACAAATGTGTATCCACCGATGAGCACGCAACTTGAAGAGCAAGGCATTGAGCTTATTCAAGGTTTTGACCCAAGCCAGTTAGGCGAATCTGGCAATCATCCCGATTTAGTGGTGATTGGTAATGCCATGAGCCGTGGCAATCCCTGTGTTGAGGCGGTGCTGAATTTAGGCATTCCTTACACCTCTGGTCCACAATTTTTAGCCGACCATATTTTACCAGAGCGTTGGGTATTAGCCGTCTCTGGCACCCATGGAAAAACCTCCACTTCAAGCATGCTCGCTTGGATTTTAGAAGACTGCGGTTATCAGCCAGGCTTTTTAATTGGTGGCGTACCGCAAAACTTTGGTGTGACTGCCCGCCTCGGTGAGTCGGCATTTTTCGTTGTTGAAGCCGATGAATACGACAGCGCCTTCTTCGATAAGCGCTCTAAATTTGTTCATTATCATCCGCGTACATTGGTTATCAATAACCTCGAATTTGATCATGCGGATATCTTTGCCGACTTAGCCGCGATTCAAAAACAGTTCAATCATCTGGTTCGCACTGTGCCTAGTCAGGGCAAGATCATTTGGCCTGCCGATTCACTCGCTGTGAAGCAAACCATTGATCTAGGATGTTGGAGCGAGCAAGAAACTTTCCACACTACTGAAGTGGCAAAAGGCTGGTATGCCAAGTCACTTAGCGATGATTGCCATGAATTTGAAATCCATTTCGACGGCGAATTGCAGGGCGTACTCGACTGGAATTTGATTGGTCAACATAACGTTGAAAACGCCATTATGGCGATTGCCGCTGCGCGCCATGTAGGTGTTGTGCCGAGCGCTGCCATTGCCGCGCTGAGTCGTTTTGTGCCGCCTAAGCGTCGCCTCGAGTTATTAGGAAGCGTGAATGGGGTGCAAGTGTTTGATGATTTTGCACATCACCCAACGGCAATTGCGACGACCCTCAAGGGAATGCGCGCTAAGGTAGGGCAGAGCAAAATTACCGTGGTATTAGAGCCGCGTTCAAATACCATGAAGAGTGGTGTGCATAAGGACACTTTAGCTCATTCTATGATGCAGGCCGATGAAGCCTTTTTATATCAAGCCGATACCATCGACTGGAATATGAAAGAAGCTATGGAAGCTGCGGTGATTCCTGTCACTGTACTCACACAAATCGACGATGTGGTGGCTAAGGTGGCCGCAAACGCTAAAGCGGGCGACACTATTGTGGTGATGAGTAACGGCGGCTTTGGTGGCTTACACCAAAAATTATTGGCAGCACTTGCAGTAAGCCCTCAATTTGCAGAGCAGGCGAGCTAACATGGGATATCCCAAGTCTTCAAAAGCGATTAGCCTAGCTTGGACTGGCGCCTCAGGTGCGCCCTACGGGCTTAAATTATTGGAATGCCTATTAGCGTCGGGCTATCAGGTATTTTTAATGATTTCGAGCGCCGCCCGTGTGGTGCTTGCCACTGAGCATGGTCTGCAGCTAAGCGCCAATGGCGATAAAGCGAAAGCACAGCTGCTGGCATTGTTAGCGGAAAAACAGGTCAGTGTCGCGGGCGAATTAGTTGTGCTGGGCAAGGATGAATGGTTTTCGCCGCCAGCTTCGGGCAGCGCGGCACCTAAACAAATGGTGATTTGCCCTTGCTCCACGGGTACCTTAGCGGCGGTTGCCACGGGGATGAGTAATAATTTGCTCGAACGAGCGGCGGATGTGGTGCTAAAGGAGCGCGGGCAACTTATCTTAGTTCCTCGAGAAACGCCCTTTAACGCTATACACTTAGAGCATATGCTGAATCTTTCCCGCCTCGGGGCGACCATTATGCCTGCAGCGCCTGGCTTTTATCACAATCCCAAATCGATTGAAGATCTGGTAGACTTCATGGTCGCTCGAATTCTTGATCATTTGGGCGTTGAACATGCATTAACGAGTCGCTGGGGTTATGACAAACAAACCGCCCACGACATCGACAATTGAGACAGATATGAAACACACCACCGAAGTGATGATCTCTGCACAAGAGATCAGTCAAAAATTGGATCAAATGGCAGAGCAAATCAATGCCCACTACGCCAACAGCGAGCGTTTGCTGATGGTGGGATTGCTCAAGGGATCCGTCGTATTTATGGCTGACCTGTGTCGCCGTATTAAAGGCCACGTTGAAATCGATTTTATGTCGGTTTCTAGCTATGGCAACGCAATGACCAGTTCACGGGATGTGAAAGTGCTGAAGGATCTACAGTCGGATATCGCAGGTCGCGATGTGTTGATTGTGGAAGATTTAATTGATTCAGGTAACACTCTGAACAAAGTGCGTGAAATGTTGATGCTACGCGAGCCTAAGAGTCTTGCTTTGTGTACATTGCTTGATAAGCCAGAGCGGCGCGAAGTGGACGTAAAGGTCGACTTTATCGGCTTTACCATCCCCGACGAGTTTATTGTCGGTTATGGAATCGACTACGCTGAGCAATATCGCAATTTGCCTTATATTGCCAAAGTGGTACCGCTGGAATAAGGCATCTAACTTCGTTTATTAAACTCCCGCCACGGCGGGAGTTTTGTTATCTGTACTTTTGTTGGTGTGTGGCATGCCAAGCAGTTGGAGAGCGTTTAAAATTTATCCCATTGCACCAATTGGTTTTGCGTTTTTCGGCACCATTTTATTACTTTGTCATTTCAATCATTAGGGACCACTATGGCCAACAAAGCCCACGCCCTCGTACTCGAGGGGCTTAAGAAGACCTATAAAGGCGGCGTAGAAGCGGTGAAGGGGATCAGTCTTACCGTAGAACAAGGCGACTTTTTTGCCCTTCTCGGCCCCAACGGTGCGGGCAAATCGACCACCATCGGCATTATTAGTTCGTTAGTGCAAAAGACTGAAGGCACAGTGAAGGTCTTTGGATTAGACATTGACCAGCAACTCGAAGAAGCAAAATTGTGTATCGGTTTAGTGCCTCAGGAATTTAACTTCAACCAGTTTGAAACCGTGCTGCAAATTGTAGTGAACCAAGCGGGTTACTACGGTGTACCCAAGCATATTGCACTTGAGCGCGCAGAAAAATACTTAAGCCAATTGGATTTATGGGAAAAGCGCAACAGCCAATCCCGCACGCTTTCTGGTGGGATGAAGCGTCGTTTGATGATCGCCCGCGCCTTGATGCACGAACCTAAGCTGCTGATTTTAGACGAGCCAACCGCCGGCGTGGACATTGAGCTGCGCCGTTCGATGTGGGAGTTTTTAAAGCAAATTAATCAGCAAGGCGTGACTATCATTCTCACGACGCACTACCTTGAAGAAGCCGAAATGCTGTGCCGCAATATCGGCATTATCGACAAGGGCGTGCTGGTGGAATGCACCACCATGAAATCCTTGCTCAGCAAGCTGAACATGGAAACCTTTATTCTCGATCTTCGCCATGACATTCATAAGGTGCCGATGCTCAGAGGCATGAATTGCCGTTTGAGCGATCCACATACCTTAGAGGTTGATGTGGCGAAGGAGCATAACCTCAACGACATGTTTAGTCAGTTAACCCTCGCTAACGTGGAAGTGCTGTCGATGCGCAATAAATCAAATCGTTTAGAAGAACTCTTTGTCGAGTTAGTGAAAAAATCACAGGGAGCCAAGGCATGAAGCAGCTCTATTTTATTGCCTTTAAGAGCATTTTAACGAAAGAAGTGAATCGTTTTACCCGCATTTGGATCCAAACCTTAGTGCCACCAGCGATCACTATGACACTGTATTTCTTAATTTTTGGTAATTTGGTGGGTAGCCGCATCGGTGAAATGGGTGGTGTGACCTACATGGAGTTTATTGCGCCGGGTCTTATCATGATGTCAGTGATTACGAACTCCTACTCAAACGTCGCCAGCTCCTTTTATAGCGCCAAGTTTCAGCGCAACCTCGAAGAGTTGATGGTGGCACCTGTGCCGCACTATGTGATGATCGCAGGCTATGTCGGCGGCGGCGTTGCCCGTGGTTTGTGTGTTGGCCTAATTGTTACCCTTGTGGCCATGTTCTTCGTCGATATCAGTCTGCATCATGCGGGGCTGGTTATTATGACGGTGTTTTTAACCTCGGTACTCTTCTCGCTAGGCGGGTTAATCAACGCGGTATTTGCCAAGAGTTTCGATGATATTAGTATCATCCCGACCTTTGTGTTGACACCCTTAACCTACCTTGGCGGTGTGTTCTATTCGTTGTCTTTATTGCCATCTTTCTGGCAAGGGGTTTCTGCACTTAACCCTGTGGTGTACATGATAAACGTGTTCCGCTACGGCTTTTTAGGTTTCGCCGATATCAGTATTCCGCTGTCTATCGCCATTATGGTGGGCTTTTGCATAGCACTTTGGGGCGTCGCTTATTACCTAATTTCACGCGGTATTGGTTTGCGTTCATAGTTTGAAATGATTTATTGAGTGATAAAAAAGGGAGCCTAGGGCTCCCTTTTACATTTAAAGAGTATCGCCTAAGTCTAGGGTTTGACCGCTCTTACAATGGGGTTTTGTAAACTAATTAAGGTTTCGGTCGATTGGATTTCGTCGATGGATTGGATGCGGTTAATCAGGACATGCTGCAGGCCATCGATGGACTGACACATAACTTTGACAAAGATGCTGTAATTGCCCGTGGTGTAGTAGGCTTCGACCACTTCTTCTAAGGCGTTGAGTTTGGCAATAGCCGCTGGGTAGTCGCCGGCGCTCTTTAGATTAATGCCAATAAAACAGCAGACATCGTAGCCGAGGGCCTTGGGATTAATGGTGATTTGTGCGCCTGTGATGATACCCGCTTGTTTCATCTTTTCGACCCGCACATGGATAGTGCCCGCACTGACGCCAAAGCGTTTTGCCAGTTCGGCAAAGGGGGTGCGCGCATCCTGCATTAGGGCTTCGAGGATCTGGTTATCTAGCTGATCGCGCTGAAATGCAGTTTCCATAAATAAACTCTCAGTAACATAATGAATTGTCACAAAGTTACGTGTTTTTATGGAGAATGGCTACTTTTTTTGCCTTAATTTCAGTTGAATTCCGCTATCGCGTGACGGCGATTATTGTTCGCCTTCGGCTTGGCAGAAAGGCGCATCGGCGCTAAAGGTCATGCTCTCACCTGTGTACGGATGCTTGATAGTAAGCTCCGCCGCATGCAGCAGTAATCGTGGCGCAAGAGACTTCGCCAATGGGTCGGCATAGAAGCCGTCACCTAAAATCGGGTGGCCGAGCGCCATCATGTGCACCCGCAACTGGTGCGAACGACCCGTGATGGGTTTTAGTTTGACTAAGGTTGACCGTTTGGCACGGCTTAACACTTCAAAGTGAGTCAGCGATGGCTTGCCAATCCCGTGGTCAACCTTTTGCTTGGGGCGATTCGGCCAATCACAAATCAGTGGGTAATCGACGCTGCCCGTATTGGCTTTGATATGGCCAGCCACCCGTGCGAGGTAGGTTTTGCTGGTTTCACGGTCGTGGAACTGGCGTTTTAACTCACGTTCGGCGCTACGAATAAGGGCAACGACCATGACGCCAGAGGTGGCCATATCGAGGCGATGCACGATTTGGCAATGGGGATGATCGGCTTTGACGCGGGCATAAACACTGTCGTAATGGGCAGGATCGCGACCAGGCACAGACAATAATCCCGAGGGCTTATTGACCACAATGATATCTTTATCCTGATAAAGAATATCGAGCCAGGGCGTTGTCGGTGGTTGGTAGATAAAATCAGTCATAATCGCGCTCATAGTTTAATGCGGGGCAAAGATACTCCCCAAGGGCGGTGGGTGCAAGTCTGGCGGCGGTATATCTCGCCTTGACGCAAGTTATCAGCCCTTTGGCTAGGGTTTAACTCGCTTTCTTATTTATGATTTGCTGATAGAGCTATATTCGAGTTTTTGTTATACTCCTCACCTTTTCGTTATTGTTCGTTTGAGCCCAAAGAAGTATGAGCCAGCCTGAAATTTACACCCCTGAGAAACTTTCTCACGTTAATAACCGCTTAGAGTTGTTAGCGCCCGCTAAAAATGCTGACTATGGTATCGAAGCCATTCGTCACGGCGCCGATGCGGTTTACATCGGAGGTCCTGCATTCGGGGCTCGGGCAACGGCGGGTAACAGCGTGGAAGATATTGCCCGTCTGTGTACTTTCGCTCACAAGTATCATGCTCAAGTGTTTGTTGCCATTAACACAATTTTGATGGATGACGAACTCGAAACCGCTGAAAAGCTGATTTGGGATGTATACAACGCCGGCGCCGATGCGCTTATCGTGCAGGACATGGGGGTGTTACAACTCAATCTGCCACCCATTGCGCTTCACGCCAGTACTCAAATGGACAACCGTAATCCAGAGAAGGTTGCCTTCTTAGAGCAGGTAGGTTTTTCTCAGGTGGTGCTTGCCCGCGAGCTTGGCCTAAGCCAAATCCGCGAGGTTGCTGCCCATACCAATATGCAAATTGAGTTCTTTATCCACGGTGCCCTCTGTGTGGCCTACAGTGGATTATGTAACTTAAGTCATTCTTTCAGTAACCGCAGTGCAAACCGCGGTGAATGCTCGCAAATGTGCCGTCTGCCGGGCAATCTTAAGACCCGTCAAGGCGATGTATTAGCCCAGAACGAACACTTATTGTCCTTAAAAGACAATAACCAAACCGACAACCTCGAAGCCTTGATCGATGCTGGTGTGCGCTCCTTTAAAATTGAAGGACGTCTTAAGGATTTAAGTTACGTTAAAAACGTGACCGCCCACTATCGTCAAAAGCTCGATGCCATTATGGCGCGCCGCCCTGAATTTGTGGCTTCATCCCATGGACGCACTGAGCATACCTTCGTTCCGGATCCGGAAAAAACCTTTAACCGTGGCAGCACCGATTACTTCGTTAATGAGCGTAGCCAAGGGATTAAAGACTTCCGCTCGCCAAAATACATCGGCCAAGACGTAGGTAAAGTAGTTGCCATCGGTAAGGACTTTATTCAGGTCAGTTCGACCCACGAATTTAATAACGGTGACGGTTTAGCCTACTTCCCGCCAAATTATGCGATGGCAAAACAGTCCGACGATAAACTGCAAGGCTTACGAGTTAACCGCGCCGAAGGCCATAAGCTGCATGTATTGCAGGTGCCAAAGGATTTACGGGTTGGTATGACCTTGTATCGCAACCACAACCAAGCATTCGAAGCGCTGCTGTCGAAGGAATCAGCTAAACGCATTATCGGCGTCGATATGCGTTTAACCGACACCGCTGCGGGTGTGGCGTTAACTATGACGGATGTGTACGGCCTAAGTGCGACCGTTGAGCTTGAGGTCGAAAAGACTCCCGCGACCGATAGTGAAAAAAGCTTGCAAACCATTCGTACCCAATTATCGAAACTGGGCAGCACTGACTTTACCGCGCGCAAAATCAGTATCGAAACCGCCCAGCCTTGGTTCCTGCCAGCATCTGTGCTTAACGGCCTTCGCCGTGACGCAGTGGCGGCCTTAGAGTTTGCCCGTGTTGAAGGTTATCAACGTCCTAAACCTTGGAAATATAACCAAGACGCGGTTTATCCATTCAAGCATTTAAGTTACTTAGGTAACGTAGCGAACGAGAAGGCCAAAGAGTTTTACCAGCGCCACGGTGTGATTGAAATTCAGGATACCTACGAGAAAAACGGCGTAACTGAAGACGTGCCGTTAATGATCACTAAGCACTGCCTGAGATTTAACTTCAATCTGTGTCCTAAGGAAGTGCCGGGCATTAAGGCCGATCCTATGGTGCTTGAAATCGGTAACGATGTACTTAAGCTGGTCTTCGACTGTCCAAAATGCGAGATGATGGTCGTGGGTGAAAACCGTCAGGTTCGCGGCCAGAAAATCGATTAAGTTATTTGTTTTTTCGATTATGGGGAGCAGGGCTTAGGCTTTGCTCCCCTTTTTTATTGGCCAGTTTGCTCAAGCATACTTATTACTTAAAGGACTTGCTGCCTAAAGGACTTGTTGCGTAAAGACGGGCGAGCCGCTATTTTAGGGCGAATTTTCGCAAAGGGATTTACCTGAGGTTTATAAAAAATGGGATTATTAGACGGTTTACTGGGTAATGCTTCAGAGGTGGATTTACAGGAGCTTGCCGAAGAGCTGCGCCCGATTATGGGCGTGCAGGAAGAATTGAAACTTGCCTATAAAGTGATTCGCGATTTATTTGTCTTTACCAATAAGCGCCTCATTCTTATCGATAAACAGGGCTTAACAGGTAAGAAGGTGAGTTACCATTCAGTGCCATTTAAATCCATCACCCATTTTGAGGTGGAAACCACGGGGCATTTTGATATGGATACCGAACTCAAGATTTGGATCTCGGGTCAAAGTGAGCCGCTTGTTAAAGAACTTAAGCGCGGCACCGATGTGGTCGGAATTCAAAAAACGATCGCGACTTTTGCGCTTTAGCCTTTTATGTTGAATGGGCTATTGCAGAAAGGCCGCCGTTGCAGGCAATAGCGGCCAGTATATGTCAGCGTCACAAAGGCGTGATCTAGCAAAGCATCAACTCAGCATCAGCTAAGGATGATTAGGGAGCCATTATGGTTAGCAATTTTTTTAGCGAGCTGCCAAGTGATTTATCCGAAGAAGTGTTTGAGAAAATCGCTGGCAATGGTTCGGTTAAAATTGAGCGGATTATCTCAAATGGCCAATCTACGCCAGCGGGGCAATGGTACGATCAAACTCAATATGAATGGGTGATGCTGCTCAAGGGTGAGGCGACGCTGGAATTCGACTTAACTCAGTATGCGCATGCCGAAGAAGCTTCTAGCAAAAATGCGACTTGCGAAGCTGCTATTACTGGGAGTGACCTGCAGAAATTCGTGCAGCTAAAACCCGGCGATCACTTAACCATTGACCCCAATCAGAGGCATAGGGTTGCTTCGACCTCGACTGAGGGCGAAACCCTGTGGCTGGCAGTGTTTTACGATTAAGTTTTTGTCTGGCATTAAATCAAGACTTGGTTTAATACTCGCTGCCAATTGCCGCCCATAAATCTGTCCCTATCCGTTGCCTTAAAACGTGCCTTAGCGAGGGCATCGTCGATGCGACTCATACGCTCGATATGATTAAGCTCCGGGATAACTACATGCCTAGGTTCAGCATCGAATCCCAGTACTTTTTTGGCCCTTAAGCTATACCACCACTCCTGATATTCCTTCACCCCTTGGGCATTGTCGTTATTGAGGGCAAGCAGGTTTTCCTGACCTCGCAGGGGAAAATCATTGGCAATGGCAACGCAATCCACCCCGCCAACTTTGGCGACGTATTCGAGCTGGCGAATATAATCATCAATGGTCGGCACGGCTTTATTGGTCAGCCAAAAACTCATCATAAACACCCCAAATACACCGCCGCTATTGGCGATAGCGCGGATCACTTCATCGGGGCTGCAGCGGGCATGGTTGACTATACCGCGCGCCGCGCCATGGCTTTGCACTATCGGAGCGCGACTGATTTTGGCGACATCGAGCGCCGTTTGTGGACTTGAGTGGCTGACATCCACCAAAATATTGCGATTGTTAAGCTTATGAATAAGCGCGCGGCCATGGTCGGTGAGCGGCAAATTAAGCCCGCCTTGGGGGTTATTATCCAGCGCCCCGCCTGCGAAGGTGTTGCCGTAGTGGTGGGTAAGTTGCAGTGCCCTTAAGCCTTGGTCGTAAAATTCATCGACTCTCGCCCATTGATTAGCATCGCTATCCTCTTCAACACAGTCTGCGCCCTGAATTTGAAAGAATACCGCAGTGCGCTGGCTTTCTTGGGCAAGTTTAATGTCGCGCCCAGAGCGTCCTTGTAACAGTATGTCGGAATTATCGCTGACACGTTTGGCGGCCTGCTTAATGCTTTCCATACAGGCTTTATAGGTGCGTTTATAGTTGAGGGTGCCATCGGCTTGGGTAAGGGTTTCTATGGCCGAAATATCACATAAATAGGCATCGAGGCCCGATGCCAGCACATCATTGATATCCTCGGGCAGAAAGGACAGGCCATCGATATATAACCTGTGACTCCGAGTGCTGTTTGGTGAGGTCGCAGCTGAAGCATGGGCGCTAAATAAACTGGCAGTGCCTAATGTGCTAACTGCACTTAGCCCGCCAAAGGCGCCTAGCCCTTTAAGGAGTGTTCGACGATGTTGATTAACTGCCTTCATGGGCAGGGGACCTTCTACTGACTAACTTAAATGTAGTTTCTTTATACTACCTTATGCCGTAGAAGTCTTTGATTAAATCCCCATTTATCGACTGAGTTGGGCTTTACTTAGGTAGAACTAAGCCTAAGCTTTGGCCTTATCTATCATGGCGTTAGCCAAGGCATTTAGGCCATTGGTACGCGATGGGCTAAGTTGTCCCTCAAGCCCCAGTTCGGCAAAGTAGTGATTAGGATCGAAGGCTTGGATTTCGCTACTTGTCTTACCATGGCAGGCACTAAGCAGTAAGCCGATGAGTCCTTTAACGATGCGAGCATCGCTATCGGCGAGGAAATAATGAAGGTCATCTTGCTGATAATGATAAAGCCAAGCATCGCTCTCACAGCCCAAAACCCGCGCCGATGGAGTGCGAAACTCCTCAGCTAAACTGGGCAAGGCTTTGCCTAATAACATGATTTGACGATATCTTTCCTGCCAATTACCCGCCAGTTTAAAGCGCGTGAGTAAGGCTTGGTTGTCTTCAACCTGATAGTGAAAATGGGTGCTATTGGGTTGAGATAACTGCGTCATAGTGGATCCTATTTTTTGCGAAAAATTTTATGGATGACTTTAGCGAATAAGTTTGGAGATAACTAACTGTTGCTGCGGCTATCCGAGCAGCAACTCTTTAACAGCCCCAAGCGCCGCAATAAAACGGTCAATATCATCCTTGTTGGTATAAATTCCGATGGATGCACGGCAGCAGCCCTTAAGCTTTAGGCTTTGCATCAGCGGCATGGCGCAGTGATGACCACAGCGCACCGCAACGCCCTGTTGATCCAGTAAAATCCCCACATCCTGATGATGCTCGTCACCTAAGTTAAAGGCGACGGCGCCCACATTGTCGCTATGGGCGGCATAGAGCTTTACATCCCCAAGGCTTTTTAGCTGGTCTTGCAGATACTGTAGAAGCTTAGCCTCATGGGCCCTCACCTCTGGAGTGAGAGTTGTTTGTAAGAAATCAATGGCAGCACCTAGACCAATCACCTCGCTAATAGGTGGTGTGCCCGCTTCGAGGCGATTGGGTAAACTGCCAAACTCGGTGCCATCAAAGCTGACACTTTTAATCATCTCACCACCGGTGAGCAGCGGCACTAGGGTGTCTACTATTTCATAGCGGCCATAGAGTACGCCAACACCCGTTGGGCCATACATCTTATGCCCTGAAAACACATAGAAATCACAACCGATTTCTGCGACATCCACATTTAAGTGAGCTACTGCCTGGGCGCCATCGACAAGCGTTATGGCACCACTCGCTTTGGCCGCGTTAACTAAATCTACAACCGGGTTTAAGGTACCGAGTGCATTAGAGACATGGCACAGGGCAACGACCTTAGGTTTTAGCGCTAGTAGGGCTTGGTACACATCGAGATCGAGCCGACCTTCCTGAGTTAAGGGAATTGGCTTGATCACGGCGCCAGTGCGTTTGGCAAGTTCCTGCCAGGGCACAATATTAGCGTGATGGGCGGCGGTATCGATTAGGATGATATCGCCAGATGTTAAAGCGGGTGTCAGCCCAAAGGCGACGAGATTAATGGACTCAGTCGTGCCATGGGTAAAGATAATCTCTTCGCGGCGACTGGCATTAATGAATTGTTTAAGCCTGTCGCGCACCTTTTCGTAATTTAGGGTTGATCGTGCCGATAACTGGTGGGCTGCGCGGTGTACGTTGGCATTATCCAGCGCGTAATAGTGCGCCATCGCGTCTAAAACTTGCTGCGGTTTTTGGCTGGTGGCCGCAGTATCTAAATAACATAGTGGATAGCCATCAAGCTCTTGATTAAGCGTTGGGAATTGCGCTCTTATTTCATTATGCCAGCCATGCTCAGCCTCAACGTTATCCGCCTTAGCTGTGGATTGCAGCACTGTTTCAGTATCTGTAGATGAGGTTGTGGAGGTTGTTGATGAAACGCTATGAGTCATTTTGGGCTTAACACTATGAAAAAGGCTTGAAGATCTTCAATGATCTCCCGAATGAATGCAAGTTTTCGCGGGTATTTTGGCCTATCTAGTCGTATTTAGATTTGTGAACATCCCACTTTAATGGGTATTAAATTGTGCGTATCTTAATATCTTGGCGTGATTCAGGAATAAATAAGTCAATTGTTGCTAAGATGACTGTTAACTTTTTTATCATGGGGTAAAATTAGTAAACCTCCTCAATAGGTTGCGAGAATCAAAACGATAAATTGCGACTGGTCGTGGGACAAAACTAGGTGCTGAGTTTCGATAATTACCTTCTAAACTCTCAGTCTTTTGCGCAAATACAAGATATAGCCAGAGTCATAGTAAGCGGCAAAGCAGGTGGATGATGATAGCACTACAGCATATTGAACGCCTTGCAAAGGGGCGAACTGAACAGGCCATCGCTGTGATTAGAAATGTGCAGCAGATGTCCAATATTCCTAAGGAAGAGATGCAGTTAGCCCTCAAACAGCTGTTAGAGTGCGGAAGAATTGCGCTGCATTTTCATCCTGACCGAATCGATAGTCGTGGCTTAACCGTGGCCGAAGGTCTACTGCGTGATGGCCAATACCGCAGTCAATTCGAAACCCATATTTCAAACGGTCAGTTATCCCCCGAACTCGGTGGTCCAAGGGATCACTGGGAAAATCAACTCTTTGGTGATGCTTATCAGGGGACTAAATCTCGCCCTAAATACGGGGCACTCGATTTAAGCATGTGGCAGGATGGTCCTGCCCCCCGTTTTGGTAGCTGTTATTTTCTTACCCATTCACAGGTTTTAGCCCGCTCGACTTTTACTTATCTTGATTCTTACCGTAATCCTAAAGAGAAGGGCACGTTAGCCTGCTTTGAGGATATTCTGGCGGCGCTATTAACCGAGAGTTTTGAGCGTCATTATGCTTTAGGTAAGGCAGATTTTAAGCCGCTTCATATCATTCATTACCTTGGCCATCAGTTAAGTTCTTCCTTACTTGCTCGTTTTGAGCGGCCGATGTCGACCAACCTTGATCATTATATTGAGGCGCAGATCCACGGTGATGTGTCCCTCGCCGATGATATTGCAATGCTGGTGGTCGATCCTAGTTATCGGGGGACAGATATTTGCGCCACGCTCAATCAACTCTGCGATAAATATGAGATTGAGCTTCAGTACCACGCGGGTTTTAGCCTGCATACGGCGCAAATTCCCAGTGATTTTCGCGGGCCGACCATGCCGTCTTTAGCCAGTCGCATCGCCATCGATGAATATATTGATGCCTATACCCTTGGTGTTGCTTCGCAGGATTTATACCAGGCGCCGCAGCACTGGCGAGACAGAGGCAGTCGTATTCAGGTTGCCCATGAGCTTAAGTTACTCTGGCATGTGCTGGTGAAATACGGTGCTAAAGCTTAATGGGCTTTAGCTCCTCTATGAGGTATCTGAGTATTTGCCTTAAACGGGCATGAATATGTTGATCTTTATCTCGTTTTTGTGAGTCGCATAGCAAATGTTTCTCACAGGATTTCATCTATTTGCTTGGCCTGCGATACTGGGTCCCTATCGCACCTTTTGGCAGCTGACAAGCCCCTCGTTGTGCTTGTGATGACTCAAGGATTTTGCATACGATCCGCGCATTCGATGGAGCAACATGGATAAGTCGTTAGAAAAATCCCTGCTGGTTTGGCTTAAATCGCAAAAAAAAGCCTGTGGTCCTTACCTTAATCTCTCTGTTTTTTGTGGCCTGTTAAGCGCTGTAGCACTGATTGCCCAAGCATATTTTATCGCCAGCATTCTAGATAATGTGATTATTTCTAGTCAGTTAATTCCTGCCCTAGGTACCGCTCCGGCCTCTTTTAGTGTTAATCAACTGCTCCCACAATTACTCGCTCTTATCGGGTTGATGCTACTGCGCTCATTCCTAGCTTATGTCCGTGAGCGTGCCAGTTTTACGGCGGGTAAGCTTCTAAGGCAACAAATTCGACATCAGGTCACAGACAAATTAACCAAGCTTGGGCCTGCATTTATCAAGGGCAAGCCAGCGGGAAGCTGGGCGAGCATAGTGTTAGAGCAAGTTGATGATCTGCAAGATTTTTACGCGAGATATTTGCCGCAAATGATTTTGGCTGCTGCTATTCCCTTATTGATCCTTGGCGTCGTGTTCCCGATGAACTGGGCGGCGGGGCTGATATTGCTGCTCACGGCGCCGCTTATCCCACTGTTTATGGCGTTAGTGGGGATGGGCGCCGCCGATGCAAACCGCAAAAACTTCGATGCGTTAGCCAAATTAAGCGGCCATTTTATGGATAGGCTAAAGGGGCTTGCGACCTTAAAGCTGTTCTTCCGTGGTGAAGCTGAATTGCAGAATATTGCCAGCGCATCGGAGGAGTTTCGAAGCCGCACTATGGCGGTACTGCGAATGGCATTTTTAAGCTCGGCGGTGCTGGAGTTTTTTGCTGCAGTATCGATTGCTGTACTCGCGGTTTACTTTGGTTTCAGTTACTTAGGCCACCTTGATTTTGGTTACTACGGCGAGCACGCCTTTATTGGCCCCAATGCCAATGAGGGGCTGCCCTTTAGTCTCTTTATCGGGTTGTTTATCTTAATTCTCGCGCCCGAGTTTTATCAGCCGCTGCGGGATATGGGCACCCATTACCATGCTAAGGCGCAGGCTATTGGAGCGGCTGAAGCTTTGATGACCCTATTAGCGCACCCAGAGCCGAATCTTCAAGGTCGTGAATGCATTGATGGCGTTGAAAGTATCAAAGCGGAAAACCTTGTGGTGCTCAGCATTGATGGTGAGCGACTTTTAGGGCCGATTAGTTTTAGCCTAAATCAAGGCGAGCACTTAGCCTTAGTGGGCCCTAGCGGTGCGGGTAAAACCAGTTTGCTCAATGCGTTATTAGGATTCTTACCCTATGAAGGATGCTTAAAAATCAATGGCGTTGAGCTTTCAAGTTTAGATTTATCGCGGTGGCGTAAACACTTAGCTTGGCTTGGGCAGGAGCCGCAATTATTCCATGGCACAGTGCGCAGCAATATCAGCCTCGCCAATCCTGAACTTGCCGATGAAGCAATTTGGGCGCTTTTGGAAAAGGCGCATATCAAGGATTTCGTCATAGCTCATCCCTTGGGGTTAGATGCCGATGTCGGTGAACAAGCATCGCAGCTTTCAGTGGGGCAGGCTCAGCGCCTCGCCTTAGCTCGAGCGCTTGGGCAAGGGGCTGAACTTTTTATCCTCGATGAGCCTACCGCGAGTCTCGATAATGTCAGTGAGCAGCTCTTAAGCAGCAGTTTAGATGAGGCTATGGCGGGTAAGATGGCCATTGTGGTCACCCACAGATTAGATACCCTGAACCAGATGGATAGTATTTTAGTGCTTGAGCAAGGGGAGATAGTTCAGCAAGGTAAATTCGCCGAGCTTGCTGCATCGCAAGGCTTATTCCTCAATATGCTGCACGACCATGCCGATTCGATTAGCGATGTCTCATTGGACGTTGAATCGAGTGATGCAATAGCTACAGAGCCACAGCTACAGACACAAAACAACGCGCAAGGAGAGGCAAAATGAGCGTCTTACTGCCTTTTATTCGGCTCTTTTCTCGCCATTGGTTAATGATGGTTGTCGGCTTGTTGCTAACCCTTATCACGCTGATGGCGGGCATTGGTTTGTTATCCCTATCGGGCTGGTTCCTGTCGGCCACTGCGGTGGCGGGGTTAACAGTACTCACCTCCGAAGCCTTTAACTTTTTTACCCCTGCGGGCGGGGTGCGATTTTTATCTATCGCCCGCACCGCGAGTCGCTATGGCGAGCGTTTAGCGACCCACGAAGCCACCTTTAAAATCCTTACCGAACTTAGGGTGTGGGCATGGCGGCGGTTATTGCCATTAAGTGCTGAGAATCTTCAGGGGCTTCGGCGCGCCGATATGCTCAATCGCTTAGTGGCGGATATCGATACCTTAGATCATCTGTATTTAAGGCTACTGACCCCAATGGCGGCCTCGTTAATGATGACCGCTTTGTTGTATCTGTTTATCTCTTGGTTCGATGCGAGCTTAGCACTCAGTCTGTGCCTGGTACTGGTTGGGGTATGGATTGTGATGCCTTGGCTCTTTTATCAGCTGGGTAAAAAACCGAGCCGCGATATTCTCGACTCGAAACGCCACTATCGTGTGCTGCTGCTAGATATGCTTCAAGGGCAAGCAGAGCTTAGCCTCTTTGGCGCAAATGCACGTTTGAGGCTCGAGCTTGATGCCGCCGAGCAGGCAATGTTTGATAGCCAAAAACACATGGCGAAGATCACCGCCCTAAGCCAAGCCATGCTGATTTTAGCTACGGGCGGTACTTTGGTGATGATGCTGTGTCTCGCATCAACTGGGGTAGGGGATGATGTTCCGCCTGGGCCTATGTTTGCCTTAGTCGTGTTTGCCACTATGGCCTGCGTAGAAATGCTGACGCCCATCGCGGGTGCTTTTGCGCACCTATCGGGCTGCGTACTTGCGGCAACGCGGGTTAACGAAATCACCGAGCAGCAAACGACAGTTAAATTCAATCAAGAGAGTAGCTTAAAGGCCAACACTGGTAGCCTTCAAATTGAAGGGATTGATTTTGCCTATCGAGCCGAGCAGCCGATCCTAAGAGGGCTATCACTTGAGGTGAAAGCTGGGCAGAAGGTTGCGCTCCTTGGGGCAACCGGTTGTGGAAAATCCAGTTTGTTAGCACTCATTACCCGTGAGTGGCAGATGCAGCACGGTACTATCCATTTGGACGGTCATTTGCTGACAGATTACAGTGAGCAATCACTTCGCGAGGCGATGACTGTCGTAAGTCAGCGAATTTATCTGTTTGCGGGCACCTTGAGGGACAACCTTGCGGTCGCTCTTCCTGCGAATCCTGGCCTTAAGCGTAACGCTCACGATGAGCGCATGTTTGAGGTACTGCGCCGTGTCGGACTTGGCAATTTACTCGAGGGTGACAAGCCACTCGATAAGTGGATTGGTGAGGGGGGGAGGCAATTATCGGGCGGCGAGCAGCGCAGGATTGGTGTGGCAAGAGCGCTGCTGCGTGATGCGCCGCTGCTACTACTAGATGAGCCAACCGAAGGGCTGGATAAACGCACCGAGCGAGAGATTTTAAGTGTATTGTTTGAGTTTGCTAAGGATAAGACGCTGCTAATGATAAGCCACAGATTAACGGCGATGGCGAAGATGGATCGGATCCATTTACTCAGCGAGGGGAAAATTAGCGCGTCTGGTACACATCAGAGCTTACTCGATAACTGTGAGGCCTATCAGGTGTTGTATCAAAGGCTCAATTAGTGCACATTCGGGGCGAACTTTGCCCAGCATGGTGCCGTAGAGTGAATATATTGCCTATCTAACCTAAATCTTGCTATGTGACAGGTATTGAGAGAAAGACCAATCAAAAAAATAGGGGCTTCTAGCCCCTATGTTATGCTTTCAAATCGTTAACTCGATATTTTAAGTCTATCTTGCTTCATCAAGCACTTATCAAGTTTATTCTGTTTTACCTGTACTGCGACCTTGGTATTCGGTATTAAGGTGCCCTTTAGCTGCAGTGATGGCGATAACGGCGCGGGATTTAAATTCGCGGCGATAAAGCGTTATCACAACAAACAGGCTGGCGGTAATAAACAACAATGGATGCACAAACCAACATAGTACAGCCATGGCAAAGTAATAGGCTCGCAGGCCATAGTTATAGGAGTGGGCGGCCTGATCCTGAACCGTGGCCATTTGTCTGGCGTAGGCCTTAAGGTTATCGTTTACGCCGTTGCTGTCCAATGGCCCAGCGCCAATCATTACGTTCACAAAGCCATATTGGCGCATCGACCAAGTGAATTGGAAAAAGGCCATCACGAAGATCACCACAAGTAGAGCGAGTTTGACCTGTACTAAGGCATGGTTAGGCGGAGTCGAGTAGGGGATGGTGGCAATGACTGCCTCGAGGCGCTCAACTTGGGCGAACAGTGTCAGCACCCCCGCAAGCACTAAAAGGGTCGATGAGGCAAAGAAGGCGATATTACGCTCGAGGTTAGCCAGCAGCGCCGCATCGCTTACCCTTACGCCGCGGGTCATTAATTCGAGCATCCAATAAATTCTGTGTTTGTGCAGGCCGCGGGCTATACAGTCGGTGTTTTTCGCCTTGCGGCGGGCAAAGGCGGTGTAGCCTGCCCAGGACACGATAAACCACGTCAATGCAGAAATATCTAATGGCGAGAATGTCATAGTAACCTTGAGCAAGTGACTTTGAAAAAGTGACTTTGAGAAAGTAAAAAATCGATTAATTGAATAGCGATTATGAAGGTTTTTATCTCTTAGGCGCAATCCCCTCATACCGCTTTCAAATCTCACCTATTCACATTTTGAAGCCGCTCACATGGGTTTTGAAACCTCTTGCTTAGTGGAATCAGTTTTTGGGGAAATTGTTGTCAGGTAAGTGAGTTAGCAAAGTGCGTTAAGGTTGAACCACTAATTTCGAATCATGGCCTGCGGCCGAGGTGAATCAACGTCGTGGGGCTTCACCCCACACCCGACCAAGAGGGGATCAACAGCAATTCCCTCTTGGATCTCCCTTGCCGCCCCTTGCGGAATTGAAAGCCCCTTGGGCATTAAGCGTCCTTATGCTACCGCGTCAGACGCTCGTCCCTGATTCGACTGACGCTATCTCGGCATCCATGCCTCGCTCACGCAACGAACGCAAATGCCCTGCGGCAACTCCGAGGGGAGGGTGAACTTCTGTCACAACTGTGTGAGCTATTAATCCCCAAAGTTCAGTGCCTGCTTCTTTTCTCAACAACCATCGCCACCGTTGCCCAATGAGGCAGGAAACACCACGCGTTAACAGTCCCTCTTGAGGCGTTGGTTATAGCTATTTCTTACAGCCTTGATGAACATTCCCAACGACTTCAAATCGGCTCTGTTCAAATTCCATTGACGGAATATCTGCGTGTCCATTTAACCAGGGCCAAACCTCGTTGGTCTTACCGTTATTCTGATGAGTAATATAGAAAAAAGAGATAACAGGTTCTACACAGTTAATAATATTAAAGATTGAATCTTTGAAATACGATTTGTAGAACTCTGTAGCACCAATAGATTTTTGATGGATAATCTCATTTCGGTACTCTTCCAAGATTACGAACTGTCCCCACCATTTTTGTTTTTCAACACTTGTCGCATTGTAGACTTCCGGAAGTATATGTTTAATCTTAGTTTTCAGACTAAGCCAACGTTCAATTGCGATTTTATCGTATGACTCAGTAATACCTTTTGAGTTTTTTGCAGCTTGATAAACATGATTTTGTGGAATACTTAGATTGGCAAAAGCTTCTAGTGCCGTGTAAGCAAAAACAATTGCAGTTTGGATTTCTTCGACATAATCGTAAACATCTGAAGAAATAGCATCTATAGCCTCTTTTTTATTCCCAGATAGTTTTGTTACATCTAATTCATAATTTGGGCTTTTAAACTTACGTTCATAAATTTCTTTCGCATGGGTTGAAGCTTTGGTGCTGACACTCATCAACATACCGATGTTGTTTGGAACAAAATAGCTAATGTTGCGCGAGCGATTAAGTTTAATAGTGTCGATGTCTTGCACCAGCATTGACCCATTTCCACCTTTGGCATAGTGAAATGTTGGTTTAGTCATCCTTAGATCCGAAACTTTGTAACTGTCAGGAGTTAGGCCCACTACCAATGAACTTTTTGAGGTTTTTTTATTCTTCATTTTCCACCGAACGTCATAACAGTATATTCCCCACACTTCCAAAAAAATCCAGAGTGTAATGAGATGGGGGGAGTGGTGCGAAAAAATAACTTAAATCTTACATGAACTTAGAATTAACCTCTATCTGGTTATAACAACTTTATTATATGGAAAAAACGAGACCTTATTTACCAAGAAATATTTTGGCGTGGTATTTTAATTTTAAAGCCGAGAAAGGTTCCTAATTTCAGTTAGTTAAACTTGTTCCAAATAAAAGATGGGACATGCATAAAACCTTACGATGTGAGAAGTTAACTCTTTGTCACGGAAATTCATCGAACCTTTTCTAAATAACTGCAGGTCGTTGAAGAAAATAGTGTCAGCTTGGCGGGGTGTTCTAGAGCATCAAGATATAAGGTCAGGACTGGCATTACTCGACTATCAATGGTGGCACCAAATCAAGCATTGTTGCGCCAGTGACCTTCTAAAACATGGATGTTTTAGTAGAGCCTACAGGGACGTATTCACGGCGAGTCACTGGTGTAACAGTGCAAAGTCCTGCGGCAGGCAATGAGGGAATACGATAGCTAGAAACCATGATGCCGCCTATTGGCTCCACGAACCATTACCGAAGCTACTGGCCTGAAATTGAGACAGAGAAAGTCTCAGAGGATGAAAAAGAAGCCACGACTGAAAGTTTAACGGCAGAAAAGTTCAGGGTGCCGCTGATTTCTGTGCTCATTGCTCGAATTGAATTTAGCTATAAGTATTCATTACCCAATAAAAAAGCCAGACTGAGTCTGGCTTTTTTTTTTATCAATAAGTCTTTAGGACTTAGGCGTCGCTATCACCCAGTGACAGCAGCGTCGCGTTACCACCAATAGCGGTGATGTTGTTAGTGCGCGTCTTTTCAGTCACGAAGCGAGTTAAGTAGTGTGGACCACCGGCTTTTGGACCTGTGCCCGACAGGCCTTGGCCGCCGAAAGGTTGTACGCCAACGACCGCGCCGATTTGGTTACGGTTGATGTATACGTTACCTACGTTAACCTTGTCAGCGACTTCGAGGGCATGGCCTTCGTTACGGCTGTGGATACCTAAGGTTAAACCAAAGCCAGTGCTGTTGATTTCGTTGATCACTTGGCTAAGCTCTGACGCCTTGTAACGGATCACGTGCAGGATTGGACCAAAGTGTTCTTTTTCAAGCACTTTGATTGAATCGATTTCAACAGCGGTTGGTGACACGAAGTGGCCGTTTTCAGTGCCTGCTGGCAGTGGCATTTGCTTGATTAGCTTGCCAACTTGCTTGATGTGGTCGATATGGGCATCGAGGTTCGCCTTCGCGGTCGCATCGATAACTGGGCCTACGTCCGTTTTCACTGAACTTGGGTTACCAATCACTAACTCGTCCATCGCACCTTGCAGTACATCGATAACGCGGTCTGCGATATCTTCCTGCAGGAAGAGTACACGCAGCGCCGAGCAGCGTTGACCCGCGCTGGTGAATGATGAAGAAACGACATCGTTAACCACTTGTTCTGGTTGAGAAGTAGAGTCAACCACCATAGCGTTTTGACCGCCAGTTTCGGCGATTAACGGAATGATTGCGCCTTCACGGTTTGCTAGGGTACGGTTAATCAGTTTTGCAGTACCGGTAGAACCAGTAAAACACACGCCGCCGATGCGCTCATCACTTGTCAGTGCGCTACCCACAGTTGCACCCGTACCTGGTAGGAACTGCAGCACATCGCTTGGAATACCCGCAAGGTGAGCTAATTGCACTGCGCGGTAACCGATAATAGAGGTTTGCTCTGCAGGTTTAGCCACGACAGTGTTACCCGCCGCCAGCGCAGCAGACACTTGACCTAAGAAGATGGCTAATGGGAAGTTCCATGGGCTGATACAGACGAACACGCCGCGACCTTGGAGGAAGAGTTCGTTTAACTCACCCGTTGGGCCTGGGAGCAGTTCTGGTTGTGCCATTAATTTTTTAGCTTGTACTGCGTAGTAACGGCAGAAGTCTACGGCTTCGCGTACTTCGTCGATACCGTCTTGAATGCTCTTGCCCGCTTCACGGGTACACAGGGCAATCAGCTCTTCGCGGTTTTCTTCTAACAAGTCAGCCAGTTTTTGCAGAGCAGAGGCGCGCACTTCAACTGGGGTGCGGCTCCAAGTGGCAAAGGCGGCGTCGGCAGAGGCAACAGCTTGCTCTATTGCGGCTTTGTCAGAGAAGGCCACTTGACCCACGGTTTGGGTGGTATCGAACGGGCTAACAACGGTTTTGTGCTCGCCAGTTAAAGTTTTACCGTTAACCAGAGGACCCGCTTGCCACTCGGTCGATTTGAATTTATCTAATGCCGCGAAGAAAGGCTCAGCTTCGGAAATGATGTTCATGTTTAATCCCTTGGAATTTTTGCGATCGCTACCGAAGATGTCGGTAGGTAATACGATTTTGTTGTTAGCCAGGGTTTTATAGCCTGTCAGGGTTTTCAGTGGGTGAACCACTAAAGACTCGATAGGGGTTTTAGGATCAACCAGTTTGTGTACGAATGAGGTGTTGGCACCGTTTTCAAGCAGACGACGTACTAAGTACGGCAGCAGATCCTTATGGGCACCGATTGGGGCATAAATACGTACGGCTTTCGCGCCAGCTTCAGACAGAATAGTGTCGTACAGCTCTTGTCCCATGCCGTGCAGACGCTGGAACTCATGGTTACGGTTACCGGCCATATCGGAAATCGCCGCAACGGTTTGTGCGTTGTGGCTTGCAAATTGTGGGTAAATCGCGCCACGGGTTGCGTCTGATAACAGGTAACGGGCACAGGCTAAATAAGAAACGTCGGTACCGGCTTTGCGGGTATAAAGTGGGTAAGCGGCTTCGCCAGCTTGTTGTGCCCATTTCAGCTCGCTGTCCCAGTAAGCGCCTTTTACCAAGCGCACTGGGATTTCATCGCCTTGCTCTTTCGCTAGACGCGTTAACCATACCAGTACTGGCAGGGCGCGCTTAGAGTAGGCTTGAACTACGATACCCAGTAAACCCCAGCCCTTAGTGGCTTCAGAGTTAAACAGTTTTTGGAACAGTTTGAGTGACAGCTCGAGGCGGTCAACTTCTTCGGCGTCGATAGAAATACCGATATTTAAACCGCGCGCCAGTTTGATCAGGCGAATAACGGTTTCATAAAGTTCGGTCAGCACGCGGTCTTCATTGGCCACTTCATAACGTGGGTGCAATGCCGACAGTTTGATCGAAATCGTTGGGCGTGGAGATTCGTTTTCGTTATAGCTTTGTGCGCCCAGTTCTGTGATCGCATTGGCGTAATCGTTGTAGTATTTCTCGGCATCCTTACGGGTTAATGCCGCTTCACCTAACATGTCGTAGGAGTGGGTGTAGCCTAACTTACGCTTGTCTTCACTGTTCTTGAGCGCTTCTTTCATGGTGCGACCAAGGACGAATTGTTTACCCATGATCTTCATCGCTGCCATCATGGCTTGGCGGATAACAGGCTCACCCAAACGGTTAACTAAGCGGTTTAGCAGGTTGCTTGGGGTACCATCGATTTTTTTATCGAGTTTGATGATTTTACCCGTCAGCATCAGACCCCAGGTCGAAGCGTTAACCAGTACCGAGTCACTCTTGCTTAAATGCTCATCCCACTTAGCGCCAGACAGCTTGTCTTCAATTAAAGCATCGGCAGTAGCCGCATCAGGAATACGCAGCAGGGCTTCTGCCAGACACATCAGGATAATACCTTCCTGAGTTTCTAGGCTGTATTGCTGCAGGAAGGCGTCGATGCCAACCATTAACCCTTTTTTATCGAATTGACGAACTTTATTGACCAGTTCGTGGGCACGACGGGTGACGCGCTCAATGGCTTCATCACTTGAAGGCACTAGTTTGATCAGCTCTGACAAGTATTGTTCTTCATCGACAATGTAGTTGTCGGTGATTGCTTGGAACAGTTCGTCGAGATTGGCAGAATCGTAGCGGCCTGCCAGCACTTCACTCGCTTTGAACATAGTAATCGCTTCCATCTTGGCCTGTTAAGTTGGGCATTATTGTTGAAACAGAAATGGGGGCGCTAAACGCATTTGATATTTTGTATACAATATGAGGCTTTGCGCGCGCAGATTATACATTCAAAATGTGACCAACAACACTATAGTGTGAAAGATTGTGAAGATTGTTTAATTGCAGGGTTGAGAGCGAGATGTAACGCGCAATTGACAAAAAAGCCAGTGTTTGAAAACACTGGCTTTTCTTTAAAACATTAGGGGGGGCGCTAAAATTACATCCAACGTTTTTTATTACGGCGTTGCGGTCTTGGGATGTAAACCAATAAGACGCCTAATAATAAGCCAATGCCACCGAGTACTGCGCCTTCGCGCCACATGGCATAACGTGCTTCATCGGCGCTGCGATCTGCGGCTACTTTTAGGTTATCGCGTTCTTTTACCGTTTTGCTTAAGGTTGATTCAAGTTCACTGACTTTGCTTTGAAGCTCAGCCACTTGATCGACACCGTCATCCTTAGTGCTTAGCACTTCATCCAGCTTTGCTTTAACTGTAGCCAGCTCATTGGTTAAGGTTGGCACTTGTTCACGGAAGCTTGGCGTGTCACTAATCAGGTTGGTTTGGATCCAACCCTCGCGGCCTTTGTGGTCGACAATCTTAGAGTAGTCACCCTGGGATTCGCCCTGCAGGGTGATTGGTTGACCCGCTTCAATAGAGCCAAGAATGCGGTACTCAGTACCTGGGCCATTCAAAATGTAAAGAAAGACGTTATCGGAGATATAGCGTGGTTGACCTTCGGCCAACAGGTTGGGAGAAAGTAACATCATTCCAAGTAGGGTCAGGATTCTTAACACTTTTGTTTTCTCATCAACGAAATAGTGAACACATGCTAGGGATTTGGCCCCTTTAATGCAAGAGGGAAGTCATAGACTTCCCTCAACTTTGCAGCATCCATGCGCGCAATTCCTGTTTTAGCGAGTTTACATGACATTGCTGCCATGACTGGGCTTCTTAGTTAAAGATACCTTTAATCATAAAGAAGAAGATGATCGACAAACCAGCACCTGCTGGCAGAGTCACAACCCATGAAACCACAATGTTACGTACTACACCGATGTTGATTGCCGCGATACCACGGGCCATACCCACACCTAATACCGCACCGACTAAGGTTTGGGTGGTAGAGATAGGTAAACCAGTACCAGAAGCAATAACCACGGTAGAAGCGGCTGCTAATTCAGCGGCGAAACCACGGCTTGGCGTTAAGTGAGTGATGTTTTTACCAATGGTTTGCATCACGCGCTTACCGAAAATCGCCAGACCCATTACGATACCCACGGCACCTAAAGGCAGGATCCACCAAACGAGTGCTGATTTAGACGCAATAACACCCCCACTATTAACAACAGAGACAACGGCGGCTAATGGACCAATCGCGTTTGCTACATCGTTTGAGCCGTGGGCGAAGGCCATACAGCATGCTGTCAGGATCATGAGAATCGCAAACACTTTTTCAACGTTGGCGTACATGGTTTTGTGAGATGCGTTTTCGCTCATTTTCAGGCGAGAAATTGCAATCTTACCGAAGATACCTACTACCACAGCAATCGCGCCAGCTAATAGGTAAGCTTCTGAACCTTTTAGGTGAATACCTACGTGTGACAAACCCTTAAGGATAGTCACTAGTGACATGATAAAGCCTGCAAACGCCATGTAGAATGGGACATAACGTTTAGCGTTAGCTAATGGATCATCGGTGTTGAAAATCAGCTTTTGCGTGCTTTGGAAAAGGATAAATGCCATAAAGCCGGAGATCGCTGGGGTGATAATCCACGAACCAACAATACCGCCAACCTTTTCCCAGGCAACTGCTTCACTGCCAACACCCACAGAAGCGAAGCCGATGATGGCACCCACGATAGAGTGAGTGGTCGATACTGGCCAACCTAGGGCTGACGCAACCACTAACCAGATACCGGCCGCTAATAGCGAGGCAATCATGCCATATACCAGTAACTCTGGTACCTCAGTGAAGTAGCTAGAGTCGATAATCCCGTTACGGATTGTGCTCGTTACTTCACCACCCGCCAAATAGGCGCCAGCAAATTCGAAGATCATCGCGATGATGATCGCTTGTTTGATCGTAATGGCATTTGAACCTACAGAGGTTCCCATCGCATTAGCAACGTCATTCGCGCCAATACCCCAAGCCATGAGAAAACCAAATGCGGCGGCAACGGCGATAAGCCATGGCCCACTGGTGACTAAGACGTTAGCCACCTCCATTCCTGCATCAACCATATTGATACCTTGATAACCTTATTGATTAAACGCGAGCTAACATCAACTCTAGACGTGAGCCAACTCGTTCGGCCAGATCGGCAAGACCACCGACCCATTCAATTGTTTTGTAGAGGAACATCACATCGACTGGATTCAGTTCTGATTCCAGTGCAAAGAGTTGACGACGTAATTGAATTTGCAGATCGTCAGTATCTTCTTCGATGATGTCGAGTTCGTTGATCATTTTGGCCACTAAGTCGACTTCACGACCACGGAAACCTGCTTCAAGCAGATCGTCGAGTTCGTTAATCACTTGTTTTGCAAGACCTACTGCGTCAATACAACGTTGTAGATAGGCAATAAAGGGGACTTGCATGACCTGAGGGATAAGCAATTGACGTCCGATAACACGACCAGAAATATCTTTTGCTTTGTTTGCGATTTTGTCTTGTTGAGTCAGTAATTCCAATAAATCAGTACGCTCAACTGGCATAAACAGACCGCTTGGCAGAGTGAGGCGAATTTCACGTTTGAGTGAGTCACCTTGCTTTTCCGCTAAACTGATTTGCTTACGTAGTTGAACTGCACCATCCCAGTCGCCTGTGATAGTGGCTTCGAAAAAGGGAACCAGTAACGATGCACAATCGTATACCTTGTCCATGTGCTCTTGCAGAGGCTTAATTGGCGATTTTGCAAACACGCCCAAAATAGAGTTTACTGGCATTGCCGTTTACCTATTTAGATTGTTCCATGATTGGAAAAAGCGGGCGCATGTTAACCTATGCGTCCGCATATTGAAACTGTGTTTTTTTCGGAAAAAATCACAGCATTATTTTAACGGGTTATATACCAACTTCGAAAGTAAATCCTACGGGATTTTTATGACACATTTGTGACATTATGAATGAAAAATGACGCATCGATGAATATTTGATGACAAAGTGAGCGGTTGTGCAATGAGTGCTGAGATCGAATTAAAACTATTTTTCCTGCCAATATTTCAAGAAAACATTATAAATGAATTAGATAGCTTAATGGGGGCAACTCCTAAGGGAATGCGCCGTTTGGCGAACGGCTATTTTGATACTCCCAAGTTACAGCTGCGTCATTGGGACATGGGTCTCAGGGTGCGTGGCTACGATGACCATAAAGAACAGACGATTAAAACCGCAGGTAAGGTGGTTGGCGGTATCCATTCACGCCCAGAATATAATGTGACTATTGAAGGCGATTTCCCGAATTTATCACTTTTCCCTCAAGAAATTTGGCCAACGGATGCCGATTTAGCCGCCGTTCAAGCTGAATTGCAATGTGTGTTTCACACGGATTTTTACCGCCGCACTTGGCACGTGACTATTGCCGATGCACTGATTGAAGTGGCATTGGATATTGGTGATATTCGCGCTTCTGGCCAGCAAGAGGCTTTGTGTGAGCTCGAATTTGAGCTATTAAGTGGTGATGCTAAGGCATTATTGTTACTCGCCGATCAAATTGCTCAAAAGGTGCCTGTGCGATTAGGTAAGGCGAGTAAAGCGCAGCGTGGTTATCGCTTAGCTGGCCAGTCCAAGCCGTTAACCTTAAGTGCCCTCGAATTTTTACCTTTACCAGTCCCCTTAGATGTCAATCTCCATCAGCCACATCAGCAGGATTTAACGGCCACCTGTCAAGTGCTACTCGAAACGGCACTTGAGCGTTGGCAGTTACTCGAAGCCATGATAGCCGAAGAGCAGGATTTAGAGGCTAGTGTTGCCCTTTGGTGGCGGATGCGTGCCTGTGTTCGTTTGCTGCGAATGACCTTAACTCAGTTTGAATTGGGAACCGAAGCATTGCTTAAGCAATTTACGCTTATCGAGCAGCAACTGGATTTTATTGAAGTAGCCCAAGCGTTAACGGCGTTACTTGGCAGCCAAAAGTGCCTATTGAACCGACTCGATGAGCGCAACGCGTTAGTCAACCAACTGCAATATAAGCTAAATGAACTTAACCTTGCTGGGCGTCTGAGCGCATTATGGCAGTTGCTGGATTACGGCCAGCTGCAACTTAAGCTGGTTGATATTCTGCTAGACGTGAGTGCGGGGCATATTGGTTTCTCGAAGGATCAAGGTTTGCGCTACCATGCCAATGCTGCGCAGCAAGCCTCGTGGCAGGCGATTATTGAAGCGATGCCAAAGGACGCTGAAATGAGCCTGACAGATTACTTAAACTGCGCTTCAGTCCTTGAGGAGAGTATGCAGGTCGGTCAGGCCTATGGGCTCTTATATGAGGCAAAGTCGCGGGATGCCTTTAGGACGCCTTGGCAGGATTTAGCATTAGGCATTAAGACCTTGGCTTGCTATCGCGAATTGCAACTGGCAGCTGATGCGACAGGGCTTGATCTAAAAGAGTGGCTCGACGCTAAGCAGCAAAGCCTTTTATTTGCCATGGAAGCTTCAAGACAAAACGCATTGTCTCAATCCACCTATTGGTAATCATCAATTTGGAGACTGGGAGCAAATCGCATTTGAATCAAAGCTTGCTCCTAGTCTTCTCTATCTTCTATTTTTTATTGCTTAGGGCTTTTTCAAGCTCGGCAATTTGCGCGAGGATTTGCGCCTGATTCTGCTCCATCTGCCTTTGATTAGCTTCCATGCGAGCGAGCGCCAGTTCTAATTCCGATTTGATTTCGGCCTTGTGGGCCTCATTACGTTGATGGTGCTCATTATCATCGGGTGAGACAAACACTGAGGCCATATAACCTGTGATCACCCCGAAAAAGCTCACGCCACTGACAATCACCACGCCACCGATAATATGCCCCGAGGTAGTGACCGGATAATAATCCCCATAACCCACGGTCGATATAGTCACTAACGCCCACCAAATGGCCTGCTCAGCGGTTTGAATATTGGCCCCTTCAGCGCCGTTTTCCACAATCAAAATTAAGATAGAGGCGAAGGTGAGTATGGTCACCATGGAGACTAAGAGGCTTGCGAGTGTGGTTTGTTTGCGCTGCTTTATCAGTGGGATAAGGTAGGCATGGCTCATGCGGATAAGCCGTATCACCCGTAAAATCTGAAACACCCTAGCAATACGCAGCGCCTCGATGGCGGGAATGCTGGCGACGAAATCAATCCAGTGGTGGCGAAGGTAAAAGCGTTTATCCCGTGAACGAAAAAGGCCAACAAAAAAGTGAGCCAAAAAAATGAGGCATATACTGGTATCGATAAAAAATAGCAGACGGTTGGTTTCGCCATCAAGGTGACCAAAGGTCATCACTAACACTAAGACGACGGATAGCAATGACAGCAACATCATGGCAAATTCGAAGGGTGATGGCGTAGCTAAGTTGCGGACTGACCAACCATTTTTATCTGACATGCTGAGCAATATTCCTCTGTATTAAGTTCGCGTCTCCTGCGAAGAATGGGTGATGAAATTTGTACGTTTCAATTGACTTGTGTTGATCAAAACTGACTTAAAGTGAGAGCCCAAAACCAGACAAATACTGCTTGAGCAAAGGATTAATCTTTATCGACAAAGCGAACTAAATCTTCGAGAACACGCCGCTTTATTTCGAGTTGGGCATCGGCGCTCAGACCATATTTTTCGGCGAGTTGCACATAATCGTCGGCATTTAACGAGACGGTTAGGCGAGGGCGAGTAGGACGTTTAGACACACTTAAGCCCAGAATGGTGCGAATTTGGTCTGAGGGACTCACACCCGCATCGAGCGCCGCTTTACGGATAGAATATTGGAACTTTTCATCCAGATCGAATGCCACCTGCGTCGCTTTAGCGGCTTGCTGGTTCTTCAGCCATTGTTCGGGAAGTGGGTGTTTCGTTTTGCTCATTAGGTATTACCTATTGCTTTCAATTTGTTATATCAAGCTTGCTCTATTGGGATTGTAATGGCTAAGGCGATAAAGTGCGAGTCACGCACTTTATCTTACTTATCTTATGCCTTGGCTGGCCAATAGTCGCGGATATCCGAAAGTGGGCGATACAGGGTCAAAACTACATCGGTTTCGCCGCCTTCATAGACTTCAACCTCAACTGCGCGGCGCTCTTCATCGTCAAGCAATGAGTAATACTCAAAGGGCTCACCAGTTGCGCCATGGTCATCCTGCGGTGGCTTAAGGCCGCGGTAATCTTCACGGTGAAAATATCCAAAGAGGGCAAAGGTGACTTGGTGATAGTTAGCGCCTAACCATTGTTCTAACTGTTCGGCAAGCTGGGGCGATAATGCCAAGGTGTTAAGTTGTGCGCCCTGTTCATCAAACAGTGTGCTGAACTGGTCTAAATCGAAAATCTGCTCAACTTGAGCGCGGCTGATTTTAATCGAGAAAGCCAAATAGGCTTCATCATCCTGTTCAATACTTAAAAATAGGGTGTCGTTTCCATGACCTTTCAGTACCCATTCACAGTGCTGGCTACGCTCGAATTCATAGGTATTGATGGCTTCGACTTTAAGCTGTTGGCCGCGTAATTGGGGCGGCAGGGCAAAACTGTTGTCGATGGAAATCATATCGCCGATTTGCAGCGCAGAGGGATGATTAAGCTCGCGCGCTGGCGGGGCTTTTTTGCCGAAAATACTATTGAAAAATCCCATGCTGACTCCTAATAACGCGTGTGCTTGGGGAAATGACTTACCTGTAATCGAAACGATGACTTAAACAAAAAAGCCGAGCTCAACAGGGTGACGGTCCCATTGATGCTCGGCATAAGGTCAATCATTGATTAACTTTTACGTGCCTTGATGCGCTCTAACACGGCATTGGCATTCGATTTTTGCTCACCAATACCGGCTTCGGCTAACTTAGCCTGCAGTGATTTATCGCTGCTTTCTTCGGCTAAGGTTTCGGCGGCTTTTAGTCTGTCATCAAACTGTTGCTGACGTGCCTTGATGCGCTCTAATGAATCTTTAGCGTTCAGCAGTTTAGAATTGCTTGAGGCAAAAGAATCTGTGATGGTTGCTGTCGCCTTTTGCACGCTTTCAGTGGTTTTAACCATGCTTAACTGACGCTGATAATCAGACAGTTGACGCTCGGTTTTCTTCACTAAATCTTTAAGGCGCAGAGCGTGGGCACTGAAGCTATCGTTAGCCGCTTGTTGCTCGGCAAGTTCTTGATCCAGCTGTGCAATTTTTTCAGCTACTTCGATAGCTAAGGCTTCATTGCCCTTATCTAACGCTTGAGTTGCATAGCCTTCGTGCTCGACGATAGAGCGTTTCAGGCGATCAACCTCACGGCTGGCTTGCATTTCTTTCGCCATCACGTCGGTCAGTTCGCGCTTAGCGTTAGTTAAGTGTTTTTCGGCGTCACGGATTTCCTGTTCGAAAATGCGCGTTGAGTTTGCGTCTACGATGCTTTGGCCAACTTCGGTGGCACCACCGCGGAACGCTGTTAAAATTTTATTCAGAATGCCCATGATGTGGCTCCTTATTTCAGATAATCGACCATTTCATCGATAACTTCTAAACAGTTATCGGATAAGACTGCTAATTCTTGCTCTATCTCCTGCATGCTCGATTGCAGTGACAACGCACCGTAAACCACATATTTGTCATCAATTTTTGCAAAGGCTGACAGTGGCATAGGAATGTTTAGTTCGAGCATGGTTTCAAACATTTCGCTGCGACGTTCCTGGTTGACTTCATTCTCGCCCCACAGATAACTGATGCAGAGGATTTGGTTATCCGTTACCGATACAAACACTGGGATTTCTTCACGGCCGACCACATTCACTTGCAACACTTCGACTTCGCCGCCAATGGGGTAACAATCGAATTGGAAACCCGTTTGGCTGTTATTACCAAGGCTATTAAGATGATTCGCAAGAGTATGAATATTCATATTTGTCCTTATTGACATATTATGTCTTAGTTCAAAGATAGCATCGAGACATAATATGTCAAGTACTATCTTAATCCTTTAAAAAAGATCCAGTCCTTCGGTTTCTGACCATGCCTTTAAATGGTACTGATACAGCTGCTGCGACCCTAATTCATTGACTTTTATCGCGCTGGCATCCTGATAGAAATTGGCCGGAAACTCGAATGCGCCTTTAACTAGCCCAATGGTCAACCAGTCATCTTGGATAGGTAACATAGCTAAATTCCCTAGGCGATGTTTCGCATCTTGTCCGCTTAAGGTGGCGATACTCCAGCCCCATTCGCCAAAGCTTGGCACATTGTGGTGATATTGATTGACCTTAAAACCCGCTGCCTCGAGGGTTTTGCCCACCGAGATAAAGGCCTTTTGCGCATGGTAGGGCGAGGTGGATTGAACCGTTATCGCGCCGTCGCTACTCATCAATTCTTTAAGCTTACGATAGAAATAATCCGAATAGAGCTTATTTAAGTCAGGATGACTAGGGTCGGGTAAATCCACGATGATGGCATCGTATTTGTTGCCAGCGGCAATCAGCTTATCAACGCCATTAAAGGCATCATCGTGAATAACCTTAACCCTTGGGTCATTAAAGGCATCGCCATTTAAGGCAATAAGCGCCTGACCTAAACGCAGCGGCATATCAGGGCTTGGTGATTTAAATAGCGACACGAGATCGGCATCTAAATCAAGCAGTGTGACTTCTTCAGGCTGCCATTTCAGCACTTGATGTAAACCCAATCCATCACCGCCGCCGATGATAAGTACCTTGTTGTGGCGCGCACTGGCAGCCAACGTCGGATGGACTAAAAATGCGTGGTAGATATGTTCATCGAGGCTTGAGAACTGTAAACGGCCATTGATATATAAGGAATAAACAGGCGCTAAACCATTACCACGCAAGCGCTCGGTAAAGGTTAATTGTTGGAAGCGTGTGGCTTTTGAGTACACCACTTTGTCTTTGTAGAGCAGGTTATTCATCTCCTGCTCCCAACTTGGGCCGTGCATGACTAACAGCAGCAGTATGCCACTCACAATCCCATGTCCCGCTAACAGTAATCTTGGGCGGCTAATTTGCGGCCAAAAACGCCAGATAAAGACAAAGCCTGCAAGCAGATTAAAGCTGGCGGTAAGAGCTGCTGCCAGCTGAATATCGAGGCTCAGCATTAAAGTGACCCAAATCGCGGCGCCAATACCTGCGCCAATATAATCGGCGCCATAAATGGTGCCCGCATTGTGGAGAAGATGGGCTTCTGATAGGGATTGTCTGACACGGGCGATGAGCGGGATTTCCATGCCGATCATCAATCCTAAGATAACGCCCCAGACATAGGGTAAGTGTTCACTTAAGTGCTGAAGCTTAGCAATCATGCCGCCATTGGGAAGTTGATCTGGTGGTAAACCAAGGGAGCTTGCCAGTATCAAGGGGAGTTGTTGGCCAAAACCGATGACTGCAGCGGTAATCAGAATCGCCAGCGAGCCACACAGGGCAACACTGAGTTCTAACACCACAAAGCCTGTAAAGGCATCTTTAATCTTACGGGCGGCAAAAGCGCCAAGTCCCATAGAAACGATCATTAGGCCGATCATAGTGTAAATCGCGGCTTCTAGGGCACCTAAGATCCGGCCTGCATAATGGGATAACAGGTATTCGTAGATAAGGCCGCAGCCCGCGAGCACAGCCATAATCCCGAGTAACAGTACATCATCGAACCAGCTCAGGCGGCGTGAAGCAGCCTTCTGCTGATTGATTTGCGCTTCCACCATGGTCTATGCCATTAGGGCTGCAAGGATCATCGCAATGGCGATACTGATTGCCATTTCAACCGCAGCAATCCCGACATTGTTTTGTTTTTCCACTTCATCGGCGAGATCGATGCGAGCCAGAACCAGCTTTTTCACAATAAACAGCAGTACAGTCAGTACGATAAGCATCAGAATAGAAAACACTAACCAGCCCACTAAGTTGGTCATATAGGCCGTAGGGCTAAAGATGATGAAATGACTCGCGGCGTTAAAGCTAAGCGCCATGGCAATCATATAACCAGCATGACGGACTGCAACTGCAATTTGGCCTTCACTAAATGCTTTTTGCATAGAAGTGTTTTGGTTACGGCTGGCGTAACGGTTTTCTCTGAAGCGGGTTAATAGCACTAGCATTAGCTGTGAAATGATGAAGGCGCTGAAAATCGCGATAAAGGTATTAAGCGTTAAATCTTCGGCCCACAGTAGTACGGCGCGAATAATGATGGCGGTAGCAATGGCGGCGCTGGCATCAACAATCGCGACCGAGAGATTGCCGTTAATGATCTGCTGATTCTTATTTATCTCATTTAGGGCAATTTTATCGTGTAGAAAACGGCCAAATTTAATCAGCACCAGTCCAAATAAACCGTAGCTGGCAACGCCGATGGCTTCTATCAGATAGGAGTGTGCTGCAGCGCCGGTGATTGCACCTGTTAGTACGATGCCTAGAGCGGCAACGGCGCCCGCTGTGCTAATGCCAAAGGCAAAATTATCACGCTCGGCAAGCTCCTTACTTGAATTTACTCTCACGCTCCAGCCCTGCAAATAGCGCATAAGCGTCAAGAGGATAACTGCGATAGTTAAATCGATGGCCAGTATGGTGAGTAGCTCTGGTGTGATACCGAAATCCTGAAATAGTGTCATGGGAAATCCTTTAGATTCAAACGTGTTACTGGCTTAACTTACTTACCACGGCGCACACTGCGAGTCGTGCGGGTGCTGGAATTACGGAAACTGCTGTCCTTGGCGTAATTCGAGCGGAACTTGTTCGCGCTATTGGCCGAAGTAGTGCTTGCCTTAGGCGTGCTATTACTTTCGCGGGAAAGTGATGTCGCGCCCGTGCGAGATTTGGCGTAGGGGCTATCGAAGCGTTTGCCTTGGGAATCGAAACGCTTTTTGGTTTGTTCATAGGTCTTGGTCTGCGCCTGTGCTTCCTTTGGCGAAGTGTAGCGGTAACGCCCCACATCGTTGTAATAGCTGTAGCCGCGGCGACCCGACCAATTATCGTAGTAAATCGGGCGTTGGAATATATTGGAAAACATGGAATACATGCCATACCAAGCCCAAAATGACATGCCGTTCGAACCCGTTTGCCAGCTGCCATAGGCGGGGTTTCCGACCAATTGGCTACCAGGACCAAAATCATCGGCGTTATTAGCAAGGGCTGCGGCCTCACGGCTAATAGAATTGACCCGCGCAAGTTTGCCTTCGGACATATCTGCGACCACGTTAACCGGATCGGAGAGCATATCGTTGTATAGGCTCGGGTCGGCCGCTTGATAGAGGTTTTCAACCTCGGCCAGCTGTTGGTCAAGGTCGGTGAAATTGGCAGGATTCTTCGCTTCGGCTAAGCGGCGTTTGAGCGAGCTATACATGGGGCCATCTGTGCCCGCATCTTTTGCGAGTTCATCGAGCAGTGGCGCTAAATCAGGTTTTTGCTGCTTGAGCAATGTACTGTATTGTTTGAGTAAATTGGCATTTCGTACCTGACCGTCATCGAGCATGGTATCTAGCGTATTAAGACGCTGCTCGGTGAGTTGTTGGTATTTTTCGATTCTCTCTGGTCTATCATCACCACAGCCCATGAGTGATAGGCTGGTGGTGAGAACGAGCATTGACGTGAGAACTCGCATTAGCATTCCTGCCATGTTTTCTCCAAAAGTCTGAAATAAAACTCAAATACTTGCGGGCAATAATTATCGCTTTGCCCAATATGCCTGCCGCGCAGGTTATAGTACCCTTAAACGCCACGGAAGAATGTAGTGCGTTAATGGGGTATCGCAAGTTTGCGCGGATACCTTAATAGGGTGTGGCATCATTCTATACCATTTGTGACATAATATGTCGATGTTTAAATTTGTTAGGGATTATCATGGCCGTGCAATTAGACAGTAATAAATCATTGTCTCCACTCATTTCTCAAGCCGCGGAGCGCAATTGGGAACGCTTGGCTGGGTCATGGTCAGAGGGGCTCGCGACCTTAACGGAGGCGCAGCGGCAGGAATTGCGATTAGTGCTGGGGCTGAGTGATTTTATTGCCACCCAATTGTGCCGTCATCCCGATTGGATCCCTAAACTATTTGCAGGGGATCTCGAGCAAGTTGAATGCGAACAGTTTGATCGGGATTTGCACGCGATTCTCGCCGATACCACAGGTGAAGATAATGCAAAGAGTGTATTACGCCGTTTCCGTAATTACCAAATGGTGCGTTTGGCTTGGCGCGACTTTTTAGATTACGGCTGTTTAGAAGAATCCCTACTCGAATTATCCGCACTCGCCGAAGCGTTAGTCATCGGCGCAAGAGATTGGTTATACAAAGAGTTATGCAGCCAGTACGGCACGCCGATGGATAAAGCGGGCAACCCGCAGCCGCTTCTCATCCTTGGCATGGGAAAACTCGGTGGCCGCGAGCTTAATTTTTCCTCTGACATAGACCTAATCTTTACCTTCCCTGAGCACGGTGAAACCCAAGGCGGCCGTCGTAGCCTCGATAACCAGCAGTTTTTTATTCGCATGGGACAGCGCCTCGTTAATCTGCTCGACCAAATCACAGTTGATGGTTTCGTCTTTAGGGTCGATATGCGTCTACGCCCCTACGGCGAGAGTGGACCATTAGTGGTCAGTTTCAGTGGACTTGAGGATTACTATCAGGAGCAGGGTCGCGACTGGGAGCGTTATGCCATGGTTAAGGCGCGCTCACTCGGCCCTTGGAATCAGTATTCCGACGAGTTGCATACCTTGCTCAGACCCTTTGTTTACCGCCGTTATATCGACTTCTCTGCTATTGAGTCGCTGCGTAAGATGAAGCAACTTATCGCCCAAGAGGTGCGTCGTCGTCAGTTGACCGACAACATTAAGTTGGGTGCTGGTGGCATTCGTGAAGTCGAGTTCGTGGTGCAAAGCTTCCAACTCATTCGCGGTGGCCGTGAACCCGCGCTGCGCCAGCAGAGTCTCTTTGGGGCGATCGATACACTTTATAGCTTAGGGCAACTCGAATACCTGGCAGTGGATGAGCTAAAAGATAGCTATTGTTTGCTGCGCCGAGTCGAAAACCTGCTGCAGGCCATAGACGATAAGCAAACCCAAACCTTGCCTCAGCAGCAACTGGATTGGGCAAGACTGTGTTATGTGCTGGATATGGCCAATGAAACCGATCTTCGCACCCATATCGAAGCGGCCATGGCGAAAATCCATCGTCATTTTAAGGCTACGGTTGGCGGCGAAGAGGGGGACGAAAAGGCTGAGCATTGGACGGCGCAGTTGTGGAGCGTACAGCAGGATGACCACGCTATCGCCTTGCTTGCCGAGCAGCAAGTCGATGACGAGAAACTCTGGACCTTGTTAAGCGCTTGGCGTGAGACCGTGACTAAGCGCTCCATTGGCCCGCGCGGCCGCGAAACCCTCGATAAATTAATGCCAAGATTGCTGGAGGAACTGCTTAATCAGCCAAGTCCTTCGGCGGCATTTGAGCCGGTATCAAAAGTCCTCGAGCAAATTCTGACTCGCACTACCTATCTTGAGCTTTTGTGCGAAAACCCAGGCGCGAGACAGCAGTTAGTGAGCCTTTGCTGCGCCAGTCCTTGGATTGCGGCGCAGTTAGCCAAATTCCCTATGCTGCTCGATGAGCTGATTGATCCCGCTCACCTTTACGATACGACCTCGCTGGATGATTACCCCAGCGAGCTGCGTCAATATCTGCTGCGGGTTCCCGAAGATGATATGGAGCAGCAAATGGAGGCGCTGAGGCAATTCAAATTGTCGCAGCAACTTAAGATTGCGGCGGCGGATGTCACCGGTGTCCTCCCTGTAATGCAAGTGAGTGACCACTTAACCTTTTTAGCCGAAGCGATAATCGAGCAAGTGGTGATGCAGGCGTGGCAACAAATAGCCCAGCGCCATGGCGTGCCGTCTCACCTTGAAGGTAACGATACTGGCTTTGCGGTGATAGGTTACGGCAAGCTTGGCGGTATCGAGCTTGGTTATGGTTCTGACTTGGATTTAGTGTTTCTTTATGACGGACAGGGGAGCTCTGCAACGACCCTGACTAATGGCGATAGGCCAATAGAAGTCACTCATTTTTACCTTAAGTTAGCCCAAAGGGTGCTGCACTTATTCTCAACTCGCACAACATCAGGCGAACTTTACGAGGTGGATATGCGTCTTCGTCCATCGGGGGCTTCCGGTTTGATGGTGAGTGAAATTACTCGATTTGACGAGTATCAGTCCCAAGAGGCGTGGACATGGGAACATCAAGCCTTAGTGCGCTCTCGTTTTGTCTTTGGGGATAACAGTTTAGCGGTGAAATTTAGCAATATTCGCGCTGCAGTGCTGGAGCAATCACGTAATAAGGACGAGCTTAAAAAAGCCGTTCGCGAGATGCGTCAAAAGATGCGCGATCACTTGCTGAAGGTGACCGATGGCATATTCGATCTCAAACAAAGCCCTGGTGGTATCGCCGATATCGAGTTTATCGCCCAGTACCTAGTGCTTGCCAATGCCCATGAGTATCCAGAGCTGTCGATTTGGTCTGACAATGTGCGGATTTTTGGTGTGCTTGCTGAACTTGAGTTATTGCCGATGATGAGCGCCCAACATCTCACCCAAAGCTATTGCTGGTTAAGGGATGAGAACCATAGGTTAACCCTGCAGCAAAAATCGGGGCAATTACCCTATGTGGCAGTTGAGGCCCATGCGGAGCGTGTGCTAAGTATCTACCGCACTGTTCTAGAGGGGTAAGCGTTTACTTCTCACCAGACAGTTTTAAGCCTTAGGTGAAAAATGGCCAGCATTGTTGCTGGCCATTGTGTTTATTGGGGTCAACCGGCTTAGGGTTAACGAATTTTGGTTGTTGGCTTACACCTTAAAGCGTGTCAGCAGGTTGTTGAGTTCAATCGCCAGTCTCGACAGCTCCTGCGCAGATGCACTTGTTTGCTGTGCACCGGCTGCACTTTGACTCGCAAGATCGCTAATATTCACAATATTCTTATCGACCTCACGTGCTACTTTGGCCTGTTCCTCTGCAGCGCTAGCGATAACCATGTTACTGTTATTCATGGTATTAATTTGAGCTGTGATGGTGTTTAAGGCATCCCCAGCTAATTTTGCTACCCCAAGGGCTAGTTGCGCTTTTTCGCCGCTGTGTTTCATCGATTGAACGGCGATTTCAGTGCCATGCTGGATTTTGTTAATCATCTCCTCAATTTCTCGGGTCGATGATTGGGTGCGGTGAGCTAACGCCCTGACTTCATCGGCAACCACAGCGAAACCACGTCCGCTTTCCCCCGCCCTTGCTGCTTCGATCGCGGCATTTAAGGCTAAAAGGTTGGTTTGCTCGGCAATAGCACGGATGACATCGAGCACTTTCCCAATATCTAATGCCTGAGTTGCTAAGGTTTGTACGATATCCGACGTGTGCATCATATCTTGATTCATATCCATGATGGCACTGACGGTTTCATCGACCTGCTTTTTGCCCTGCTCAGTACTGCGGGCTGTTTCTTCCGAGGCTTCGGAGGTCAGCACTGCCGTATTGGCGACCTCATCCACGGCGGAGCTCATCTCGGTAATGGCGGTTGCAGCTTGCTGAATTTCATCGTTTTGCTGCTGGATCCCACGGGATGCATCCTCAGTGACCGAATTGAGTTCTTCGGCGGCAGAGGCCAGTTGATTTGAGGAGTTGGCAATATGGGACAAGGTGTCGCGTAATTTGTGCTGCATTTCGGCCAGTGATTGCATTAACTGGCTGGTTTCATCGGTTCCTTCGGTGTCTATGTGCTGGGTTAAATCCCCGCTGGCTACTCTGACTGAAACACTGGCTGCATCTTGCATTGGGCGAACAATACTGCGGCCTAACAGGGTGGCAACGATGAAGGCGGCAATTAAGGAACCAATGATAATAAATGTAATGAAATACTTACTCTTTTGGTAGTCAGATTCCGTTTTCTTGCTGAGGGCGGTGGCATGATCTGTGTTGAGTTGGCCTATGTTTATTAAGGCTTTGGTCATTTTATCCGCATGCAGATTCAAGACATCGCTCATGATGCGTTTGGCTTCCTGCGGATCATTTGCTTGTAGCTTGCTAATCATTAAATCTTGGTTTTGCAGATAGAGGTCGAGGTAGTTACTGAACTCTTGGTAGAGTGCTTGCTCGCTAGGAAGGCTTATCAATGCTTCGTATGCCTTTTTATCGGATTTTATCGTCTCGCGGATATCTTTTAATGTCGCTACAGCGTTTTCTAATTCTGCTGAGGTTTCTGCCAGTAAAATTCGAAAAGTAAAGACCCTCGCTCGCATCACATTGAGGTTGATTTCCGAAAGGGACGTTAAAGTCGGAAGAGTATCTTTTTCGATGACTTTCGATGATTCACGCATCGATGACATAGTATTTAATTCCATAAGCCCTTGAAATAAAATAACTAGGCCAAGCAAGCCAAAGGCGAATAATAGCCGAGATCCAATTTTCATCTTCCGTAACCACATAGATTTATCCCTTTTGTAATAGTTGCAGGCTATTATGTATGCCCTTAAAGACGGTTTAATAATACTGAACTGCTAGATGAAGCTTAACGATCCTTGCTGTCACAGTGGGTAAGATTGAATATTCGTCCACCGTTTTATTCCCATAATAAAAAGATAGGTTATAAATAAGAAATCTCACGTAGGATATTGTTAATTAGGAAAATATCCCAAAGAACATTATTTCGTATCTTGCGCTTGCCTGATTAAAAACACAATCTTATGCAGCAAGATTAAATCACACTCGATCTGCATGCATTGGTAAGCGGTTTTACCCCTCAATTAAGTTATCCTTCTAACTTCCTATCATCGATTGAGTGTTTGCTTAATGAAGGCATCGCTTGATTATTTGCAATTCGCGGTGACTTGGAATTAATGGGTCGAGTTGCGGATTTTCCGTCCATTTGCCAATGAAAGCTGTTTGTCGTGATGCTTAATTTCACAGTGAGATATTTAATGATTTGATGATCTTTCAGTCTTAAAAACCGTAGTTAAAGCTGAATTATGGCGTGGATGAGAAATCGCTTCTGTGTTGTTAAGCTGTAGCTAGATGTAGTTTATTGCTTTACTAACAACATTAAAACCAATTGCTTATGGCATTAACTCTGGCTTCATTTCATGAATGTTATCTAATTCAATGGTGGGGAAATATAGGGTTACTTATTATTTTACAGATTGAAATACTGTTTGTTTGCATTGGTTAGTTACTAAATATTGAACAAATCCAATACTTTATTATTTTTGACTTTTAAATTAACATCTTTTTCACAAAAATAATGATACGGAATTTTTCCTATGGGTAACAAAAACCATGGCGTCACTTTTATCAGCGCATCAACTTCGCTTGAGGGCGAAATGCAGCTTGCGGGTAGCGCGTTAGTTGCAGGTAAACTAAAGGGCAATATCCAGTGTGCTGGGCAGCTCAAAATTGAATTCGGCGGCGAAGTGAGTGGCGATGTTTGCTGTGATGAACTTAGGGTTTGTGGTCTGTTTCGTGGCAAGGTGCGCTGCAATAAGCTGATTATTGTGAGTTCGGGTGTAGTTGAAGGCGAAGTATTTAGTCATCAACTTGAAATCTATGAAGGTGGGCAGTTTATTGGTCAACGTATTAAAGGACCTGAATTAGATACTTTACCTCAGCTATTACAGCAGCTTATTCCAGAAAACCCCTCATTGGGATTAACAAACACAAGGGTTTCTACCACCACTGATAAGTCTCAGAGTGGGGGGCGTTCCCGCAAATGGCTTGGGTTTGGCGCGGCAGCTGCTGCACTGATTGTTGTCACCGTGGTTTTGGCTCCTGTTGAGTTTAGCGCTCTGAGTTCAAATGATAGTTTGGTTAATCGGATAGAATCTGACGTTGAGCAGCCTCAAGTTAACGCAGTTGCCTCGAGTCAGGACAATTCTGTGGATACTGAAGTCCCCGCAAGTTTACCCCTTGAAACCGCTGCTAGCGCTGTGATGGAAGATCTCGACCAAATGGCTGCGGGGCATGAGCAAATGGCGCAGCAAGAGCAGCAGCGTGAGACACAATCTGGCAACCTATAACGGCATTAAGGATTTACCTCTTCAAGCTGCCAATGTGGCAGCTTGGCCTTCAAGTCAGCGGTTATCTTGTCCTTGTCTCCACGGAGCACAATTAAGGGCTGCCCCGCAAAGCCAAGGTTGGCAAACTGTTTTAGTTGGAGGGAGGTCAAGGTTTGTATTCGCCTTACTAAGGCGCTGTTATCTAAGCTGCCTTTTCCTAGCGTGGTTTGTAAGTATTGAGACTCCCTTAACCCCGGAGTGTCTTGTTCAAGGCGCTTTTCACCTATCAGATAGGTTTTTAAGGCGTTAAGCTCGCCGTCGGAAATCGCATGGCTTTGGAGTAACTTAAGGTGATCCAATATCCCAACCACGAATGCGCCCGTGTGTTCGATAGCTGTGCTGCCATAGAATTTAATGTTGGTCGATTGCGGCGTATCGAAACAGCTGGCGTTTACGCCATAGGTTAGGCCGCGTATTTCTCGTAAATCATAATAAAGTCTGCCGGAAAAACTGCGTCCTAAAAGCGCCGCTAGACTGTTGCAGGCGATAGGGCGCTCTATCTTCGCTATCGCGCTTTCATCGAATGCAAAGCCAATGCGTACTTGAGTCTGCACGCTGCCCGGTGCATCAATGATATAGAGGGTGTGTAATTGCGTTGGGAGCGGAAACTTTTGCACATCAGTTAGTTTTTTACTGTGAGTCTCAATACTGGGCCAATTTTTAAGGCTGAGGTTGGGATCGAATTGACCTTGATTTACGCCATTGTGCGGTAAAAATAAATGCCATTTAGCTTGCATGAAAGCCTGTTGCTGTACTTGCTGCAATAGCGGATGGCTGAGTTCATCGTACAGCTTGGTATTATCAAGAGTGCTGTTATAGGGATGTTTCGGTCCCAGTAATTTCTCCCGCCATACTCTATCGATTTCGGCGCCACTAAAGCTATTTAGGTGTTTATTAAGCTGAAGTTGGCGGCGGATATTGTCTATATCGACGCTAGCATCGGTTTGTGGCTTAAAGGCATCTTGTCGCCAAAACTGCACTAGGGTATTAAACAGCTGATTAAGCGGTGCAGGGCAGGTGATGCTGAGCGTGATGCTGTGGAGCGTGACTCTTATTCTTAATGTTTCTAGGCAGGTATCTTGGCTGGTTATCGCCAAACTGCGGGCTTTTTCCTGAAATGCAGCCTGCAGAATATCGGGATTTTCAAAGGGAAGATTGGGGCTAACGGCAGAAAGACTCAGTCTGGGCGTTAAAGGTACGTTCGGCGCCTTGGCTAAAAGATGAATTTGATAAGGTAAGGATGCCTCATCAATGTCTGGCTCGATAAACGCAGTGGCTTGGTTGAGGCTTATTGGTGCCACTCTGGGTAAGTTTGAGGTCGTATCGTAATTTGCTAGTGTGGGTGGTTGTACTGGTGTAAAAGCAATGGAGGTTTGCTGGCAGGCAAAAAGCTGCGTGCCCAAGAGCCAGATACAAACGCCTTTTGCCCACACCTTAAAGCTTGAACTGTGGCGGAGGTTACGCGGTAATAAAAACAGGGTATTGAAAAGGCTCATAGCACTATTTCCTCAAGACGATTTCCAACACTGTCCGGTAACCATTCGAGCAGGGTTTTGCCCAAGCGAATATACCAAGGTGGCAGCAAATCAACCCTCAGGTAATTTTCTCCAAAATAGGTTTGTGCAACGCGTTGAAGGTCTTCGGCTGTTATGGCGTTTATCCGCTGCCATTGGCCAGTGAGGGGCTGAGTGCTGTCTTGAATGGCGGTTGCAGATAGCATAGTTGCAATGGATTGTGTGTCATCGAGTTTGGTTAACTGCTGATTTAACCAGCCCTGTTTTAATTCGCAGAGTTTAATTTCGCTCAAGCGCGTCTGTCGGCTTTGGGCAATGATACTTTGTACTTGTGCTACCAATTCATCGAGGGACGTTCGTGCCCTTGGCACGAGGATTAGATTGGTTATGCCATGGTTTTCAAGCTCAAAAGGAAGTGAATAACTGATAAGCTGCGCCGGATCATGCTGACTGATTTTGGCAAGCTCGCTATCGATATTTTGAAATAATAACGATTCTAATAGCTTAACAGCGGCAGCATCGGGATGGTTATTCCCCACCGTATGCCAAGCGAGCAATAATCCAGGCCATGGACCGCGCTCATCGACTAATTCTGCGTGCACTTTACTAGGTTGAATAATCAGTTCATCGAACTCTTTAACTGGCGTTAATGGGGCTTGCCATTGGCCAAAGTTCTGCTCGATAAGCGCCTTGGTATGGCCTGGAAATTTGCCGACAAGGGAAAGCTGCATGGCATCGGGGCGATAATAGGCGCGGTGGAATGCGGTGAGACTCTCAGGCGAGGAGCGGATGATATCTTCCTTGGTGCCAATAATGCCGTGTCCGTAGGGAGTGTCTTTTACTTGGGCTAATAAAACTTCCATGGCACTACTAATATAGGGTTGATTATCAATTCGTTGCGCCATTTCCTGCAGCACGGTTTCCTGCTGATTTTTGACTGTGATGGCATTTAAGCTTGGCCTGATAAAGCGGTCTGCATCGAGGAATAGTGCAAGTTCCACCGCTTCAGTCGGTAGCGTTTCAAAGTAATTGGTGTAGTCAAAGTGGGTGCTGGCATTAAAGCTTGAGCCGAGTGCTGTTAATTGTTGAGCGTAGGTATCGCCTGGTGCCTGCTCGCTGCCTTTAAATAGCATGTGTTCAAATAGGTGAGCGTAGCCACTCTCACCTTGGGCTTCATTTCGGGCGCCGACATTAAATTGGCTGGCGAGGGTGACGGTTTGTTTGTCAGCCAAGGGCAGGAGTCGCACATGTAATCCATTCGCTAGGCGATAATATTCGATGTGTTTTTCTAACTGATAAAGGCTGTCGCTGCCTTTGATTTGGCACTGCGCCGCCAGCGTGGAACTGAGAAGCATCGAGATAAAACCGAGGAATATGTTTATTTTGGGTGTCATCCTGCATCCTAGCGTAATTGGGGTCTAATTATTCGTTTTATGGTGCGTCATGCTGAATAGATTTAAGACTCCTCGGATTTCATCTAAATCCGTTGAATAGCATTCAGTTTTTTTTAAGAACTGCTATGATGGCACAGTTCTTTTTCTGGCATAAGTACAAGATATGATAAGCAGATCTCCGTTCGAATCCTTTCAGTGGAAAAGCGATATTTTTAACTGTGAAAGTACAGATATTGATAGCTTTTATCTCCAACTCGAGCAGGAAATGTCCCGTTTGGGTATGGTTGAGAAAAAATTAGGCGAAGTGGGTAAGTACGGTGTCAGCTTATACCAATCTCCAGCGGCCAAGTCAGGATTACCTTCCTTACTCATTAGTGCCGGTTTCCACGGTGAAGAAGCCGCGGGCCCCTGGGGATTAATCCATTTTCTCAGTGAGGCGACGCCCGAATTATTTGAGCGCGTGAATTTAAGCATTCTGCCGCTGGTTAATCCTACGGGCTTTAAGCGTGGCCATAGATTCAATAAATTTGGTGAAAATCCCAACCGTGGTTTCGAATTCGAGAATGGCAAACCTAAGGCCAATGATAACACCTCGGTTGAAGGCAAATTACTGTTAGAACATTCGCAACTGCTGATTGCCGCGAGCCGCGATGGTATTTTAACCTGCCATGAAGATGTGCTCAGTAAAGAAGCTTATGTCTATTCCTTCGAGCCGAGCCAAGTGCCAGGTCGCTTTAGTACTGGTTTACGTGATGCGTTAGGTGGTTATTTTAGAATTGCCGACGATGGTGAAATTGACGGTTGTCCTGTAAAAGATGGTCTGATTTTCAATCACTTCGATACTTCATTTGAAGCATGTTTGGTTCGCAGTGGCGCCCGAGTTGGTGCTTGTACTGAGACTCCTGCGACCCAAAACTTCGATCAACGGGTGTTAGCAAACAGTGCGGCAATGACCCATTTTTTGGCAATTTGCGCTCCACTATGCGATTAAAATCATTGCGTTAAGTTACCAAAAGTACAAATAAAAATACCCGCATTTGCGGGTATTTTTTTGAGTCTTTACTGTTATTGATTAATCAGTGTCGGTACGCCAGTACGCTCATCTAACAGGCGCTTGATGACCATAGAATCGGTATCGGCTTTAGCAATGAACTTAGCAATGTCCTTCGGCAGGCTCAGAGACACAGGCTCATTCGATTCAAACTCAGCCATGCTACGTGACAGTGGCTGGTGAACCGCTAAATAACGTTTGCCATCCGGCTCTTCGGTTGCCTTGATTGGCTGGTTCACAAATTGAACTCGAGTCCCCACTGGAACCGATTCAAATAGATGCTTGATGTCATCGTTACGTAAGCGCACACAACCATGACTTACACGTAGTCCGATACCAAAGCTGGCGTTAGTACCGTGAATAGCATAGAGGTTGCCAATGTAAAGCGCGTAGAGTCCCATTGGGTTATCGGGACCTGCTGGCCACACTGCAGGCAGCGTTTCGCCTCTGGCGGCATATTCTTTACGGGTATTAGCCGTTGGCGTCCATGTCGGATTAGCCTTTTTGCGTTGTACACTGGTGATCCAGTTCTCTGGTGTGTCTTTGCCTACTTCACCAATACCGATTGGCAGTACTTCAACGGTTTTCTTACCCTTTGGATAATAGTAAAGACGCATTTCTGCAATGTTCACTACAATGCCTTCACGCGGAGCATCTGGCAGGATCAGTTGTTTAGGGATTAACAGCACGCTTCCTGGTCTAGGTAGGAAAGGATCCACCCCAGGGTTGGCTTCTAACAGGTTAGTCAGACCGAGCTGGAATTTAGCGGCGATATCTTCGAGCGTTTGTTTACCCTCTGGCACAGTGTAATACTGGTTTTCACCAACTAACCGGCTTTGTGGAGACGGTAATTTATATTCCGTTGCTAAGGCGGAAAGACTTGGGAAAACCAAAGTCAATAATAAAGCTGTGGTGCGAAGCATACTCATAAGCGGATACTACGGTTCCTGTGAATAAAATAACCCGATTAGCGCGGCCTTTCACCCCATATTAGGACTGCAAATTACGGGGTAAATTGCTCTGGCGCGCGAAGCACGCATCCTTCCTTATTTTGGACATTATTTCAACTGAAATTTGCTTTGGGTCAGCCTATTTATGACTAATTTTAGTCTTAAACCTAAGCGTTCACTAAAATGCTACATTTTTGTGCTAATTCAGTTGTCATAAGAGTTGATTGCGCTAGCGCCTACTGTAAACGAAGCGCATTAATCATTGCTGAAAAGTCGTAACTTGACTTTGAAGAGTAGAATCATTGCTCAGTGCCGCTCCTCTCTTAGTGGAGGTGTTTTGGTTTAGGTTTTAGCTTGTCAGTTTTGCCATAAAATGGGGAATAGAGGTGTTATTCCCCTTGGCTCAACTCTGTATTAAGCCCTTGAAATAGATCCTTTGAAACTCATATTTACATCGATGAATGATAATTTTGTGTTCATTTGTTATCAAGCAGTTGATATTGAATGAATTATTTTATTTTAGTAGTGCAATTGGTTATTGGCGGTAGATTTTTGTATGTAGTCTGTATTTTACTTAGGGTAGTTTAAAATGCTGAATTTCAAGTGTGTTGCCTATATTATTGAAAATTAATATTTTAATTCCTGAGTAATTGTTGTTTTATGCTAGTCTTATACAGAGATAAATTGTAGTTAGTTGTATTTTTGAGCAGGACTTTGACCTTATTGTTCAGTGAAACATGTTGTTTAAGGAGGCATTGTGGACGCGGATTCCATTAATAGTTTTTTTCTGATTGGTGCCTTACTTGCTGCAGTGAGTGTTTTATTAAGTCCCGTTTCTTCACGGCTTGGTATTCCCATCTTATTGATTTTTTTAGCTGTAGGGATTTTGGCTGGCGAAGATGGCCCCGGCGGTATCCTCTTCGATGATTATTCGACTGCCTATTTAGTCAGTAACTTAGCCCTAGCGATTATCCTGCTTGATGGCGGTATGCGTACTCGAGTGGCCAGTTTTAGGGTGGCTCTTTGGCCGGCTTTATCTTTGGCAACCTTTGGGGTGGCAATAACCACAGCCCTCACGGGCTCACTTGCCGCTTGGTTATTCGATTTAAATTGGTTACAGGGGTTGCTGGTTGGCGCCATTGTCGGTTCAACCGATGCGGCAGCGGTTTTCTCGCTGCTTAAGGGGCGAAGCCTCAACGAGCGGGTAGGGGCGACTTTAGAAATTGAATCCGGTAGCAACGATCCCATGGCGGTTTTTTTAACTGTTACTCTCATTGCCATTTTAGGCAATCTCGATGCAGAGCCTTCCTTCAGCTTTATGGCGATTAGTTTTGTTAAGCAATTTGGTTTGGGGATTTGTCTAGGGTTAGGTGGTGGTTGGTTATTATGGAAAATGGTGAACTTAAGCCAATTAGCCGACGGCCTGTACTCAATTTTGGTATTAAGTGGTGGCCTTATCATCTATGCCATGTCTAACAAAATGGGGGGTAGCGGTATTCTGTCTATCTATCTGGTGGGATTGTTCCTAGGGAATAAGCCGACACGAGCACGTCACTCCATCTTAAACGTGCTCGATGGCATGACTTGGGTAAGCCAAATTGGGATGTTTTTGGTGTTGGGTTTATTACTGACGCCTTCGGATTTATTGGATATTTGGTTGCCGGGGCTTGCCCTCGCATTCGGAATGATTTTCTTTGCCCGTCCTTTAGCCGTATGGATAAGCTTGTTGCCCTTTAAGAGTTTTAGCATGCGGGACCGCTGGTTTATTTCTTGGGTGGGTTTAAGGGGAGCGGTGCCTATTATTTTGGCTGTCTTTCCTATGATGGCAGGCCTGCCTGGGGCGCAGATGTACTTCAACTTAGCCTTCTTTGTAGTATTAGTGTCGCTATTGGTGCAAGGCGCATCCTTAACCACGGCGGCACGTCTAGCCAAGGTGGAATTACCGCCAAAGCCTTTACCTATTTCTCGCTCTGGGGTTGAGATTTACCCGAGCAGCGAGTGGGAAGTATTTGTCTATCGTTTGAGTGAAAATAAATGGTGTATCGGTGAGCCCTTAAAACGTCTTTCTATGCCCGATGATACGCGGATTGCGGCGGTATTTCGTAACCATAAATTGATGCATCCATCGGGCAGTACCTGTCTTGAGGCTGGGGATATTTTGTGTGTGCTAGGACAGGAACAAAGCCTAGAGGCATTAAGTCAGCTATTTAGCCAAGCGCCTGAAACAAAAGACGTAACCCGCTTCTTCGGCGACTTTTTTATCGATACTGAAGTCAAGCTTGCCGATTTGGCACCCATTTATGGACTCGAATTAGATGAGGAAACGGCGGCCATGACGGTTGCCGATCTTGTATTGAGTCAACTAGGGGCAAAGCCTGTGCTGGGGGACCAGTTCCAATGGCAATCCTTATATTGGGTAGTGGCTGGGTTGATTGAAGGCAGGGTCACTAACGTTGGTATTCGTCTCCCCGCAGAAGCCTAATTCAACATCGCACGAGACTCTTTCACAAAACAAAAATGCCAGCAATTTACTGGCATTTTTTATGGTGCTTCAATAAAATTTACGCGGAGAGAGGCAACAAACTTTTGTAAAAGAATTATTTATAAAGAGATTTGTCCTTAGGATCGGGACGGGTTTTAAAGCGGCGATGTAGCCACATATATTGAGCGCGGTTTCTATCGATAATACCTTCGATAATCTTATTCCCACGTATCGCATCACTAAGCTCATCCTCGCCGGGGAAATCCTCAAGCGGCGGCATAATTTCAATTTGATATCCTAAATCGCCCTCGGTGCGCTCAACAAAGAACGGCAGCACTTTGGCTTTACCCAACTTGGCTAGGGTAGTTGCGCCAGTAATAGTTGCGGCTTCTTGCACGGCAAAAAATGGAATAAATACAGCACTTGAGCGGCCAAAATCCTGATCGGCGGTATACCAAATCACTTCGGGAGCGCGAAGGCAGCGTACCATTTGGCGCAGATCCCGCTTAGGTACTAAGCCTTTGTTGGAACGCAGACGGCCTTTGACCTGCAGGTATTCCATTACAGGATTGTTATGGGGGCGGTAGACTCCCACACCCGGTTGGAATTGACCAAATATTCGCGCGCCCATTTCAAGTGGCAAACAATGTACAGCAAATAGAATCACCCCTTGTCCGGCATTTAAGGTGTCTTCAATGTATTCTTTACCAGTGATTTGCATATGTTGCTGCACTTTACTATCGCTCCACCACCAGGCATTGATAGTGTCGAAGATAGCTTTACCGGTTTCTTCGAAATTGCGTATTAACAGCTGATCTCGCTCAGCCTCTGGCATATCAGGAAAACACAGTGCTAAGTTGCGACGGGCGGTGTGGGTGCGGCTCTTTGCGACTTTCATCGCGAGACGGCCAATGCCTTTTCCTAATTTCATTTGCCAAGCTAAGGGTAATAGCTGTGTGATACGCATCAAAAGCACGCCAAACCACATTGGCCAGTGTTTTGGATGATATAAAGAAGATGAAAACTCTGCTTTCTCGACCACGAAATGACTCACTACTTTTTAAAATTACTGCTTATTCTAACTCAAATTTCTCTAAAATTAGGTACAATCACGGTTTAATTTCTGTAAATGATAAGAGCGCTATGAAGGTATCTCTGCCAGCATTTGAAAAAGCCAAAGTGTTAGTCGTCGGCGATGTGATGTTAGACCGCTATTGGGTTGGGCCTACAGGACGTATTTCCCCCGAGGCGCCAGTGCCTGTGGTGAAAATCAGTCAGGTCGAGGATAGACCGGGTGGAGCCGCTAACGTGGCACTTAACATTGCGACCTTAGGCGGGCAAGTGCAGTTGGCAGGTCTAGTTGGTAATGACGAGACCGCGCAGGCATTAACCTTAGGGGTGAGAACCCTAGGGGTTGAGCCACAGTGGCTGACCATTAACGATAAGCCGACCATCACTAAGCTACGTGTGTTATCGCGAAATCAGCAGCTTATCCGTTTAGATTTTGAAGAATCTTTTGCTAAAGCCGATAGCGAATCTTTACTTAAGCAGTCAGAGGTGTTGCTCGACTCAGTCGATGTGGTCGTGCTGTCTGACTACGCTAAGGGCGCCATCGATAATCCGCGCGACTTTATTCGATTGGCTCGCTCCAAAGGCGTGAAAGTGCTGGTCGATCCAAAGGGGTCTGATTTTAGTCGCTACCATGGCGCCTCGCTTATCACGCCAAACATGAGTGAGTTTGAGGCGGTTGTCGGTACTGTGACCTCAGAAGCTGACCTGTTAGAAAAGGCACGTGGCTTGCTCACTCAGCATGAGTTTGATGCCATTTTGGTGACTCGCTCCGAAAAGGGGATGACCTTAGTGACCGCCAATGCGCCTGAGCTACACATTCCTACCGTTGCCCGCGAAGTCTACGACGTGACAGGTGCCGGTGATACGGTGATTTCGGCGTTGGCGACTTCCCTAGCTGCGGGTGCGGAATTACCTCAAGCCTGTGCAATAGCAAACACAGCCGCAGGTGTGGTGGTGGGTAAATTGGGTACTTCTACTGTGAGTCGCATCGAGCTTATCGAAGCTTTAGCGTTGCATCATGGTGAATCGGGCTTTGGCGTGGTGAGTGAAGATCAACTCGCCTATGCGTTGGAGCAAGCAAGACTTCGTGGTGAGCGGGTCGTTATGACCAACGGCTGCTTTGATATTCTCCATGCGGGTCATGTGAGTTATTTAAAGCAGGCTAAGGCCTTAGGCGACAGATTAATCGTTGCTGTGAATGATGATGCCTCGGTTAAGCGCCTAAAGGGCGAAGGTCGCCCTGTGAATCAAGTCGATCGCCGTATGGCGGTGCTTGCAGGTTTAGCTTCAGTAGATTGGGTCGTACCTTTTACCGAAGATACGCCGCAACGTGTTATCGCCAGATTATTGCCGGATCTCCTTGTGAAAGGTGGTGATTATAAGATTGAGGATATCGCAGGTGGAGCAGAGGTGATTGCTGCGGGTGGTCAAGTTCAGGTGCTTGGCTTCGAAGATGGCATCTCAACCACGGCCATCATTCAAAATATCATGGCGAATCAGTGAGCCTGATTACATTCAGCCTAATTACGAGCCTGACTTGGGTGCCAATCGGTGACAAGCAGGCTCTGATTTGCCCTCTTACTGAGTTAACTCAGTGCCTAAAAAATCTGTCCCCTGTCGTTAGGGCGCAACTCCCCGCCTCGGAAACTGAGATTACTCAAACCCTAGGACTTCGTAGTGCTATGGTTTTACCCGTCGATGATAGTTATTTATCTGGTTTTATCCTCGTTAATGAGCGAGAAACACCAGGGGTGCAATTAGCTAATATCGATAATGTTACCTATCAGCTTGATCTTAATGATCAATCCCAATTAACCCTCTGGCATGAATTGGGGCACCTTGAGAATCAAGCGCTTCAAGGTGAGTTATTACCTTTAAAATTAGATGGTTATCAGCATGAGTGGTTGGCAGATAGTTATTTGATTTGGCGAATAGCCAAGGAAAAAGGCAACTATCAATTGGCTTGGCAGCAGTACCACAGGCGTAATTTATCGGTATTAACAAATGAGATACAGATGTCTCATTGGACCAGTCCGATGATGATACAAGTGTTGACATTGTACCGCCCAGAGCAGCTTGCCAGCTTTGCTCACTATCGTGATTTTATTGCAGATTTTTATCCTAAGGCCACTCAATTATCCGCTGTTCTTCGTAAGGAATACTCGAGTTTGATACAACGAACTTTTGGCTCGAGTGTGCTGCAACCCCTTCCTGAATATCTGTTTTGGCGTAAACAGGGACTTGGCTTTTATTTAAAACCAACCTTCGAGCAAATCATGGGGGCGGAAAAGGCTCACCAATGGCTTGCACAAAACGCGATGTTATAAACTTGTAAATGAATGGCGTTCCTTTCTTAGTTTCAAACTGAACCTTAGCTGAACAAGAGCGAAATACACTTGTTTGACGTTATTTTGTAGCAGTATTCCCTAAAACGCTTTGGTAAGCTCTCCACCTAGAAAAATAAGAACGGGAGACTTTTTTATGGCGAAGCGTTCGCGTGTTCAAACTGAACAAACCATCAATCAGATCATGGACGAAGCTCTGAAACAAATTCTGAGCATTGGTTTTGAAAGTATGTCCTATACCACTTTATCTGAGGCGACAGGGATAAGCCGTACTGGCATTAGTCATCATTTCCCCCGCAAGAATGATTTTCTTGTGCGTCTTGATGCCCGCATTGGCGCAATGTTCGTTGCTGCATTAGATTTTTCTAGCCTAGAAATGCTGGAAACCACATGGATGCAAGCTATGCAGGATGAACAATATCGTGCTGTACTGAGACTGTTCTTCAGTTTGTGTGGTGGTGCCAATAATGAAATTACCCTCTTCAGAGCGGTAATTACGGCACGTCAGCAAGCAATCCAAGAGTTGGGTTTAGCTGGTGAGAGCAAGATTAATGATTTACTCGGCCGAAGCGCTGTGATGTTGTTATCCAATTTTGAGATGGCCAAAGCCGCCTGATGGTCTATGACTTTCTAAGATAATCGAAAGGAGCCTAGGGCTCCTTTTTTGTTGTTCGTGTTTTACTGCGTTTTAGCAGCCTTAATATTGGCTCTCGTTATGGTGCCACTGCTCACTGACATCATCTGACTTCAGATATCCAGTAATAATGAGGAGTTTGAAAGTAGATTGCTTTGACTTTTCCCATAAAGCTTTTGCCTATAGTTTTGCATTAAGATTGGAGTAGACTGATAAAAGAAAAGGGAGCCTAGGGCTCCCTTTTATGGCTTTAAAGATGTGATCCAATGCTTGATTAAAGTGCCTTTAAAATCGCTTCCACACTGGCTTTAGCATCGCCGAACAGCATTTGGGTATTTTCTTTAAAGAACAGTGGGTTTTGTACCCCTGCATAACCCGTGTTCATTGAGCGTTTAAAGCCGATGACGCTATGCGCTTTCCAGACTTCGAGTACTGGCATACCCGCAATTGGGCTGCCCGGATCTTCCATCGCCGCCGGGTTAACCGTATCGTTGGCGCCAATCACCAGCACGACATCGGTATCGCTAAAGTCTTCGTTGATCTCGTCCATTTCGAGCACGATATCGTAGGGTACTTTGGCTTCTGCCAGCAATACGTTCATATGACCCGGCAGACGACCCGCAACAGGGTGAATACCAAAGCGGACTTTGACGCCGCGATCACGAAGCTTTTGGGTGATTTCAGCTACAGGATATTGCGCCTGTGCTACCGCCATACCATAACCTGGAGTGATGATGACTGAAGTGGCGTTTTTCAGCATATCAGCCACATCTTCGGCGTTGGTCTCACGGTATTCGCCCATTTCTTCATCGCCAGTTGAGGCTACACCGTCGCTACCAAAGCCACCTGCGATAACAGAGATAAACGAGCGGTTCATTGCCTTACACATGATGTAAGACAGAATTGCACCCGATGAGCCCACCAGTGCGCCGGTTACGATAAGCAAATCGTTTGATAGCATAAAGCCCGCTGCTGCCGCTGCCCAACCCGAGTAGGAGTTCAGCATTGACACGACCACTGGCATATCAGCGCCGCCGATTGAGGCCACTAAATGCCAGCCAAAGGCGAAGGCAATCATGGTCATCAGTAGCAGGGCTGGCATAGTGCCGCCAGTTTGTACGAAGTACACCAGCAGAGCCAAAGACACTAACACTGCAACGAGGTTAAGTTTATGGCGATGTGGCAGCATCAAAGGTTTTGAGGAAATCAATCCGCGCAGTTTACCAAAGGCCACTATAGAGCCTGTGAAGGTGACCGCACCGATAAAGATCCCGAGGAACACTTCGACTAAGTGAATGTTAAGCATTGCGCCCGTGAGGTGAGCTTTGTCGGCGGCCTTGGCCGCTTCGCTTAGTGCATCGTGCACAGCCGCTAAGGTGGAGTTAATGTCGCCTCCAACGGCTACAACCACCTGTGAAACTTGCTCGGGGTGTAAATCGATAAAGCTGTTGAAACCCACCAATACGGCGGCCATACCTACGAAGCTGTGCAGTACGGCAACCAGTTCTGGCATTTCCGTCATTTCAACTTTGCGAGCGAGGAACACACCAATGGCACCACCTATCACCATGGCAACGATAATCCAAGCGACGCCGTTGGTGTCGGGGTTAAAAATGGTCGCGAGCAGGGCAATGGCCATACCCGTGATACCGAATAAATTGCCGTGTTTGGCCGTTTCCTGTTTCGACAATCCAGCGAGACTGAAGATAAAGAGCACGGCGGCAATAATGTAAGCTGCTGTTACCAGTCCTTGAGACACGTTATACCCCCTTAATCTTTACGGAACATCTTCAGCATGCGCTGAGTGACGGTGAAACCGCCAAAGATGTTAATACTGGCGATCAGCACGGCAATAAATGCCAGTACAGTGACCAAGGTAGACCCTTGACCAATCTGCAATAGTGCGCCGACCACGATAATGCCTGAAATTGCGTTAGTCACTGACATCAATGGCGTATGCAGTGAGTGGGACACGTTCCACACCACGTAATAGCCAACTACGCAAGACAGGATAAATACCGTAAAGTGGGATAAAAACTCTGCTGGCGCGACCGAAGCCACGGCGGCAAATCCTGCGGCCCCAAGTGCGGCAAGGATATATTTGAGTTTCGATGGTGGTTTCGCTTCCGCTTTTTTTGCTTCGACCTTAGCGGCAGGTTTAGCAGGTGCTGCCGAAACTGAAATCGCTGGTGGCGGGAAGGTGACTTCGCCTTCTTTAACTACTGTCATATTACGCATCACCACATCATCAAAATTGATGCTGGCAATGCCGTTTTTCTCTTTGCACATTAACTTCATCAGGTTGACGAGGTTAGTGCCATAGAGCTGAGAAGACTGCGCAGGTAAACGGCCTGGAAGGTCGGTAAAGCCAATCACCTTAACACCGTTGTCGGTGACAAACAGTTCGCTTGGCTGAGTGTATTCACAGTTTCCGCCAGCTTGCGCCGCCATATCGACGATCACAGAGCCGCTCTTCATGCTATCAACCATTTCCTTGGTAATAAGCTTAGGCGCAGGACGACCTGGAATAAGCGCCGTGGTAATAATGATGTCGACTTCTTTGGCCTGCTCGGCAAACAGCGCCATTTCGGCGGCAATAAATTCCTCGGACATGGTTTTGGCATATCCATCCGATGAACTGCCATCTTCATTGGTGAAATCAAGCTTTAAGAATTGACCACCCATGGATTCGATTTGCTCGGCCACTTCTAGGCGGGTATCGAAGGCGCGAACAATGGCACCTAATGATCCAGCAGTGCCAATAGCAGCAAGGCCGGCGACGCCAGCACCAATCACGAGTACTTTTGCCGGTGGTACTTTACCTGCGGCGGTAATTTGGCCGGTAAAGAAACGGCCAAAGTGATGCGCGGCCTCAACCACAGCGCGATAACCGCCGATGTTAGCCATCGATGAAAGCGCATCTAAAGACTGGGCGCGGGAAATACGCGGCACCATGTCCATGGCCATCACATTAATATTGCGTTTTGACAGTGTCTCAATCAACGCCGGATTTTGTGCCGGCCAGATAAAACTAATAAGGGTTGCGCCTTCTTTAATTTGCTCAATTTCGGCGTCTGTGGGGGCGTTGACTTTAAAAATCAAATCCGCTTGCCAAACCTCGGGTGTGATACTCGCTCCGGCCGCGACATAGGCGGCATCATCGAAACTTGATAGCAGACCCGCATTTGACTCAACGGCAACTTCAAAGCCGAGTTTTTTAAGTTGTTCGACGGTGGCTGGGGTCGCGGCGACCCGAGTCTCACCGACGAGACTCTCTCTCGGTATTCCAATCTGCATGCTTACTCCCTGGTGGTTTATATTCTAGTTCCGCATGAGTATGTTCTGTTGCTATGCCTAGGTAGGGCTAGGCCGCGGTTCAGAATGAACTCGTTTTAACGTGCGATAATTCGCGCATTCAATCTTGGTTGGAAATCTATGGATTACACAGACTTCACAGCGAGCAACAGGAGGTCACTGTACGGCAGGCTCGTCACCATTTTGGCAATACTTTTTTTCGACACAAGCTCATATTTCTAAAGCTGGTCGATTAAGCACTGGTCGGATCAAAAAATTTTAACCAGTGCACACTTTTGTAGCTTAATTTTCATCCTTTGTATATTCCAAAATGTAATTAAAAATTAAATTTTATTCTTTTTTGCTTTTCTGTAACCAAGATAAGCTGATGACCATTACACTGTCATAGGGCTGTCACATGTCGTTAACTGAACTTTCATCTCTGGCTTCGCCGCTGTCGCAACCGCAGGTCGAAAAGCTAAAACAACTCACTGCTGAATTAAACCCTGTGCAACTGGCTTGGGTCAGTGGCTATTTGGCTGCAACTGCCAATGCTGGCTTGGTGCCAAATGCTAGTGCTGTGACTGGTGTCGCCCAAACGACTGGGGCGCAAAGTGTAACGATTCTCTATGGCAGCCAAACGGGTAACGGCCGCGGTATTGCTAAAGCCCTTGCAGAGAAAGCAACGGCTCAGGGGTATAGCGTGAACCTTGCTTCGATGGGCGAATATAATGTCCGCCAACTCAAACAGGAATCCGTATTACTGCTAGTGGTGAGCACCCACGGTGAAGGTGAGGCGCCTGACGATGCGATTGAATTACATAAGTTCTTAGCTTCTAAGCGCGCGCCGCAATTAGCGGACTTACATTATTCAGTGTTGGCGCTGGGGGATTCGAGCTACGAGTTTTTCTGCCAAACGGGTAAGGATTTTGATTCGCGCCTTCAAGCCCTTGGCGCTAAATCATTATTGCCGCTGGTTGAATGCGATGTGGACTATGAAGCCGCAGCGGGTCAGTGGCATGCGGATGTGTTAGCTGCGGTAAAACCGCTGTTAGGTTCACAGGTTATTAGTGCACAAGCCAATTCGGTAACGAGTGCGACGGCTGAAAGTGAATTTACCAAGCAAAACCCCTATAGCGCTGAGGTTTTAATTAGCCAAAAAATTACCGGTCGTGATTCAGACCGAGATGTTCGCCACGTTGAAATTGATTTAGGCGAATCGGGTTTAAGCTATCAAGCGGGTGATGCTCTCGGTGTTTGGTTTAATAACAGCGAAGTGTTAGTCGATGAAATCCTTAACGGACTGTCATTGAGTGCCGATACGCAGGTGACTCTTGGCGAGCAATCCTTAAGCCTTAAACAGGCTCTAATTGAGAAGAAAGAGCTGACCCAGTTATATCCCGGGCTGGTTAAAGCCTGGGCAGAACTCAGCGAAAATGCTGAGTTACTGACTTTAAGCGAAGATAAAGAGCTGGTGCGTCAGTTTATTTTGCGCCACCAATTTGCCGATTTAGTTGCTCAGTATCCGGTTAATGAAAGCCTTGATGCCGACAAGTTATTGAGTGTACTGCGCCCACTGACCCCAAGACTCTATTCGATAGCCTCAAGCCAAAGCGAAGTGGATACCGAAGTGCATTTAACGGTTGCACTAGTAGAAGATGAGCGTAATGGTTATGCCCGTTTTGGCGGCGCGTCACAATTCTTGGCTCAAGCGCAAGAGGGAACAGAAGTTAAGATTTACGTTGAGCCTAACAAGAATTTCCGCCTACCCGAAGATGCTGAAACGCCAGTGATTATGATTGGCCCTGGCACAGGTGTTGCGCCGTTTCGCGCCTTTATGCAGGAGCGCGTTGCCCAAGGTATCAAGGGCAATAGCTGGTTATTCTTCGGCAATCCACATTTCGAACAGGACTTTCTCTATCAAACTGAGTGGCAGCAATACCTCAAAAATGGCGATTTAAGTCGAATTGATGTGGCATTTTCGCGGGATCAGGACCATAAAATTTATGTGCAACATCGCCTAAAAGAGCAAGGACAAGCCCTGTGGCAATGGCTGCAAAATGGCGCACATCTCTATATTTGTGGAGATGCCGAACGTATGGCGAAGGATGTACACCAAGCCCTGTTAGAGGTTGCCGTTGAATTTGGTGGCATGACCTTGGAGGCCGCAGAGGAATATTTTGAAACCCTTCGCAGCAATAAACGTTACCAAAAAGACGTGTACTAACCCTAAGTGCTATCAATAAATTTTTTATGATTGCAGCAGCGACTGATTGCAGTCATTGAACTGAATACCAAGGCAAATGTCCTTCCCAAAGAGCGTGGTAGAGAACAGCATGAGTGAGCAAAAGTTAGCCTTAAACGAATACCTAAAAACCGACAGTGATTATCTGCGTGGCACCATTAAGGAAGGCCTAGATTCTTCTGTTACGGGCAGTTTTAGCGATGGCGACCAGCAATTAATTAAATTCCACGGCTTCTATCAGCAGGATGACCGCGATCTGCGTAACGAGCGTAAAGAGCAGAAACTCGAGCCTTTATACAGCTTTATGCTGCGTGCCCGTGTGCCTGGTGGTGTGTGTACCCCTAAGCAATGGTTAGGTGTCGATGAAATTGCGTCGACTCTGACAAGCTCCAACAGCATTCGTTTAACCACGCGTCAGACGTTCCAATACCATGGTATTCCTAAGCGTAATTTAAAGACCATTATTCAAGGGCTTGATCGCGAAGCGCTGGATTCTATCGCGGCCTGCGGTGACGTAAACCGCAACGTAATGTGTAACCCGAATCCGGTTGAGTCTAAGCTGCATGCCCAAGCATACGAAGTGGCGAAAAAGCTGTCTGATCATCTGCTGCCGCACACCCGTGCCTACGCTGAAATCTGGTTAGATGAAGAAAAGCTGCTGTCGACCGAAGATGATGCCGTCGAACCTGTGTATGGTAAAACCTACCTGCCACGTAAGTTCAAAATGGCGGTGGCCGTGCCGCCTGACAACGACGTTGATGTTTACACCAACGACCTAGGCTTCATTGCTGTTGCCGAAGATGGCGAGCTGGTGGGCTTTAATCTCACCGCAGGCGGCGGCATGGGCTCAACCCATGGCGAGGTAGAAACCTTCCCACGTCTGGCCGATGACTTTGGTTTTATCAAAACCGATGATGTGATGAAGTTTGCTGAGGCTGTGATGACGGTTCAGCGCGACTGGGGTAACCGCACTAACCGTAAGCGTTCGCGGCTTAAGTACACCATTGTTGACCATGGTTATGAAAAGTTTAAAGCCGAAGTGGAAGCCCGCGCCGGAGTGAAGTTTGAGCCTAAGCGTGAGGTGGTCATTGGCGATCGTGGCGATCGTTATGGCTGGGTTGAAGGTGTCGATGGCAAATGGCATTTAACCCTATTTATCGAAAGCGGCCGTATTAAGGATGTGCCGGGTAAGAGTTTACAAACCGGTATGCGTGAAATCGCCAAGATCCACAAGGGCGATTTTAGAATGACTTCTAACCAGAATATGATTATTGCGGGTGTGGCGCCTGAGGATAAAGCAACGATCGAAGGTCTTGCCCGTAAACACGGATTACTTGGCCAAGTGCTGACACAAACCCGAGGTCATTCAATTGCTTGTGTGGCCCTGCCGACTTGCCCATTGGCAATGGCAGAAGCTGAGCGTTATTTCCCAGAGTTCATCGACCATGTGGACGCGCTGCAGGCAAAACACGGTATTAGCGATCAAGCCATTGTGGTGCGTATGACCGGCTGTCCAAACGGTTGCGCCCGTCCGTTTGCCGCTGAAATTGGCTTAGTGGGTAAGGCGCCTGGCCGTTACAACTTATACCTAGGTGCAAACTTTGAAGGTACACGCCTTAATAAAATGTACCGAGAGAACATTCAAGAAGCCGAGATCCTATCTGAACTCGATGGCTTGTTTGGCCGTTATGCAGTAGAGCGCAATGCAGGCGAAACCTTCGGTAACTTCACCGTTCGTGTGGGTGTTGTGAAAGAAGTTATTGATGCTGCTAAGGATTTTCATGGCTGATCTGAATGAAGCTCAAACTGCTTCTAGTTTAAATCCTCTTAAAAGCGTTATCAGTAGCAGCGAACTTAAGGCGCTGCTAACTGCGCCAAAAGAAGTGCAGCAGGCTGAGCTTGAGCGGATTAATCAGTTCCTCGCGGGGCTGACTGCGCAGGAGCGAGTGCTCTGGGGCTTAGCCTATCTGCCGGGTAATCACGCGCTGTCATCCAGTTTTGGGATCCAAGCTGCGGTGATGCTGCATTTAGTAAGCCAAGTGCAGTCGGATATTCCCGTTATCCTAACGGATACTGGCTACTTATTCCCTGAGACTTATCAGTTTATAGATGAGCTCACCGAGCGTTTAGCGCTGAATCTTAAGATTTACCAAGCGCCTATGACTTCTGCTTGGCAGGAGGCACGATTTGGTAAACTCTGGGAGCAGGGGCTTGAAGGGCTTGAGCGTTACAATCGGCTTAACAAAGTCGAACCGATGCAACGTGCACTTGCTGAATTAGAAGTGGGTACTTGGTTTGCAGGCCTTCGCCGCAGCCAAGCCAGTACCCGCGAAGCTTTACCGATTTTAGCAATCCATGGCACTCGGTTTAAATTGTTGCCCATCCTAGAATGGACGAATAAAGACGTACACCTCTATTTGCAGCAATTTGACTTGCCCTATCATCCCCTTTGGGAGCAAGGCTATGTTTCAGTAGGAGATACCCATTCGAGTAAACCACTTGAATTAGGGATGACCGAAGAGGAAACACGCTTTAATGGCCTCAAGCGAGAGTGCGGATTGCATTATGAAATTTAGCTATCATACTGATAAATAATAAAAAAACGCCTCATTTGTAGGCGTTTTTTATTACTCTTTTAATGTGATGATTGAATTTTGTTCTATTTTTGTTTTTGTCGGATTATTCATTTTTAATGTACGTTTAATTTTTGAAAAACACATTTAATACAACTGGTTGAGGCTAAGTTTTGTGGTAGGGCAAAATATTTTGTACATTTTTACTAACAGAGTTATGCACATTAGAGATTTATAAGTTATATTTCAAAGTTCCCGTAGATGGTTTTGTGGGAGTGCGCTGTGTAGTCGTTATCCATACAGACGATTACCAAGTGGAGTTGTGGTATATCGCTATTGACGGGCTGAGTTTGCTGTGTAGCGATAGAACGAAACCTAAAGCAGCTGAAATCTCAAAAAAACCTGACTCGCCTATGCGAGTAGAAGCAGTTTGATTGACTTGCTAGCCCTCGTTAATCTCTCCAAATCACCTCGGTCAGCTGATGTTAAAGCTGCCGAGGTTGAGCCTTATGAGTCACATTTCATTCTCTTCATTGAATATTCACAATTTTCTGAGCACATTGCAGCCAATTTACATGCATCAATCTCGGAGAATGGCGTAAGTTATGCCAATATAGGCACAGCTGCTGTGTATTATCTTTACTTGAGAGACCTAGTTTTCACAGGTTTGGGAGAAAAATCATGTAGGACGCAGGGCTGCAGGAACTGTTCAAAGGACGATAGAATGACCCCCCCTATGTATGCCTCCCGTGATTTTGCAAATCCCTTGCGTAGTGAGCCACCAAAGAAGCCCCAAAAAACGATGATAAGACGAATTTTTGTCTGGGTGTTTAAATTAGTGCTGTTACTGTGGCTAAGTTCAATAGCCATGGTTGTATTACTGCGTTTTGTTGATCCCCCCATTTGGACATGGCGCATTGAGCGGGCGCTGTTCCCTCCTGCTCCTATTTCGCAGGTCAAACATCAATGGCAACCATTAGCCAACATTTCCCCTCAGATGCAACTTGCGGTGATTGCGGCTGAAGATCAAAAGTTTGCTAATCACAGTGGCTTTGATCTTGAGGCGATAACGAATGCGCTGGAATATAACCAGAAAGGAAACAAGGTGCGTGGTGCCAGTACCTTAAGTCAGCAAACCGCTAAAAATTTGTTTATGTGGTCGAGTCGAAGCTTTATTCGAAAGGGCATTGAAGCATGGTTTACCCTCTTGATGGAACTGGTTTGGGATAAGTCCCGAATTCTTGAGGTGTATCTGAATATTGTGGAATTTGGTCCTGGGATTTATGGGGCTGAGGCAGCTGCAAAACATTATTTTGGTAAACCCGCAGCAAAACTGACTAGCTATGAGGCTTCCTTACTTGCGGCCATATTGCCCAACCCTTGGACCTACAAAATTGCTCCGCCGAGTCGTTATGTCAGCCAGCGTTCTGCTTGGATCCGCAAGCAGATGAATCAACTTGGTCAAGTAACCTTAAATCGTGTGCATGCGGCCGATTGATTACACGTCAGTAAGGGATAACAAAGGCTAAATAATTAAGTTTATAAACCATTGTTTATCTTCTACTATTATTCTCAAGTACGCTAATTAAGTGTTAGTTTATTAAGCTAATTTGCACTGCCGTTTGCGACATCCCTAGGTAGATTGGTACCCAAATTTTTTAGTCGCCTTTAACATCTTAGGGGCTAAGCGTTGATATTCACTTTTGATTAGACTCCAGATACTGGCTGGAGCTGATGATGTTTAAATGGAGTTTTAGATGAAAAAGCTGTTAATTGCCGCCGCAGTCGTTGCTGCGGGTGCTGGAACTTATTGGTACAGTCAGCAGGGACAATTTGCAGGGATGTCAACCAATCCTGCCCTTGAGTATATTCCAGCCGATACAGTGGTATTTTCAGGGCAATTAAAGCCATTCCCTTTAAAAAACTATTTGCAGTCAGCTTCGGCTCAATATCAACAATTACCCGCAGAGACGCTTGCTGAATTGCAATCTGTGGATAGTCCTGCGGTGAAGTTTTTTGTGAGTTTTTATCAACAATACCTAGAGGGAATGAAGAAACCGGCCGCGCTTTTAACAAGCTTTGGTCTTGCTGATGAAATCCAAACTTATTTCTACACCTTAGGTGCCTTACCCGTTGTGAAAGTGGATGTTGCCCAAATTACGGCCTTTTGGGCTGTTTTAGATAAGGCGGAAAAAGACAGCGGTCTGAGCCATGAAATGCGTCAGCTTGCAGGTTTAGATTACCGTGCGTATCGCTTATCAGATGCCGATTCCGATGAAAAACTGGAACTGCTTTTTGCCTATAAGGATGGAGTGCTGACGGTAACTTTGTCGACTAAGGCGACTGAGCCCGAGCTATTGGAGTTGGCATTTGGGCTTAAGAAAGCAGAGCATTCGCTAGCCGCCTCTGGCATGGTAGAAGATATTATCCAAACCCATGGTTTTACCGAGGACAGCATCAGCTTTATTAATCATGTGGAAATCGTCAAGGCCATAACATCTGCCGATGGCAATATGCTGTCGAAGCAACTCACAAAGTTTCTGATGGCGGAAAACTTTGGCGAAGATCCGCTGGCGCCAATCCGCACTGAAGAGTGTCGCAACGAATTTAACGCGATAGCGGCAAACTGGCCGCGCACAGTCGCGGGGTTAACTGTGATGTCCGCCACGGGTAAAGAAAGTCATGTGGAGGGCAAGTTTGTTATTGAATCGAAAAATCAGCCGATTTTAACTGCACTGCAAAAAATGCGAGGCTTTATTCCTGCCCATCTGACCGATATCAATAGCTCAATTTTCTCCATGGGCGTTGGCCTAGATATGAATGAGCTGGCGCCGTCATTAGCCTCAATTTGGGATGATTTGCAAAAACCGCAATTTACCTGTGCGCCACTGGCAGAAATTCAAGCTGAGTTAAGCCAGCAGAGCCCTGCAATGCTCGGTATGTTTACTAGCATGGCCAATGGTGTGAAGGGGATGAGTGTTTCCCTGTTCGATTATCAGATGAGTGCAGAAGATAAAGAACCAGCACTGGCATCTTTAGATGCGTTAGTTAGCTTAAGTGCTGAAAATCCTTCGATGTTATTCAATATGGCTAAACCCTTTGTGCCTATGCTTGCCGATGTGCAGTTAGCCGATAATGGTGAGCCAACGGATCTTTCGGCGCTGCTAATGTTGCCGCCAGAGTTTAACATCAAGCCCATGTTGGCAATTAAAGGGCAACATTTAGTGGTGTATTCGGGTGAGAAGGGCCTTGCCCATGCAAACAATTTGGCCAAGGAACAACTTACGGCCAATGGGCTTTTCGGTCTGACGGCTGACTACGGCAAAATGTTTACTCCAATGGTGACGTTGCTAGAGTTGAGTGGCGAGCCAGTGCCGCCAGAAATGCAGATGCTAAAAAACTACAATATGCGTATTCAGTTTGGATTTGATGTGAATGATAAAGGCTTAGTGTTTGATTCTTTAATGAATATTAAAGCGACTGAGCAATAAAACTATCAATCAACAGTCACGTAAAAAGCCTGCTATTTGCAGGATTTTTACGTTAAGTCTTTTACTTCAAGCTTTTTGCTTTAGCGTGTCAAACTTCGCTCATTGACATATATCAATAACTTAATCGACAAAGGCAAATTTGGGCTGAACCCTAGGTTGAATCGGTTTTGGCGCTGCGGTTTTAACTAAACTGACTAATCCTTGCCATTCTATGTCGCTGTTTTGTGGAAGATAAATATCTGGCTCTGTGCCTTTACCTGAAAGAAGATTGCCCTTGGCATCGTAGGTAAGGGTACTGCTAAAAAGCACCTCTAAACCGCTGTTGGGAAGTGTTAGGTGATATTGTCTGGCGAAGTCTCCTGAGGTTTTCTCACCAATTAAATTGACCCTAGACCAGTTCTTAGTTCGGTAGGCAATCCATTCACATTCCTGGCGACATTGTGCGCTGACCAGTATTGCCAAGCGGTTCGTTCCTTCAGGGGCAACATCGGGTTTAGTACGAACATACCAGGGACTGAATGACCGATTATCGCCCTCCGGCAGTGTATTGGTGAGTTGTTGTCGCCTAAGGGATGATAGTTTAAGGGCATCTAAGGGGCGAAAGTTTAAGGGTTGTAGATAGTCATTTCTAAATTCAGTGGAGCGTCGATAACGGGCAAAGCCCATGATCTCAGCCCAGGGGCTGAGCCCTGTATTTTCTGCGGGCTGGATATCTTGATAGCGTGACAGCAAAGTCAGTAATCGGGGACTAAAACCTTTTGCTTCACGCAAATCGATGATCAACAGCGGATAGGTCATACCTTGTAGTAGTGTTTGCTGTAGGTTTTTATTGAGTTCAAACCCATACAAATCATCAATTTTTAGCATCACCGTATCCCTATTTATAGTTTCCAATCCATTGCCTGATAAGTGGTTTTTAACGGGAGCCAAGGTATTGAGCTTCTTCATTAGATGATTGAAGCTTATGTCTATTTCCTCTGGTTCATCCTTGGGCATAGAAGGGGCTTTATGGGCCAAAGCCATGGTCATCTGAGTAGTTTGCAGATCATCGTTACTGAGGGTCAGCAGCACATAGGGCTTGATGCTTAATCCTAGATCTTCGCGTAATAGATTGAGTTTTCTGAGCCAAACAGCTTGCATTTCTTGGCTCTCTTTTGCGGGTTCAGATAAGTAGGTTTGGCTAGTGCTTATCCATTTATTCAAGGGGATCCCGTCGATATGGGTGATAAAGGGAAACTCTGCACTAAGGGGAGAGTTATTTTTATCCAAGGCAAGCCATTGGGCATTTAAGGGGCGTAATATGAAGGGGATTTCAGTACTTTCATCCTTGAAATTACTGACAAGGCTTCCAGGATCTTTGATGCTATTGAGTAATTTTGTAAGCTCGGCGGCAAAGCGTTCCTTGGGGGTACTGTCTTGATATTGTTCGCTAATGAGTCCAGCTAAGTGATTTAATTGCTTGGTGCTATGTTGGCTATCGAGGGCGTAAAAGGCCGAATGCTGCTCGAGTTGCTGGAGTAGCACATAAAGATCCTGTCGAATATCTTGGGTAGATAATTCGTTAGGATGATTTTCTGGCGTTGCGATAAACGCGAGTTTTAGCAGGCTCGCGCCTATGATGATGCTCAGAATCCTGACGATAGCTCGATAGCTAAACTTCATGTTCCTCCATGATTTTTAACATATTAATGGCAAAAATGATGTGCAACTACTAGTGTGAAAACCTAGTTTTGCAATCAAAATCGACATTCCATGACCGTTACGCTTTTCCCTTAAAGCAATTTATCACCCGTTTGTGACGTTGGCGTAAAGTATTTAGGCTAATTTTTGTACTTTGTCACGTTTGAAATGTTTATAAAATTTGCAGACATCACCAGCAGTCGCACTGAGTGTCTAATTAAAAAGGGATTTCTAGATTGAATAGCGTGTTTTACCTAAGCGCGATAAAGTCCCTTAAGCAGGCTCTCATTCACCTGCATTAAGGAGCCTAGACTAAACACTTAGGCTAGGTATTTGCCTAATCTAATATACTGTTGTTATTAGAGAATATCATTGAGGGAAACTCCGATGCCGATGCGTTGGCCATGGTAGTTGTAGTCAATAAGGCTCTCACCGTAACCATTAAAATATTGGGTATACACCCTAAGGTTGCCAATGATGGGGTAACTCCAAGTGATTTCGGCCGATCCCCTATCTATGTCTTTTAAGTTGGACTTTAGCGTCAGGGTAAATCTATGTTCATCAAGACCATAGACACCAACAAACTCAGCCCTGCCAATATATTCATCTATGTCGGGATTATCGTCGCCACGGGGCTGGTGGATATCGGTCTTGGTATCCTCTGGGATACGCCACCATAACTTAGTGGAGAAGGCCAGCGGTCCTGCGTCAAAAATGAGTGTACCGTAGAGCCGATTCCAACTGCGGGACAATAGCCCAGATTTACCATTGGATTGATGGACGGCGCCAAACCCCCAAAAGGAGTTAGTCACACTACCGATTTTCCAATCATTGTTAAACAGCATAAAGATTTCGGGTTCGTGGTTGGTTTCCCTAAAAGGAGACGAAATTTCTTTGTTATAAACCTGCCAGTAGGATTGGTTGGTGTAGGCAAAAAACAGGTGGCCATTATCGCCAAATACGTTGTACCAGAGCGGAAATTTAAAGCTTATCTGGAACTTGGCCTCCATGTCCTTAAGGTTGTAATTGTCGTCGCTGGACTCTTGAGCAAAGGGCTCCATATTCGGATCGGGGTTATAAGTGACCGGAAGTAAATAATTTACCCTATGGGGAGTAATCACAAAGGGCCGCTCGGAGGTAGCCAGTTCATCCTTTACTCTATCTTTGATCAGTGATTCTTCGGCTTGTAAAGCTGTACAGGTGAATAATCCAAGTAATCCAATGAATTGAAAACTTTTCGACATTAATGCTCCTTGATGTCTTTATTGGCCTTTGCATCCTACTTTACTGTGTCAAAATGTAACCTGAATTGAATCCTATTACGCCATATCTTTACGCAACATAACCTTAGCGAAGGACGGCTCACAAGCCAAAGTCGATTACCGGTATAATTTTTAGCGATAAGTTAGCACTGGGATTGTTGATACATGGCTAATTTTGACGGATAAATAATCTCGAGTTAACAAGTATAAATTCTTTATATTCATGCTATTAAAGCATTCTCGCTGCGTTATTTACTTCTGTGCTTGGTGACCTTTAGCCGCGCATGCATTTCACAACTGCCTCATATATCTTTTGGGTATAAAAACTAATTATTTTATATTTATTATGGAATATCACAGGGGCTATATTGCTAACCATTAAGGTGATTTGGGGAATGTGATGGAAGTGTTATCTTTACCGGGCCAGTCGGCGAAGGGCAAAGTGTGGCTGGTTGGCGCAGGCCCTGGCGATGTAGAGCTACTCACGCTCAAGGCATGGCGCATTCTTAAATCCGCTGATGTGGTGCTCTTTGACGCCCTTGTCAGTCAGGACATCTTAAATCTCATCCCCAAGGACGCTGAGAAAATTGCCGTCGGCAAACGAGCGGGTAAACACAGTGCCGCCCAAGATGAAATTAATCAGCTGTTAGTCACCAAAGCTTTTACTCGTAAAAATGTCGTCCGCTTAAAGGGTGGCGATCCCTTTATTTTCGGTCGTGGCGGTGAAGAGCTACAAACCTTAGTTGAAGCGGGTGTTGAATTTGAAGTGGTACCGGGTATCACTGCCGCCAGCGGTACATCTGCCTATGCCGGTATCCCGCTAACCCACAGGGATTATGCCCAGGGCGTGACCTTTATCACTGGTCATTGTCAGCTCGAGAGTCGCCCCATGGATTGGCAAGCTTATGCTAATTCAAACAACACCTTAGTTGTGTATATGGGCATTTTGAATGCGGGCATTATCAGTCAAGGTCTGATTGGTGCCGGGCGTCATCCTAATACGCCTGTTGCCATTGTCTCTAAGGCGACCACCCGTGAGCAGCAACGATTCATTGGCCGCTTAGGGGAGCTTGAGCAGCTTGCGGCCAATCCTGAGTTACAAATGCCTGCACTGATGATTATTGGTGAGGTGGTTGAGCTGGCACACAGCTTAAATTGGTTTAATCCAGCGCAATATGAAGCTGGCACTGTCGATGCGCTGTTAGCGTCAAGACTCTAGTCGGTATTCAACCCACACTTGCGCAGCGAGCTGCGGCAAGCAAAAAGCAATTGAACAGAGTTAATCCTGCCCAATGGCAGTTTTTAAAGGTAAACGGAGAAGTGTATGGCCGAGCGTGATTTGAGCAAAATAAGTATGTTAAGCCACTTACAACAGCTTGAAGCGGAAAGTATTCAGATCATTCGTGAAGTCGCTGCTGAATTTGATAATCCAGTGATGTTGTATTCCATTGGAAAAGATTCCTCCGTGATGCTGCACCTTGCACGTAAAGCCTTTTATCCCGGCAAAATCCCATTTCCGTTGCTGCACGTCGATACGGGTTGGAAGTTTAAAGAAATGATCGCCTTTCGCGATGCCCAGGCGAAAAAATTTGGCTTTGAACTGCTGACCCACACCAATCCCGAAGGCGTTGCACAGGGCATTAATCCCTTCGAGCATGGCAGTGCAAAACACACCGATATCATGAAGACCCAAGCCTTAAAGCAGGCACTTAACCAGTATGGTTTCGATGCGGCATTTGGCGGCGCGCGCCGTGATGAGGAAAAGTCCCGATCTAAGGAAAGGGTCTATTCCTTCCGCGACCGTCACCACAGATGGGATCCTAAGAATCAACGTCCAGAGTTATGGCGCACCTACAATGGCGCGGTAAACAAGGGTGAGAGTATCCGAGTATTCCCGCTGTCAAATTGGACCGAACTCGATATTTGGCAATATATCTATCAAGAAAACATTGAGTTAGTCCCCTTGTATTTTGCGGCAAAACGCCCGGTGGTTGAGCGCAGTGGCCAATTGATCATGGCCGATGATGAGCGTATGCAGTTGCTAGAGGGTGAGCAGATCAAACAAGAAGTGGTGCGTTTTAGAACCTTAGGCTGCTATCCATTGACCGCGGCAATGCATTCGCAAGCGGATGATCTCGAAAAGATTATCGAAGAAATGCTGTTAACCCGCTCCAGTGAACGTCAGGGGCGTTTGATTGACTCGGATCAGAGTGCCTCGATGGAGCTGAAAAAACGCCAAGGCTATTTCTAATTCGCCCAGAGCTAACCCAATTTTCGCGGATGTGTTTGGCCTAACGCATTCAGCCAAGCAAGATTAAGAGTGAGATTAAGATGGATAAAGCGGTCAATAAAAACAATCGCATGGCGGCTGAAATCAGCCTGCACGGCGTGAAAGAATACCTTGCCCAGCAGCAACATAAGGGGCTATTACGCTTTCTAACCTGCGGCAGTGTCGACGACGGTAAGAGCACCTTAATCGGTCGTTTACTGCATGACAGCGCCCAAATCTATGAAGATCAGCTGGCAAGCCTAAAGAATGATAGTGCCAAGATGGGCACCACGGGTGAAGCCATTGACTTAGCCTTATTGGTTGACGGGCTACAGGCCGAGCGCGAGCAGGGCATAACCATTGATGTGGCTTACCGTTATTTTTCAAGTGATAAGCGTAAATTCATCATTGCCGATACCCCAGGGCATGAGCAGTACACCCGCAATATGGCGACCGGTGCCTCGACCTGTGATTTGGCCGTTATCCTAGTAGATGCGCGCTATGGTGTGCAGACCCAGACTAAACGCCATGCCTTTATTGCCTCTTTGCTCGGGATCCGTCACTTCGTAGTGGCGGTGAACAAGATGGATTTACTCGGCTTCGATGAGCAAGTATTCAATCGTATTCGTAGTGATTTCAGTGAGTTTGTAAAAAACTTTGGCGATCTGGATGTGCACTTTGTGCCGCTTTCAGCACTCAATGGCGATAACGTCGTTGAGCGCAGCCAGCAAACGCCTTGGTATCAAGGTGGAACGCTATTAGAGCTACTCGAAACTATCGACACCCAACGTGAACTTACCGCATTACCCGTGCGCTTCCCTGTGCAATATGTGTCCCGTCCAAACCTCGATTTCCGTGGTTTCGCCGGTACCTTGGCATCTGGGATTGTTAAAGTGGGTGACGAGCTGGTGGCATTACCTTCGGGTAAGCGCAGCAAGGTCGAGCGCATCGTGACCTTCGATGGCGATCTTGAGCAAGCGGTTGCGGGTCAAGCGATTACCCTCACCCTAGAGGATGAAATCGATATCTCCCGCGGTGATTTATTGGCAAAACCAGATTCTGCACCAGCGGTTGCCAACCAAGTGGTTGCCGACCTCGTGTGGATGGATGAAAAGCCGCTGCAGCTAGGACAGTTATACGATATTAAAGTGGCGGGTAAAAAGACCCAAGCCTCGGTTAGTGCTATCGAATATGTGGTCGATGTGAACACGCTCGAACGCAGCCAAGCCGAAATCTTAGGTTTAAATGTAATCGCCCGCGTCACCCTTGAACTCACCGAAGATATCGTCTTCGATGCTTACTCTTTAGTTCGTGATACCGGCGGGATGATCTTAATTGATCGTTTATCCAACGCGACAGTGGCCGCCGTGATGGTGGTATCTGGCCAACATGTTAGCAAGCAAACAGCCAGTCAATTCAGCGCCTTTGAGATTGAGTTTAATGCCCTAGTGCGTAAACACTTCCCACATTGGCAAGCAATTGATATTTCTAAATTAGGAGCATAATTTGTGAGCGACGCATGGCTGTTGGCAGTGGTGTTAATTGGACTTGTCACAGGGTTGATTGCTGGCCGCATTAACCCTGCCATGCTATTTTTGTTCGCTTTTTTGCTTTGTTATTTACTCGGCATGGTGGCGCTCGACACCGCTTTAACCAGTTTTACCAATACAGGCTTAGTGACCTTAGTGTTGCTCGTGTTGGCGGCGACGGCGCTCGAGAAGACCCCATTGCTTGGCAAGTTGAGTCAGGTGATTGGTCACAGCTCGCTTTCGGTCACTATGGCCAAGCTGGGGATTTCTACCGCGTTGTTATCGTCTTTTACTAATAACACCGCCGTAGTGGCATCCTTGATTGGCGTTGTTCGCCGTAATCAGGCACATGCGCCAGCTAAGTTATTGTTACCACTTAACTATGCGGCAATTTTAGGCGGCACTCTTACCCTGATTGGTACTTCGACCAATCTGATCGTAAACACCTTTGTCGAAAACGCCGGATTACCTCCACTAGGCTTCTTTGAGTTTACGCCCGTTGCCATGTTTATTGTGATCGCTTGTTTGCTGTTGCTGGTGATACTGTCAAGAACATTGCCCGACAGGCGTGAAGAATCGGCGGATGAAAGCTTGCCTTATCTGCTAGAGGCGCATGTTGCCAGTGCTTCCTCCTTAGTAGGACGAAGCGTTGTAGAGAACAAATTAAGGGCACTTAAAAAACTCTATCTAGTGGAACTTGAGCGCAGTGGTATTCGAATTAGCCCTGTGCCGCCGCAGCTGGTGTTGCAGTCCAATGATGTACTGCGCTTTAGTGGTGCGGTGGAGTCGGTGGAGCTATTGCATCAATTCGATGGCCTCGATTGGTTCGGCAAGCATCAGGCAAAGGGACAAAATCTTGTTGAAGCCGTGCTAGCCCCTTCATCGACCTTAGTGGGCAAGACCTTAAAATCGACCCAGTTTCGTGAGCAATTTGATGCGGCGGTAATGGCGATTCGCCGCGGTCAGCACCCGTTAAAGGGGGGGCTTGGGGATATCGTTCTGCAGCCCGGCGATGTGTTGTTGCTGACTCCTGGTGATCATTTTGGTAATCATGAGCGTTTAGGTGATGAATTTGCCGCGATCAGTGGTCTCGATTTATCGGTGCGTTTAGATAAACGTCGTAGCCAGTTTGTACTCTTTGGTTTTGTGGCGACGATAGGTTTGAGTCTGTTAAGTGTCTTGCCGCTCGCTAAGGGTTTGGTGTTATTACTGCTAAGTTACTTTGCGATTGGCGCTGTGAGTCTGTCTGAACTTAAACGACGTTTCCCCATCGAGTTAGTTGTTATTGTTGGCAGCGCGTTAGGGCTGGCAAATTTGATGATGAGCACAGGCCTGGCCGATGGTTTAGCCCAAAGCGTACTTAGTGCAATTAATGGTTTTGGCGCTTTCGGAGCCTTTATCGGTGTCTATTTGCTGACTTTGCTACTCACAGAGTTAGTGACGAACAATGCCGCCGCGGCGCTGGCGTTCCCTATCGCCTACGCCATTGCACTTAATTATGGTGTCGATCCGCGCCCCTTTATTATGGCGGTGGTGTTTGGGGCTAGCGCGAGTTTTATTTCCCCCTATGGGTATCAAACCAATTTGATGGTGTATAACGCGGGGAATTACCGATTTAGTGACTTTGTGCGTTTAGGTTTGCCGTTATCTGTGCTCTATTCGCTGATTGTGATTTTAATGGTGCCGGTGTTTTTTCCGTTTTGATGATCTGTTTTCCCTACATGAAGTCGCACTTGTTGGTTTAAGGTGCTGAGATTTAAGGTTTTGAGGATTGTATATGAGTAATATCGTGTGGCATCAACATCATGTCGATCAGGCTGCGAGAGCCAAACAGAAGGGGCAGCAACCGGTCTTACTTTGGTTTACTGGGCTCTCCGGTGCGGGGAAGTCGACTCTGGCGGGGGCGCTGGAGCATGCGCTGTTCGAGGCAGGGTTTCACACCTATTTGCTCGATGGTGACAATGTGCGCCATGGACTGTGTAAGGATCTGGGATTTAGCGTAGAAGATCGTGATGAGAACCTGCGCCGTGTGGGGGAAGTCGCAAAGCTGATGGTCGATGCCGGGCTTGTGGTGTTGTCGGCCTTTATTTCACCGACCAGAGAAGAGCGTGATTCGATTCGGGCACGCTTCCCTGCAGGGCAATTTATTGAAATCCATGTGTCTACACCACTTGAAGTGTGTGAGCAGCGCGATCCTAAGGGATTGTATGTGAAGGCCAGAAAAGGCGAAATCAGTAATTTTACAGGGATTTCATCCCCCTATGAGGCACCACTCGCGGCTGAACTGACCATAGATACCAGCAAGGGCGATTTGGCATCTCAAGTCACGGCGTTGGTGGATTATTTAAGTGCCATTGGGATTATTAATACCCTTAACGCAAGCAATAAAGCCCAAGCGATTGGCTGAACCAATCGATACGATATTCAATTTAGGCGTTAGTCAATTTTAAAATCTTTTGTAAACAGTACCTTGAGTGCTTCAAGGTACTCCTCATCCTGTTTAGGCAAGACTAACTGCGCCAACTCATCACCCACAGGGGTTAAACGGTAATAGCTAAACAGCAGATTTCCGCTCTTTGGGGTGAGCTTCATTTGTATTCCGGGCATGGCTAAGTGAATGGGCGTTTTACTGTTAAGTAGCCCTGTTTCAAACTCGCTGCTGTGGAGAATGCCCGCATCCACTAAGGTCAAAATGCTCGAATAGGGCAGGCCGAACTGTGACAACCCAAGCGTGATGTCATTCTGTTTTCGAAAGTATTTGCCTATCCCGCCCGAGTATTTATAGCCATTAATCAGCTTTAGGCGCTGCTCGTTATTAACCTTTGCAGACATACCTAGGGCTTTTTCTAGGATCTGCGCTTCCCTATGGGTTAGTTGTTTTAACAGCGCTAGGGTGCGCAGGCTGAAATTACCCGGATTAACAATTTCACTTGCCAAGATTCGCGCCCAAAGATCCTGCATCTTACGGTTATGGATTTGCTCCGCCATCAGGAAGAACTGATGGCTCCAGTCGGGATCAAGTTCAACCCCCGTCACATCCGATGGGGTGTATTTGAGGGCGAGGGCAAAAATGGTTTCGATATTCGCTTGATAACGGTGCGTAGTAAGGCGAGCACGCTGTGCAGCTCGCTCTGTAATAGTGGCACTCACCGCTTGAAAGGTGTTATCACTCCTAAGCCCCAGCTGTCGACCAAGTAATAGGGCCTTGCGGCGGGCGGAAGCATCCGAGGTGCCAGAATTATCTGCCAAGATTAAAATATCCGAATCTTTCATCTTCTCTGCCTTAATACATGACAACCAGCTAACGCTCGCGGCCGAACTAAGACCTAGGTTTTATTCTTGGGCCTTGTTATGGCGGATAATTAGCTATCGAGTTTTGGCGACGCTAACGGCTTAATCAACCCTATCCATTGGAATTCATTACCCGGCTGCGGGTTTCGCGGCACATTGGTGGCGAGAATCAATGAACAAACGGCAAAACCTGCGCCGATATAAAACACTAACGCAGGATCTGATAGCCAAAGTAAACCAAGCAGGGCGGGAATAACCACCGCGGCGATATGATTGATGGTAAAGCTAACCGACATAGTCGCAGCGATATCTTTACTGTCGGCAATCTTCTGAAAATAGGTTTTCATGGCAATCGCCATCGCAAATAACAGGTGGTCGATGACATAGAGCGCTGCCGCCATATGGGCTTGCTCGACCATAGCGTAACTGACGAAAATGCCAATCAAACCAATATATTCCACGATCAAGGCGTTACGCTCGCCAATGCGACCAATAAAGCGGCCAATGGCGGGTGCGAATAGCAGATTCACAACATAGTTAATCAGGAAAAGGACGGTGATTTCACTGACGCTGTAGCCAAATTTTTCAACCATCATAAAGCCCGCGAACACCATAAAGATTTGTCTGCGAGCGCCGGAAAAGAAAGTCAGCATGTAATACAGCCAATAGCGTTTTCGTAAAATGACTTTCTTATGCTGCACTTCGTGGGTTTCAAATGTGGGGTAATAGAGACTCATACTCAGCACCATCACGAGGCCTAAAATCCCAATAATAAGATACATTTGCCAGTAATCTAATTTAAGCCAAGTCATCACTAGCCAGATACTACCGTAGCCGACTAAGGCTGCAGCAGAGCGCCAGGCCAGCGCTTTACCCATAAAGCCTGCGGTTTCTTTTTTGTCGACCCATTGTAGGGTAAGTGATTGGTTTATGGTCTCAAAGTAATGGAATCCTACCGACATTAAGACCGTTGTCAGATAAAGCCCCAGAACCTCTGGGAATAATCCGGTAATGGCCACGCCGATACAAAGTAGCGCCAATGACAGTAGCGCAAAGGCCTGTTCACGAATAAGCAGTAGAACAAAAATGGCGGTAAAGGCTAAGAAACCAGGGATCTCGCGCAGACTTTGCAGCATGCCGATTTCGGCACCGGTGAATTGCGCTTTTTCAATCACAAAGTTGTTGAGCAGCGCTTGCCACACGGCAAACACCAGTGACATGACAAAGGTCATCCAAAGCAGCAGTGCTTTGGGCGTGGGGGTAATGTGTTTCATTGAATGGGTACTCAGGCGATAAGTAAATAGATGCTAAAGCTTTTATCCCCGTTAAGCTAGTTTAGGTTGGAGTTAACAGTTTGGCTGCTTGCGTGATGAATTTAGCAAGCGCTAATGTTTTTGTGAGCAAGTTAGAATTACCATCTATTACGTGTTATCTATGCCTAAGCCCGTGATCTATTTCATGTAATTTGCAGAGTAAATCACCTAGTATTCAATATCGTATTAGGCAGTAAGCTTTTGCATCAGAGATTGACTGCTCAATCCTCGTTACATTGCCGAATGTTAATTGGGGAAATGCAAAGCTTAGTGAATTAAAGCCGCCGTAGATGAAGGATTTGGCCGCTTTTCTGGTTTTTTAAGATAAACGAGGCTGATGTGAAAAACATTCTGATCATCTTTTCTACTGTGCATGGACAAACACGCAAGATCACTAATCAATTGGCTGGGCAGCTTAAAGACCTCGGAAACTCGGTGGTGATTGCCGATATAAAGTCTGCGCCGGCACTGGATTCTTTCGATAAGATCATTATTGGTGCCAGCATTCGCCATGGTAAGCACAATCCTGCACTCTATGAGTTTATTCAGCAGCATGAAAAGCAATTGACCGAGAAGGTGAATGGTTTTTTTTCGGTGAGCTTAGTTGCCCGTAAACCGGAAAAAAACACCCCCGAAACCAACCCCTATATGCAGGCATTTTTGACAAAAACGACCTGGCGTCCACAACTGTTACAAGTGTTTGGCGGTAACTTGAATTATCAAGGTTATAACACCATTGATAGAAATATCATCCGATTTATCATGTGGATAACTAAGGGGCCGACCGATGCGGCCACCAATGTGGAATATACTGACTGGCAAAAAGTGAATGATTTTGGCCTGAGGATCCATCAGGCCTAATCACAGACTTTAACAACGATAAAAAGGATATGCCTTGAATACGTTTTTTAGTGCACTGCTGACTCGGTTACATCTGTTGATTGTGCTTTCATGCACGCTGTTAGTGTGCACTAGCCCTTGGATTTTAATCGGTAAGAACCTTCGTAATCAGGCCTCAGCCTGGGATTATCTGCATGTGTATTTAGGGCTTGTTTGTGCAGCGCTTGCGCTGTTGTTTTTACTGCGTAACACCCTGCAAGGTAAATGGCATCAATATTATGCTTGGCTAGTGGGGGATTGGTCGCAGCTAGGCGCGGATATAAAAGGGCTCTTTAAAGGTCGATTGCCCGTTGCGGGTGGCAAGGGCCTGTTCAGTGCGATTGAAGGTATCGGCATGTTATTATTGCTTGCCACGGGGCTGAGTGGTGTGTTTTGGTTCGCCTATCAGGGGTCAGCCGCTGCCCTAGAATGGCGTGCTTACCATCAAATATTTGCCGATATTTTTGTCGGTTTTCTTGTCGTTCATCTAGTATTGGCGATAAGTCATATAATTGAATTTATTAGACAATAATAATTTCCCCCTCAAACTTAAAATACACCCTAGCCATACAAGCTGGGCTTTTTCATCATATTTCCACTGTTGATAAGATATACAATCTGCTAAAGCGTTCAGCTAGCGTTCATCGACAGCATGCACACTTGCCCCTAAACTTTAATTCAATATGCCTTTCCTTAAACCTTGTTTGTACTGGTTGTTTAACGCTTGTTAGCGGTGAACTTGCGACCATACCAATAGTATTTTAGGGAATGGGGCATTAAGAATGACTCTTGAACTCAGATATGAAGGTTTCCTATGAATATTCAAAAAACTGCTATTGCAGCTGTACTCGCTGGCCTGTTATTTGGCTGCGGCGGTTCGGATTCGAATGATGAACCACAAATGGCCACCTTTAGCTTAGGTGTTTCTGATAACCCTGCAGATGCCAAATCTGTCACTATCGCGTTCAAGCAAGTGGTTCTGAAGAACGAATCAGGTAGTTATTCATTCAATGTTGCGTCAAATGGCGAGCTGAAGTTTGTGGATCTTCTGGAGTATCAAGGCAGCGCCGTTAACACTCTAGTGAGCGGTCAGTCGATACCCGTTGGTGAATACCAAATGTGTATCTACATGAAAAACAATACAGCTGCGACGATCGACAGCTCGCATGTCACTACCTATGACGACGGCCTATTTGGCTTAGTGACTAACAGTAACGGTTCATGTGGTGGTGTTGGTGCTGAAGAGAGTGATACAGGTCGCCTGTTCTTCAATAAATCCTTCACTATTGCAGCGGGCGTAAACAGCTTCGTTGCCGAGTTTGATTTAAGCAAAGGTCTGCAGGATCCACATGGCAATAAGGACTACTGGACTCTGAAACCCACTTCTGTACAACTATTTAACCAATCAGACGTTGGCTCAATTACGGGTTCTGTTTCTGAAGAGGTAATGGCAAGCTGTGAGATGGCGGCGAACGGCTCAACGTTTTCTCCGGCTGTTTACCTATACCCTGCAAATACCACTCTTGAGCAAATGGTCGATTTTAGCTTAGAAGCCGATACTGAAACGGCTATTGCTCCTATCACTGCAGCCCGTGTGAATGAAGTGACAAATGCTGAAGGTCTAGTGATTGGCCACGATTATGAGTTTGGATTTGTTGTCGCAGGTAACTACAGCTTAGGTTATACCTGTTTAGCGCAAAATGACGATCCAGAAGTGGTCAACCTTGCTATTGATGCGGATGCGCCATTCTTTATCAATAACGCCGAAGTTGATGTCACTGTGACGGCAAACAGCGTGACTGAGCGCAATTTCTAATAAGCAATTGGAATAGGCTCAACCAATAAAAAAACCAGCAGAGATGCTGGTTTTTTATTAGCTAAAATTAACTTAGCGTCTTGATTAGCGTGTAGACTGATGACGTCTAAAGGCTAGCAGGGCAGCAAAAGCGATGAATAGCCAGTTCATGCTACCACCGGATTTTTCTGCTGTTTTAGCATCTTTTTCTACCGCCAGATAATTAATCAGTCCGATTAACTCATCTAAGGTTTTGATGCTGCTGAGATTGACCGCATATTTATCGTTGACGATAAAGGCAGGAACACTGTCTACGCGAAATTGGTTTTGTTGTTGTCGCCATAGGGCAAGACTTTCATCGGTTAACTTGTTGTCGGCAAGTTCATCATATTTGGCGCTATCGACGCCAAACTTGGCGAATACTTGCTTGATGTCATCGCGGCTATTGATTTGCACTTCATGCTTATGGCCAGGAGCACTGTGATCGTGGCCATGGGCGCCGGATTCACCTTGGATGGCTGTGAACATCGCATGGGTCAGGGCATCATTTTTACCCAGCTGGTGCATTACCGACAGTGAGCGCATGACCTCAGTGCCGATGTCGCTATTCATAAAGTCGACATGCTTAGTGTCAAATGTCACATCCTTATTTAAATTCGCTTTAATATCAGCTAAATAATTCACTTCCATATTGAAGCAATTATGGCAATAGAAGGAGAAAAACTCAGTCAGCTTTGGCTTTTCGCTAGGGGCTTTATCAGAGATTTGAGTGTAGTGAGTACCTTCAACGAAGTCTGCCGCAAAGCTAGTTAATGGTGCCACGATTAAGGCTACGGCCAAGGCGATTGGTTTAAGCATAGTTCCCCCAAAGTATTAATTCGATTCACCCTACGTTTGGGTGAAAGGCTGCTGTGTAGCTCGCTGAGTTTGTGTTATCGCATAGTGCGGATACAGATTGACTCAAAATGCTAACGGCCAACAGCCTATAAAGCGAGCATAAAATTGTTGGCTTAATTATCACTGAATCTGACTTTATAAAATGGGATAAATACGTGATCTGAAGCGTTTTTCCCCCTTGGATTGTCAGGAGTGCAAGGGGGATCACAGTTAGGGTTTAGGCGATATCTTTAAGGGATTGCCAGGCCTCACAGACTTCCCTAAAGCGTGCAGCATTCCCCTCAGGGCGGTCAGGGTGCCATTTTAACGCTAAACGGCGCCATTGTTTGCGAATGTCCCGCGAACTTGCGCTTTCATCCAGTTCAAACACCCTAAGGGCGTGACCCTTATTCATCAAGTTAACATTGAGGCCAATATAGCTTTTATAGCTGCTCCAGAAGGCTTCGAGCAGTTCGCGTACCACGTTCTCACTGGCGTCATAGTTGCTCCAGTCGAGGTAGTAATCCCTCAGTGAGGCGTCCTGATTAATGAGGGCATTTACATTTGCAGGAACGATGCGAAAAATCTGAATTTCCATGGCTTTAACTTGCAGCCATTGCTTGGGAAGCAAAATATCCTGCAGCTCGAATAGGGCATTCATCAGCAGAAAATTACGCTTAAACAAATCGTTACCGGGGTTTTCATCGAGCTGATGAATCAGCCCTTTGCTTTGAAGTTCGCTGGCGAGGTGATGGATTCTCCAGCTTTGGCAGGAGGCTTGAAGCACTGATAATACAGGCCAAATCAGTGGATTATCTCCTTTCATCTTGGAAACATGAGCTGATTGTGTCTGCTCGGTACGCGAAGGTTTTGCGAGTAGCATACTGACTGTCCCATCCTGTTCTTAGGCCAAAGGGGAGTGGTAATCGTGAGTCGTACTGCGACAATGGGTCTTAGCTTGGCGGCTAGACCTATAAAAAACGATTTTCACACTATGCCATAGGGCAAAAGATATGGTAAAGATGGATTTTTAGCCAGATGCTCGCTTTGTGAGTAAACCGCAAAAGTTTGTAAGTAACCCTTTGAAGACCATATAAATAAAAAATCCCCGAAGTATGGCTAATGGTTCGGGGACGATATTTGGATAGCGACTAAGAATTAAATCTCAGTAAAAATAACCTCTTGCTCTAGGCGAGACTTAGGTAGCTTAGCGTTAAAGTCTTCTTCTGAGCGGTAACCAAGGGCAACCACAACAGAAGCGCACAAGCCTTTTTCACGCAGACCTAATACTTGGTTGAGTTTAGTCGCATCGAAGCCTTCGATAGGGCAGGCATCAACATCGAGGATAGACGCGCCTAACATCAAAGTGCCGAGTGCAAGATAGACTTGTTTTTCCATCCAATGCTGCACGTCCTTGAGTTCATATTTATGCATATTGGCGAAGAAGGAGCGGCCTGTGTGCTGATTCTTTTTGGCCTCATCATTGGCAAAACGACCATCTTTAGCCTCTTGCTCTAACACTTGCAGCAGGTGATCTTCATCCAATTGGGTTCGAGTACAGAGCACTACTACGTGGGACGCATTAAGAATTTTTTGCGTGTTAAAGGCAAAATTTTCCGTTGCTTGCGCGATTAAGGCTTTTCCTTCGGTGGTGCCAGCAAGAACAAAGTGCCATGGCTGAGAGTTGGTCGATGATGGGCTAAATTGCAGCAGCGTTTTAATTTCTGCGATGGTGTCAGCCGGAATCGTCTTAGTTGGATCGAAGGCCTTAGTGGTGTAACGCTTTTTGGCAAGAGAACTTAACTCACTCATGTAACGGCTCCATTTCAGAAAGGAATACAATTTTAAAAGATGCATTTTAAGCGGGTTTGGTTAAAACACAATGTGATCGATACGGCTTAGTTTTAAAGAGTTTTGAGTAGGGTTTTAAAAATTTAAGCGGCTCATGGGGATGCGAACCTAGAAGAAAAGGGCGGCATGTTTTAGGGCGTTAGCCCCTAGGTATGGCGCACCTAGGGGAGCTGAGGATTAGCGTAACACTTTGCTTAAAAAGCTGATGGTACGGGCTTCTTTAGGTTGGCTGAAGAGTTCATCTGGCGTGTTGGACTCAACCACATAGCCGCCATCCATAAAGATGACGCGGTCAGACACATCCCGCGCAAACCCCATCTCATGGGTCACAATCACCATGGTCATGCCCTTTTGCGCAAGCTCCTTCATCACATCGAGCACATCGCCCACCATTTCAGGATCGAGCGCCGATGTCGGCTCATCGAACAGCATTAACTCTGGCTCCATCGCCAGCGCTCTTGCAATGGCAACCCGCTGCTTTTGGCCACCGGATAGGCTTGATGGATAGGCGTTTGCTTTTTCCTTTAAGCCGACTTGAGATAGTAGGTTAAGTGCCTTTTCGTCGGCCTCGGCTTGGGTCATTAGTTTGAGATTGACCGGCGCTAAGGTGATGTTTTCCATTACCGTTTTATGGGGAAACAGGTTGAAGTTCTGAAACACCATGCCGACTTTTTGTCTGAGTTTATCAACGCAGGCATCCTTGGCGGTAATCGACTGACCATCAATTTCAATGTCGCCAAAGGTTGGGGTTTCAAGCAAATTGATGCAACGTAAAAAGGTGCTTTTACCGCTGCCACTTGGGCCAATTACACTCACTACTTCGCCCTGGCGAATATATTCGTTAATGCCCTTAAGCACGGCATTGTCGCCGTAGCTTTTATGTAGGTTGGTAATGTTAATCACTTTGCTTCAACCTCTTTTCGAATTTCGACAATATGAACGTGAAGCTGTAGGTCAACAGCAGATAAATCAGCGCGCAGGTGAACAGTGGAATACTGTCTTCAAAGGTGCGGCTGCGAATAATTTCGCCCGCGCGCATTAAATCGACGCCACCGATAAAGCCAATTACTGCAGTTTCCTTAAGCAAGACGATAAATTCGTTACCTAATGCCGGCAGAATATTTTTAATGGCTTGGGGTAGGATAATCAGTCGCATCGTCATCGATTGGGACAAACCGAGCGAGCGTGCCGCCTCGGTTTGACCTTTATCGACGGCTTGAATGCCTGCGCGGATGATTTCCGAAATATAGGCGCCGCTGTTGAGGCCGAAGGCAATAATGGCAGCACTGACCTTATCCACATCGAGCGCTGAGAGCACGATAAAGTAGAGAATAACCAGCTGCACGACCACAGGCGTGCCGCGGATCACGCCAACATAGAGGTTGGCAGGTAAACGCAGATACCATTTAGATGACATCTTCATCAACGTGGTGCCAATGCCAAGCACAGCGCCGAGTAACATGGCAAAAAAAGTGACTATTAAGGTGACTTTTAATCCATTTAAGATCAGCAGTATGCCGACCATTCCGTCGTCCCCAATCGGGGTAAATAGCGACGTATTAATTGCTTCTAACATAGGGATCACTTGATATGCGTGCTAACGAGTGCCTGATATTCACCGCTCGACTTGAGTTGGTTAAGGGTGTTGTTGATACTGGCGAGCAGCTCAGGTTTATCTTTTGATACCGCAAAGCCATAAAACTCAGGTGGGAAGTCCAACTTAATTAGTTTTAAATCAGGGTTTTTTGCCAGATAGTTAGCTGCGGGCTCACTGTCGAACAGCACTAAGTCTACCTTGGCATTTTTGAGCTCCATAATGGCTTCGAAGCCCGTGTTGAATGCCGTGACTTTATCTGTGTATTTCTTGGCCATCATGTCGGCAGTTGAGCCGAGCTGCACCGCAAAGTGTTTGCCCTTTAGATCGGCAAGACTATGAATATCATCGTTATCTTTATTAACCAGCAGCACTTGGGTGGCTTCATAGTAGGGCTCTGAGAAATTAACGCTTGCCTGACGTTCTGGGGTGATAGTCATGCCCGAAGCGATAAAATCAATTTTGCCAGAGTTTAATGCCACGATGAGTGAGTCGAATTTCATGTTCTCGACTTTTAGGGTTTTACCCGCATCCTTTGCGATTTGCTTAGCCAGTTCAATATCAAAGCCTTTGACTTCATCACCGCTAGTGCCACCCACATATTCGAATGGCGGGAAAGCCGCGTTAGTGCCTACGACTAAAACATCATCCTTTTTACCGCATCCAGATAACAACAAGGTGGCAGTGAGGGCAAGGCCGCCTAATAACATGGATTTTTTCATTTTAGATTCTCTTTGGGTTCCAATCACAATGTGGCGACTATATGCATCTGGTGATTACGTGTCAATAAATATGCTTTTAAAGTGATTAAAAATTCAATAAGAAAACAGTTTAGATTCATTGAATACTTGTTAAATGAATAATTGAAACTGAGTTGTGTTATCTATGTTGTTAAAAGGTAAATATTTGAGTCGTGCTTAGTCTGTATTTATCCGAATCCGTCGTTACTGATTTTTATGCAGTTTTCTGAATTGGCCATTGTTCAATAGGCAATTAAGGGATGAGCAGTCTAATAGGAGATATTTAATGCTGAAGTCAGTCATATTTGGAATTTATGCCTACATTTCCTGTCGTTAATCTACGCTTAAGGCTGTGGCATTAAGTAATTTTGGAGTGAAATGTGAGAAACCTACCTCTGACACCTTGGTTATTATTGTGCGGATTATCTTCATCGGTTTACGCCCAAGATGGGATGCAATGGCATTACAGTATGGGAGTTCATGACTTTATCGTGGAGCAGGAGAGCTCACATACCTTTGGTATCAATGGCAATATCATGGTGGACTACACCACAGCTTCGGATATTTATTTGTCTGGGATGATCGATGTGTTTATTGATGTCGATAAGGATGAGCTCGACCCTGATCACATTCCCGTTTGGTTTAAATCCGATTATGTTGCCTCGGGGGAGTTTTACCACACTAATCCCAAATGGTTCTTTGGTTGGCAGGTCGACTTACAGGGAAAACGTAACACCGTCAGTTCTATCGAAAAACAAGCTAAATTATTCCCAGCAATTACTGCAAATTTTAAGGGAACAGAAACCCAAGCACAGTTCAAAATTGGCCCTGGTTATTACTACTTAGAGATCGACGATGATGTGCCTAAAACCCGTGGTTATCGGAGGGGTGACTTTGGCAATGGGGAATTTGCCTATACCGTGATGGGCAGCTTTGGCTTTGATTTTAATTCAAAACTAAATATCAACTTTGCTGCACAGACCTGGAACGACGGTGATAAATGGCTCGAAGATCAGTATCGGTTTATCATGGGCTATAAAACTGATTTTTGGGCCAAGAATAGTCAGTGGCAACTCTATGTAGAGCATACCGAATATAATCTTGATCACTATGCCATTGGCAGTACTCATGCTCCAGATTACGTGCCAATCCTACCTTGGGATAACGATACCTTAGTACGTTTTAGTCTAATCGTTCCATGGTTGTAGCTATGGAATAGTGATAGTCCTTACTGAGTCATTGGGAAGCTTTCTCATTGCAATCCCATTGTTTTTTGGTTGGATAAGTGTTTCTCGACCAAGGAGATCATCGCCTGCGCCGCAAAAGACAGTACCTGTTCTTTACGCCAAAACAGAGTGAGCTCCCAGCGCAAATCATCGCTCGCCAGTGGCACACTGACGACACCGTTTACACTGTATCGCCGTGCGATAGAGCTCGGCAGTATCATGACTCCAGTTCCCGCCGCCACTAAGGCGATACCAAAGTCAGCTTGGCTTACTCGGGTGATATTTTTTGGCGTAAATCCCGCAACTTGGCAGGCATCAAGTACTAATTGATACAGAGTGTATTCGGTCTCGAACATGACTTGGGGGTCATCGAGAAGATCGGCAATAGTAAGTAACTCCCTTTTAGATAAAGGGTTTTCCTTAGGCAGTACCACTACCATAGGATCGTTAAATACCCTTATTCCCTCAAAGCCATCACCAGCTTTGATAATACCGGTCGCCAGTTCAATATCCCCTTTTTGGATCGCATGGGTTTGCTCTACGCCGCCCCTCACTAGGAGCTGCATATCAATTTGCGGATAAAGCTGACGATATTTGGCGATGATGGGAGCAAATATTTCGGCGCTGCCGAGAGGGGCTAGTCCCAGTTTTAACTCGCCACCATTTAAGCTTCGCAGGGCTGTGAGTTCGGAGAGCATACGCTGGCGGCCTGCAAGTAGCTCTTTACCGTGTCGATAAACAACTTCCCCCGCTTGGGTGAGCTTGATTTGAGTTCCACGTTTACCACGCTCAAGCAGGATAAGCGCTAATTCATCTTCTAATTGGCGCACAGCCTTTGACAGCGTCGGCTGGGTGAGATGCACCTTTTCGCTGGCTTTTCCAAAGCCGCCAGTTTCGACAATCTCGATGAAATAACGCAGTACCTTAAGATCCATTTCAGGCCTTATATGAATCAAACGAATATTTAGAATGCAAAAAATCTATGAATTACATTCTTAATATTCATTTTTTTTATTAAATATACAAGCCTAAACTGGTGCTATTCCATAAGGAGTCATACCGAGGACACTATGTCTCAATTGCAAACAGCACAAAATCGCTTCCGCACAGGTACTTTGCTACTGGCCCAAATTGGCTTGTTTTGCATTCTGTCTTTAGCCTGCCAATGGTTTGCAACTTGGGCTCAACTTCCGATCCCTGGTAGTGTGCTGGGCTTAGGTATTTTATTGCTATTACTGGCTACTAAAGTCATTCCTGAAAAAGCAGTGCAATTAGGTGCAGCTTGGCTTATCGGTGAATTACTGCTGTTTTTTATTCCACCAGTGGTCTCGGTGATTAAATACGAGGGGCTGTTTGAACAGTACGGGCTAAATATTCTCTTTACCCTAGTGATGGGCAGTGTTTGTGTAATGGTCGGCACTGGTTTTGTCGTGGATAGGGTATTTCGCTTCGAACGTCAGCTTAATCTTAAAAGGCAGGCTGAAAGTCTCGCTAAGGTTGCCTAATGGCAGCAGAAACATTTAATCGCTTAAGCAGTGAACTCGCACTGTTTTCCCACGTGGATTTAGCCTTAGTTAGCTTAGCGCTAACAATTTGTAGCTATTTTGTCGCTAAGGTTTTATATAAACGCCACCGTGTCTGGTGGTTGGCGCCAATTGTATTAGCCCCTGTCGTCATTACATTCATGGTAGTGAATTTAGATATTCCGCTGCCAACCTATTTTGAATATACCCATTGGTTAATGGCCTTGCTTGCGCCCGCGACCATCGCCTTTGCGCTGCCGATTTACCGCGAACGAAAACTCATTCGCCAATATCCGCTGACCATCGTCTTCGGGGTGATAGCAGGATTGCTATTGGGGATGTTCTCCAGTTGGTTGTTAGTGAAGTTTGTACCTTTACCGGTTGAGTTATCTAAGAGTTTATTGGTGCGCTCGGTATCTACGCCTTTCGCGCTTGAGGCGACATCTTCCTTTGGCGGCGTGCCTGAATTGACGGCAATGTTGGTGCTGCTGACGGGCATTATCGGCATGTTGGTTTGTGAGCCGCTGTTTAAGTTGATGCGTATCCGCACCTCTTTAGGCAAAGGCGTCGCATTGGGGGCCTCTGCCCACGGCGCTGGTGCGGCCAAGGCCAGTGAATTGGGGCAGCAAGAGGGCGTAATTGCTAGCTTGACCATGATTTTTATTGGTATTGCCATGGTATTGGGAGCACCCGTTTTTGCGCTTATTTTTAGTTAACCTTATGTTTTATTTCTGAAATAGTTTTATTATGCCTCTTAGGGCGCTAATCTTTTATGGTTATGCGCCCTTTTTTTACCTGTATAAAGGTATGTATTTCGAACTTAGTTTGTTGAATGGAAAGGTAACGAATGCCAGATTATGTGAGTCCTATGAGTGTAAGTTTACGTCCGATAACTGAGGATGATTTGGAGACCTTGTTTGTTCATCAAACCGATAAGATAGCTGCTAAGTTAGCACAATTCTCTTCCCGCAGTCGTGAGGCATTTTATGAGCATTGGCGGCTCAATATTCTGAATCGTCGAGATGTTTTAGCTTATGGTATCGATGTCGAAGGTTTGCTTGTTGGGAGTATTTGCCACTGGAATAGTGATGGGCAGGCCTGCATCGGTTATTGGATTGAACGAGCGTATTGGGGAAGGGGAATCGCCACTTCGGCGTTAAAGGCATTTTTGCCTTTAATCACATCGAGGCCAATTTTTGCCCATGTAGCTGAGCATAATATCGCCTCTCAGAAGTTATTGTTGGCCCGAGGTTTTCAAATGACGGGTGAGCTTATAAAGGAAGAAGGAGACATAGCACCCTTGATTGAGTTTGTTCTAACTAATTAAAACTAATCATGAATATTCACGGATAATTAACCCTTATATTTTAGGGTTTTTACAAATTTATCTTCTGCCACCCTCTAATATTGCCAATTTATATTTTGATACTCGACTTTAGTCTAGTGTTTCATTGCTTGACCTTATTTGCCAAGTCTATGAAAATTCAAGATCTATCATTCTGTTCAGAGTATGGATAAGCACTAATGTTAATTTTCTTTCTATGTCTCGCTCTATTAGGGCTAGCATACAAATTTTATAGCCCGTTCGTTGAGCGCCAGGCGGGTATCGATCCTAAGGCTCAAACGCCGCAGGCAAGATTTGAAGACGGCGTTGACTATGTTGCCGTTCATCCTGTAAAGGCATTCTTAATTCAATTCTTAAACGTTGCGGGTGTTGGTCCGATTTTCGGCCCAATCCTAGGTGCACTTTATGGTCCCGTTGCTTTAGTTTGGATTGTTCTAGGTAACATAATTGGCGGCGCGGTACATGATTATTTTTCTGGTGTTCTGAGTATTAAGGAAAACGGTAAAAGTTTGCCTGAAATCGCCGGCCACTACTTTAACATTTACTTCAAAGGCTTAATGCTGTTGTTCACCGCAATGCTGCTGTTTTTCGTGGGCGTAGTATTCATCATGAGCCCAGCAGGTCTTTTAAGTAACTTAGATGTATTTAAAGATACCATTTTTGGCAATAACACCTTCTGGGTATTGGTGATTTTAGCCTATTACTTTTTGGCGACTATGCTGCCAATCGATAAGATCATTACTAAGTTATACCCAGCTTTTGGTCTGTTGATGATTGTAATGACCACCTCTATTGCCGTTGCGCTTTTGATAAATGCACCGCAACTACCTGAAATTGAAGATGTGTTTGCTTACTTTAACCACAGTCACTACAACAACGAATTACTTGAGCCGAACCCCGACGGTTTACCGATTTGGCCATTGTTATTCGTGACTATTACCTGTGGAGCTATCAGTGGTTTCCACTCGACTCAAGCGCCAATTATGGCTCGCTGCTTGACCAATGAAAAATACGTGCGCCCTGTGTACTACGGTGCCATGGTTGCCGAAGGTATCGTGGCCTGCGTATGGGCAACTGCGGGTATTGCGGCTTTCCCTGGTGGTTATGTTGAGCTTAAGAGTATTCTAGACCAAGGCGGTCCAGGCTTAGTGGTTAACCAAGTGGCGACCAGCTACTTAGGGGTATTAGGCGGTGTGATGGCGATTATCGCCGTTGCTGTATTCCCAATTACCTCAGGCGATACCGCTTTCCGCTCACTGCGTTTAACCATTATTGATGCTTTCAATATCCCACAGAGCATGCGAAACCGTTTATTGGTTGCGGCACCGATTCTTTTCATTGCCTATCTGATGACTAAAATCGATTTCTCCTTGATTTGGCGCTACTTTGCCTTCTCAAATATGCTGCTATCGACCAGCGTTCTATGGCTTGCGACAAAATACCTGTTCGACCGTGGAAGCTTCCATTGGATTGTGAGCTTGCCAGCGATTGTGGGGACCTGTGTGACTGTTTCTTATATCATGACAGCGGGTATTGGTTTAGGTTTGCCTCAGCCTCTTAGCCAGCCAGTCGGTATTGCTGTGGGTGTGGTGTGTTTAGTTGCGCTGATTATTGCCCATAACAAACGTAAAACAGTCGCTTCTACAAATTAATAACGAACGGGTGTTTTACTTAATCCGAGGGCTGCGATTTGCAGCCCTTTTTAATACTATTTTCATAAATAAGTGAACAGATTGAATATTGTCAGTGCCCCATATTCCATTGTTCAGAATTTATGTTAGATTCTGGCGAACTGTTGGAGATGGCATTATGGTTATGACTGTCATCTACAGTTCTGCACAGGACAGTCGCTGCAATTAAGCTTTGCTTTGCAGAGAAGTGTCAGGAAGTTACACCTATTCAGAGTCTGCTTATGCAACCTAATTTATTTGTCGAACAAAGCTATTTTCATCGTGAGCCGATGGATACGCCGTCGGTAGAATCCCCATCAAAACGCGGCCGCCTTCAACGCATGGTTGGCAGTGTATTACTTACTTGCAGTGTGTTACTCAGTTTATCTGCCTGTGCGGCGGGTAAGGGTAATGCGCCCCAAGAGGAAGAATTTAGCTACGCCTGGTTAAAGGGCTATGCCCATAATTTAGCTTCCGAAGCCTATGTGAGCCACAAGGGTGAGTTGCCTAAAAGCTTACAGGGAATGAGCTGGGATGATTACCAGCAGTTTCATTTCAAGAAAAAGTCCGCGCTGTGGAATACTGACGAGTCGCAGTTCCGTGCCGAGTTATTCCACTTAGGGTTATATTTTGATACCCCAGTGCATATTTATGAATTAGATAATGGCAAGGCCAAGCAAATTGATTACTCTCCTTCGATGTTTGACTATGGTAAATCGAAGGTAAAAGGTAATCAGCTCCCTAAGGATTTAGGTTTCGCCGGCTTTAGAATGCAGTTCAGCACCGATTGGCAACGCGACGTAGTGGCGTTTTTAGGTGCGAGTTACTTCCGCGCCGTGGGTCAAGAAATGCAATATGGTCTTTCTGCCCGTGGTTTAGCGGTCGATACTGCTTTGCCAAAGCCAGAAGAATTCCCAATGTTTACTCGTTTTTGGTTAGAGAAGCCAAAACCGGGTTCTGAGATTGCAACCGTTTACGCGCTAATGGATTCGCCAAGTGTTACAGGCGCTTACCGTTTCGATATTGAGCCGGGTGAACGTTTAAAAATGAAGGTGGATGCAGCGATTTATCCACGCCAAGCCATTGAGCGTTTAGGTGTTGCTCCACTGACCAGTATGTATATGGTGGGTGAGAACGATCGCCGTACTGCTTACGATTGGCGTCAAGAAATCCACGATTCAGACGGTCTTGCCATGCATACGGGTAACGGTGAATGGATTTGGCGACCACTGGGTAATCCAAGCAACCTGCGTTTCAATGCCTACAGCGATGAAAATCCTAAGGGTTTTGGTTTAATGCAGCGTGACCGTAACTTCGACCATTATCAAGACGATGGCGTGTTCTATGAGAAGCGCCCAAGTCTGTGGATTGAGCCTACTGGTAACTGGGGCAAAGGTTCTGTGCAATTGGTCGAAATTCCGACGCTCGATGAAACTTTCGATAACATTGTAGCCTTCTGGAATCCTGCTGAACCTGTACAAGCGGGTCAAGAGTTACTGTTTAGCTACAATATGTACTGGGGCGGCATTCCACCGGTCCAATCGCCACGCGCCAAAGTGGTGGATACCTTCACAGGTTTAGGTGGCGTGGTTGGGCAAAAGCGTAAGTATTACAGTAAACGCTTTGTGATTGATTTTGCTGGTGGTTCTTTGCCAATGCTGGGTAAAGATAGCCAAGTTAAAGCCGTGATTTCAAGCTCTGCTGGCCGCGTGGAAATCGAGTCTGCCCGTCCACAGCATGCCATTAATGGTTACCGCGCTATGTTTGACTTAGTGCCGCCAGAGGATAGCCTTGAGCCAATCAACCTACGAGTATATCTCGAGGTAGATGGCCAGCCATTAACTGAGACTTGGCTGTACCAATGGACGCCGCCATCAAAGGATGACCGTGAGTTGTATAACGCGGGACATCTGCAGTAATCGTAATAGTTAATGTAAAAACGCCAGCTTTGAGCTGGCGTTTTTATTGGGATCTTACAGACACAGTAATTTTACCAGCCGAGGTCTAATTGTGAATTGGGCATGTGTTGGGGCTTTGGTAATGCAAAATCGCGTAGCGGTAATTCATTCGCTAGTTGCAGTTGTAATTGCTTGTAGAGGCGAATGGCCAGTTCTGGCGCCGTTTGATTATCGGGGGTATGGATAAAGAGATAGGGCTCTTTCCCTTCCCTAAGCCAAATAGGTAACTGCTTAAGCCAATTGCTAAAAAAGCTGTCGTTATTCTTTATCTGAATTCGAGGGTTAGTTGTTGCTAAAGCTTCGATAGTACCGTCTGTTTGGCCAATGATTCGGATAACTGGGGTATTTGCCGTCGCGATAGGGTGGACCGGCAGTCGAGGTTTCTTCTTATGGGCATCAATAATCGCTTCATCAGCCGGCGGTAGTGCAAACAGCGGCCTGCTGTCCATAATGATCCTGTTAATCCCCCGCTCAATTAACAGCCTATTTAGTGCTAGCTCAGCATCACCTTTAGCAAAAAATTGTGGGTGACGCACTTCTATCCCATAGTTTAGTCCTTGCGGAATTTCATCGAGAAACTGTGTCAAAACAGACAGTTTCTCAGGGCCAAAACTGCTGGGAAGTTGAATCTTCCAAACGCCAGTTTTCTCGATAAGGGGCTCCATCGCCTTGAAAAAATCCTGTAACTCCTGCGAGCAGTCCTGCAATTGCTTTAGATGGGTGATGGTCTTAGGCAGTTTAAAGGTAAAACGAAAATCATCGGGTGTTGCTGCATACCAGTTCTGCACTGTTTGCACATTGGGTGTTGCATAAAAGCTGGTGTTGCCTTCAACGGTATTAAATACCTCGGCATAGCGAGCGAGGCGCTCCGCCTGTTGTGTGCTGTTGCGATAAACACTCTGTTGCCAATGGTTATGTGACCACATGGCAAGTCCTAGCCTGAGCTGATTGGCGTTATAGGGAGGTGATGTCAGCAATTTCAACGGTATTCCTTAATGAGCCTATGGCGTTAGTTAACGATCAAGGACTTCAACTACGGATTCATTGTGCGAAATTTGATTGGTTTTAGTCAAATGCTAACAACAACTTATATCAATATTGCGCACAAATTTGGTGCATTTTCGAAAATAATCTACGCTTGTAGTTTGGTTTAAAAAGGTTGATTGTTTTTTAACCTTCTGACTTGATGTTATCAAAACTTAATAGGAATTTATTGGCAGTTTATAGAACAGGCTGTTTTAACAAGGCTGACTGCGCGGCTTCATTATCATGAAGTTGGTTCTCCCATGGAATGGGTTGGAGGGCATGTGAAAAGTGAGCGTTATACTTATCTGAGTCATGTTGTTGATTTATTGCTGGATGCAATTTGTGTTGTCGATCCTGAGGGGCATTTCGAGTATGTGAGTCCAGGGGCTGAAAGGATTTTCGGTTATTCCCCTGAAGAAATGCTGGGCATGCAAATGCTGGACTTGGTCTATCCGGATGATAGAGAAGCAACAAAAGCCGTGGTCAAGAATATTATGGCTGGCCGAAGCCAAGTCGATTTTGAAAATCGCTATATTCGTAAGGATGGCTCATTGGTCGATGTTCTCTGGTCTGCCAAATGGTCTAAAGAATCCCAACAGCGCATCGCTGTGGTTCGGGATATTACCAAGCGCAAAGATACTGAACGCCGCCAAGCAGCGTTGTACGAAATCTCAGAAGCCGTGCATGTCACGGAAGATCTTTTAGCGCTTTACCGCAGAATTCATCAAATCATCGCCAAATTATTACCCGCGGCCAATTTTGCCATTGCCATTTACGACCAAGTACTCGACCAATTTAGTTTTCCCTATCGGATGTTTGCCGTAAAGACATCACCAAGCCAAGCTGAAAACATCGAACATTTTGCAGGGCAAATTATTCATAGTGGTGAGGCCCAACTCGCGTGTCCTTTGAATAATTCTACAGAGCGCTGCCAGACAGGCGGATTATGCTCCCTAGAGATGAGTTGGCTTGGGATCCCACTAAAGCTCCAAAAGGGGGTTATTGGCGCGATTATCTTGCAAAGTACCTCGTCTGATTTTTCATATAGCTGTAAGGATTGCGAACTGCTTGAGTTTGTTTCGACCCAGATTGCATTTGCGATTGAACGTCGGCAAATGCTCTCGCGTCTCGAACATATCGCCTTATATGATCAGCTAACTCATCTGCCAAACCGTGAGCTTTTTTGCGACAGGATCCACAAGGCCCTTTCCCGTGCTAATCGAGATTCAAGTTATTTTTCTCTGCTTTATTTGGACTTAGATAAATTTAAATGGGTGAATGATACCTTTGGCCACAGTGCTGGGGATTTATTGTTGCAGCAAACAGCCCAACGTATTTTAAGTTGTGTGAGGGATGTTGACACTGTTGCCCGCTTTGGAGGGGATGAATTTGTGATTTTGCTAGAGCGGGTCGATTCGGCGCAAAATACCTTAATTGCCGCCCAGAAAATTCAGCAGGCGTTAAACATTCCCTTTGAGCTTGGTGAAGCACAGGTGAGCATTTTCCCAAGTATTGGTATCGCTCTCTACCCTGAGCATGGTAAAGACGAGTGGCAGTTACTTTCCTGCGCAGATGCTGCCATGTATAAGGCGAAAAAGAGCGGTGGAAATCGGATTGAACTTGGCTATCAGGGAATGAAAAATAAACATGTTGCCCCGCTCTTTAATCCCGTCATCCAAGAGTTAGTCAATAAAAAACGGCTGAGGGACAAATAGCCCTTTAATGATAATAACCCTGAAAAAAGAGGCTCCTAGGAGCCTCTTTTTAACGAATAATGAAATAGTTATTGTGTCATTTTATTTTTAATTAACACGCAACGCTGCTCTGCTTGGCGAGTCTCTAGTAGAGTTCTTCGCGTCAGATTAGACAGTCCTGTTTGAGTATCCAACACTTTATCTAACGCCGTAATGTTGGTGTAGCTGCAATCCGTCGGGATCAGTCTTTGGCTGTAGCTTCGCATAAACACTGGGCCTTTCTTATCCATTTCAGCTAGGCTGGCTAATCGCTCGTCGGCTGTTGCTGCGCTTAAGAGTTTTTGTTCAGCCGGATACAGGTTATCCATAATCACCCGTTGCTTAGCAAATGGCAGGGCATCAGAGTTGAGTTTGCTTAACCAGCGACGTTTTTCCATCGCCTCAGGGCGGATAACTTCTGCTGCCAACGCCGCTTTTTCCCCTGAATCGGATTTATCCTTCACGGCCTCGTGGCTAATACGAAGCTCTGCATTTGGGAAGTCGTAACGATTGAGCTGAGTGATAATGTCCCATCGTAAATCCTGATCTAAGGTCAGTCCTTTGATCTGAGTGGTGCCATCGAGCAAATGTGCTAAGTGAGTTAGACTGTCCTGATTTGCAGCCAGCTGTACATAGGCGTTGAACCAACGGCGCTGAAAGTCATTATCGCCTTTGCTTTCCATCGTCTTGCGAAGGCTCATCTGCGCCAAGCCTTTAATCGCATTTTCGGCATAGTTCTGCTGGATGGGAGCGATTTGGGCTAAGTATTCCTTAGCGCGCAGCATGCTAGAGATGATTTGTCCCACAACTGTGTAATCATTTTCCATTGGCGCATTGATAAACACAGTGCTGAGGTATTGCTCTAGGCTCAGTTCTCCCTCGCGTACACTGTCCCACAGACTCTGCCACAACATTGAACGTAGAAGTGGGTCAGTCACCTTGTTCAGTTGATGCTGAGCTGTATCAAAGGATTTATCATCTAACTGTACTTTTACAAAACCCCAATCGTCGTAATTGGGGTAAACTAAATCTGGGCAGCGCTCGCCTACTAAAGATTTGACTTCGGTTCTTTCGCCCTTGTAGGTCACTGCGACTGTGGTTTCGTGTCTTAAATCGGTACGGCCTTTTGTAAATAGCGCGATTTGCACCTTCTGTTCACGTAGCGTTGGCAGGTCGCGACTTGCTGGTGACTGAATAAGGCTAAAGTCACTGATACGATTACCCTCACAGCGATATTCTGCCCTAATGGTGTTCACACCTGCACTATATAGCCATTCTTGAGTCCAAGCGCTGAGATCGCGCCCCGCAGCTTTTGCTAGGCTATTGATAAAATCGTCTAATTCGGCATTTTGGTAGCTGTATTGTTTCAGGTAATTGCTAACGCCGCGGCGAAATACTACATCGCCCAGCAGGTGACGTAATTGTTTCAGTGTCGATGCCCCCTTTTGATAAGTAATCGCATCGATATTGTCGAAGGCATTTTGACTGGTTGCCACGGGCACTTCAATCGGATGCGTGGTGACTAAGCTGTCCTGCTCATACGCCCTTTGTTTGCCATTAGCATAGAAATTACGCCAAGTATTGGTGAATTCGGTAGCCTCCTGGGTCGCAAGGGTTCCCATGAATGACGCAAAACTCTCATTGAGCCACAGACCGTTCCACCACTTCATGGTCACCAGATCGCCAAACCATTGGTGTGCCATTTCATGCATGATGACCCCAGCGAGGCTTTGCTTTTGATCCGCACTCATTTCCGCTTGATGCAGAAAACGGCCTTCGGCGAAGGTCACTGCACCTGCGTTTTCCATTGCACCATAGAGGAAGTCTGGTACTAGCAGTTGGTCATATTTTTTAAATGGATATGGAATACCAAAATAGGCATCAAAGAAATTAAGACCCTGTTTAGTATAGGTAAACCAATCTTCAGCCTTAATTTGGTTAGCAACAGATTCACGGGCAAAAAGGCGCATTGGGTAACGGCCTGAGTTGTCCTGCCACACATGATAAGGGCCCGCATGCATTGAGAAATTATAGGGGCTTAACTTTGGCGTCTGTGGGAAATCCCAGCGATTAAAGGCGCCAGCAGGGGTTACACTCGTTTCGCGCGTGGTGCTGATGACTTGCCAATCCTTTGGCGCGGTAACGGTAATTTTATAATTGGCCTTAAGATCGGGTTGGTCAAATACGGCAAACATTTGCTGCGCTGCAGCTGGTTCGAAGTGCGAATAGAGGTATACCTTACCATCTACTGGGTCTTGGAAGCGGTGCAACCCTTCGCCATTGGTGCTGTGGGGACGGCTAAATTCAACCTCGATAGTATTTTTACCCGTTGTAAGCATGCGGGTATTGAGATTGATGTATGAGCCGTTGTAATTCGGATAAAGGGTTGTGCCGTTAATCACGAAACGTTTAATTTGGGCTTTGTTTAAATCTAAACTCAGCTCTTTAGGCACTTGGCTTAGCTCGAAGATGACTTTAGATTTTGCCGAAAATTCAGTGTCACCCGTGAGGCTAAAATCCAACTCATATTGCACATTGGAGACAACTTGAGAGCGAAGGCTCGCTTGTTGTTGGCTAATATAAGGGCTGGCATCCCTAGGGCCTGATTTTAGCGCTGTTGGCGCGGCGCATGAGAATAATGCGGAGCAGGTAAGGGCAACAAGGCTGGCTTTAAACAAATTCACAACTTAAATCCTTTCACGATCTTAGGGCTTGGTTTTTTATGCTGCTCAGTATGGCACGCCAAGGAATTCAGGTTTGGTGTTGTCCAAGGCTTAAGTGACATTTTGCTGGCAATTTGGCCGTGTACACTAACCTATTTAACAGGGATTACCAATGTTAAAAATGTAAAAAAAAGCCAGCCCGAGGGCTGACCTTTAGTGCAAGAGCTAATCAATTGTCTGTGATAGGGTAAATTACATACCTAACAGTGACTTAGATTTAGTCTTTCGGATTTCTTTTTCATCAGACCACTCAATCAGACCCGTTTCTAAATCCATTAGGCGCATGGTCATCTTGTAATACACATCTTTAGTGCTGCCATCTTGCTTAACGATACTAGACAGGTTGCCGTAGAGCATATATTGGGCACCGATTTGGCGACCAAATTTGATGGCCGTTGAAGGGTCAACCATGCCGGTGTTGTTTTGATAATCCAGTTGCTTACGTACTGAATCGACCTTAGTCATGTCGATAAAACGGAATTTACCAGAGCGTAATAGTTTGTTGCTGATGGAGTCAGTCACAGATTCAGTATCAATATGCTCAGAGGTTTTGTTTTTGATGCTGTCGACAAACAAAATAGGGCGGTTGTTTGCTGTCATCTGCACAATAGGTGGGAAGGTCAGCATGCTATCGACCATCTTATCTGTGATGGCCTGCAGATCGGTTGAGCCAAAGTTGGCGTTTACGGTTTCAACTTCGGTAGCATCGCCATACTCGACTTTAGATTGACACGCAGCGAGGCCCATCACGGCTGCCAGTACAAAAATCAGTTTAAATTGTTTCATAGTCAGTTCCATTTCGTGATTGTAAGAGCTTAACAACGCTCGCTTTATCCAAAGAATTACGCTTGGTTAGATAATTATTGAATATATTCGGGTGTAATTGCCAGTATCTATTGCCCAGACTAAGGTGGTCTTGCCTGTTACTACGTTAATTTGTGTAGGCGTAGCATTATCCAGTTGCAATGTGTATGCCCCAGCCTTAAGAGATTGTCGGCCAATTTGCGCCTGTTTAGGCAAGGTTAACCAGCTGCGGCGATCGGCTTGCTCGGTAACGACGTTGAAGATTTGCATAGCGATACTGCCAATGTCAGCGGCGGTATTGTTGCCATTTTTATCCACCCGATAGGCCATCTGGGATTTGGTAATGGCGCGTGCAACTTGGCGAGCAAGCGCGCCGGGTAAGTCTTCTTTTAATGCATTAATGGCAAGGGCGTCGATATTGGCGATGGGCTCCGTTTGCAGCACTGTACCTAATCCTTGCACTTTTGTGGGCTCAATATAGCTGCTGTTTGGGCCGTAGGTCGCAAGGGAAACCGTTTGCCAATTACCGTGTACAGGAAAGGGGACTGTGAGCGCTTGTTTTTCTGGCACAAAGCCTTTTTCGACCAACAGAATAATTTGCCCATCGTTTGCTGCCGGTAATTTAGCGTCGCCCCAGCGCTGCCTAAATTCATCGTATTGCGGCATGCCTAAGGTTTTAGCAAGGCGCACTAAATCCTGTTGCAGGTAGGGGTTATCTGGGCTGATTTGGGCAGCTTTGCGATAATCGATAAAGGCATCATTGGGTTCGCCTAATATCTCGTGTAAAAGCCCTGTGGTGTAGTAACTGTAAGCGTTAAGAAAAGAACTAGTGACAGCACCCGCTGCCTTTTCGAGTTTAGTGATTTCAGCATCAACCGTGCCATTTGCCATAGCTTCAACTGACTTTTGCGACTTTTCGTAACGTTCTTGCTCTAAACTCTGTAGTTCATTGCTACGGCGAACCTCAACCAAAGCTCCTTGAAAATCGCCGCTAAAGAGGTAATTCAGTGCCTGATATTGGTGCAGCATAATCCGCTCAAACCCAGGGCCCCGGTAGGGGATGGCATTATCGTTGAGCACTAAACTGGTTGCTGTGGCGCCGATTTCACTGGCACTGATTTTTGCTCTATCATCGAAGGCACGATAGGCATTTTCAGCCTGCTGGTAATAGGTTTTACTGTTGGCAAAATCCCCTGCGATTTGAGCAACGCGACCCGCTTCCAGGGCGTAGAGTAACCCGTCATTGCCAGGGATATTTTCAACTAAACCAGCGATTTGAGTCGTCGGTGAATTGGAATTAAGGGCTTGCTTTACCGGCCCAATTTGCGCTGGATAATTAATAAAAATACTGTTGCTGGCGCAGCCGCTAATTGTCATGGCTGCACCGATACACAGCAATTGCAGCCAAGGTTTGAGGTAAAGCTGTTGCCTATTCATCACGACTCATTGACCTGTGTCATTTGTTTGGATTGTGTGAATTGTTCTCTCATTTTTGAACGTTCTAGCAGGGTGATGCCCATAAGGTGGTCAAATTCATGCTGAAAAATGCGTGCTATAAAGCCCGATAAGTGGGTTTGAATCCAATCACCCGCTAGGTTTTGATATCGCACTTCGATACTCTGGTGGCGCCTAATAGTAAATCGTTGACCCGGAACAGAAAGGCAGCCTTCTTCTCCCGCGACTAATTCCGCTGAGGTTGAGATAATTTCGGGATTGACCACGATTACAGCAGGAAGGCGCGGTGCATCGGGGTAACGCTCATTAGGGCGGGACGCCATAATGAACATTGCCAGTGGGCTGTGTACCTGTGGCGCGGCAATTCCGACGCCATTGGCAGCTTCCATGCTGGCCCACATTTGCTTTGCTAGCAGGGAAAGCTCTTCGTCAAAGTGAGTGACGGTAATGGCCTGTTGACGCAGAATTGGCTCGCCCACGATGGCTATCGACAGTGGTGAGATAGTCTGGGCGGTATTGCTCTCATTTAAGCTTTGGTCTTTAAACATCGCTTTCCCTGGATATTAGTTGGCCGTTTTGCTTACAGTTTATAGTGTGTCACACCGTTAATAGTGAGGTGGTGGCGTTTCTTCCGCTTGGGTTGCGATATTGCTCGGCTCCATCGATTTTAATTTACCCACCATCAGCTGAATTTGATGCTGTTGATCGGCAATCAGTCGATTGAGCTTAATAACCTCTTGGTTGAGTTCTTCGACCGTGAGCTCTTGAAAAGCCAGTTTCATTTGTAGCTCTTCAATTTGTTCCTGAACGCCTTGCATTATTACTTCTACTCCCGCCATGTCTCGACTAGACCTTGGCTACTTATACTAACGATTTGATTGGTCTCTCTAATTGCCACAGAGTATACAACGGCTCCTCGATTTTGGCTGTTTTTAGTGAGGGCAACTTGCCATTTAGCAATCGGTTTACCGGTTTGCCGTTGCCAGCGTGTGACTTCACGTGACGGCGTGCCAGTTAATAGCTGTTGGTCCTGCTGAATGAAGCGTACGGCAGAAAAAGTCATTTGGCGACGTGGAATGACTAGTTGATTTAAGATTTTTCCCGTTCGGTTATCCCAAATTTTGGCTTCATTGGTGCTGCCATTGGTAAAACTTAGACTGCCACTGTCGTTGAGCGCCACTTTAGTGACTCGGCTACCAATATCCCAGTGTTGAATCGGTTGCCCTGTTTGCGCCTGCCAGAGAATAGCCTGTTGATCGTTTGAACCGCTCAGGGCAATTTTACCGTCGGCAGACAAGGCCACACTAGTCACTCGCTCACTATGGCCTAGGAATTTTATCAGTGCGGTTTTTTGGGCATTCAGTGACATTACGCTGCCATCATTTAGGCCAATCAAGAGTGCTGCGTTGTTGGCAACGGCGACACTTTCTCCCGATGCTGGAATTGACCACCATCCGAGGGATTTACCGTCATCGATATTCCATAGGGCGACGGAATCCTTGCTTAAGGTGGCAGCAAAGCGACCATTGGCCGAAATGGCAGTACTGGTGACTCCGGTGTTTACAGAGCCGTGTACCCATCGGTATTTGAGGCTGTGATTGATAAGATCCCAACATTGCACACCGTTACTCTGGGTGGCGACGATAGCAATGTTACCGTCACTCGATAAACTGGCGCTGTAGGAAGGCTCATCGGACAACACCTGAATATCATCGGCATTAGGCTGACAAGCAGTTAGAAAAATTGCGCAAATAGCCAGCAGTAGATTTTTCTTCATGAACTTGCATCCCAAGTTAGTGTCCTAGTCACGATAAAGTGAGATTACTCACAGTTAACCCATAAATAATCTAGTTGGAATAACCCTGATAACTAGTATAAAGTTGTCGCGCTTAGGTTATTGTAACCGCTTGAGGATGTTGAGGAAGCTTTAATGAAATCGATTTACAAATTATCGTTAGTTGCATTGGCTGTGGTAGGCCTTTCTGCTTGTGGACAAGAAGAAAAAGCAACAAAAACAAGCGCTAGTGTTGAATTAACAACAGAAGCACAAAAAGAAGCCTACAGCGTGGGCGCGTCTATTGGTCGTTACATGTCAGGCCATATCAAAGAGCAAGAAGAATTAGGTCTGCCTGTTGACCGTTCATTGATCGTGACTGGTTTTACCAATGGTCTGAACAACGAATTGAAACTGACTGAAGAAGAAATGCAGACCCTTCTTCAAGGTTTAGACAAAAAGTTAAACGACAAGCGTCAAGAACAAGCGACTGCGATTGCTGCTAAGAATATCGAAGAAGGTAAAAAATTCCTCGAAACTAACAAAGCAAAAGCTGGCGTAGTGACGACTGAATCTGGTCTGCAATATGAAGTGTTAACACCAGGTACAGGTGAAAAACCAGCGGCTGAAGACACGGTAGAAGTAGATTACGTGGGTACACTGATCGACGGTACTGAGTTCGATAGCTCATACAAACGTGGTCAAACCGCTAAGTTCCCATTAAACCGCGTTATTCCAGGCTGGACTGAAGGCGTACAATTAATGCCAGTTGGCGCTAAGTACAAGTTCGTTATCCCATCTGAATTAGCTTACGGTGACCGTGACACTGGTACTATTCCACCTAACTCAACTCTGATTTTCGAAGTTGAATTGAAATCAGTTGAGAAAGCTCAGGCGCCAGTTGCTGCTGCCGATGCTGCTAAATAATTAACATTGAATGTTAAAAGTATAAGCCGCTCTATGAGCGGCTTTTTTATGACTGATTTTCCGCTTTAATCCTTTCGACACTTTTCCATCAGTAAAATACATTCAAGAGCCTAAAATCTTGTCATCCTCCTGAACTACACTCTATAGCGATAAGGCATATTGGCCTTTTAGCGCAAATTGAAAGGGCGCTCTAGGGGGAGTGATGATATTACCGACAGCCGAAGTTGTTGCAGGGAAAATGCCGGTACCCTTATGGTTCAAGTTTATAGCGATACTCAGTCTGCTATGGAATATTGCAGGGGGTATGGCGTTTATAATGCAAATAACCATGACCCCCGAAGCGATGGCGCAATTAGGCCCGAATCAAATCAAACTTTACGAAACTGCACCCGGATGGCTCGATATCCTCTTTGGTGTTGCGGTTCTGAGCGGTGTTATAGGCTGTTTATTGCTGGTTTTTAAACAATCCCACTCCTACAAGTTGTTCGTACTGTCCTTTTTGGCGGCTCTTTTGCAGATGAGTTATGTGTTTGGAATTCAGCATGCGGCGCAGTTATTGGGCGTTCAGGCGCTAGTGATGCCAAGTATTGTGCTTTTATGGGGGGCTTTTTTGATTTGGTTGAGTCGATTTGGTATGGCTAAAGGTTAATTGAAGTAGTGATGAATATTGATTTACAGCTTCTGGTTTATTAGCACAGCCTTAGTTGTTGAACTTCATCAACTTCTTAGTAAACTGCTCCCTAGTGTTATTTACTAGGATGTTAAAATGAGTATTTGGTTTAAACCTGTAAGCTTGGAAGACTGTGCCAAAATGGCCGATGGGATCAGCGGTAAGGGCACACTGATGAAAACCTTAGGGATTGAAATCAGTGAAATTGGCGATGACTACTTAAAGGCGACCATGCCGGCATCGCCTGATATTCACAATCCACTTGGCATTGTGCACGGCGGTGCCAATGTGGCATTAGCCGAAACTGTGGCCAGCTATGCTGCAAACTTTGTCGTTGATTTTGAGAAGTTTTACTGTGTCGGCCAAGAAATCAACGCCAACCATCTGCGGGCGTCCCGAAATGGTGTGTTAACGGCAACGGCTAAGCCCGTTCACTTAGGTAAACGCAGCTCTGTATGGGAAATCTTAATTCATAATAGTGCAGGTGAGCTAACCTGTATTTCACGGATGACAGCTGCGGTAGTAGAACGCTAACAGCAATGCACCAACCTACTCCGGCAGAGAAGTATCAATACTTTAAATTTATGAGTAAATAGATAAGGAATTTGATATGGAAACAGCGATGATTTGGGAGTGGGTTGGGTACTTGGCCTCTGTCGTGGTGGCCGTCTCGTTAATGATGTCAAATATCAAAAAGCTGCGTTGGTGGAATTTAGTTGGTGCAGCTTTGTTTGTTGCCTATGGATTGGCCATCGCAGCTTATCCAGTGGCAGCAGTAAACTTTTTTATCGTATTAATCGATGCTTATTACCTTATTGTGCTCTATCGACAACAATCGACTTAAGTCTCTGTGTTTATGTATCTAATTGAATTTGCTAATGTAAAAATTAAGTTTTATTTAAGTTAGAGTTCACGTTTTCCGTACGTCAGTTTGATATCGATTCTCATTTATCCGTACTATTCACCCGACTAAACGTTGGGTTCTGGTATGAGCCCCTCATGGTTTATTCGAGATTATCGATTATTTTAATCATTTTTATAGATTATTTAAATCTGTATTAATCGTTTTCTTCAATTTCTGTTTATCCCTATTCTAGGTTCATCGACTACACGTCGCCCGCCAAGGAGATTAGCCATGGCTACTATTTTCGATTTAATTGAATCTTGGGTTAACACCAATCAAGAATGAGGAACAAGGTATGAGTCAACAGTATTTAACGAGTCAAAACGGTTCTCCAATTGCTGACGATCAAAACTCTTTGTCAGCGGGTGAGCGTGGTCCAGTATTATTACAAGATTGGCATCTCATTGAAAAATTAGCCCACTTTAACCGCGAGCGTATTCCTGAACGTGTCGTTCATGCTAAAGGTACCGGGGTTTACGGTACTTTCACCCTGACTAAAGATTTAAGCGAATTCACTCTTGCCGACCACTTTAACGGTGTGGGCAAACAAACTGAGACCTTCGTACGTTTCTCAACCGTAGGTGGTGAAATGGGCTCAGCCGATGCCGAGCGTGACCCACGTGGTTTTGGTCTGCGTTTCTATACGGCCCGTGGTAACCATGACATCGTCGGTAATAACACGCCGACTTTCTTCCTGCGTGACGGTATTAAGTTCCCGGACTTTATCCATACGCAAAAGCGTAACCCAATGACTAACCTCAAAGATCCACAGGCAATGTGGGACTTCTGGTCATTAAACCCTGAAGCCATGCATCAAGTGACTATTTTGATGTCTGACCGTGGTATTCCGGCAAACTACCGTCAAATGCACGGCTATGGCTCACACACTTTCTCATTTTGGAATGCCAAGGGTGAGCGTTTTTGGGTGAAGTTCCATTTCAAATCACAGCAAGGTGTCGTGAACTTAACCAACGAACAGGCGGATAAGTTAAAGGGTATCGATCCTGACTCATCTCAGCGTGATATGGTTGTGGCTATTACCGACGGTAACTTCCCACGTTGGTCTGTTAACGTACAGATTATGCCTGAGAGCGACGCCAACACTTACCACATCAACCCATTCGATTTAACCAAGGTGTGGCCGCATGCGGACTACCCATTAATCGAAATCGGTATGCTGGAGCTGAACCGCTTACCACAAAACTACTTCGCCGAAGTAGAGCAAGTGGCCTTAGCACCAAGCAACTTAGTACCTGGTGTGGGCGCATCGCCAGACAAAATGCTGCAGGCGCGTTTATTCGCCTACGCCGATGCCCAGCGTTACCGTATTGGCGCTAACTATAACCAGTTGCCTGTGAACTGCCCACATGCCACTAAGGCAAACCATCATCAACGTGGCGGCGCAATGGCGGGCACTCAATGTCCATTCCATGGCGGACAAACCGGTGGCGATGCATCGGCTAACTATGGTCCAAGCACCGTCACTAATGCACTGGTCGAGCCTTCACAATTTGCAGAACCTCCACTGCGTTTAGAAGGTGAGGCAGCCCGTTACAGCCGCTACAACCAAGACGATTATACTCAGGCGGGAAATCTGTACCGTATGTTCAGTGAAGGTGAAAGAGCGCGCTTAGTTGAGACTATTACTGGCTCATTAAGCCAAGCGAGCGTAGATGTGCAGCAACGTATGGTTGCCCACTTCGAGAAAGCCGATGCCGATTACGGCCAGCGTATCAAGACAGTGTTAGGTCTTTAAGCATTAAGCTTGTAATCGCTAAGCTTGCAATCGCAAGCTCCCATTAAGGGTATTGAAATCGATAAATTAAAAAGGCCAGTGAAATTTCACTGGCCTTTTTGTTTGGGTTTCGCGTAAGTGTTATCGTAGCAGCAACTCTTGCCTCAACGATAAGCTCAAGAATTAATACACTAAAGTGACTATACCTAGGAGGGCGAATAACACGGCGCAGCCCCTGTGGATCCAATTTAGTGGTAATTTTTCGGCGCTAAAGTGACCCGCTAACACCACTGGTACGTTAGCAAGCAACATGCCTAAGGTGGTGCCTGTCACGACCATGACAAGCGCATCGTATTTAGCCGATAACACCACGGTGGCGATTTGGGTTTTGTCACCCATTTCGGCGATAAAGAACAGAATAAAGGTCGCGATAAAAGGGCCCATTTGATAAAAGCGGCTCTCTTCGGAATCCACTTTATCCGGCACTAATACCCAGAGCGCGATCGCAAAGAAAGAGGCTGCTACCAGATAGCGGGCGACTTCTGGGCTGACCCAATCGATAGCCCATTGGCCAATCCAAGCGGCGGCGAAATGGTTAAACAGAGTTGCGAGCAAAATCCCCAAGATAATCGCGGTTTTATTTTTAAATCTTGCGGCGAGTAATAGGGCAAGTAATTGGGTTTTATCGCCAATTTCGGCAATGGCAACCGTAAAGGTTGAGGCTAATAGCGCTTCCAAGTGTGTTCCTTTTAGGGGTGGTTTTGACATAAGCACAATAAAACCGTCCACCCCTAGGTGCGGTTATTGTGCTCAGGTCTTGCTGGGCAAATCGATGATTTGCTGTGAACACCATGGCATGAGGCCAAGTATGTTGATGTTCACCCTAGATTTCTAAGCTTTGAAATCCAGTTAGCTACTCCCCCGAAGCGAGGCAGGCATTATAACCAAGTGAGTTTGGGTTTCAAGGCTGATGTTATCAATTATTGCGCAATGAATTCTGACGGGTGTCAAGTTATCAACCATTGCATTGTTGTAAGCTATTGATATAAAGTGAATTATATTTTAACTGCGCGGTCTTTGATTGTTGCGTTGGCCAAGTCTTAGTATTGAGCTAGAAGTTGTTAACTTTTGGCTTTCAAGACATTCAATCTATTTGGCAAACTAATTGAAAAATTAGAACGCAAAGCCTCCAGTCTAAGGTTTGGTTAGGAAATAACTCAACTAAGATAGCGGGGTTGCTTCAGGAACAACGACTAAACCAAGGTTTAGCGCTGCGTTTCTGTGAAAAATAAACGTCTTTGCCTAAACGCTGTTTTGCCAAATACCACTTTTATCGAAATGCTTTCGCGGTTTGGAAAGCACACTTTGGAATATCAGAAAGTGGAGTTAAATAAAGTGAATTATCCAACTGTTTTTAATCAACTCTCCCTAAATAAAGTCAGTAAGTTAACTGAAAATGCCTTCGCACTCAGTGTATCTTGCGCCCTCTTAAGCCAAAGCTTTCCGCCCACGGTTATATGGTGTCACCGGAATCTCGCTCCTACGCCTGTAAGCTTGGCAATAACGTCAATTGTGGTGCCATACAATGGGATCCGCAAAGTGCTGAAGGACCATCCGTTTTCCCTGAAGTGGGGCCTACCGATGAAAAAATTGCCTCTGCGGCCAATTCAGCCTTTCAACCTTGACGTGTAAAGTCCAAGTTGTTGGGCTAAAAGTGATATCAGCGGAGGTTGGAATCAATTTAGCTGGCAATTCACTGCCATCACATTACGCGCAACTGGCGTTACTATTTAACCCGTCAGGACTGGGATCAAAACCAACCTTTGAGTCGTGCTAGTTTCGAATTGGCGCCATTTTGTGTGATCGATGGCGGCATGACTCAACCCGCAAAATTAACTCCCCATAACTGTTATGTGCCCGAGGGGCGGACTGGCTATCAGGTGATTTTAGCGGTGTGGGAAGTGGGTGATGCCACCAACAGTTTCAACAACGTGCTGGATGTTAACTTCAGTGGTGGCAGTGTCACGCCGCAGGAGTGGACGGATATCTGTGAGATTAATCCCTCTTTCGATTTGAAGGCAGGCTATAAGGTCATGACTTGGGTATTGAATGCCAATGGTGAAATGACGGCGAAACAGACGGTAGTGTCCATTGCAAATACGACTTAAGGGGCAAAGGAAAATTGGCCGTTTATGTTGGCGTCAGCCATCAATAGTCAACAAACCGAGCTAAAAGCTGGGCAGCAAAATGCTTCGGGGGATAAGCCCTGTTTACGGAAAAAATGAGGTGTTTAGTGCGCCCAATTCAGGTATCGAACGTGTAGAGGTAATTTTGATATTGCTCCTGAAACCGCGTCGCTGCTGTAAGTAACCTCACTTGCCGATAATTATTGGATTGAAGATGGCGCAGTGCAGCTGACATTTGATGTGACCACAAATGCGAAGATGAAATGTCTGCCTAACTCTTTAGCCACGATGGCTGTGCGGCAGGTTTTGTGACGCAAACGGTGAATAACAATAGTGTAAGTCTGGCACTGAAGGTGGTCGAGCCAGTGGCTGGCCATTATCATCTACAGGTGAAGGCTGAATACCAGCAGGGCGAAGTTATCCAACAACACTTTGATATCTTTCTTAAGGATAAAGCGCCAGTAACGGATACTGACTTTGTTTTCCCCGAGGGACTGTCTAGCTATGTTGCGGGCACTAAAGTGTTACAGCTTAAAACGGGTAAGGTTTATCAATGTAAACCATGGCCATATAGCGCCTACTGCGTGCAATGGTCGGCTACTGCTACTGGATTTGAGCTGGGAGTAGGGGCAAACTGGGCTCTTGCATGGACCGAGTTGTCGTTTTAAAAGCACTAAAATAGGCCCTTGGTGGCTTAACTATCAAAACTCTACCAAGTTAACTAACTTTGTAGGGTTTTTCTTTTTGTCGCTTAACGTTAGATAAAGTGAGTTCTATAAATACGCTTTAGACTTTGGCCGATAGTGCTATCTTTGTAGATAACTGGCTTGCCCACTGGGTTTGGCTCTGTTAATGTCCCTAGCTAATTCGTTACCGACAGTTCAAGCTCGGTGTTTTTAAGGCAATTTAAAATTGAAATTACTGTCACATTTCTGCGTTCGATTTAGTTAGCCTCAATGGCAACTGGGTTGAAATATTCAAAAGCTATTGGGGCCAACTGATCTGCTTGTTTGAGATCTGATTGGATGCTTGAGTTAAGTGACGCTTTTAGTTTGAAAATGCTTTTAGCTTAATGACAGAGTGCGCAAGGCTTTATCCTTCATATCTACTCAAAAACTTCAAAATAAAAATTAATACTGAATAGGATAATTGTGTGAATTCAAAAATGTTAGGCTCGATTGCCATTGTGGCGGGCACCGCCATTGGCGCGGGAATGTTGGCATTACCTTTAGCCACCGCTGCACTGGGGATGATCCCTGCTATTTTACTGCTGGTGGTCGTTTGGGGGATTTCGGCTTACACTTCATTGCTGATGCTCGAAATCAACCTGCGTACTGGGGTGGGTGATAACGTCCATGCCATTACTGGCAAATTACTGGGCAAGAATGGCCAGATTATTCAAGGCGCTTCCTTCTTAAGTTTACTCTTCGCCCTGACTGCGGCGTATCTGACCGGTGGTTCATCACTTTTGGTGTTAAAAGCCAAAACCATGTTTGATGTTGCCTTAGATAATCAATTGGCCGTGGTGCTGTTTACGTTAGTGCTTGGCGGTTTTGCGGCATTAGGGGTTGCATGGGTTGATAAAGCGTCGCGCTTACTGTTTTCTTTGATGATCGTACTGTTGGTCGTCGTTGTGCTGTTCTTGCTGCCAGAAGTCAGTATTTCAAACATGGCGACCAGCGCCATTGCGGATTCAATGACTAGCAGTTGGATGGCAGCAATCCCTGTCGTGTTTACCTCTTTTGGTTTCCATGTGTGTATTGCGACCTTAGTGCGTTATTTAGATGGCGACGCGGTGTCACTGCGCAAGGTACTGCTGATTGGCTCAACCATACCATTAGCATGCTATATCTTTTGGTTATTGGTGACCCTTGGCACAGTGGGAGGCACCCAAATCAGCGGTTTTGAAGGTTCATTACCCGCTCTAATTAGCGCGCTACAGGAAATTGCCCATATTGAATGGATCAGCAAGTGTATCTCACTATTTGCCGATTTAGCCCTGGTGACCTCATTCCTTGGGGTAACTTTAAGTCTTTATGATTTTGTTGCCGAATTAACCCGTGCTAAAAATAACTTAGCGGGTCGCGTGCAAACATGGCTTATCACTTTTGTGCCGCCGCTATTATGCGCGCTTTATATTCCAGAGGGTTTCGTGGCGGTATTGGGCTTTGCAGCGGTGCCTTTGGTGGTGATGATTATCTTCCTACCGATTGCGATGGCACTGCGTCAACGTCAAGCCACATCTCAGGGATATCAGGTCGCGGGCGGTGGTTTAGCCCTCAGTATTGCGGGTTTACTTGGCGCTGTGATTATTGCTGCGCAGCTATTTGTGGCGCTCTAATCTCTGATTGAGCAGACTGCATGTTCATTGACATGAACCGCGAAACATTGCTTATTTAATCTGCTTTGTAAGCGAATTTGTCTGAGTCTGTTATACCAATAGTTCATTATGCTAAAGTCAGGCCCGTGCCTGACTTTTTGCTTTTTAGCGTTTCACGAACTTGTTTTTATTAACGAAATAGTCGCGCAGCACCAGGCTTTTTTCACCCTATAATGGACTTAAAATAATGAAAAAATGGTTACTCTCAGTTGCTGTGGCCGCAGTGTTTGCAGCCCAAGCTGACGAAGGTATGTGGCAGCCTCATCAGCTGCCGGCAATGGCGGATGAACTCAAGGCGAAAGGTTTGGAGATTGATGCCAAATCGATTTCAAAATTGACCGAATTCCCAATGAATGCAGTGATTAGCCTCGGTGGCTGCACTGCATCTTTTGTGTCACCAAAGGGATTGGTGGTTACCAACCATCACTGCGCATACGGTTCTATTCAATATAACTCTACCCCTGAAAAGAATCTGTTAGAAAATGGCTTCTTAGCTAAAACCTTCGCCGATGAATTACCTGCAGCGCCGGGTTCACGTGTATATGTCACCGAAGATGTCACCAACGTAACTGATAAAGTGAAAGCTGGGCTTGAGAACAAAACCGGTAATGAGTTTTACCAAGGTATCGAAAACCAAGAAAAAGCCTTGATTGCCGAATGTGAAAAGGAGGAAGGCTATCGCTGCCAAGTGAATAGTTTCCACGGTGGGTTGGAATATTATTTGGTTAAACAGCTTGAAATCCGTGATGTGCGCTTAGTCTACAACCCTGCGGCAAGTGTGGGGAAATATGGCGGTGATATCGATAACTGGATGTGGCCGCGTCACACGGGGGACTTCTCATTCTACCGTGCTTATGTGTCTAAAACGGGTAAGCCAGCAGAGTTTAGCGCCGACAACGTTCCCTATGAACCCAAGAGCTTTTTAAAGGTGTCAGCCAAGGGCGTGAGTGATGGCGACTTTGTGATGGTCACGGGTTATCCCGGTCGTACCAATCGTTACCGCACTGCTAATGAAGTTCAAAATCAGTTCGAGTGGGCCTATCCCGAGGGCAAACTGCTGCGCGAGCGATTTATTGAGCTGATTAAAGAAACTGCACCTGAGGGCAGTGACGAGCGTATTAAGTACGAGAGCCAAATTGCAGGCCTAGCTAATTACGCTAAAAACTTTACCTCGATGATCGAGTTTTACGGCAAATCGACTATGTTAGCCGATCGTAAATCACGTGAAGCCGAATTGGCTGCTTGGATTGCTAAAGAGCCTAGCCGTGAAGCGAAATACGGTAAAACCTTAGCCGAGTTGGACGCGCTGATCGCAAAAGGTCAGGAGCATCAAGCCCGCGATATGATTTTAGGTTATATCAACTACACCACTATGCTGCCTACGGCGCGCAATCTTTACCGTCTAGCCCACGAGAAAGCGCTCCCTGATATGGCGCGTGAGCCAGGCTTCCAAGACCGTGATATGACCCGCTTCAAGGCGAGCATGGAGCGAATCGATCGCCGCTACGCAGCTAGTGTCGATAAGGCACTGTTGATGGATATGCTTAAACGCTATGCCGCATTACCGGCCGAACAACGTTTGCCTGCGATGGATAAAGCCTTTGGTATCGATAGCAAGTTTGATGCAACAAAGCTGTCTAAAACCTTAGATAAACTGTACGCCAAAACCGAGTTAGGCAAAAAGGATGTGCGCCTAGGGTGGATGGATAAATCCGTGGCGGACTTTAAAGCCTCAAAGGATCCTTTTATTCAAATCGCGGTAGCTCTGTATGACACGGATATCAGCGAAGAGAAGAAGCAAAAAGCCCTAGAGGGTGAACTGATGAAAGTGCGTCCTCAGTACATGGATGCCATCATTGCCTACAATCGTGAGCAAGGTAAGCCAGTGTATGCCGATGCTAACTCGAGTTTGCGCGTCACTGTGGGCCATGTGAAGGGCTATTCACCTAAGGATGGGCTAAACGCAGCGCCGTTTACCCGCCTTGAAGGCATCAGTCAAAAAGCCACTGGTGTTGAACCATTCGATGCGCCAAAGGCCGAGCTTGATCTGATCAACGCTAAGCAATACGGTGATTACTATGTAAAAGCGGTAGACTCAGTGCCAGTTAACTTCCTGTCCACCTTAGATACCACGGGTGGTAACTCGGGTTCGCCAACCCTAAATGGTCGCGCCGAGTTAGTGGGTTTGCTGTTTGACGGTGTGTACGAAAGCATCATCGGCGACTGGGCTTATGATGACAATATCAATCGCTCTATCCATGTCGATAGCCGTTATATGCTTTGGGTGATGAAGTACTTAGATCACGCAGATAACCTTCTGGCCGAAATGGAAATTGTAAAATAAGCCGAACTTAGCTTAGCCTTGGCTCCTAAGGGAGCCGATTTATCGATAACTGTTCGTGCTAATTAAGGGCAATAATCCGATTGGATTATTGCCCTTTTTAATGGTTATGAGTTTAACGCCTGTTTAAGGAGTTGAATTTCTTGCTCGGTCAGCGGGCGCATCTCGCCCTCTTTAAGCTTTTTGTGCATCGGAGCAAATAATGACAGAGTCATAATGGCGATACGTTGCAAGTCAATGACGCGGTAACCGAGCGCCTTAGCCATATTACGGATTTGGCGATTTAGCCCTTGGGTTAGCGTAATTTCAAACTGAGAATCCGTCAGACGCTTTACTTTACATGGCAAGGTTTGCACATTTTTATAACTGACTCCGTTCGCCATATTGGTCATAAACGCGTCATCGAAGGGCCTATCTAGGATGACATGGTAGGTTTTGCTGTGGGCAAAACTGGGGTGCATAAGCTTATGGGTAAGTTCGCCGTCATTGGTGAGCAGCAATAATCCGCGGGAATCTTTATCTAGCCTACCAACAGGATAAAGCCTAGGTGACTGCGGCAATAAATGGATAAGGCTGGTTGTATCGCTCTCAAGTAGCCGGCAATCGGTACCAACTGCCTTGTTAAATAGCCAATAGGTTAAGGGCTCTTGAGCCTGGATTGGCTTACCGTCGAGGGCGAGTGTTTCAATGGGACGTGCATTCGCATCTAAATGAACAGCATCCGTGTGCGTTGCAATGCGGTCATCGATATGAATACGCCCAGCTTCAATTAGTCGGCAGGCTTCACGGCGAGAACTGATGCCGCATTGGGCAAGGTATTTGGCAAGACGCATGGATCAGTATGTTTGTTTAACTTGAGCGCGATGATACAGGATTTTAGACAATCGGCGCATGGCAAAGGCGAGGGATAAACACCACACAATATTTAGATTGGTTTGTAACCACATATTGGCAGCCACCCAGCAAACATGTCGCTCGCTTATACATGGGGGGAAATCCAAGGTGCTCCAATCGAGCTGCAATCCTAAACCTATCGCGCTAATTACACTTAATAAACTTAAATAAAATAGCGGTCTTGGGCAGATGAATCTCGGCACTATACCCGCGATTAATACCAATGAGTGCAGGGTGATGGTGGCGAGTAAATAGCTTGTCGATACCAAACGATGCATGCTTAAAAAGTTAATCGGGAACACGCCCATCAAAATGACCGAAATACCGACCCACGCTCCCGCAAGTGCTACATAGCGACTGAAATTATCGAGTCTAAGCAAATACAGGCCTGCCATCGAGATCAGCATGCAAATGCCAGCCGCTAATAGTCCCAAGTTAAAGACGTAGGCGAGGGGAGAGTTAACGTAGTCACCTAAAAAATCTGCTCGGGTGAACAGCATATTTAGACTAAAGCCTTGATGTTCAGCGTAGAGAGAGATGCTTACGCCTGTGGCACTCATGAGGGCAGCAATCACAATCAACCAAGTGATGAGTCGATGTAAATCATAAAAGCTGGGCTCGTGGTGATGTGAAGTCATTATGGCTGTATCAGTCTCTATCGTTAGTCGTAAATAAAAACGCCTGTCACCTTGCCCTAAAACGGGTTGCTAGGCAAGTAAAGGCTAATATTCGGCAGCAGAAAATCCCCTGAATAAAAAAGGGAGCAGCTAGCTCCCTTTTCATTGAAAATCTTAAGTCCTATTGCTTAGACGTCATTAGTGGCGTTTACGTAGAATCACGATAGCAACCGCAACTGCAGCGAGGATCATGCAATACCAAGCATGGGAGACGGCCGCCAATGGGGTGATGCTAAAGGTTGAAGCCAGTAACAGTGCTTGAGCGCCGTAGGGGATGACACCTTGGATGATACAAGCAAAGATATCGAGGATACTGGCGGCACGTTTTGGACTCACGCCGTGTTTCTCGGCTAAGTCTTTTGCAATATCACCGGTCACAACGATAGATACAGTGTTGTTTGCCACACAGCTGTTGGTCAGGGCAACGATACCCGCCATACCAAGTTCTGCCGCGCGGCATGACGCTTCACCTTGTGCTTTGGAGAAACGGACAATCAGTTTTTCGATTTGATTGTTAACAAATGCGAGGCCCCCTTGTTGTTGCATTAGCGCCGCCAAACCACCAACTAACATCGACAGGAAGAAAATCTCCTGCATATTGCTAAAGCCAGCGTAAATGTCCTTAGAGAACTGCACTAGGTTGTAATCTGAGGTGATTAAGCCCGTTGCACCTGCTAAGACGATTCCTAGGGTTAATACGACGAACACGTTCAAACCTGCAACCGCGAGGACCAAAATTGTTAAGTACGGAATCACTTTTAGGATTTCAATATCCTGCGCTGCGATATCCGCTTGACCTTGAGCCGCAATGATAAAGGCAATGAAAGTTAAGATAGAAGCTGGGATAGCGAAAACTAAGTTTTCACGGAATTTATCTTTCATATCACAGCCTTGTGTTCTGGTTGCTGCGATAGTGGTATCTGAAATAATCGAAAGGTTGTCACCAAAAAGGGCGCCAGACATTACCGCACCCGCCATTAGGGCGTAGTCGATTTGCGCTTGGTCTGCCACGCCTAAGGCGATAGGGGCAACGGCTGCAATCGTGCCCATTGAGGTTCCCATCGCGGTCGCGATAAAGGCGGCAATCACGAAAAAGCCTGGTAATAGTAAGTTAGATGGAATTAACGATAGACCTAAGGCCACAGTCGCATCGACACCACCAGTTGCTTTAGCGACGGCAGCAAAACCACCCGCTAATAGATAAATCAGACACATAGCAATGATATTGCTGTGGCCTATGCCACCAATAAAGGTGTCGATGGATTGGTTTAATTTCTGCTTGGATAAAATCAGCGCTAAGACAATTGCTGGCAAAATCGCAACGACGCTTGGTAGTTGATAGAAAGCGAAGTCAACGCCTTGGCTTTGAAAATACAGGCCTGCGCCAATGAAGAGGCCAAGGAAAACAAATAAAGGCAGGAGGGCGATAAACGAAGCCGGGCTACCTTGAGCTGGAGTAGGTGTTAGATGACTCAATGTTGTATCTCTTTATTTTTGCGTTTTGCCCGCGTAATCCTTGGCAGTCAAACTCGCTTAAAATCTGCGCCGTTTTGGCATCATATCCCAGTAACTTGTTGCAAAGCATATTGGATCGGCATTTGAGTGTCAATCTAGACGTCTAGATGTTTTTACTTCCGCAGTTAATGGTTCGTTACTAACTGGTTTCATTACTGGTTTAGAGAAGCTTTAAGTATTTAAAATCAATGCATTAAATTAGGTTGCTAGGAGCGATTGGGCGTTGCTGCTAATGCAATACCGATGATTTATTTATCATCTATTGAGGGAGTATAGCTGCTGAGGTGTTTTGAGCTCCCTTTAGGTTCGATTGGTGTTTAAATAAAAATATTAAAATAACCTTAAATTTATAACACTATGTTTTTCACAGTAAATATTCGTATATAGATACCACCAACTATAAAATACTAATGATAACGATTTGCACTTACTATGATGCTTGAATAGAATCGCCTTAATTATGTTAATAATTTTGGGGGAATGTATTAAATGGGTAAATCGACACTGCACCGTTTCAATCTAGTTGCACTTTCTTTAGCAACACTTGGCCTGAGTCAAACTGCGTTAGCAGGAGAAGATTTATTTGGTTACGTGAAGGGCGCCGAGGCCATGCCAAAGGATGCCATGGAACTCTATCAAAAAGTCACTTTCCGTAACGACAAAGGTCAAGGTACTTACCGTGGTATTAACTACGAAACTGAATTGGAATATGGCATGAGCGATAAATTCGCAGTATCCGGTTCGGCTAAGTTTATGTCTTTGGATACCAGTGGTTTGATTATCGATGGTTATCTGCCAAAGGAAAAAGAGATAGGCTTTAAAGCCTCAGGTTTGGAGCTGGGTGCAAGCTACATGTTCTTAAGCCCTGCAAAGGATGATATCGGTTTATCCATGACGACGTCGTTGGATTACGATTGGGTGGATACGCACTCGGGGCAAGATAAAGATACGCTTTCGTTAGAACTTGGGCTGCAAACGCAAAAATATATGCTCGAAGGTGAGCTGATTTGGGTAGGTAATTTAGGCATGGAGTCAACCTATGCTGACCGCGCACCGCTAAATAATTTACCTGAAGACTTTGATTGGCCGACTGATCCTGAAATGGAGATCGAGCTAAAACTTGGCACAGGATTAAGTTACCGTTTTGCGCCTAACTGGTTTATCAGTGCCGAAGTGTTATACGAGACAGAGTTTGAAACCGAAGTCGGTCAAGAGCGTTGGTCTTTCTTCGCCGGCCCTTCAATTCACTACGGTAGTGCTGATTGGTGGGCGACCTTAACTTGGTTACCCCAGTTAAGTGGTGGCGGTGAGCAATACGAAGGTCAAAAAGATACGGGCCTTCATCTGATTGAAAAAACTGAGCAGGAAGTCAGATTAAAAGTGGCCTTTAACTTCTAATCGCTTTCAAGGATTCTCAGGTAGCGGGAATATTCCGCTGCCTGATGATTCCTTAATAGGTTCATTTAACCCTATTTAGGTCAGTGTTATGGCGCATTCATATTTAAATAGCTTATTTTTTGTTCCCATAGTTGTGGTTGCTGCACCGGCTTTTTCGGCGGATTACTTAACGATTCCCGAGGCGCAGGCGCTGATTTTTGATAAAGCGGCTGTATTTACCGAGCGTCCGACACTGTTAAGTGGTGATGCAAAGGATCAAATAAAAAAATTGTCTGGAGTACGCCAACGTCAAGACAATCAGCCCATTTGGAAGGTTGAAAAGGATGGGCAATTCCTCGGCTGGTTTTTTGTTGACGATGTGGTCGGTAAGCACGAATACATTACCTATGCCGTTGGCGTTAGTCCCCAAGGTGAAGTGCTGGGGCTTGAGGTATTGAGCTACCGTGAGACCCACGGTGGTGAAGTCCGCGAAGTCAGTTGGCGCTCACAGTTCCACGGTAAAACGCTTAAGGATCCCTTTAAGCTCGATGAGGACGTGAGCAATATCAGTGGCGCGACGCTTAGCTGCCGTAATCTGTTAGATGGGGTTAAGCGTTTACTGGTGATCCATCAGTTGTTTTTGACTCAGAGTGCATAATGGCGCTGCGTCGAGCCAAGCCTTTACTGGGTACCCTCGTTGAAATTGCTGCCACATCACCCTTTTCAGGGGCTAGTGGACAGGCGCTAGATGAGAGCACCCAGCAAGCCAAACTGCAAGTCGCGATCAGCGCGGCTTTTTCCCGCGTAGCGGATATCAGCCGCTTATTGAGTTTTCATAAACAGGAAAGCGAGTTAAATCAGCTCAACGCAAATCCTGGTATTTGGTGTCATCTAAGCTCTGACAGTTTAAGGGTATTAAGACTTGCCAAATACCTAGGCCGAGCAAGTGATAATCTATTTAATTGTACCGTTGGCGGGGAGTTAATTGCTAGGGGGGCTTTACCCTCGCCTTTGGGCATGCCGTTACTTTCGCAAGGCCATTGGCAGGATATTGAAATAGAAGCAAATCGTGCCCGAATTCTTAGACCCATTATGTTGACCTTAGATGGTATAGCCAAGGGATATGCGGTGGATTTGGCGGTGAGTGTGCTGCGCCGACACGGCATTACCGGCGGCTGGGTGAATGCGGGGGGGGATTTAAAAGTCTTCGGAACTGCCACTCTTAATGTCATTTGTCGCGATACTAATGGTTTAAGCAAAAGCATCAAAATCAGTAATAGTGCGCTAGCAAGCTCCCGGGTTTCTTCATCCCTTAGTCAAGACTTCCCTGCTTTGTTGTTACCGACGGGCGAAGTCGATATTTCTGCCAATAGTGACAATGAGCGAATTGTCACTATTCAGGCTCCTTTTGCATGGCGAGCCGATGCCTTAACTAAAGTTGCCGGTTATCTAAGCCCTGAAAATGCAAAGGTAAAAATCAGCCAGCTCGGTGGTGAGCTTGTCAGTTTCGGTGCTAGTAGGTAACGTTAGGTACAAAGTGATAGGAGATTAACGCTAAACACTGCCATTAAGGCTTCGAGTTTTAGCCATTGGCTAAATTGCCTCTCAACTCCCTAAATAACAAAAAGAATTAACATGAAGCGATTAAGTGGTTACCCCAATTGGTTTTTCTGGATGATTATCCTCTGTGTTGTTGTTACGACCTTGACGGGACTTTTTATGTTTCCTTGGGTCATGGAATTTAAACTGCAGTGGGATATCGATTTGGGGTTAAGTGGTGATTTACGTCTACCCGCAGTCGTGATGCACGTATTACTCGGCTGGTTGATGTTAATGCTACTTGGCGCGCTCTGGCACAGTCATATACGTGCCGGCTGGCGTAAAAAAATCAATTATGTAAGCGGGTTAGTCACATCATTAAGTTTGTTGCTGTTAGCCTTTTCCGGTATCGGCTTGTATTATTTAAGCTCAGAAACGGCGCAATTATTGGTAAGCCTGTTACATACCTTTTTGGGATTACTGCTTTTCAGCGGTTTTATTTGGCATTACATCGGTGGACGCAATATTCAAAAGCAAAATTTAAAGCGTCAGCGGATCCTTGATTAATTACATCGAAAAAGGGGCTTATTCATGACATAAGCCCCTTTTTATCACTCCAAGATCGCAAGTTTTGGTTAAGCAACCTTAAAGCGGGAGACCTCTTTTTGCAGATTGCTGCAAATGGCTTTCGTGCTGACCACAATTTGCTGCGTCTCTTGAATAACCGAATTACAGAAGCGGGTTTTATCCGACAGCTCGGTGAGATTACGGTTAATCTCCTCGGTTACATGGGTTTGCTCTTCTGTTGCAGTGGCCGTTTGGGTCGACATCTCACTGACCTTAGAGGTGGAATTTAGGATTTCATCGAGTGCTTCCTGGGTTTGGCTGGCAAGGCTAACCGTAGAGTTAGTCAGGCTTGCACCCGACTCAATCGTTTTGACCGCATCATTGACCCCGCGCTGTAGCTCTTCAATCATCCGTTGAATATCTTGGGTCGAAGTTTCGGTGCGACTCGCCAGCGTTCTTACTTCATCGGCTACCACAGCAAATCCGCGACCTTGCTCCCCAGCACGGGCGGCCTCAATCGCGGCATTAAGGGCTAACAGGTTTGTTTGCTCGGCAATTGAGCGAATGACATCGAGTACCGAGGCGATATTGGCCGAGTTGTGGGACAGTTTTTCAATGACGTTCACTGCCTCTTTAACCGAAGTGGATAACTGCTGACTGTGGGAAACTGACCTTGTTAAAATGCTTTTTCCTTCAATAGTTTGGTCGTTAACCTTAGTGATCTCCGTTGCTGTATGTAACGCATTAGTGGCCACCTCGCGAACTGCTGCACTCATCTGATTAACTGCCGTCACAATGGTATCGACAAATTGTTCCTGCTCGTGGCTAATCCCCATAGTGGTCGTTGATTTATGGGCAAGACTTTCAACCGATCGATTAACATCGGCGGTTTGGCCAATGATCGAAATTACCATTTGCTGTAACTGAGCAACAAACTGGTTAAAAGCACCGGCGAGCTCACCTAACTCATCTTGGCGGTTGATGGGGATTCGTTGGGTTAAATTGCCATCTCCTTCAACAATATCATTGATTCTATTTGTGATATCTTGGATAGCACTGACAACAATTTTAGGGCCAAAGTAGGCGATTACTAATGCAACAATCGCTAATAGGGCGGCAATAGCGATAGAGAGCTGAGTCTGTGCCGTCGCCTGTTCAGTGGTGAGGGTGTCGAGCTCCTTCACCCTGTTATCCGCCGCTTCGCCTGCACTATTATAAATGTTTCTGAGTGCCTTGAATTCCGCTTGCGCCTTAGTCTCGTGAATGAGTTTTGCCGTCATATAGTCCTTATTTTTAACGGCGTTAATCACTTCAGATGAAGCTTGATACCAAAGAGAAAATTGCGCATCGAAACCACTAATGGATTGCAGTACTTGGGGATGAGCCTGCAAGTATTGCTTAAACTCACCCATACGATCACGGGCCTGATCGACGTTTTCCTGCCAGTTATCTATCTCCTTTTGTTTGTTTTCAGCACTGAGCTCTTCCCTGAGTAGAACCTCTTCACTGAGTTGCGCCTGATAGAGATCGCGGTCCGCATTGAGGATAGCTGAAATGGCAGGATTAAACTGATGACTGAATTCTTGCATCTGTTTAAGGGTTGTGCGGCTCTGCATAGCATCGGTAATTGCCATGATAATGAGCGCGCTTGCCATCACGATGAACATGAGGGAAAACTTAACTCGAATGCTATTAAACATGGGTAAACTCCATAAATAACAAGCCATATAGCTTATCCATAAGCGTAGTTGCTTTTAGGCGATTAATATTCTAATTCGAGAAAATGTTTATGATTGATAAAGGTGAAAAAATTTCAGCAGAAATGGCGGGAATGCTGAAGCGCTCCCCTTGAAAGCAAAGGGGAGTTTTCGGACGGCTAGCGTTGGAGATGTATTGGAAATGTTGTTACTTTTGTGCTTGTAAAACAACGAATTTACCGTTGGAGGCAACTGTGGTGCAGTTTTTAAATAATCGCTGTAATTTCACATGGTAGGCAAGGTGACGATTGCCGACGATGTGTAAAATACCGCCTTTTTTTAAACGGCGGCGGGCATCTAAAAACATTTGCCAGGCGATATGATCGGTTATGGCTTCACCTTGGTGAAAAGGAGGATTGCAGAGTACTAAATCCGGCTCCACATCGTCGGGCAAATGGGTCATACAGTCATCCCAATGAAAGTGTCCTTTGTCACTCGCTAGCCCATTGCGCAGCCAGTTTGCCTTAGCGGAGGCAACGGCCATTTCCGAATCATCGATAAAGTGTATGTTAGCGTTAGGGTATAACTGTGCCATCCTAAGCCCTAACACCCCGTTGCCGCAGCCAAGATCGACAATAGTGTTAAAATCGCCCTTTGGCAGGTTGTCGAGCATAATGCGGGCACCGATATCGAGTTTATTAGCGGCGAACACATTGCTTAAATTGCTGATTTGTAATTGATACTCTGGGATTGGCCAGCTGACTTCCTTTGGTAATTCCCTTGATTTACCGTCGCTGATGCAGTTGATTACTCGCGTTTTTTTCCACGCAAGACTTGCCGTTGCAGGGCCTAAATGTTTGGCAAACAAATCGAGCAACGCACTATTGATGGATTTAGCTTTAGCACCAATTAAAATGCGCGTGCCTGCAGGCAATACATGGGATAAACGCATCAACTGGTGGGCAAAGTAGGTGAGGTTTTTAGGTAACTTCATCAATACTAAGCCTAAGTCCTTTGGTAAGTTATCGCGACTGGTGAACCAATTTAGGTTGTCAGTGGGTAAATGATTATGCTCATGGTTTTGTATCGAACCCAAATAGCTGGTGCGGGCATCGGTTTCGATAAAGAGGGGCCAGTTAGGGTTAAGTTTTGAGAGCGCGCAGCTTAACGCGCCAAAACTGTCGTTGATAATGGCGGTAGGCACAGCATCTTGCCCGATTTCAAGCAGTGTTTTAATCAAGTGCTCATCGGCGGCATCCCATGCTTGCAAGTTGGATTCCTGTGCCTTGGGATAGCGGAATAATTCGAGTTCTACATCCGCCACTGAAAATTGAGTTGTCATGTGTCACACTACGCCAAAAGAGAACCAGAAAAATAGGCTGGGGATTATCGCAGATTTCAGCTTCTAGTGCGACGCTTTGGCGTGCGTCTCCATAGGTGAAAGGGTAATTGATGGAACAAGGGCAGCTCGGATTTGGATTTGATAATACTAACGATGGTCAATCTCAAAGCCATGAGACGACATCAAAGGCGGAGATTTTATTTCCTTGGGAAGGTGATGAGAAAGATGCTTCAGTCCCCAAACCGCCAATAACATTAGTGCGCAATTACCTCAATTTAGCGCAGCAACAAGCACTCATCGATGAAGCCAAGCTCTATGCTTTTACCCGTCCCGAAATTAAAGTGTTTGGCAAGTTTCACCCCATTCCACGTCAACAGGTGTGGTTTGGGGATGCGGGGTGTGATTATCTCTATTCGGGTCTATTTATCAAAGCGCTGCCTTGGCCGAAATATTTGCAGAAATTACGTAGTAAACTGGCACGGGACTTCGAATTGCTGAGTAATGGCGTGTTGGTTAATCGCTATGCCGATGGTCAGGATTGCATGGGAGCCCACAGTGACGATGAACCTGAAATCGCCCCTAATACGGACATCGCCTCACTCAGTCTTGGCAGTTCGAGGGATTTTGTGATTAAACATAAACACAGTGACACTAAATACAGTATTTGCCTCAATAGTAGTGATTTGTTGATTATGCATTGGCCGATGCAAAGGGATTGGCTACACAGTGTGCCTAAGCGATTGAAAGTGAAACAACCGCGATTAAATTACACTTTTAGGCAATTGATTGTGAATTTTCATGCAGGCTAATTATCGTCGCTAGGTTCTAATCGCCTTGTGTGACAGTTGAGCACAAATTGCGCCGGTAAGTTTGATCTTTTTTAGTTGAAGCATTACTCTGCGCCCACTGGATTTCCCATTGCGAGAGTCGAAAATGTCTGATACCCCTGCAAGTGGCACTATCGCCGCGACCATCACACAAAAATTAACGGACAGCTTTTCACCCACCCATTTAGAAGTGCTTAACGAAAGCCATCGTCACCATGTTCCGCCCAATTCCGAAACGCATTTTAAGGTGGTCGTTAGTAGTGACGAATTCGAAGGATTACGTCTTTTGGCGCGTCATCGCTTGGTAAATACTTGCCTTGCCCACGAGTTAGCCAACGGCGTACATGCACTGTCAATCCACACCTTTACGCCTACAGAATGGGACGCGAACGTAGAAGTGCCCAAAACACCAAATTGTCGCGGTTAGGACACTAAAACTCGCTTCTAAAGCCACGTTATAAACGTGGCTTTTTTGTTTTAGGTCAATTGGCTAGCATTCTTCGGTTTCCCTGTTGAACTTTCTATGTTAACAATATGTTCTCATTTTCGTTGGCTGTGGCTGCCATGTATCGTTGGCTAATTCAGTAGCGACCTTATTTGCCGACGATTTCATTTTCAGGTTCGAGGAGAATATTTAATGCGTCAGCTCTGGGGCTTTATTTTGACCATTTGCCTGATTGGGCTAAGTGGCTGCACGCCCCCTTCTGACTCTAATGACGTTACTTCAACTCAACCTACTGAAAGTATCAAGGAAAAAACCGATGTTATTGAGTGGCGCTTAGCCACCTCTTGGCCTAAGAACTTCCCAGGGCTTGGGATGGCACCTGTACGTTTCGCCAATCTGGTTAATCAGATGTCCGATGGTCGGCTTCACATCAGCGTTTATGGGGCGGGTGAGTTAATGCCAGCTTTTGCCGTGTTTGATGGGGTGAGTCAAGGTAAAATCCAAATGGCCCACAGCGCCTCCTATTATTGGAAAGGTAAGGCGCCTGCGGCGCAGTTTTTCTCTTCCATTCCCTTTGGCATGACAGCTCAAGAAATGAATGGCTGGCTGCACCATGGCGGCGGAATGGCGCTCTGGGAAGAAGTCTATCGCCCTTTTGGCATAATTCCGCTCGCGGGTGGCAATACAGGTATGCAAATGGGGGGCTGGTTCAATAAACCCATCAATTCTGTTGCAGATTTTAAGGGCTTAAAAATTCGTATGCCAGGTCTGGGCGGTGAAGTTTTAAAACGCTTAGGTGCCGTGCCGGTGAATATGGCGGGGCGAGAAGTGTATGGCGCTTTAGATACAGGGTCTATTGATGCGGCTGAGTGGGTAGGGCCTGTGAATGACTTAGCCTTGGGTTTAGATAAAGTTGCTAAGTATTACTATTATCCTGGCTGGCATGAGCCTGGCTCGAACATGGAGTTTTTAATTAATAAGGCGGCCTTTGAGAATTTGCCTGCAGATTTACAAGCCATAGTCAAAACAGCGGCTCGGGCAATAAGTCAGGATATGCTCGACGATTACACCACTTATAATGTCACCGCTCTCGACACCTTAGTAAATAGTCATGGTGTCGTATTAAAAGCCTTTCCAAATGAGGTGATGGATGAGCTGGCAAGAGTTTCAAAGCTGGTGCTTGAGGAACAAGCCAGTCAAGATGCCTTGATGGGGAAGGTGTACCGAGCTTATCAAACCTATGAGGCTGGCGTGCGAGACTATCATAGAATTTCCGAGGACGCCTACAGCCAGCAACGTCAGCGTTAATCGTATTTTCGCAATGTTTGTTTATCTTTTGCTTAGCTTGCTGAGATGATTTCATCTTGCATGAACTTATTATCGAGTCACTTCATTTGATGTTATGCTTGCGCCATAAACTGATTAGAACAGTGACACCCTTTAGGCCACTGCAATTTTGGAGCTCCCTATGCCATTACTCGATAGCTTTACCGTTGACCATACTCGGATGAATGCACCTGCTGTGCGTGTTGCGAAACACATGAGCACTCCTAAGGGCGATGCGATTACCGTATTCGATCTGCGTTTCTGTGCCCCGAATAAAGATATCCTCAGTGAACGTGGTATCCACACATTGGAGCATTTGTTTGCAGGTTTTATGCGTGACCATTTAAATGGTAGCGATGTTGAAATCATTGATATTTCACCTATGGGATGCCGTACTGGTTTTTATATGAGCCTGATTGGTCAACCTACTGAGCGTCAAGTCGCTGATGCTTGGTTAGCGTCGATGGAAGACGTGCTGAAAGTGGTTGAGCAGTCTGAAATCCCTGAGCTGAACGAGTACCAATGTGGCACTTACGAGATGCACTCACTTGAGCAAGCCCAAGATATCGCACGCAATATTATCGCAGCAGGAGTGAGTGTTAACCGTAATGATGACTTAAAACTTAGCGATGAGATTTTAGGCAATCTATAATCTAAGAAGCGCTTGCGCAGTAACGCACAAACGTAACTTAGTTTGACGGCGTCAAAAAAGCGACACTTGTCGCTTTTTTTTTTGAGGAAATTCAGTTATTTTACAAACCTACAACAAGAATGCCGTACGTTAATAATTGGGGAGCTAAGTATGTCGCATCGCTACTTTGCCGTCTCGCTAACCGCAATAGCGGTGTCTTTTGCCTGCGTCAAACCACTTCAAGCTAGTCCATTTTATTCGCAATCGATCGATCTTCAGCAAGCCAACAGCAGTTATCACACCCTTGATGATGCGATAATGCTGAGTCAATTATCCGCCGTTTCTGTTTTACCTGCCGACCGCAGTGGTAATAGCGCCAAGATCAGTATGCGCAGTGCGAGTGAAGGCATCGCAGTGATACAGGACAGGGTTTATTTTTCGCCAGCCCCCTATTCTGCGCCGCAGCTTCATCTGTTACCCCATTTAATGCAGCAACAAAGCGTCGGTAGTTCGCCATTGGGTGAGCTCAGCCTAGGCGGTCAAGGTGCCTTTGGATTAATTGATTACCAAAGTCTGGCACTCACTAATCAGCTCAAGGATGGGCATTTTCAGATTGAAGGTTCAACTGAGAATGATTGGAATGGTGGCTTAAGCTGGGGTATTAAGCGTAAAGAATACAGTATGTTACTGGCAGCAAATTATGCTAAGTCCCAAGGTGATGTTGCTTTTCTTAATAGTAGCGAGGCCGAAAGTGAGTCTGCAGATATCCTCTTTAAAATCCATGCCTCAAGTCTGAGGGGAGCGCGTAGTCCTCAGCAAACCGAATTTACTTATCAATATATGGATGATGATAGGTATCAGTCGCGACTCGGTTTAACTGCCGTCGATTGGCAGATGGATCCGATGATGCTGTATTCTGCGACGGCAAAAGATAAATCCACGGGGCGTCATCATAAGTATCAGTTGGCACATGAAGTGAGTATGGGCGCCAATAAAGTGCTGACGGATTTTTACTATCAGTCCTATGCCCAAAAACTCAATCAATTAGCTCTGTATGACGGGCTAAATATTGATTCTCAAGTGCTTGAGAGTATCGCACAATTTGATTTGCAGCCAGAGGATGCTGGCGTTGATTTAACCTTTCTTGCCCAAGATAATGATTACAGTGCCTTTGGCGTACAAAGCAAGGCAATTAATCAATATGGCGAGCATCAAATTATCTACAGTGCCCGTTACCATACAGATAAAGCCGAGATGAGATTCGGTGAGCAGCAAGCCCTATGGCAGGTCGACCGCAGTATTTTAGCTGCCGACCCTAGCAATCTTATTGCCTACACCGATGATGTTAGCGCGTTAACTTCGGCCATTGACGCCCTGTTTAAATGGCAACGCTTGCAGCTGACCTTAGCACTGGCCTACGAACACGTTGGCTTAGATAGGAATGTTAAATCGAGCGTAATTGATCTCGATAAGGTCGATTTTTCTGATAGCGATTGGATGCCGCAAATCGGTCTTTGGTATGTTGGGGATGACTGGCGTTTTGGCAGTGATATTCGCCGAGCTTGGACTGCGGCAAGTGCCGGAAATCCTGAGGAGGACGCACAGGTTTCGCTAAATTACCAAGTGAGTGCCCAGTTCGCAAAAGCAGGTTTTGATCTTGACGTAAAAGCGTATCTCCTCGATTTTGATAATCTTCATGTGGATTGTAATGCTTACTCAATGTGTGCAGATACCCGCTTGCTCATTCAGGAGAATATTCCCGATGTACAGAGCTACGGCGCCGAATTAGTGCTGGGGTATCGCTGGGAAATGGGGGCGGTCACATTACCACTGTCACTTAACTATCAATATCTGCGCGCTGAATACCAAAGAACTACCTGCACGGCTATCCAAGGATGTGTGGCTTCGGGTGAAAGATTGTCTTGGTTACCCGAGCAGCAGTTACGATTAAGCGCAGGAGTGAAATATTCTCAATATGAACTCAATCTGAATGCGCTGTATCAATCTCAGCGGGAATTTGAAGAGTTTGGTAGCGAGATGCAATCCTTCGATGGCCAGTGGAGAGTTGATTTAGCGGCCAATTACCATTATGACAAACAAAATGAATTTTATTTTAGGGTTGAAAACCTGCTAGATGAGGCCTTAGTGACCACAGCATCAAATACTGGCATTCGAGGTCAAAAAGGCAGAATCAGCTATCTTGGATACCAATGGCATTACTGACAAAATTAAACGCTATATAAAGCACTCTGTGATAAAATCCAAATCCGTTCACCCCTCTCCATTAAATGAGGGGTGAACTTTTTTATAAATTAATTCTTTATAAATTAAAGTTATAGTATTAGCCGACCGTGATATTCCTACTTTCCTGCCCATCACAAGCTCGAAAGATGTACGCCGTAGTGCATGATTCTTTTAAACGCTAATTTGAGGTTTGAAATCACCTATAATTTTCGTGGCGATGCCATGGCAATTGGGGTAAAATGCGCGCGACCAGCGTGATTGCGATCGCATTTCTGTGATAAACCTGCGCTAGCTCAATGCAGTAGGTTTTGCTTAAAAACCTCAGTATTAAGCAGGAACGCGGCGCATTGTCTTTCCTTCAAAACGTAGTGCTTGTGGATATGATTACAATTAAGAAAGGATTGGAACTGCCTATAGCAGGCGGACCAGAGCAAGTTATCCATAATGGCTCAGCCATTAAACATGTAGCTACTTTGGGTGAAGAGTATATTGGCTTACGTCCAACGATGAAGATCAAAGTGGGCGACAAAGTTCAAAAAGGTCAGGTGATTTTCGAAGATAAGAAAAATCCTGGCGTGAAATATACGGCTTTAGCCAGTGGTACTATTTTAGAGATCAACCGGGGCGCCCAGCGCGTGCTGCAGTCTGTTGTTATTCAAGTAGAAGGTAACGAAAGTGTTTCCTTTGCTAAGTTTGACGTGCCTGCACTCGATACGCTTGATGCGCAAGTAGTCCGTGACAACCTGATTGAATCAGGTCTGTGGACCGCATTGCGTACTCGTCCTTTTAGTAAAGTGCCAGCAGTAGATTCTTCTGCCGCGGGTATTTTTGTAACTGCGATTGATACGCAACCTCATGCCGCTGATCCTGTTGTAGTGATCCGTGAGCATAAAGAAGATTTTGCTAACGGTCTTAAGGTCTTAGCAAGACTTACCGAAGGTAAAGTTTACCTTTGTAAAGCTCCAGGCGCTGATATTCCAGCCGCAAACGCCCAAGTTGAAGAATTTGCCGGTGTTCACCCTGCGGGTCTTGTTGGTACTCATATCCATTTTGTCCTTCCAGCTTCTGCAAAACGTACCGTTTGGCACGTAGGTTACCAAGACGTAATAGCAATTGGTCAGCTATTTACTACCGGTGAACTGAACGTTGAACGTGTCGTTGCGATTGCTGGTCCTAAAGCGGCTAAGCCACGTCTGGTTCGTACCGTTCTCGGTGCAAGCATGACTGAATTAACTGCAGGTGAAACCCAACCTGGTAATGTACGTGTAATTTCAGGCTCTGTTCTGAACGGCCGTACTGCAGCGGGTCCTCAAGGATATTTAGGTCGCTACCATGCACAGGTGAGTCTGTTAGAAGAAGGCACTGAAAAAGAACTCTTTGGTTGGGTATTACCTGGCTCAAACAAATTCTCTATCACCCGTGCATTCCTCGGCCACTTAAGCCCATCTCGTCTATTCAGTATGACAACGAGTACCGGTGGTTCTGACCGCGCGATGGTGCCAATTGGCAACTACGAGCGTGTGATGCCTCTGGATATTCTTCCTACTATGTTGCTGCGTGACCTGATCTCTGGCGACTATGACGGTGCAGCTACTCTTGGTGCGCTTGAGTTAGATGAAGAAGATCTCGCACTGTGTACGTTCGTATGTCCAGGCAAATATGACTACGGTTCATATCTGCGTGACTGTTTAGATACGATCGAGAGGGAAGGCTAATGAGCTTGAAAGATTTTTTCGAACGTATTGAACCCGACTTTGAGAAAGGCGGTAAATACGAGAAATTTTATGCCCTGTTTGAAGCGGCATACACCATTTTTTATACGCCAGGCAAAGTGAACAAAGGTAAAACCCATGTTCGCGACAATATCGACCTGAAGCGTATGATGATCACTGTTTGGGCCTGTGCGTTCCCTGCGATGTTCGTGGGTATGTACAACGTCGGTCTGCAAGCCCAAGTCGCGTTAGCTGCGGGTTTTGCAACGCCTGACGTATGGCAAGTAAGCCTATTTGGTCTGTTTGGAACTGAGCTGAGCGCAAGCTCTGGCTGGCCAACACTGATGTGGTACGGCGCCTGTTTCTTCCTACCTATTTACGCGGTAACGTTTGCTATCGGTGGTATTTGGGAAGTGCTGTTCGCGGCTGTACGTGGTCACGAAGTCAACGAAGGTTTCTTCGTTACCTCTATCCTGTTCGCTCTGACGCTACCTGCAACTATTCCATTATGGATGGTGGCCTTAGGTATCACCTTCGGTGTGGTAGTGGCTAAAGAAGTGTTTGGTGGTACGGGTCGTAACTTCTTAAACCCTGCATTAGCGGGTCGTGCGTTCCTGTTCTTCGCTTACCCACTGAACATGTCTGGTGACACTTCTTGGGTGGTAGCTGACGGTTACTCAGGCGCAACTGCACTAAGCCAAGCGGCGGCTGGTACCTTAGACTATGCATTTAACCAAAACTGGTGGGATGCGTTCTTCGGATTCATCCCTGGTTCTGTTGGTGAAGTTTCTACCTTAGCAATTCTGTTAGGTGGCTTGGTCATCATCTACACCCGTATCGCTTCATGGCGCATAGTAGGTGGTGTGATGGTGGGTATGTTTGCCATCTCAACTCTGCTAAACGTTATCGGTAGCGACACCAACCCAATGTTTGCAATGCCTTGGTACTGGCACTTAGTGTTAGGTGGCTTTGCATTTGGCATGATGTTTATGGCGACTGACCCTGTGTCTGCGTCATTCACAAACCAAGCTAAATGGGCCTACGGTATCTTGATTGGTGCAATGGCTGTGTTTATCCGTGTGATCAACCCTGCATTCCCAGAAGGCATGATGTTAGCAATTCTGTTTGCTAACCTGTTCGCGCCATTGTTCGACCACTTCGTGGTTCAGGCAAATATCAAGCGGAGGATTGCTCGTGGCTAGCAATAAGGATTCGTTCGGAAGAACGTTATTTATCGTCGTCGGCCTGTGTCTGATCTGTGCGATATTTGTATCTACTGCAGCGGTGTTACTGCGCCCAACTCAAGCGGAAAACAAACTGCTTGATAAGCAAAAGTACATCCTTGAAGCAGCGGGTTTAATCGATACTAAAGCCGGTAAAGTTTCTAAAACGCAAATCTTAGAAACCTATGGCAAGCACATCGAAGCCAAACTGGTTAACTTAAAGTCTGGTGATTGGGTTGAAGGTGACGCAAATACTTTCGATCAACGCAAAGCGTCTCGCGATCTAAAGGCTTCATTTGTACCTGAAAACGATATCGCTTCAGTTAAGCGTGTTGCTGAAGATGCTGTGGTTTACCTCGTTCGTGACGACCAAGGTAAATTAACGAGCGTGATTCTGCCAGTTCACGGTTATGGCCTGTGGTCAACCATGTACGCTTTCCTCGCGTTAGATGCTGACTTAAACACCATCCAGAGCTTAGTTTACTACGAGCAAGGTGAAACCCCTGGCTTAGGTGGCGAAGTACAAAACCCGCAGTGGAAAGCCAAGTGGCAAGGTAAGAAGTTATTCGATGAGCAAGGTAACATTGCTATTAGCGTAACTAAAAACCCTGCAGTGGCGAGCACTGAATTCGGTGTTGATGCACTGTCAGGTGCGACGCTGACCAGTAACGGTGTTCAACACTCTCTGACATTCTGGTTAGGTAAAGAAGGTTTTGCGAGTTTCATTGAAAAAGCACGCAATGGAGGTCTCAGCTAATGTCTGACTCTAAAGGACTGAAACAGGTTCTGACTGGACCTATCATCAACAACAACCCAATTGCCCTGCAAATCCTTGGTGTTTGTAGTGCGCTGGCGGTAACGAGCAAGCTCGAAACTGCACTGGTAATGACGTTGGCGTTAACTGCGGTAACAGCGTTTTCTAACCTGTTTATCTCAATGATCCGTAACCACATTCCTAGCAGTGTGCGTATTATCGTGCAGATGACCATTATTGCTTCTTTGGTAATCGTGGTTGACCAATTCCTGCAGGCTTATGCTTATCAGATCTCTAAGCAGCTATCGGTTTTCGTTGGCCTTATCATTACGAACTGTATCGTAATGGGTCGCGCTGAAGCCTATGCGATGAAAACACCACCAATGATGAGCTTCATGGATGGTATCGGTAACGGTTTAGGTTACGGTGCAATTCTGCTATCTGTTGGTTTTGTTCGTGAACTGTTTGGTAACGGCTCACTGTTCGGTGTTGAGATTCTGCACAAGATCTCTGACGGTGGTTGGTATCAACCAAACGGTCTGCTATTACTGCCGCCAAGTGCGTTCTTCCTGATTGGTATCCTGATCTGGATTATTCGTACCTATAAGCCAGAGCAAGTTGAAGCAAAAGGGTAAGTGCGATGGAACATTATATTAGCCTGTTAATTCGCTCTGTTTTCATTGAAAACATGGCACTGGCCTTCTTCCTTGGTATGTGTACTTTCTTAGCTGTGTCGAAGAAAGTGACCACGGCAATGGGCCTCGGGGTTGCAGTAATTGTCGTGTTGACTATCTCTGTTCCTGCTAACCAAGTTATTTACCAAGGGCTGTTAGCGCCTGGTGCGCTGGCTTGGGCTGGTGCGGCTGAAGCTGATTTAAGCTTCTTAAAATTCATTACCTTTATCGGTGTGATTGCAGCTTTAGTTCAAATTCTGGAAATGGCACTGGATAAGTACTTTCCGCCTTTGTACAACGCGTTAGGTATCTTCTTACCTCTGATCACTGTGAACTGTGCGATTTTCGGTGCAGTGTCATTCATGGTTGAGCGTGACTATAAGCTGGGCGAAAGTGTGGTATTCGGTTTTGGCTCTGGTTTGGGCTGGGCATTAGCTATCGTATTGATGGCCGGTATCCGTGAGAAGCTGAAGTATGCCGACGTGCCTAATGGTCTGCGTGGTTTAGGTATTACCTTTATCAGCGCTGGTTTAATGGCCTTAGGTTTCATGTCGTTTTCTGGTGTGTCTCTGTAAGAGACACCAAACGGCTTCTTGATTTGGACCTTCTAAGGATAAGTTAATGGATATTCTTGGTATTTTTAAATCTACTCCGCTTGAGGTTTACCTCGGTGTGAGTATGTTTACTGCTATCGTACTTATCTTAGTTTTAGTGATTCTGTTCGCTAAATCTAAGCTAGTATCAAGCGGTGACATCACGATCGGCATCAATGACGATCCTGAAAAAGCGATTACAACCGGTGCCGGTGGCAAGCTGTTAGGCGCGTTAGCGAACAACGGTATCTTCGTATCAAGCGCCTGTGGTGGCGGTGGTTCTTGTGGCCAGTGTCGCGTAGTGGTGAAGTCTGGTGGCGGTGATATTCTGCCGACCGAACTCGATCACATCAGCAAAGGTGACGCCCGTAAAGGTTGTCGTCTGTCTTGCCAGGTGAACGTTAAGAACGACATGGAAATCGAGCTTGACGAAGAAATCTTTGGTATTAAGAAGTGGGAATGTACTGTTATCTCTAACGATAACAAAGCAACCTTCATTAAAGAGCTGAAGCTGCAAATTCCTGATGGTGAGTCTGTTCCGTTCCGTGCGGGTGGTTACATCCAGATCGAAGCGCCAGCACACCATGTTAAATATGCTGATTTCGATGTACCGGCAAAATACCGTGGCGATTGGGAACACTTCGGTTTCTTCAACTTAGAATCTAAGGTTGATGAAGAAACAATCCGTGCATACTCAATGGCTAACTACCCAGAAGAGTTTGGCATCATCATGCTAAACGTACGTATCGCTACGCCACCTCCACGTAACTTGAGCTTACCATGCGGTAAGATGTCATCTTACATTTGGAGCCTTAAGGCCGGTGATAAAGTGACTATTTCTGGACCATTCGGTGAATTCTTTGCGAAGGATACCGATGCAGAAATGGTATTCATCGGTGGTGGTGCGGGTATGGCACCAATGCGTTCACACATTTTTGACCAACTGAAGCGTCTTAAGTCTAAGCGTAAGATGAGCTTCTGGTACGGTGCGCGTTCTAAACGTGAAATGTTCTACGTAGAAGACTTTGACGGCCTAGCGGCTGAAAACGATAACTTCGTATGGCACGTGGCGCTGTCAGATCCTCAACCGGAGGATAACTGGGAAGGTTACACAGGTTTCATTCACAACGTGTTATATGAAAACTACCTGAGAGACCACGAAGCCCCAGAAGATTGTGAGTTCTACATGTGTGGACCTCCAATGATGAACGCGGCCGTAATCGGTATGTTAAAGAATCTTGGTGTAGAAGACGAAAACATCCTTCTGGATGACTTCGGCGGCTAATTAAGTTAGACCAAGAAACGAAGAGTTGCAGATGTGGAGTAACGCTCTCATCTGCAACTTTTGCATTATAGAGCCCCAAAAGAGTTGTTAGTCACTATGTTTAAGACCCTAGCGTTAAAAACTCCAGTGTTAAACACTTCAGCGTTAAAGCACTTATCTCTCAAGAATTCTATTAGTTGGCTGCTAGTTGCTGGCCTTGCTTTTGTTATGGCGGGCTGTGCGAAAAAGGATGAGGTAATCTCTCTTTCGGGCAGCACTATGGGTACAACCTACCATATTAAAGTGGTTCCTAGCGAACATATGCCAACAGCCCAGTTGCTGCAGGCTGAAATTGACTTGGCCCTAGAGCAGGTCAACAACCAGATGTCGACCTATCGTCCCGACTCTGAGTTATCGCGCTTCAACCAACTCCCCCTTGAGCAGAGCGTTGAAGTTTCTTCCGATACAATCAAAGTGGTGAAAGAGGGCATGCGTTTATTCGAGGTGAGCGATAAAGCCTTAGATATCACCCTAGGACCATTAGTGAATTTATGGGGCTTTGGCCCAGATAAGCGTCCTACTAAGGTGCCTACTCAGGCACAAATTGATGCGGCAAAAGCCAAAACCGGTATCCATGAGCTGTCTATCGACGGCAATCGTTTAAGTAAACACAATGCTTACCTCTATGTGGATTTATCGTCGATTGCCAAGGGCTTTGGCGTCGATAAAGTGGCGTCGATTTTAGACAAGTATCACTCAACGGGTTATCTGGTTGAAATTGGCGGTGAGCTTAGCGTTAAGGGCACTAAGGCCGATGGCAGTGCCTGGAAAGTCGCAATTGAGAAGCCAACGGATGAAGGTATGGCGGTGCAGCAGGTGATTGAACCTGGCACTATGGCGATGGCGACTTCAGGTGATTATCGCAATTACTATGAGGAAGAAGGCCAACGTTTTACGCATATTATTGATCCACGCACTGGTTTACCTATCAATCATAAGTTAGCATCTGTTACCGTCTTGCATAAAGACTGTATGACCGCCGACGGCTTTGCGACCGCAATGATGGTATTAGGTACCGAGGCATCATTGGAACTTGCCAAGAAAGAGCACTTGGCGATAATGCTAATCGAAAAGCAGGGCGAAGGTTTTAAGGTATACTACAGCGAAGCCTTTAAGCCTTTCATTAAGTAGTTGGAGTTAACATGAGCACTTTTATCGCGGCATTTGTGATTTTATTATTGTTCTTTTTGCTTATGTCCATAGGTTATATCATCAAGCGTAAGGCCGTTGAAGGGAGCTGTGGCGGTTTAGGTGTGTTAGGGATTGAGAAAGCATGCGATTGCGATGATCCCTGTGACAAGCGTAAACGTCGTATGGCAGCTGAAGAAGCTCGCCGTGAGAAACTGACGAAAGACCGCATTATCTAATCACTCTTTTGAAAAATAGCCTCCCTTTGGAGGCTATTTTTTGCTTCCCATTGTTAAATTCTCCTCCTTAATCATCAATAACTGCCAAATATTCCTCGGCTTATGGCGAATGATAATGTACGCAAACCTAAGCGAAAATGAGAATGGTTTTTATCATTAACTAGATGAAATTATTTAGAAATTTGAGAAAGCGTTAAGTCTGTACTAGGCTGAAATTTGACATAGATCAAATTTCAGCCTATCAAGGACGCAAGTTATGAAAGGTCATCCAAAAGTGGTGGGGCAATTAAATCGGGTACTTACCTGTGAATTGACCGCTATTAACCAATATTTCCTCCACGCTCGAATGTTTAAACATTGGGCGCTGGAAAAGCTTAATCATGCCGAATACAAAAAATCCATTCAGGATATGAAGCATGCCGATAAACTTATCGAGCGGATATTATTTCTAGAGGGCTTACCCAATCTTCAGCAACTCGAAAAATTGCGCATTGGTGAGCATTGTGAAGAAATGTTCGATTGTGATATCGCGATAGTTCAAGAAGAACTCTCGTTACTGCGTAACGCCATCACAATATGTGAGGTCGAGCAAGACTATGTCAGCCGCGATCTACTCGAGGATTTACTTGAGGATGAAGAAGAACACTTAGATTGGCTCGAAGCACAGCTTGAGTTAATCGGCTTAACTGGCATCCAAAACTACCTTCAATCCCAAATGAGCGAGTCATAGGAGCTGCGTTATGAAAGGCGATAAAGACGTTATCGATGCACTGAATCAGCTCCTGACAGGGGAGCTATCGGCGATGGATCAATATTTTGTCCATGCCCATATGTACGAAGATTGGGGACTAAATGAGCTATACGAGCGCATTGCCCACGAATCAGACGATGAAAAACAACATGCTGCTAAGCTAGTACAACGCATTTTATTCCTCGAAGGCACGCCCAATGTCGCCGCCCGTGAGCCGCTGAATATTGGTTCAAACGTCGAGGAGATGCTGCGTAATGACCTGAATTACGAGTACAAAGTTGCGGACGCACTGCGTAAGGTGATTGCACTTTGCGAGCAGAAAAAGGATTACCAGACACGGGAAATCCTTGAAGTATTACTCGATGATACCGAATCGGATCATATGTACTGGCTCGAGAAGCAACTTGGACTTATCTCGAAAATCGGTTTGCCTAACTATCTGCAATCTAAGATGTAACTATTAGCAATGAAAAAATAACGATAAGTCTGAGTATTGTATCCAGATCTTAAGCCAGCATTTGCTGGCTTTTTACTGCCTTTTTGCTGGTTTCACAGCAAGCGATCCCAAGCGTGTCTTCGATCGCAATTTTCAAGGTGTTACTTGATTACTGTTTTTATATACAGTATTTTATTGCTGGGGGTATTCAAGTGCGTAAAATCATTCACATCGATATGGACTGCTACTTTGCTGCGGTGGAAATGCGGGACTTTCCCGAATACCGCGGTAAACCCCTTGCCGTGGGTGGCAGCCTGGAGTGTCGTGGGGTGATCAGCACTTGTAATTATGAAGCCCGTAAATTTGGGGTACGCTCCGCCATGGCAACGGCTTATGCACTGAAGTTATGTCCCGATCTTATTTTGGTTCCGGGGCGGATGCAGGTCTATAAAGATGTGTCGCAGCAGATCCGCGCTATCTTCGGCCGTTATACCGAACTCATCGAACCCCTATCCTTAGATGAAGCCTATTTAGATGTAAGTGACTGTAAACTCCATAAGGGCTCAGCCACTTTGATTGCCGAGGCTATCCGCCGCGATATTGTTAACGAGACAGGTTTAACCGCTTCTGCAGGTATCGCACCGGTGAAGTTTCTGGCTAAGGTGGCGTCGGATTTAAATAAACCCAACGGCCAATATGTGATTACGCCCTCTGAGTTACCCGAGTTTGTTAAAAGCTTATCGCTTCGCAAAATTCCAGGGGTGGGAAAAGTGACCGCCGAAAAACTCTCTGCACTGGGCTTAAATACCTGTGGCGATGTGCAAGCCTTCCCGACTCAGCAGCTGATTGCTCGCTTTGGTAAGTTTGGCAATGTCCTTGCTGAGCGCGCTAAGGGGATCGATGAGCGGGGAATTTCCGTTGGTCGCGAGCGTAAATCAGTGGGGGTTGAAACCACCCTTGCCAAGGATATTCATACCCTTGAGCAATGTCAGCAGGTGATGCCGGGGTTATTGCAGGAGTTAGCCCAGCGTTTGAGTCGCAGCGCCAAAGACAGGCAAATCCATAAGCAAGTCGTAAAGCTTAAGTTCAATGATTTTAAGCAAACGACCATTGAACATCGTAGCGATGAGGTCTCCGTTGTGCTGTTTTACGATTTGCTCGCTCAAGCAATGGCAAGGCAGGAGGGAAGGGGAATTCGCTTATTAGGGGTTTCAGTGGGACTTGCTGAGGGAAAGCAGAGTAGACAGGTAAAGCTTGAGGTAAATAGCGCCCAATTGGGATTTTCTTTCTAAGATTGTTTTTAAGCTTCTGATACAAAAATAATTCCAATTTTTAGCTAGCTAAATAAAAAGGCCGCACAAGCGTTAATAGCTTAGTGCGGCCTTTATACTCTTCATTAGGCGCTTAGCACTTATGCGCGCGCAGGAATACGTTCCAATACCGCTAAGAGTAGATCCCAATATTGGCCAACGGTTTCGATATTGACCATCTCATCTGGGCCGTGTGGGAAGCGAATGGTAGGGCCAATCGACACCATGTCCATCTCTGGGTAAGGCTTCTTAAACAGACCACATTCAAGCCCCGCGTGGATCACCATAATAACTGGCTCTTTATTGTAGATAGACTCATAGGTCTCACGCACAATTGCCATCACTGGCGAGCTGTTATCCGGCTTCCAACCAGGGTAGGCACCGCTAAATTCAATCTCTGCGCCAGCCAGATTGGTCAGGGCATTGAGCATGCCTTCAACCTGAGTGCGGCCAGAATCAATGAGTGAACGGATTAAGCACAGAATGGTGACTTCTTCATCGCTGGTGTTAATCACACCGACGTTTAATGAGGTTTCAGTCACGCCCGCCACTTCATCGCTCATGCGCATTACGCCATTTGGGCACACATGCAGCAAGTCGATTAGGGTGTTTTGGCTGTTCTCGCTCATCACACGTTTTGGCGTGTCGATTTGGCTTAACACTAAGCGCATATCTGGGTCGGCAATTGCCAGCTCTGCGCGAATTAAGGCTTCAAACGCTTTAACTTTTTCATTCAGCGCGTCCACATTTTCAGTGGGTAACATAAAGCTGATATTGGCTTCACGTGGGATAGCGTTACGCAGTGAGCCACCGGTGAACTGGGTTAATTCCAGTGCCAAATCATCGGCGTTTTCAAATAGGAAGCGGGCTAGAATTTTGTTTGCATTACCACGGCCTAAGTGAATGTTCACCCCAGAGTGACCGCCCTTTAAACCTGAAAGATGCAGGCTGAATGACGCGTAACTTTGCTCTGAAGCTTGCCATACCATTGGCAGGGTAATTCGAGCATCGACGCCACCGGCGCAGCCCATATAGATTTCACCCTCTTGCTCAGAGTCGGTGTTGATCAGGATTTCAGCATCGAGCATACCTGCTTGCAGACCGAAAGCGCCCGTCATACCCGCTTCTTCATCTATGGTCAGCAGGACTTCTAATGGGCCGTGTTTAATATCATCGCTGCCTAAGATCGCGAGCGCCGACGCCATACCAATGCCGTTATCCGCGCCTAGGGTAGTGCCTCTGGCTTTTACCCACTCACCGTCAACATGGGCTTCGATAGGATCCTTTGTAAAGTCATGCACTTTATCGGCATTCTTCTGTGGCACCATATCGATATGAGCTTGAATAACCACCACTTTGCGATTTTCCATGCCCGGAGTGGCACTCTTACGGATGATTAAGTTGCCAACGGCATCTTCAATTACATCGAGCGACTTGCTCTTGGCCCAATCTTGTATGTGTTTGCTTAGGGCTTGCTCGTGCTTAGAAGGGTGGGGAATTGCACAGATTTGTTCAAACCATTGCCATAATGGCTGTGGGTATAACTGGCTTAACGCTGTCACAGAATTGTCCCTCATGAGGTATTGTGAATATAGGGCAAAAGTTAGCGCATTCTAGCACATTCTCGGCGGTCTAATAATCCTTAGCCTAAGGAGGCTGATAACTTTGGCAGCGAAAGTTGCCAAGATGGATTTTTTCGATGGCGATGACATAAATTTTTGATTGGTAATTAGTGTTTAGAGCATGAATAATGCAGGCAAATAATGAAAAAGGATGGACCATGTTTCAAGTAAATTTTGTTGATGTCAAAACCGAAAATGCCATTTTTGATGGCGAAGGTTGGGATGCGGTTGTGGTGGTAAGTGCAGAGGTATCTTCTATCGCAATCGATGAGATTTCACTCTTGGCTCAGCATGGTGCCAACGTTGATAAACGTGTTGGTAAGAGTCCTACATTACTGTTTGCCCCAGGTCTTGCGGGCGGTCGATTAATTCTTTCCCCTGTTACCCAAGCTGAAGATGAATATGTCGATGTGCGTGTTTACGCCGCAGCTGCCAGAGCGGGTATCGCGATTGCTAAGGATGCGGGGGCGACTCGTCCACTACTCTATATCGCGCCATCAAAGGATAGCCGTTATCAGTTTGCCAGCGAAGTTGCGGCTTTAGCCTGTGGCCAAGAATTATGGCAAACCTTAGAGCTGCGTGAAGCGCGTGCAATTAAGCCCGCCTTTGAAGCCATTGGATTACTGTCGATTGCCGGTCATCAAAGCGAGTTACTTAATGCCCTCGAAGCCGGGCGAGTGCTGGCAAGGGATTTATGTGGCACAGAGCCTGAGCGCATGACGGCAAAAGCCTTTGCCGATTACTGCCTGCAAGCATTTGATGGTAGCGGTTTAAAAGTGACTGTTGTTGAAAACAAAGACTGCCTTGAGCGTGATTATCCATTGCTGAGCGCCGTTGGCCGTTCCTCCTTTGCTGTGGGTCGTCATCAACCGCGGGTGGTGAAATTGGAATATGTGCCAGAGGGCGAAGTGACCCGTACATTCCTGTTTGCGGGTAAAGGCGTGGTTTACGACACCGGCGGCGCCGATCTTAAGGTTGGCGGTGCGATGGCGGGTATGAGCCGCGATAAGGGCGGCGCTGCTGCGGTTGCGGGGCTTTTCAAAACCCTGTCGATGTTAAAGCCTAAGGGCATTCGGGTGATTGCTGAGTTGGGTTTAGTACGTAATAGTATCGGCAGTGATGCCTTTGTGACCGACGAAATCATTACTGCCCATTCGGGGGTAAGAGTTCGTATTGGCAATACCGATGCAGAAGGGCGTTTGGTGCTGGCCGACCTTTTGAGCCATCTGCGTATTAAAGCCGTGTCGGCTGTGAATCCTGAAATGTTTTCGGTGGCCACTCTGACCGGCCATGTGGTGCGTTGCTATGGCGGTTATCCTGCGGCAGTTGAAAACAGTGTTGCGACCGATAAACAGGTAGCAAGTACCTTGCAGCAGCATTCAGTTCAATGGGGCGAGCCCTTTGAAGTGTCGTCACTGCGGACCGAAGACTTTGCCAAAATTCGTGATGTGTCGGGCGCTGCGGATGTCTTGTCATCGAATAACGCACCCTCTTCAGTGACTGCCCGCGGGCATCAATACCCTGCGGCTTTCCTGTTGAAGGCGTCTGGATTATTTGAACATGGTAAAAATGCTGCGATTCCATTGGCTTATACCCATTTAGACATTGCTGGTAGCGCTACAGAAGGGGATCCTCTTTATGGAAAACCGACTGCAAGTCCGTTGGTGAGTTTGTATCAATATTTGATCAATCGCTAACAAGGTGTGAACAAAAACAGGAATAATTCTGTAATAGCTTATTTATTAGTGTGTTATGGAATTATTTCTGATTTTTTGTGATGGGGATCTACAAAAACCACATTAACTATGTGTAATTAAATTACATTAAATGCCGTTAATCAAAAAAAATGAAATACAGCTTGTAATAAAATTACAGTTATCTATAATAGCTTTCGTAGGGCAGGCACAATGCCTTTTCCCTCTAGTCAATCCAGGATGGATATTTTTCTCCAAGGACCAGAGTGACAAGTTGTCTCAACGGATTTGAGAATCTCTAGTTCCAAGGAACCGAGCACAGCTTTGCTAGAGCACTTAACCTCAACTTTTTTGGAGTATTGACTATGTCTTACACTGGTAAGAATCATTTTGTGTGGCAAAACACTTGGATTAACACCGATGTTTTGCGTGGCGGTTTATTCGCTATGAGCTTTAAGGGCTAACTATCCCTTTAAACCTAGTTTCCATCATCCATCAACCTTTGATCGCCTGTTTGGGCGTGTTTAGACACAAGTAGCTATCTGTGCTTTGCATGGGTATGCCAGGTTTCTTCCGCTAGCGCGGTAATGTACTTCCCCCGAAGGGGACGCTTGAAATTGTCTCGCCTGCTCCTTGAGCAGGCTTTTTTTTACCTTATTTTTACCTTGCTTATTGTCACTTAACCTATCCTAGATGCAGCTTTATATACTTTTATCACTTCTATGTTGTTACCTATTTCCCTGTTGATAAGCTTGTAATTACTATTCGTTACTCAGCTTGTTTAGCCCCTTATTAGCTTCGTTTTTTTGCCAAATTATGCGGTTTTAAGAACATGCTTACCGCAAGATTTGCGGGTTTAAATGTGGCTAAAGGCGACAATCTCGAGAGCCGCGGGATTTACCGAGTACCATGAAGGTGAGTTTTTATGCTGTATAGCGAATTCTTTTAAGGATTTCATGATCAATTTGTGGCCTGACCAGCTTAAACTCCCTATAATCTGCGGCGCTTGTAGCTTAGCTACAGATTATTTACATTGAAAATACCCTACTTAAAAGAAAAGGAACCCAGTTCCATGTTAGAAAAGCTGTTCAAACTTAAAGAAAATCAAACGAGCCTCAAGCAGGAAGCGATAGCAGGTTTGACAACATTTATGACTATGGCTTACATCATTTTTGTAAACCCAATGATGTTAGCCGATGCGGGTATGGATCACGGTGCCGTCTTTGTGGCCACCTGTTTAGCGGCAGCGGTTGGCTGTATCGTAATGGGCGTAATGGCGAACTACCCAATTGCGCTAGCGCCAGGTATGGGGCTTAACGCGTTCTTCACTTACACAGTCGTAGGTGAAATGGGATATAGCTGGGAAACGGCCTTAGGCGCAGTATTCCTCTCTGGTATCTGTTTCTTAATTCTGTCTTTAGTGCGTATCCGGGAGTGGATCGTCAATAGCATTCCAATGTCACTGCGTATCGGTATTGCAGCAGGTATTGGTCTTTTCCTTGCGCTCATTGGCCTTAAGAGTGCCGGCATTGTGGTTGCAAATCCGGCAACGCTGGTGACCATGGGCGATATTACCGCATTCCCAGCATTGATGGCTGTGCTTGGCTTCTTCATCATCATCGCCTTAGTGAATCGTGGCATGAAATCAGCGGTTATCATCAGCATTCTGGCGGTTACCGGTTTAGGTTTGGCCTTTGGTGATGTGCAATATAACGGGCTTGTGTCAATGCCGCCGTCGGTAGCACCGACCTTCATGGCGATGGATTTATCACAAGTATTCGAAGTGACCATGTTATCAGTGGTATTTGCCTTCCTATTTGTGGACTTATTTGATACCTCAGGCACCTTAGTTGCGGTCGCACAGCGTGGTGGTTTCCTTGATGATAAAGGCCGTTTACCTCGATTAAACCGCGCATTAACTGCTGACAGTTTAGCGACGATTGCGGGCGCAACCTTTGGTACATCAACCACGACAAGTTATGTTGAAAGTACCTCTGGTGTGAGCGTGGGCGGCCGAACAGGTCTGACGGCTGTGGTAGTGGGTCTACTCTTTATCGCGTCATTATTCCTTGCTCCATTGGCGGGAATGATCCCTGCTTACGCGACAGCGGGCACGTTATTCTACGTAGCGATTCTGATGATGTCAGGCCTGTTACATGTAGAGTGGGAGGACTTAACTGAGGCGGCTCCAGTGGTGGTAGTGTGTATTATGATGCCATTGACCTTCTCCATTGCGACAGGTATTGCCTTAGGTTTGATTTCGTACGCGGTGATCAAAATACTGACAGGTCGCTTTAGCGACTTGAATGTGGGTGTGGTTATTTTGGCAGCGATGTTCGTGGCTAAGTTTGCTTTTAGCTAAGTTGCACTTATTTAATTCGCTTTAGGCGAAATGATTAAGGGTCATCTAATCGATGGCCCTTTTTTTTGAGCTATTCCAAACAGTTCTAGAATTTTTAACGTGAGTTAATCTTTGTTGACTACCAATTAGCTGATGGATTAGGTATAAGAAATGTCTGGTTATTTTTTGATAAGTGAAGATTGAGCTTGAGTGAGATTGCATATCGCCGTGTAGTGGTGAAGTTAGGGACGAGTGTGCTGACATCGGGCAGCAAGCAATTGGATAAAGCGCATATGGTTGAGCTTGCTCGGCAAATGGCCGCATTGATGAAGTCGGGCGTTGAAGTCGTTGTCTGTACTTCAGGCGCCATTGCTGCAGGCCGTGAACATCTTCAATATCCCATCTTGCCCGATACCATGGCTAACAAACAGTTGCTGGCCGCAGTGGGACAAAGTCAGCTGATTCTCGCTTGGTCGCAGCTCTTTAGTATTTATGGTTTGCATGTCGGCCAGTTGTTACTAACTCGCGCGGATTTGCACGACCGTGAGCGATATTTGAATGCCCGCGATACCCTAAACGCGCTGCTAGCCAACAACATTATTCCGATTATTAATGAAAACGATGCCGTTGCCACCAATGAAATCAAGGTGGGTGATAACGACAATCTATCTGCACGGGCGGCGCTGTTGTGTGATGCTGACCTACTGATGTTATTGACTGACCAAAAGGGGCTGTTCGACGCCGACCCCCGCACGAACCCCGATGCCAAGCTTATTCCGCAGGTTGAAAAAATTGACGATAGTCTGCGCCTGTTAGCCGGAGGTTCGGTATCAGGCTTAGGAACGGGCGGCATGTCGACCAAACTTGAGGCCGCCGATATCGCCCGCCGTGCAGGTATTGAAGTCGTGATTGCCTCGGGTCATCATCCCGATGTGATCAAAAAAATTGCGGCTAAAGAGTCGGTTGGCACCCATTTCAGTGCTATTCAAAATCCATTAGAGAGTCGTAAGCAATGGATTTTGGCAGGACCTGCGGCTAAAGGGTCTTTGGTGCTTGATGATGGTGCAGTTAAAGCCGTTACTGAGAAGGGCCGCAGTTTGCTATCTAAGGGAATCGTCGAGGTCAAAGGCAATTTTGAGCGAGGCGCAACATTGCAACTTGTTGATAAGCAAGGTCGCTTGATCGCAAGGGGGATATCCCGCTACGGTGATGAAGCATTAAATTTAATTGCAGGTAAGCACTCCGACGAAATCGAATCCCTTCTCGGGTTTGATTATGGGGATGCCATAGTGCACCGTAACGACATGGTTGTTCTATAAGCGAGGTCTAGTTTTGAGCCAAATTAATCCAGAGCAATATCTACAGCAGTTAGGTCAAAATGCGAAGCAGGCAAGTTATGTGCTGGCCAATTTAACGGCGAGGCAAAAGGCTCAATTATTGGAAGATATCGCCAGCGCTTTGACTGAGCAAACTCCTGCTATTTTGGCCGCGAATGCTAAGGATGTGGCCGCCGCTAAAGCCGATGGTTTAACCGATGCGATGATAGACAGGTTGCTGCTGAATGAGTCGCGTCTTGCGGGCATCATCGCTGATATCGGTGATGTGGTGCGTCTCGCCGATCCCGTGGGTGAAGAGTTTGGCTCGCGGGTGTTAGACAACGGTTTACGCCTTACGCGTCGCCGCGTGCCGCTTGGTGTGATTGGGGTGATTTATGAGGCCCGCCCTAATGTGACTGTTGATATTGCTGTATTAGCCCTTAAAACCGGCAATGCGGTGATCCTTCGTGGTGGTAAAGAGACGCTTGAGTCAAACAAGCTAATAAGTGAAGTGATCCGAGGTGCTCTGGCTAAATTAGGTTTCCCTAAGGATGCGGTGCAACTTATTGACTCACCTGATAGGGCTTTGGTATTAGGCCTGCTAAAGTTAGATAAATACGTCGATATGATCGTCCCCCGTGGTGGCCAAGCATTGCAGCGACTTTGCGCTGAGCAGGCAACGATTCCGGTGATTTTAGGGGGCATCGGTATTTGTCATCTATTTGTCGATAAATCAGCGGATTTAGTTAGGGCGCTCGATGTGATTGCCAACGCCAAAGTGCAGCGACCAACAGTGTGTAACGCCCTCGATACCCTGCTGGTGGATAAGACCGTAGCGACAACTTTTGTGCCGCAGATTGCTGCGCACCTTCATACCCTGGGGGTGAGGTTTTCAGTTTGTGGGCAAAGTTTTCCTTTACTTGATGGCTTGGGGGTTGATGTTACTCAGGCAAGGGATAACGACTTTGCTACCGAATGGTTGTCTCTCACCTTAGGGATTAAAGTGGTCGATGATATTAATCAAGCAATTGCCCATATTCGCCATTATTCGAGTGGGCATTCGGAGGCGATTTTGACTGACGATATCCATGCCGCCGCCCATTTTATGAATGAGGTCAATTCAGCCGCCGTATATGTGAATGCCAGTACCCGTTTTACCGATGGTGGACAATTTGGGCTCGGCGCCGAAGTGGCGGTGAGTACTCAAAAACTCCATGCCCGAGGGCCTATGGGCATTGAAGCATTAACCACCTACAAGTGGCTTGCCTGGGGCGATTATACCAGTCGCACCTAACTGGACTTTAAAAGCAATTCCAATAAAAAGCCGTCAATTCGACGGCTTTTTTATGCTTAAATGGCTTTTAATTGTTACTTTAAGAAACGCATTACCGTCGCTATCACCCAGATACACAAGAAGATAACCGACATCACAGTGGTGAATTTACGAAAGGCACGGATATATTCCAAGGTATAGAGAAAATACTTTTCTTGCACCTTACGGATCAGTAGCACTGATGGCAGCATAAAGGTGCAATAGAGCATGACAACCATGGTGGTAAAATCATGACCCCAAAAGTGTTCATAGATAAATAGGACGATACAGATAAGCATGGCTGCCCAACTGATGGGGCTGATGCTATCTTCCTGATTCCATTGCGTTGACTTTTCCATGCGACTATCCCTAGTCATTTGCCATTGTTCAGTTTATAGACAAAAATCCTTATTTTTTCAATCAGCACAATAAATACTTCTGCAAAATCATTATAAATTGACTGCTTAGCCTAAATTTTATCTCAGAGGACTTTGATGTGAGCAAAGGAGCCTTTGCTCAAAATTGCTAAATCGGTTGGCGATAAACAGATTTCAAGACCGCGTTTACCTCCACTCACATAAATTTTGTCGAAGTTTTGGGCGCTATTATCAATCAGGGTGGTGAGGAGCTTCTTTTGTCCAAGCGGACTGATCCCACCAACTAGATAGCCCGAGGACTTTTGCGCTAGTTCGGCGTCGGCCATCTGTAACTTTTTCTGACCTAAGCATTTAGCGACCGCCTTAAGATCCAGTTGATGGTTGACGGGCACCAAGGCGACGGCAATCGGCAAATGGGCTTTATCAATGGCAACCAGTAGGGTTTTAAAAACCTGTGCAGGATTAAGGCCTAAGGTATTAGCTGCTTCTTCGCCATAGGCGGCGCAGTGGGGATCATGGCTGTACTCTAAGATTTCAAAGACGATTTTGGCTTTTTTTGCGAGCTGGACTGCTGGAGTCATAATCTCTTCCTTGATGCATCCTTGTATGTAATAAGGTCAATAGTGGGTAACGCAGTTAGGGTTACCTATGGTAGCCATAGGCAACCCTATAAAAGAGCATTTATTTACCTACATCCGAACCAGTCGCTAAGGCGTTTTTACGTTCCAAAAAGCGGGGTAATAATTGCTGTAACATCATACCCGTTAAGATAAAGCCAAGACCGATAAAGGTCGACACTTCAATGCTTTCCTGCAAAATCCAAGCAATAAAACCTATCGACATTACCGGCGATAAAAATACTAAGGTACTGATATTGGCGGTGCGGGTGGCTGTTTTGAGTGCCATTAACCACAGCACAAAGGTAATGCCCATCTCAAAGAGGCCAACATACATACCCGCTAGCACGGCATCGGGACTAAAACTTGGCAAGGTATCGGTGAGCAGTAACGTAATGACAATAAAAGGCAGGCCGATAGTAAAGCTTAACAGCAGGCTAACGACAGGATCGCCCTGATCTTTGGTATTCACAATCCAATATAAACACCACAGCAGGGTGCTGGTCAGCGCTAGACCAATCCCGAGTGGGCTATCGAAGTTAAAATCGCTAACATCACCGCCGGTGGCAATAATAAACACCCCCGTGTAGGCAATTAGCGCAGCCGCAATATCACTTTTACGTAGCACTTGTTTTAGCAGTGGCGCGGCAAGTAAAGGTAATAACACCGCCCACGTATAATTGAGCGATAACGCCTGTTGGGCTGGCAGTAAGGAGTAGGCCTTAAACAATACTACATAGTAGAGAAAAGGGTTGATTAAGCCTGTTATCAGATAAAAAGCCGGACGGCGGAGTAATTGTTGCTTAAGCAGTGGGAGCTTTTTTTGCCACGCCAGAATGCCACCTAAGGTCACGATTGAGGTGATTACAGCCACAAACACTAATTGCAGGGGGCTATAAAATCCAAGCGCAATTTTAAAGGCGGTGGCAACCGTCGACCAAAGTATTACCGCCGCCATGCCGTACACATAGGCCCAATTTGAAGATTTCACTCACGCTTTTCCTATTAACGAAAACCCTATTCTTTATTAAGCATGGATTGAATAACAGCGGCCTGTGATAAGCAAGTGGATTTTAGTGATTGAATATTTTATTCACTTTGTAAAGAAGGTTAGGGGATTGTTTGTGTCTTTTTTGTGCTAAAAACAACTCACATTGTTTTTATATTGAACTTTAAGTCTCTGTTATTTATTAGGTTGGTATTTATTATTTTGGGTTGCTGTACCCAACAGGTTCGCTGTTAGTCTCCCTCCTAGTTACCAAAAAGATAACTAAGAAAATTTTTTTGTTAGCCCTTGTAATTAAAATCACTGTCCCAATATAGGTGTTAAGGCAGAGAAGGTGGCCACTGTGGACTTGAAAAACATGTGTCCGGCCCCATATCAAAACCAACTTATAAATTTAGTTCGACAGAATTTTTTCGGAGGACCTCATGGGTAAAATTATTGGTATCGACTTAGGCACAACAAACTCTTGTGTAGCTGTCCTCGATGGCGGCAAAGCACGCGTATTAGAAAATGCTGAAGGCGATCGCACAACCCCGTCAATCATCGCATACACAGACGATGAGACTATCGTGGGTCAACCTGCAAAACGCCAAGCGGTAACTAACCCTAACAATACTTTCTTCGCGATCAAACGTCTGATCGGTCGTCGCTTCAAAGATGACGAAGTTCAACGTGACGTGAACATCATGCCTTTCAAAATTATCCAAGCCGACAACGGTGATGCTTGGGTTGAATCACGTGGCAACAAGATGGCACCACCACAGGTTTCAGCTGAAATCCTGAAAAAAATGAAGAAAACGGCAGAAGACTTCTTAGGTGAAGAAGTGACTGAAGCGGTAATTACCGTACCTGCATACTTCAACGATTCTCAACGTCAAGCTACTAAAGATGCGGGTCGCATCGCAGGTCTTGAAGTTAAACGTATTATCAACGAACCAACGGCTGCAGCGCTTGCCTACGGTATCGACAAGAAGCAAGGCGACAATATCGTTGCAGTGTACGACTTAGGTGGTGGTACATTCGATATTTCTATCATCGAAATCGACAGCAACGACGGCGACCAAACCTTTGAAGTATTAGCAACGAACGGTGACACCCACTTAGGTGGTGAAGACTTCGACAACCGTTTAATCAACTACTTAGCTGACGAGTTCAAGAAAGAGCAAGGCTTAGATCTGCGTAAAGATCCTTTAGCAATGCAACGTCTGAAAGAAGCGGCTGAAAAGGCGAAGATCGAGCTTTCAAGCACCAACCAAACTGAAGTTAACCTGCCATACATCACTGCCGATGCAACAGGTCCTAAGCACTTAGTGGTGAAAATCACCCGTGCTAAGTTAGAGTCTTTGGTTGAAGACTTAATCGTTCGCACTTTAGAGCCATTAAAAGTGGCACTGGCTGACGCTGACTTATCAGTATCAGACATCAACGAAGTGATTCTGGTGGGCGGTCAAACCCGCATGCCTAAGGTTCAAGAAGCAGTGACTAACTTCTTCGGTAAAGAGCCACGTAAAGACGTCAACCCAGACGAAGCCGTTGCTGTTGGTGCTGCGATTCAAGCGGGCGTACTGTCAGGCGACGTGAAAGACGTTCTGCTGTTAGACGTAACACCACTGTCTCTGGGTATCGAAACCATGGGCAGCGTAATGACCAAGCTGATTGAGAAAAACACCACGATTCCTACTAAGGCACAGCAAGTTTTCTCAACAGCCGATGACAACCAAAGCGCAGTGACTATTCACGTACTGCAAGGTGAGCGTAAGCAAGCGAGCGCGAACAAGTCATTAGGTCAGTTCAACTTAGAAGGTATTGAGCCAGCGCCACGTGGTATGCCACAAATCGAAGTGATGTTCGATATCGACGCTGACGGTATTCTGCACGTTTCTGCTACCGACAAGAAAACCGGTAAGAAACAAAACATCACCATCAAAGCTTCTTCTGGTTTAAGCGAAGAAGAAGTGGCACAAATGGTACGTGACGCAGAAGCTCACGCCGAAGAAGACAAGAAATTCGAAGAGTTAGTGCAAGCTCGCAACCAAGCTGACGGCTTAGTTCATGCAACTAAGAAACAAGTGGAAGAAGCTGGCGACGCTCTGCCTGCCGATGACAAGGCAAAGATTGAAGCGGCAATGAGCGCGGTTGAAGTGGCCTCTAAAGGTAACGACAAAGAAGCCATCGAAAAAGCGACTCAGGAGCTGATTGAAGCTTCTGCCAAGCTGATGGAAATTGCTCAAGCTAAAGCTCAGGCTCAAGGCGGCGCACAAGACGCTGGCCAAAAGTCTAACGCGACTGCCGATGATGTTGTCGATGCTGAATTTGAAGAAGTGAAAGACGACAAGAAATAATGATTTGTTTTCAGTCCAATAGATTGATTTCAAATAGTTAATTCTAGGCGGGCGTTACGGGGCAACCCTAACGCCCGTTCGTTCAACTTAAGCTGAAGAAGCAAGAGAATATGTCAAAGCGAGATTATTACGAAGTATTGGGCGTTGGTCGTGACGCCAGCGAACGGGAAATCAAAAAGGCTTACAAACGTCTGGCCATGAAGTATCACCCGGATCGTAACCCAGGCGATAAAGAAGCCGAAGCCAGCTTTAAAGAAGTCAAAGAAGCCTACGAAATCCTGACCGATGCCAATAAGAAGGCGGCCTATGACCAATTTGGTCATGCGGGTGTGGATCCAAACCGTGGCGGCGGTGGCGGCTACGGCGGCGCAGGGGATTTCGGCGATATTTTCGGTGATGTCTTTGGCGATATTTTCGGTGGTGGACGTCGCGGCGGCCAACGTCAGGCTGCTCGCGGCTCAGATCTGCGTTACAACCTCGAACTGTCTTTAGAAGAAGCGGTTAAGGGCTTAACCAAAGAAATCCGTATTCCAACGCTGGCAAGCTGTGATGTGTGTGACGGTAGCGGCGCGAAAAAAGGCACCTCGGCAACGACCTGTGGTACCTGTCATGGCCAAGGCCAAGTGCAGATGCGCCAAGGTTTCTTCGCGGTGCAGCAAGCCTGTCCAACCTGTCATGGTCGCGGCAAGATCATTAAAGATCCATGTGGTAAGTGCCATGGCGAAGGCCGTGTCGAGAAGACTAAAACCCTATCAGTTAAGATCCCTGCCGGTGTTGATACGGGCGACCGTATTCGTTTAGCGGGTGAAGGTGAAGCGGGTGAATTTGGTGCGCCTCCAGGGGATTTATATGTTCAGGTGAATGTCCGTGAACATGCAATCTTCGTTCGTGATGGCAACAACCTCTACTGCGAAGTGCCTATTTCATTCACGAAAGCCGCGCTCGGTGGCGAGATTGAAGTGCCGACACTCGATGGTAAAGTGAGCCTTAAGATCCCTGCAGAAACCCAAACGGGTCGTATGTTCCGCCTACGCGGTAAAGGGGTGAAATCGGTTCGCAGCCATGCGGTAGGCGATTTGCTTTGCAAAGTGGTGATGGAAACCCCTGTTAACTTAAACGATCGTCAAAAAGAACTGTTACGTGAATTTGAAGCCACCTTAACCGGTGAATCAAAGAAGCACAGCCCAAAGGCTGAAGGTTTCTTCGATGGCGTGAAGAAGTTCTTTCAAGATTTAAATAGCTAATTAGGTTTAGTGGTGCCGCTGTTATGTCAGTTAGCAGCGCACTAGATGAATAAAGCCCCACAGTGTTAAATACTTGCGGGGCTTTTTTATGGTTGTTTTATGCAAAAACAACTTAAAAGGTTTGATGTTAGTTTGATTGTTCTACTTTGCTATTTGTCTTTATAGCCGAGATTGTTTGTGACTTAAACCTGGCTTTAGGTTTCTCTTTTTTAAAAGAAAAGTCAAAGTCGTGGGGCTTCACCCCACACCCGACCAAGGAGGACTGCTCGTCCTATCCTCCTTGGATGCTCCAAGACGCCCCTAACGGAGTTGAAAACCCCTTGGGCATTAAGCGTCTTAATGCTATCGCGTCAGACGCTCGTCCCTGATTCGACTGACGCTATCTCGGCATCCATGCCTCGATCACGCAACGAACGCAAATGCCCTGCGGCAACTCCGAGGGGATGGTGAACTTTTTTAGCCACAGTGGCTGTTAATTTTAAAAGAACGTTGTCGGTCCGCTCTTTTATTGGGTTAGTGTACTATTGGTGAAGTACCAAACTTTAAGCCGTAATAATATTGATATTATGGATTCAACTGTGGATGTAGTTTGCTACTTATCTAATCTTCCCCTAAGTGGTATTACAGTGACTACTGAACTGGATGGTAGCTGGAGCAGAAATAATATTCCTCTATCGGCTTTCGGCTACAGCATGCTCATAACTCAAGATATAGAGTTGCTCAGGTCTAAGCAGAACGAGCTACGTGGTAAATTTGTTCAAACATCCCAAGTATTCATCAATAACGTTACATCGGTGGATGACCTTGAGCAGAACATGATGATGCTGGCTGAAATGCTCACCTTTGCCACCAACTCTCAAGTTGGTTTCATTGGTTGGGAGCTCATCGGTGGCGATAGCGGTAAAGGAAACCTAGGCCGTATACGTTCCATTGGTGGTTGTTACTCAGCATTCAAATCGCCATTTTGCTTAATAAGGTCTATCCAGGCAGTTCGTTTTATTGAAAATTGTTGGCAAACATATAGCGAGCTCCGCTTACCAAGAAAACTCAACGTTGCAATTGATCTATTTACTATTCCAGATGCCAAAGAACTCCCATTAGAGCTCAAGTTGGGCACAACTTTCATTCTTTTAGAAAACCTCAAGGCTTCTTATGCGCATGGCGTATATACCTTCAAAAATGGCAACTACTTTGTCCATGGAGGTAGAGATAAAAAAACATATGCTGAACTGGTGACTGAAATGTTCGAATTGGTCGGTATGCCTCAGACCAACACGTGGAAAGATCTCAGAAACGCTATCATACATAGTGGCCTTTGTGAGTTATCGCCTGAGGATATGCACGAACAGTATTCACTGTGTCGCGATGCAATTACAGAATACCTTCTTAGACTGCTTGGATATCAAGGTGAGTTTTTCCTCTACTCTGGCGATGGTTACACAACAAAAGTCATTCGCTTAAATAATCTCGAACCTGTAGCTACAACCGAGTAGTATTTCTTGCTGTTTAAAATCAATTAACTTCAGACGCAATAAGACTAGTCATGTTCGTAGCAGTCAAAAAGCACTAAAGATTTTTGAAGTCCAAGGGAGCAATGGCTAATTGCCCAACAGCTTTCTATAAAATAAAGGACAGGCTGATTTCTTTTGAGACTAACTGCCAACACTTCAAATTTAGGAGTTCACCTTCCCCTGCGAAGTTGCCGCGGGGCGTTGGAATTGATTGCGTCAGTCCGGTCATGGTCGTTCTCGTGCATCCATGCACTTCACGACATTCAGGCATCCTGCCTATCAGATGACCGGCTAGCTTTCGGGGTACAGGATGTACCATCGGAAGCGATAGCAATTTATCCATAAGACCAAGGCCAGTCTCTAATGCATGTAACTTCGCTAGGGACGCCGGGGGATTTCCAAAAGGGGAACAGGCGCTTTTCCCCTTTTGGTCGGGTGTGGGGTGAAGCCCCACGACTTTGATTATGTTTTTGGTTTAGATATTTAAACAAATTAAAACTTAAGGTATTTAGTGGCCTAACACGCATAGTTAAATATACCGTCGAAAACTACTCCAAGGCTTTAGTCAAAGCCGAAACAACATTGGTATTAACAGCCAACTCTGCGTAAACTTTCGCTCCCATGTTTTTATCGGTATTGTGATGACCATTCCTAAGCCTTTTTCTTCTCCAGAGTCTTCCCCTGAGTCGTTAACCTTTGCCGAACTTGGGTTAAATGCTGCATTACTTAAAGCCTTGCCTACAAGGCTGAAACATCCGACACGGATACAGCAATTAGCGATTCCGGCGATTCTTGAAGGGCGAGATCTGTTAGCGCTTTCACAAACCGGTAGTGGTAAAACCTTCGCTTTTGGTTTGCCCTTGCTACAAATCCTCAGGCAACAAATTGCTGCGCAAACGACTGCAAACTCAGTGCCCACTGCCAATGCGCAGGCGTTAGTGTTAGTGCCAACGCGGGAGTTAGCTCAGCAGGTGACGAAGGCGCTGCACGCGCTGGCGAGTGAGTTATCCGCATCTTTGCATATTCTGCTTCTGTGTGGTGGCGTTTCGCAGGAAGACCAATTAGCCGAACTTGCTGCTAAGCCACAGCTTTTAGTGGCAACACCAGGGCGCTTATTGGACTTATGCATACAGTCCCATATTAGCCTCGATTTGATAAAACATTTAGTGCTGGATGAGGCCGACCGTTTGCTGGAAATGGGATTTTGGCCAGATGTGCAAAAGCTGATGGCGTTGATGCCCAAGCGTAAGCAAACCTCGTTGTTTTCAGCCACTTTGCCAGAGGCTTTGGATAACCTGGCGGGGAAATTGCTGACCAATGATCCCCTACGCGTTGAGGCCAGTACACTAAATTCAGTTGCTGCCGAAATTGAAGAGCGGCTTTATTTAGTCAACAAGGGCAGCAAGGCGCAGGCATTAATTGCGCTATTAAAACAATATCAATGGCCGCAGGTGCTGGTGTTTATTAGCGCCCGTGATGATGCCGATGCCGTCGCTAAACGACTCGGCAAAGCGGGGATGAAAGCTGCCGCGCTGCACGGCGAGAAAGATCAAACCGTGCGTAGCCAAACCTTAGCCGACTTTAAAGCCAATCGCATTCAAGTATTGGTGGCGACGGATTTAATGGCGCGGGGTATTCATGTTGATGCCTTGCCTGTGGTGATCAACTTAGACTTACCTGCGAGTGCGCCTGTGTATGTGCATCGAATTGGCCGCACTGCCAGAGCGGGAGCAAAAGGGCTGGCGATTTCCCTTGTATGCCACGGTGAAATGGCTTTCTTAACCGCGATCCGCAGTTTGACCGCGAGGGAGTTACCGCTGGCATTATTGGCTGACTTTCCAGTAACGGATAAGCCGAGTGAAAAAAACACTGATGACGGCGTCAATGGCAAGGTTGAGCGTAAACGACCGCCGCGGGATAAACAGGCGAATCGTCGTAGCATTAACAAGCACAGCGCCAAAGCGTTTAAAGGTAAGCGTTGAATTTAAGCTATTTATAGTGAAGCCAGAGTGGAATCATCCTGATGCAAAGGGGAAGTAAGAGTTAAGCTATCCCTTGCCTTCAAGCTCGGTTCGCCGCTATCTTAAACCGCGAAGTGAATAAGGTTCATTAGCTGCTGTTAACGTTCTCGTTCTGGGTGTAACTTAGTGACTCATTGATATTAAGGGAGCTAAGTCTTGGAAGCGACATTGGCGTTAAGCAAAGCACTTCATAGCCTGGTCAATCACGGTTTAACCACCAAACGTTTTATACTTCGTCCATTTCAGCGAGCGGATCTTGAGGCGTTCACCGCCTATCGCGCCGACCCTAAGATTGCCAAATATCAAAGTTGGACGGATTACCGCTATAGTGATGCAGTCGCACTATTCGAGAAGATGGATTATGCACAATTTGGTGCGGCGGATACTTGGTTTCAACTGGCGATTGTCAGCGCGGCGTCGGGAACGACATCGACTAAACTCGTTGGCGATCTGGCGCTGCATTTTATTGATGAGCAGCAAATGGAAATCGGCTTTACGATTGCGCCTGAGCATCAAGGCCAACAGGTTGCATTTGAGGCGGTCAGTGCATTGCTGCATTACCTTTTTGTGGCGCTTGGCAAACATCGGGTTATTGCGGTAACGGATGTAGAAAATCTTGCCAGCTGCCGCTTACTCGAAAAACTCGGTTTTAGGCGCGAAGCCCATTATGTGAAAAATATCTTCTTTAAGGGCGCGTGGGGCGATGAGTATCTCTATGCCTTGCTAAAGGAGGAGTATCTTAAGTCTTGCTAATCTTCGATGGCATTTGGCAACATCATTCTATCTCAGTAAACTCCCTGCAGAATTTCAGCAAAGCGTGCTTAAACTATTAAACATTTCGTTGTTGAGTATTGGGGCGTATTGATGACCATTGAGTCTCCCCCATTGGATTAAGGAGTTACATATGAAATCACGGACTATAGTATTGGCCCTTGGCGTGACCTTAGCTCTATCTGGCTGTGCGACCACTAAATCGCCAACAGGGCGCGGCCAAACGTTGCTTTATTCTGCTTCTCAGATGCAGCAAATGGGGGATGCCTCGTTTGAAGAAATGAAAAAGCAGCAGAAAATCAGCACTAACAATAAGTTAACTCAATACGTTAATTGCGTCGCCAATCGAGTAACGGCGGTTTTACCCGATCAAAGCCAAAAATGGGATGTAGTGTTATTCGATTCAGAGCAAGTGAACGCCTTCGCCTTACCTGGCGGCCATATTGGGGTTTACACCGGATTACTCAAAGTGGCGACCACTCCCGATCAGTTAGCGACAGTTTTGGGTCACGAAGTTGCCCACGTACTGGCGCAGCACGGAAACGAGCAGGTGTCCCGCGCGCAGATGACGGGGGTTGGGATGCAAATTGCCGATGCGGCCCTCGGCGCGGGGGGGATTTCCAATAAAGATCTCTATATGTCAGCCCTCGGATTAGGTGCACAGGTTGGGGTATTGTTGCCCTTTGGTCGCGCCCAAGAAAGTGAAGCTGACGTTATGGGATTAGAGCTCATGGCGCGAGCGGGCTTTGACCCAGCCCAAAGCGTGATTCTGTGGCAAAACATGTCAAAGGCGGGCGGCAGTCAGGGCCCCGAATTGTTATCGACTCACCCATCAAACAGTAATCGAATTTCACAATTAGCAAAATTACAGGCTGAGGTGTTACCGCTCTATCAAAGCGCTAAGGCGAATGTAAAAAACCAATGTGTAGTCCCTAAATAGCTGGTAGTGAAGACCAAAGCAGTTAAGCAGGGTGTTTAGATAAGGATTCAAACCGCAGCTAAATTTGCCGCAAAAGTTAAATAAGCAGTCAGTTTATCAGCATAGGGCAGAGAACTATGGTAAACTGCCCCGCAAAATTCCATTGAACATTGAGAGTCGTAAATTATGTCTGATAAATTCAGTACTGTTGAACAGCAAGCAAGCTATGGTGTTGGTCGTCAAATGGGCGAGCAATTAGCCGCTAACTCTTTTGAAGGTGTTGACATTGCCGCCGTTCAAGCAGGCCTTGCCGATGCTTTTGCTGGTGTTGAAAGCGCTGTTTCTATGCAGGATATGCAAGTTGCATTCACTGAAATTAGCCGTCGCATTCAAGCTGAACAAGAAGCTGCTGCCGCTGCTGCTTCTGCAGAAGGCGAAGCGTTCTTAGCTGAAAACGCTAAACGTGAAGGCGTAATCGTGACTGACTCTGGTCTGCAATACGAAGTATTAATTCAAGGTGAAGGTGCAAAACCAACCTACGAAGATACAGTACGCACTCACTACCATGGTTCTTTCATCAATGGTGATGTGTTCGACAGCTCTGTTGTTCGCGGCCAACCTGCTGAGTTCCCAGTATCTGGCGTTATCGCTGGCTGGACCGAAGCATTGCAACTGATGCCAGTGGGCACTAAGTTAAAATTATTCGTTCCACACCACTTAGCATATGGTGAGCGTGGTGCTGGTGCTTCTATTCCTCCATACTCAACTTTAGTATTCGAAGTCGAGTTATTAGACATCGTCTAATCTGATTGAAACGCCTAAGCCAGTCTTAGGCGTTTTTTTATGGAAGAGTCAAGTAAGCGTTAGGAGAGAAAAATGAGTGGACAGGTGAGAGTTGCTATCGTCGGTGCCAGTGGTCGCATGGGACGGACTCTTATTGAAGCGGCGTACCAACAGGACAATATTCGTCTGGGCGCGGCGATTGAGCGTGCGGGTTCGAGCCTCGTTGGTGTCGATGCCGGTGAACTTGCTGGTGTAGGCAAATTGCATGTCGCCATCTTAGATTCATTGGATTTTGCCGCGGATGATTTCGATGTATTAATCGATTTTACTGCGCCTGATGCCAGCATTGTCCATTTAGATTGGTGTGTGCGTCATAAGAAAGCCATGGTGATTGGTACTACGGGTTTTAACCACGCACAAAAAGAACAGATCAATGCCTTTGCCGAGCAAACCCCAGTGGTGCTCGCACCAAACATGTCAGTGGGCGTGAACCTCATGTGGAAACTGCTCGAAGTGGCTGCCGAAGTCATGGGCAACTACACCGACATCGAGATCATCGAAGGCCACCACAGATACAAGAAAGACGCACCATCGGGCACCGCCCTTAAGATGGGTGAAGTGATTGCCAAGACCTTAGGTCGCGATCTGGAAAAATGTGCCGTCTATGGCCGTGAAGGGATCACTGGCGAACGTGACCGTGAAACCATTGGTTTTGCGACAATTCGTGCTGGCGACTTAGTGGGTGAGCACACTGCGATGTTTGCCGATATCGGTGAGCGTTTAGAAATCACCCACAAAGCCTCAAGCCGTATGACTTTTGCAAACGGTGCCATGCGTGCAGCCCATTGGTTGGTTGAGCAGGAGCCGGGTCTATACGACATGCAGCAAGTGTTAGGGTTAAATTAAAAAATATAAACGCCATTTTGGCGTTTTTTTTTGCAATCAAATTTCAATTTGTAGACGAGTTTTGAAATATCCTGTAAACTCGCTGGAATTTGTCAAAATTTCGTAAATACGCGGAAATTGGTATCTTAACACATCATAAAATTATTATATTTCAGTAGCTTGGCTCTTTATGGAGGTCGTGTTGATAAAGTCTGCCTTACTCGTACTCGAAGATGGAACCGTATTCACTGGCACAGCGATTGGTGCCGATGGTCTTTCTGTTGGTGAAGTTGTTTTTAACACTTCGATGACAGGTTACCAAGAAATTTTAACTGACCCCTCTTATTCACGCCAGATAGTTACATTAACGTACCCACATATCGGTAATACTGGCACTAATGATGAAGACGTCGAATCCAATGGGGTTCACGCTTGTGGTTTAATCATTCGCGATCTTCCTCTCGTAGCAAGTAGCTTCCGTAATCAACAAACCCTCAGCGATTATCTAAAAGCCAACAACGTGGTTGGTATTGCCGATATCGATACCCGCAAATTAACGCGTATCCTACGTGAAAAAGGTGCCCAAGCCGGTTGCATCATGGCGGGTTCTGACTTAGATGAAGCCAAAGCGCTTGCAGCAGCTAAAGCCTTCCCAGGTCTTAAGGGCATGGATTTAGCGAAAGAAGTCACAACTGAAACGGCTTACCAATGGCGTAAAGGTAGCTGGCGTTTAGTGGGTGGTTTACCATCTGACACCCCAGCCGAAGAGTTGAAGTACAAAGTGGTTGCCTACGACTACGGCGTTAAGCAAAACATCCTGCGTATGTTGGTTGACCGTGGCTGTGACGTGACTGTCGTTCCTGCTAAAACACCTGCTGCTGAAGTGTTAGCGATGAACCCAGACGGTGTGTTCCTCTCTAACGGCCCAGGTGACCCAGAGCCATGCGATTACGCCATCGAAGCGATTCAGCAAATCCTGAAAACAGATACTCCCATATTCGGTATCTGTTTAGGCCACCAATTACTGGCTCTGGCTTCAGGCGCTAAAACCTTAAAGATGAAGTTTGGTCACCACGGTGCTAACCACCCAGTGAGCAATATCGAAAAAGGTAACGTGATGATCACCAGCCAAAACCACGGTTTTGCTGCCGATGAAGACACATTACCTGCCAATATCAAAGTGACCCACAAGTCACTGTTCGACGGTTCACTGCAAGGTATCCATCTGACGGACAAACCAGCATTTAGCTTCCAGGGTCACCCTGAAGCCAGCCCTGGTCCAAACGATGCGGCCCCGCTGTTCGATCACTTTATCGAGCTCATTGAACAATTCCGTCAGAACAACAAGTAGTACGCAAGCTAGGAGAAGAGAAGTAATGCCAAAACGTACAGATATAAAGAGTATTCTTATCCTAGGTGCCGGCCCAATCGTGATTGGTCAGGCATGTGAGTTCGATTATTCAGGCGCCCAAGCCTGTAAAGCCCTACGTGAAGAAGGTTACCGCGTTATTCTGGTGAACTCTAACCCAGCCACCATTATGACTGACCCAGAAATGGCCGATGCAACTTACATCGAACCAATCCAATGGGAAGTGGTACGCAACATTATCGCTAAGGAACGTCCTGACGCTATCCTGCCAACCATGGGCGGTCAAACCGCACTGAACTGTGCTCTGGAACTTGAAGCCAAAGGCGTATTAGCAGAATTTAACGTTGAAATGATTGGTGCAACTGCTGACGCAATCGACAAAGCAGAAGACCGTAGCCGTTTCGACAAAGCCATGAAGAGCATCGGCTTAGAATGTCCACGCGCGGGTATCGCCCACAGCATGGAAGAAGCCTACGGCGTTCTCGATCTCGTTGGTTTCCCTTGTATTATCCGTCCATCATTCACTATGGGTGGTTCAGGCGGTGGTATCGCCTACAACAAGGAAGAGTTCGAAGAAATCTGTTCTCAAGGTTTAGATTTATCGCCAACCAAAGAGCTTTTAATCGACGAGAGCTTAATCGGTTGGAAAGAATACGAGATGGAAGTGGTTCGTGACCGTAACGACAACTGCATCATCGTCTGTTCTATCGAAAACTTTGACCCAATGGGCGTGCACACCGGTGACTCTATTACCGTTGCACCAGCACAAACCTTGACCGACAAAGAATACCAAATCATGCGTAACGCCTCGATGGCCGTACTGCGTGAGATTGGTGTTGAAACTGGTGGTTCGAACGTACAGTTTGGTATCAACCCGAAAGATGGCCGTATGGTTATCATCGAGATGAACCCACGTGTATCACGTTCATCTGCACTGGCTTCTAAAGCTACCGGCTTCCCAATCGCGAAAATCGCTGCCAAGTTAGCAGTGGGTTTCACCCTCGATGAGCTGATGAACGACATCACTGGCGGCCGCACCCCAGCATCGTTCGAGCCAGCTATCGACTACGTTGTGACTAAAGTACCGCGCTTTAACTTTGAAAAGTTCGCCGGTTCAAATGATCGCTTAACCACTCAGATGAAATCTGTAGGGGAAGTGATGGCGATCGGCCGTACTTTCCAAGAATCACTGCAAAAAGCACTGCGTGGTTTAGAAGTAAGCCGTCACGGTTTCGACCCAATCATCGATATCACTAAAGCTGAGTCATTAGCTCGCATTCGCTTAGAACTCAAAGAGCCAGGTTGTGACCGTATTTGGTACATCGCCGATGCCATGCGCGCGGGTTTAACCTTGGATGAAATCTTCCGTTTAACCAACATCGACCCATGGTTCTTGGTTCAAATCGAAGAGTTAATCAAGCTTGAAGGCCAAGTGGCCGAAGGCGGTTTAGCCGGTCTTAACGAAGAGCTGCTGCGTAAACTCAAGCGTAAAGGTTTTGCCGATGCGCGTCTGGCCGCAGTTCTTGGCGTAAACGAAGCCGAAGTTCGCAAACTGCGTGACCGTTTCGACATCCACCCAGTGTACAAGCGCGTAGATACCTGCGCCGCTGAATTTGCCACCGACACCGCTTACATGTACTCAACTTATGAAGAAGAGTGTGAAGCGAACCCATCAGATCGTGAAAAAATCATGGTATTAGGTGGTGGTCCAAACCGTATTGGTCAAGGTATCGAATTCGACTACTGCTGTGTGCATGCAGCGCTTGCACTGCGTGAAGACGGTTATGAAACCATCATGGTTAACTGTAACCCTGAAACCGTTTCTACCGACTACGACACCTCAGATCGTCTGTACTTCGAGCCAGTGACCCTTGAAGACGTATTAGCCATCGTCCGTATCGAGAAGCCAAAGGGCGTTATCGTACAGTACGGTGGTCAAACGCCACTGAAATTGGCCCGCGCCCTTGAGGCCGCAGGTGTACCAATCATCGGTACTAGCCCAGATGCGATTGACCGCGCGGAAGACCGTGAGCGTTTCCAACAGGCGATTCAACGTCTGGAAATGAAACAGCCTGAAAACGATACAGTGACCACTGTTGAAGGTGCTGTGATTGCCGCTGAGCGTATTGGTTATCCATTAGTGGTTCGTCCATCCTACGTCCTTGGCGGCCGCGCGATGGAAATCGTTTACGACCAACAGGATTTACTGCGCTACTTCAACGAAGCGGTCAGCGTATCTAACGCATCGCCGGTACTGTTAGACCACTTCTTAGATGATGCCATCGAAGTGGATATCGACGCGGTATGTGACGGCGAGACAGTAGTTATCGGCGCGATCATGGAGCATATCGAGCAGGCGGGTGTTCACTCTGGTGACTCTGGTTGTTCTCTGCCGCCATACACCTTAAGCCAAGCTATCCAAGACGAAATGCGCGTACAAGTGCGTAAGCTTGCGATGGAGCTGGGTGTAGTGGGTCTGATGAACGTACAGTTCGCAGTGAAGAATAACGAAATCTACATGATTGAAGTTAACCCACGTGCAGCCCGTACCGTACCTTTCGTTTCGAAAGCAACTGGCGTGCCTTTAGCTAAGATTGCCGCCCGTGTGATGGCAGGCCAAAGTCTGAAAGCGCAAAACTTCACCGAAGAAGTGATCCCACCTTTCTACTCAGTGAAAGAAGTGGTACTGCCATTTAACAAGTTCCCTGGCGTTGACCCACTGTTAGGCCCAGAAATGCGCTCAACGGGTGAAGTTATGGGTGTAGGCGATACCTTCGCTGAAGCCTACGCTAAAGCGCAGTTAGGTGCGATTTCTGAAGTGCCTAAATCAGGCCGTGCACTGCTGTCTGTTCGTAACAGCGACAAGAAGCGTGTTGCCGATTTAGCGGCTAAGTTAATCGAGCTGGGCTACCAAATCGATGCAACCCACGGTACTGCAGTGGTATTAGGCGAAGCGGGTATTAACCCTCGCTTAGTCAACAAAGTACACGAAGGTCGTCCGCACATTTTGGACCGCATCAAGAACGGTGAGTACACCTACATTGTAAACACCACCGAAGGTCGTCAGGCGATTGAAGATTCTCGTCAATTACGCCGCGGTGCTCTGCGTTACAAGGTGAGCTACACAACCACTATGAATGCTGCGTTCGCGACTTGTATGGCGCACACTGCCGATGATCGTTCTAACGTGACGTCTGTTCAAGAGCTACATAAGCGCGTATTAGCTAAGTAATCTTAGCAAGATCTAGAAAAGGCCGTATCGCTTAGGTGATACGGCCTTTTTATTAGGGGTAAAAATTGTCAAACACCAATACCGCATTAACTTTGTTACGCGACTGAAACTGAGATTTTACTGGAAGTTACCGCCTAATCGCTCGGTCCACATTGGTGGGTTTTCATTGGGCAGCCACTTCTGATAGATACTGGCAAAGGTGCCATCTTGTTTCATCGCATCAAGTGTCGTTTGCCACTGCTCTATCACTTCTTCCGAAGTGCCCTTGGAGAAGGCGATATACAGCAAATTATCGCTAAGCGTAAAGATGGATTTGACCGCATCTGGGGGCGCGCCCGCTTCACGCAGAATCGATGTCGTGGTGAGGTTAGTATTACACCAGATATCTATTCGCTGCTTGAGTAGTTGTTTAGCACTAAAGAGCGGGGTTGAGGTGGTGGCAATATTCTCAAATCCATGTTCTTTCAGTGTCTGTTCTTCTACCGACTCACGGTAAACCCCAATGGCTTTAGCATGCTTTGCATCTTCAAGGGATGAGATAGTAATTTGACTGTTTTGCAGGGTATAAAAATTTACTGTGCCGGCGGCAATGGGGCCTACGAGGGTAAATAATTTTTCGCGGTCAACGGTTTTGGTCATTGCAAACAGCACAGTATTGGGCTGCTTGGTCATGATGGTCCAGCCTCTTGCCCATGGTACTATTTGGATTGGCTCTTGGGTATTAATCCGTTTTTGAATTTCTTGAACAATTTCAACTGCTAAACCAGTAGGTTGATGATCGGACGTAAAGCTAATCGGCGCCCATTCTTCAGAGTAAATTGTTAAAGGCTGTGCGAATACGGGAACTGAAAAGCTAATAAGAGCGAGGCTGCACAATATAGCGATGAGACGTTTCATTTTTGACCCTACAAATTTGCATGTTACACATGAGTCACACGGCTCGCTCAGGCAACTTAATCAGTTATGAAAACTGTAAATCAATGGTTTACAGGGTTCAAGGGCTATAATAGTCCCATGGGAATATTATCGGCTTAATGTGCTGTAACGTGTTAAATAACCGCGTTTATTTAATTTTTTGAGTTGGTTTTACTCATTAAACTAACGGATGACTGCATCGCAGGTTTTATGATGGCGGTTTAGCCAATGAGGCATAAAAAGCGGATGGTAGGGTATACGAGTGTTGGGAGTGAACTAAAGGTGTTAATAAATAGTGATGAAAGTACTGCGTCAAAGGCAGTGCAGTTTACTCTGGCGACAATCAATTTATTTAACTTCATTGAGCCGCCCTTAGCTTTTTACGATTTTGAAAATATTTATTCCCAGTCCCAGTGGCAGAGAAAATGCCAGTGGTTTAGCGATTTTCTTAGCCATCAAATACCTGATATTGTGGGCTTTCAGGAAGTGTTTAGTCCAAATGCACTGCAAGCTCTAGCTTTGGAAAACGGGTTGCCTCATTTTGTTGTTATCGATAAACCGACGTTAATTAAGGATTATATCTATCAGAGTCCCGTCGTGGCGCTTGCGTCGCGTTTTCCGATAGTTGAGGTGGCAGGGGTCGAGCCTGATACACAATTAGTTGCGGCTATGGGGCTTTCCTCAAATTTTAGTTTTAGTCGCAAAGTTCTTAGAGCCACGGTGGCTATGCCTCATATCGGCGAGTGCGATTGTTATGTAGTGCATTTTAAATCTAAGCGACCCGGGCTTGCCCTTGATGCTGCCGAAATAGACGCCCTTAAAAATACGGATACAAAACTTAATGCTGAGCCGCTGCTGCTAACCGAGCAAGCGTTAGGTCGCTGGGCATCGACCATGCAACGCGGTGCTGAGGCGGCCTTGCTATATCATGCCATATTAAAGCGCAGGCAAGACACTTCAAAGCCTGTGATCTTGATGGGAGATTTTAATGACACCCTATCAATGGGGGCGCTCGATGCCTTGAACATGCGCGGTGAGTCCATTCATGGCAATGATATTAAGGCGGCTGGCTTAGGCGCGTTATCCGATGCTGCCCTTGCAAAACGCTTTACTCATTATCAGTTAACTGATGCCTTTGAATTATTTATCGAGGCCAACTTATTTGTTGAGGAAAATCACGCCGATAATACGGATTATTATCGTCAGCACCGCAGCGCGACCCATTACTATGGGCCAAAGGGCTCGGTATTGGATTATATTCTGCTGTCAAACGAGTTCGATGCAAGGGATGGCGCAAGTTTGGCTCAAGTGACAGATTACCAAACCTGCGATAGGCACCTAGTGCGTCCTGAGTTTGAGCGTGATGCCTATAGTACTGACCATGCGCCCATTGTTGTCGAGATTACCCTTCGTAGCTAGTTGTTAATTTGTTTTGATATTTGGCGCAGTAAGCTATTAACGGATTAAAAATAAGCTAACATTTTCATCTTTAGCGATGGGCTATTGGTGCGTTAGGCTCGCACTTAAAGGGCATAAGCGGTATCATCCGCATCCATTTTAGACGGCGGCGCCCCGACAACAGGCGGCAAATTTTTAGGCGTACTTCAAGGTAGTACGCACTATTTAAAGGTGAAGTAATGGCTATCAGAATCAAACTTAAACCCGGTCGTGAGAAATCACTCGAGCGTCGCCATCCTTGGGTATTTTCAAACGGTATCCACAATGTGAAGGGTAAGCCAGAGCCAGGTCAAACCGTTGATGTGGTTGCCCACGATGGCCATTGGTTGGGCCGTGGCGCTTGGTCACCTGAGTCGCAAATCCAAGTACGTATTTGGACTTTCGACCGTGAAGAGGAAATCGATCGCGAGTTCTTTAAACGCCGTATTGAGCGCGCTCAAGCGGGCCGTGATGATCTGATAGCAGAGCAGGGCTTAACGGGTTACCGTTTAATTGCCGCCGAGTCCGACGGTTTACCCGGTATTACTATCGATAAATACGCTAACGTATTAGTTTGTCAGCTATTAAGCATGGGCGCCGATGTATGGCGTGAGACTTTGGTCGAGGTGCTGGCTGAGTTATATCCCGATTGCGCTATCTATGAGCGCTCTGACGTTGATGCCCGTAAGAAAGAAGGCCTAACATCAACGATGGGACTATTACATGGCACCTTGCCTGACATGCCAGTGATTATCGAAGAGAACGGTATCAAGATCGCGGTGGATGTGACTAAGGGCCATAAAACTGGCTTCTACCTTGACCAGCGGGATAACCGCGCCATGGCTGCCCGTTTTGTGAAGGGTAAATCGGTACTTAATTGTTTCTGTTACACGGGCACCTTTGGTCTTTATGCTGCAAAAGCGGGCGCTGCGATCATTGAGAACGTTGATGTGTCGTCATTAGCCCTAGATACCGCGCGTTTAAATATGAAGGTCAACGGACTAAACGATGATCACGTGCATTACAACGAGGCCGATGTATTCAAGTTACTACGCCAATACCGCGATGAAGGTAAGACCTTCGATGTGATTGTGCTCGACCCGCCGAAGTTTGCCGATAATAAATCGCAGCTCAATGGTGCCTGCCGTGGCTATAAAGATATCAATATGATTGCGCTGCAGTTATTAAATCCGGGGGGGGTGTTATTAACCTTCTCTTGCTCGGGATTAATGCCAGCGGATCTGTTCCAAAAAATCGTTGCCGATGCAGCGCTAGATGCAAAACGTGAGATTCAGTTTATCGAGCGTTTAAGCCAAGCAAGCGATCACCCTATTGGTAGCGCTTTCCCTGAAGGGTTCTATTTGAAGGGCTTAGTTGCCAGAGTCTGGTAAGCACTCTTTGCGCGTTGAATTAATGAAAAGGATTTACTAAAAAGCCGGAACTAAAGTTCCGGCTTTTTTATGCGCTATACGCTATTAATGGGCTTTGGGTGATGGGCTTAAAAGGCCAAACAAAGCGGATTATTCGGTATAGGTTTTTACGCCGTCAGGCGTGCCAACCAGCAATACGTTTGCACCGCGTTTGGCAAATAGGCCGTTAGTCACCACACCTACGATAGCATCGATTTGGGCTTCTAATTCCTTCGGGTTGACAATCTTCAGATTGTAAACATCGAGGATCACGTTGCCGTTGTCTGTGATAACGCCTTCACGGTAAACAGGATCGCCGCCCAGTTTTACTAGCTCGCGCGCGACATAGGAGCGTGCCATTGGGATCACTTCGACTGGCAGTGGGAATTCACCTAGAATATCCACTTGCTTAGTGTTATCCACGATACACACAAATTTCTCAGCCACAGCGGAAACAATTTTCTCACGGGTAAGGGCTGCACCGCCGCCTTTGATCATGTCCATATGGCCGTTGATCTCATCTGCGCCATCAACGTAAACCGATAATTTATCTACGCTATTGAGGTCGTACACAGGAATGCCAAGGGCTTTCATTTTTTGAGTAGAGGCTTCAGAGCTTGAAACCGCACCTTCGATGTCGGCTTTCATGGTCGCCAATGCATCGATAAAGTGATTGACGGTAGAGCCTGTGCCCACACCAACAATGCTGTCCTTCTCAACGTATTTGAGGGCGGCCCAGCCTGCAGCTTTTTTCATTTCATCTTGGGTCATATTTGCATCCTGTTACGGCAAATGAGTCATTATTATGGGCGTATTATACTCGTTTCTGTTAAAGAATGGGGCGCAAAAATCCCTAAGGCGTGAACTATCTTCATCGATGTTGGTTTTGGGGAGATTCTCGTTAAGCTAAAAAGGAGTGATAACGCTTTTGAGTGCATTTGACTATGTGCTACATAGCTAACTAAGTTACTATGAGTAAAGCATTATTAGGCTCATTGATGAAATTTTAAGGAAGATGTTATGGCGGGTGCGAGTTTATTAACGTTGCTCGATGATATTGCCACGATTTTGGATGATGTTGCGGTAATGAGTAAGGTAGCGGCCAAGAAAACCGCAGGGGTGTTAGGCGACGATTTAGCGTTAAATGCTCAGCAAGTGACTGGCGTGAGTGCTGATCGTGAGTTACCCGTTGTATGGGCTGTTGCGCTTGGATCTTTTAGAAATAAGTTGATCTTAATTCCCGCTGCTATGGTCATTAGTGCCTTTGCCCCATGGGCGATTACGCCGTTGCTGATGTTTGGTGGCTTGTTTTTATGTTTCGAAGGTTTTGAGAAGCTGTACCACAGCTATAGCCACCGCAAGGAAAAAGGCCATCAAGAGGAAAAGCCCACACCGGAAATAACGGATCTCGCTAAATATGAGGCCGAAAAAGTCAAAGGAGCGATTCGCACCGACTTTGTATTATCCGCCGAAATCATTGCTATCACCCTCGGAATTGTCGCTGAAAAAACGCTAACGACGCAGTTTTTTACCCTCGCCATTGTCGGTGTGGTCATGACCTTTGGGGTATATGGACTGGTGGCGGGTATTGTCAAAATGGATGATGCCGGTCTGTATTTAAGCAAGCGCCAAGGCGATTCGGCCTACACTCGATTTAATCGACAGTTTGGCTTTATGTTACTGAGTGCGGCGCCGCTGTTGATGAAGGGGTTAACTATCGTCGGCACCGCAGCCATGTTTATGGTGGGGGGCGGCATCTTAACCCATGGATTGCCCATGCTTGGCGATAAAATCCATCATTTAGGTGAAGTCACTGCTGAGGTCGCTGTTGTGGGGCCGCTACTTGGGTTGATTACCCCAACCTTAGTTAATGCGGTGTTTGGTATCGTCGCGGGCGCTGTTGCTGTGATGATTATCTCTGCTATTCAAAAGCTGCGTGCTTAAGTTATCCATGAAGCTATTTAAGGAGCTCTTTTGATGCAGTTAATGCGTGCCTGCCTAACCCCCAATAAACTCGCTTGGCTTAATCAGGAGTTCGGTGAACACGCAGATGCGTTGATTGCAGCAATGGATGAGGCGGGGATCGCCTATTTACAGCGGCTTCAAACCCTTGAATCGAGCGGCGAAGATAATGACCTTTCAATGCGCTTTGCTTGGTTTGAGCAAAAGCTTGCCTTAACAACCAGGCTGAATGATAAAGAGCTGAGCGAGCTGCCCTCCTTTTGCCTTGATGGGCTTAAGGTCAAGCTTGTCCAGCCATCTGATATGGCAGTTGTGGTGCAAGACTTAAATTCAGCCCAAGTGCTTGGTTTTGATACTGAAACCAGAGCGAGTTTTCAGGTAGGTGAACATCATCCATTAAGTTTGATTCAAATCGCGACTGATGATTGCTGCTACCTTTTTCAACATGCACTACTAGGGGATGACTTAGCCCAGCTTAAACCTGTCCTTGAAAATGAAGCCATTCTCAAGGTGGGTATTGGTCTTCGAAGCGACACCCATGCGCTTAAACGGCAATGGAATATCCAGCTTAATTCGAGGCTAGATCTTAACTGGGTGTTAGCGCAGCTTGGTGCGGGAAAGGAGATGGGCACGCGTCAACTCGCCGCCGTGTTACTCAAAAGGCAAATTGAGAAGTCTAAAAAAGTCACCCTATCTAACTGGCAACAAGTGCCATTAACTGAGGCGCAAATCCGCTATGCCTCCATCGATGTCTTTGTTGCGATTCAGTGTTTTAATGCGCTTATTGCTAAATTAAGCGTTTTTTATGATCCAAGTGCAGCTAGGTCTTTGCTGCCACAGAATCTCGCTGCTCGGTTAGCCGTCTATTTAAGTGCTGATAAGTTAAGTGCTGATAAGTTAAGTGCAGATAAGGATTAGCGCGATGTCAGGAAATGGGCTGCTATGTTAAATGCGATTTGTGTGCTCGATGAGCAGAGCCTTAAGTTTGATGCCATTAGTGCGCAAACCTTAGGCTCAGCCTCCATTAAAGCCATCACCTATAGCATTTTTACTTTTGCGCAATTACCCTTTGATGAGATTGAGCGTTTAAGACAGCAACTATTTTGCCCAGCCTGTTTGGGCCGCGCCTATTTTCGCAAAGCCTCGAGTGACGGTAAAGCAGCCTGTTTTGGCTCCCGCTACCATAAAGCGGACTGCATCGAGTTTAAGCCATCGGCGCAAAAGTCCCGTGAAGAAAAAGATGCCATTGAAGTCCATCAGCAATTACTCGATGCCGATGCGCTGATTATCGATTTCAGCATTAGGCCGACTCGTGCGTCGAAAAGTAAAAAGTCAAAAGAGATAGAGGCTCAAGCTTCCAATCCGAGTGTTAATTTAAAGACCGGAGATCAGCAGAGCGAGCCAAGCTCAAAGGCAGGCGATGAAAAGCTTAATATTGAATCTTCTCAATCGGATATGGCTGGTGGAGTAAGGGAGGAGGGCGCTCAATATCAAACAAATGAAGAGAATCCCCAAGCCAATTCAAATGCCAATACACCGCTTAAGAGGACCCCAAGCCAAGGGCTAGAGAAATTACTGCATAGCCTATTGCGGGGTTCTGACCTAGCGACATCGGATCTATGGGTTTATACCGATGCGCAGCGCAAGTATCGCTGGCGGGCGAAAAATCTGTTTGTGAATTTTGCCAATGCCGACCCTGAAGATCCCAAACCGCATCTTTTTTGGGGCACCTTATCCCATACCGATGTCACTATGACATGGCTCAATCCCGCCGACAGCAAGGATATTGGTATTCCGATTGCGGGCGTAAAAGACACCTTATTTAAGCAATTTGCCATCAAAGATAAACGGGATTTAGAAGGCGCAGGGTTGATTTTGTTCGGTAAATGTTTTTGGAATAAAGAAAAGAGCCGTAAAATTATTCAGCTTTGGGATAAAGATATCTCACGCATCTATATTTCCCGTGCAGAGGATTAAGTTCTAGATAGGATTTCTTTAGGTTAATGCGGTTTTTTTCTACGTTATGCTAATTAAATCAACACCACATCCCTGTCTTGGTTGAAAAAGACTCACTCGATGCGTTTTGCCATAAAAAGTCCTTTACCTTTGGAAGTGCTTTTAGCATAATGCCCCACGTCGACAGGGGTGTAGTTCCAATTGGTAGAACAGCGGTCTCCAAAACCGATGGTTGCGGGTTCGAGTCCTGCCACCCCTGCCACTAAATTCAGAATGCCTAGCAGAAATGCTAGGCATTCGTCCTTTCTACGATTTCATTTTTCTGTCTTATTTTCTCCCAATCCTAGGCACTTAAATCCTGTTAAAAATCGCCAAATAACATTCTTTAAAAATGATTCCCTAAATAACACCCTAAATAAAAAAGGCCCTGCGCGTGACTGCAGGGCCTTTTGACTTGGGATGATGATGAATTTTTACAAACTTTGTATTGTTGCCTAAGCGGCAACTTATTCGCTGAGCAAGCTGCGTAACATCCAGGCATTCTTTTCGTGGGTCTGAATGCGCTGGGTGAGTAAGTCTGCTGTGGCTTCGTCGCTCGCTTGGCTGACCAGCGGATAGAGCGCTCGGGCATTACGAATAACGATTTCCTGATCGGCGAGCAGTTCACGGATCATGATCTCTGCTTTGGTGACGCCTTGATCTTCTTGGATCTCAGTCAATCTGGCATAGGCTGAATAGGAACCTAACGCCCTGGCCCCTAATGCTCTAACGCGCTCGGCGATCAAATCTACCGCGAGGGCGAGTTCACTGTATTGTTGCTCAAACAATAAGTGTAAGCTTGTGAACATAGGGCCAGTCACATTCCAGTGGAAGCTATGGGTTTTCAGATACAGGCTGTAGCTGTCGGCCAATAACTGATTTAACCCTGCGGCGATATCTTCGCGGTGCACGTGATTAATGCCGATGTTAATCATGGAGTTTTCCTTCTATTGTCCTTCTGAATAACGACAGATTACCTGAACTAAAATTTTATAAAAGCGGTTAAAATAGATTCTAATAGTCGAAAATTTAGATTAAAAATGAGTTGAACTTAACCCAGCTCAGATAGGCCGATTTATCTGCTTTGGCGTAACATCTTGAGTCATTAACTGGTATCCTTAAGCCTATCAAAAGACGCAATAACACTATTTGCTAAGCCATGAATAAATCAGCCTATTTAGCCGCAATGGACATTACCACCTGGAGGGTACGTGACACTAAAGTGCGCGCCTATCAAGTGGTGCTCGATGAAGATGAATTAGCGCGATTGGAGCAAGAACGCAGTGGCAATAATGCGGGTGTTATGCAAACTCTAATCGCTGCGGTTTTGCGTCAAATAGATATTAACGTCGATGACTGCGAGTTTACCGCCGCGCCCCGATCGGCGAGACCCATAGTGTGGGATCTTCGCCGCGTTAAGGTTCGCCCCCGCAGTGCATGGCTGGTATCCGAGCCACTCGCTAATTTACTGACGAGCAGTGGGGCTAAGCGGGATTTATGGGGGCAGATTTGCCAATGGCTTGAGCAGCAAGCTTCGGCTTAAGCAACTCTTTATTTTCATGACCCAATCCATTTTTACACTGCATTAAGTTGGATTTCCTGTGATTAATCAATATCCCAAATTTCTGAATGATGGACTGCAACTCGTTAAGCTCGATGAGCGCGATCTCAGTCCCATGCTTGCCATCGAGAACAAGGCCCATTCACACCCGATGACTGAGGGCAACCTTGTCGACTGTTTTGGCCATTTGTACCGAGTTTTTGGGCTTAAGCAGCATGATGGGCAGTTACTCGGCTTTGCAATTATTCAGCAGATTGTCGATGAGGTGACTTTGCTCGATATCTGTGTTGACCCTGAGTTGCAGGGTAAGGGTTATGGAAGGTTGTTACTCGATGAAGTTATCGCCTCAGCCCATTCTTATTCCGCTGTGGTGGTGATGTTAGAAGTACGCGAATCAAACCTAAGTGCGCGTGGGCTTTATCAAAAGCAGGGCTTTGTGGAAACTGGGCGTCGTAAGGACTACTACTCGACTCAAGACGGCAAGGAAGATGCCATTTTAATGGATTTAGCGCTCGTCAATCCTGCCCGCTAAACCCCTACAAAAGAGACATAAAAAACAGCGCCTTGGCGCTGTTTTTTGTTGAGTCATTAAAGTGAAGTACTTTTCTGAAACCGAAGTGTTATTTCACTTCTTTACCCTGTGCCTGAAGGTCGGCATGGTAGCTTGAGCGCACTAATGGGCCGCAAGCTGCGTGGGTAAAACCTAATTCATCGGCAAGCGCCTTAAGCTCATCAAATTCCGCTGGTGGCACATAACGCTCAACCGGTAAGTGGAACTTAGACGGCTGCAGGTATTGGCCTAATGTCAGCATCTCAACCTTGTGCTCACGTAGGTCGCGCAGTACTTGGGCGATCTCTTCGTTAGTTTCACCAAGACCCATCATTAGGCCCGATTTAGTTGGCACATTTGGATGGCGCTCTTTAAAACGCTTGAGCAGATCTAAAGACCACTGATAGTTCGCACCTGGACGCGCTTTACGATAGTGCATTGGCGCTGTCTCTAGGTTGTGGTTGAAGACATCAGGCGGCTCAGTCGATAGGATATCGAGTGCGGCGTCGATACGACCACGGAAATCCGGCACTAAGATCTCGATCTTAATTTCAGGATTCAGCTTACGGATCTCACGGATACAGTCGGCGAAGTGCTGAGCACCGCCATCTCGCAGATCGTCACGGTCTACCGACGTAATTACCACGTATTTGAGCTTCATATCGCGGATGGTTTGTGCCAGTTTGACCGGCTCTTCCGCGTCAGGCTTCAATGGACGGCCATGGGCAACGTCGCAGAATGGGCAGCGGCGGGTACAAATGGCACCCAAAATCATAAAGGTCGCAGTGCCGTGGTTGAAGCATTCTGCCAAGTTAGGGCAGGAGGCTTCTTCACAGACTGAGTGTAGACCGTTCGAGCGTAGGGCTTGCTTGATCTCTAAAATACGTTGATTAGATGCAGGTAGTTTGACCCTTAACCAATCGGGTTTACGTAACATGGTTTCGCGCTCAGAGGGCACGATTTTGACCGGAATACGCGATACCTTGTCGGCATCTCTTAACTTCACTCCGGGTTGTAAACGTTCAGGCCTATTCATGACGCTGCTAATCCTTGATGATGAACTAGATGTTGGTAGCCCAATAATTGGCTAAAGGTAATGATCAGTTGCTCGCCTGCTTCGACCACGGTTTGTGGGCCGCCAAGCTCCTTGCATTGTACCATTTCAAGGCCCGCATAACCGCAGGGGTTGATGCGACGAAACGGTGCTAAGTCCATATCGACATTGAGTGCCAGACCATGGAATGAGCAGCCTTTACGGATCCTAAGTCCTAAAGAGGCAATTTTGCGCTCATCCACATAAACACCCGGCGCATCAGCTTTAGCGTAGGCATGGATGTCATATTGAGTCAGCATATCAACAATGCTTTGCTCGATATGACTCACCAGTTGGCGGACGCCTACCTTGCTGCGTTTAATATCAATCAGGGGATAAGCCACTAACTGGCCAGGGCCGTGATAGGTCACTTGGCCACCGCGATCCACTTGAATAACAGGAATATCCCCAGGATTCAAAATATGTTCGCTTTTACCGGCTTGGCCTTGGGTAAATACGGGTGGGTGTTCAACGATCCACAGTTCATCTGGGCTGTTACTGTCACGAGTATCAGTGTAATGCTGCATGGCATGCCAAACTGATTCGTAATCCTGTTGTCCCAAATGTCGAATATGCAAAGTCGTGTCTTGCAAGGGCAACCTCTCCCCTAGAATTGAGTGGCGCTATTATACGCCTCTTAACCATAAATGTAAGACAGATCACATTTCATGGCCTAGAGGTTCGCATTAGAGTACGCGGCGTACGCCTTCGATTTTGGCAAGCTCAGTGTACAGTGTCTCTACATGGTCTTTACTGGTCACTGTCACACGGATAGTCACTGAGTAGTAGCTGCCTTTACTCGATGCTTTTACTGTTGGGGAATAATCACCTGGCGCATGGCGCTGAACCACAGCAACTACTCGGTCGGTTAGGGCTTCATGGGCATCGCCAACCACTTTAAAGGGAAATGCGCAGGGGAACTCCATGAGTTCATCAAATTTCGTGTTTAACATAGTTGTGTTCTAAAACCATTCGATTGAATCAATATGGTGACGATTATACCCGATTCAAGGGGGATTCCCAAACCAGTGGTGGTTAACAGAAATGAATGTCGCTTAAGGGGGCTTAAAACAATAAAGCCACCCGAAGGTGGCTTTAAAGGTTGAGCTAACTTAGGGACAAATCTTAGCTAAACCAAGAGGCAAACATTTGCTTGAAGTAATCAACCAGTTTGCTGAACCAGCTGCCTTCGTTGACTTCCTGCAGGGTTACCAGCGGGTATTGAGCAATGTCTTTACCATCTAATTGGAAGAATAGACGGCCTACCGTTTCACCTTTCGCTAATGGCGCATCTAGCGGTTTGGTTAATTCAAAATTAGCTTGTAAATCCTTAGCACGGCCGCGGCTGATGGTGATTGGTGTGTCAGTTGCCACACCTAAATCCACAGTTGGCTTGTCACCGTACCAAATTTGTTGGGTTACGAAGCTATCACCAGCCTTGTATGGGGTGACTGTTTCGAAAAAGCGGAAACCGTAGGTCAGAAGCTTTTTACTTTCTGCTTTACGGGCTGCTTCACTCTGAGTCCCCATTACCACAGAGATCAAACGCATGCCGTCCTTGGTGGCAGATGCCACTAAGTTATAGCCAGCGCCTGAAGTGTGGCCGGTTTTAATACCGTCTACATTCATGCTGTTATCCCACAATAAACCGTTACGGTTGTACTGTTTGATACCGTTAAAAGTATAGAATTTCTCACTGTAAATTCGATATTCTTCAGGCACATCACGGATGAGTGCTGCGCCAAGAAGTGCCATATCGTAGGCAGTTGTTTTATGATTTTCTGAATCTAAACCATGGGAGTTTTCGAAGTAGCTGTCACGCATGCCTAGCTGTTTTGACCATGAGTTCATCATGTCAACGAACGCGCCTTCGGTACCGGCGATGTGTTCAGCCATCGCAACACAGGCATCGTTACCCGATTGGATGATAATACCGCGGTTTAAGTCAGCCACTTTGACTGTCTTACCCACTTCGATAAACATTTTTGAAGAGTCTGCAAAGTTTTTGCCCCAAGCGTTTTGACTAATGGTGACATCATCATCGGGCGATACGTTACCAGCTTTGATTTCTTGACCTATCACATAGCTGGTCATCATCTTAGTTAAGCTGGCAGGGTTTAAACTTTCGTAGGCATTTTCTTCAGCGATAATCTGCCCTGAATAATAATCCATCAAGACGTATGCCTTGGCGGCAACAGTAGGAGCCTCAGGAGTGGCGATTGGCTGCGCGGCATAAACAGGAAGAGAAACACTTGAAATTAGCAGCAATGTTTTAATGGGACTTTTTACAAAATTCATCATTAACTTGGCACGTCTTTTGGTTTGTATTGAAAGAAAATAGGCAAAAATAGCATTGCGATTATACCACCCTTCGACAAAGGTTTTCAGTGAAGGTTCCTTCATCTGCGGCATTATTCAGCTATTATTCAACTAAATCGGTATCTTAGGCAATGGTGCTTATTATTCTAAAACCATATAGCCTTCGGGATAGCCGTCTTGCTTAACTTTATTCAGCAATCTATCGGCAAGCTCGGTTTGGCCAATTGGTCCGAGTTGTAGTCTAAACATATTGTTTGTCGGTTGTACACGGGTCTTAACCTGATATTTCTTTTCCAGCTCCCTTGCCATCCTATTGAGCCTAAGTTGATCTTTTGAGGCGACAAGCTGGATGTAGTGATTACCCGCAGGCTGAATACTGGCTATCGCCGATTCACTCGGGGTGCGGCTACCGACATAAATCACTTCAAGCTTAATTCTTGCCGTGCCTGTGCCTAACATATCGAGTTTATAAGCCGCGGCATAGGAGAGGTCCAGAATTCTGTCCGAGTGGAAAGGCCCGCGATCATTAATACGAATGATGACCTGCTTATTGTTATCGAGGTTTGTTACCTTCGCATAACTGGGAAGCGGCAGTGTTTTATGGGCGCCAGACATGCCAAACATGTCGTAGGGCTCACCATTTGAGGTCTCGTAACCGTGGAATTTTTCGCCGTACCAAGAGGCTCGCCCCATTTCCACAAAGCCTTGGCCTGAATCTAACACATTATAAGATTCGCCATATACCGTATAGGGCTTATTGCCACGACGACTATAGGGTTCGTATTTTGGGGTGGCGTTCGGCACATGATCTACATTCGGGGGATTAAGGGGCATTTTGTCGTTTTTAAGCGCATATCGCCCCCTGTTGGGTTCCATGTTTTTGCCATTATTAGTACTGCCACCGCTGCCATTGTTTGTGGGCGCACGAGAGCTTGTACAGGCCGCTAATGCGAAACACAAACCTATGATAGCGACAAGTGACAGTTTATTTTTGATAGGCATGCTGTTGTTTTAATTGTTGGCTAAATTGATAAACGGCCATGGAATACAATGGGCTGCGATTATATCGTGTGATGACGTAGAAGTTATTTAGGCCAAGCCAATACTCCTTGCCGTCCGCTTGTTCAAGCTCAATCAATAACGCTTTTTGCGATGCGTTGATATCCAGAGAATTTTTTAACACTAAACTCGGTGAAAGTATATCGGCAATTTTATAGTTAAGTTGTTCTCCCGCCCACACTTTTGCCATCGGAGCATTAGGACTGCGATTCACAAGTGGCAAGGCAACAGGCGCATGTAATTGCCAACCGTGTTGGTGGAAGTAATTTGCCACGCTGCCAATGGCATCTTCTGGGCTTTTCAGTAAGTCGCGATTACCACTGCCGTCAAAGTCCACAGCATAGTGGCGGTAACTCGAAGGAATAAACTGACCATAACCCATGGCGCCGGCATAGGAGCCTTTTAGGCTATCGATATCTAAGTGTTCTTCGTTAACCAGTTTCATGAGTTCGCCAAATTCCTTGCGGAAAAAAGGCGCTCTTGGCTCGTAATAAAAGCCGAGGGTATACAGGGCATCAATAACTGGGTAAGTGCCGGTGAACTGGCCATAAAAGGTTTCGATACCGATAATGGCGACGATAATTTCGGGTTCGACTTGATACTGGGTAGCTGCTTTAGCAATCGTCGCTTCGTGTTGTTTCCAGAAAGCTAACCCTGCTTGTAGGCGTTTATCGGTTAAGAAAATGGGATAGTACACATGCCACGGTTTGGCTTCCCATGGGCGGGTTATCGCATCGATTACCTTTTGGTTGTAATTGGCTTTGGCCATAAACGCCTCGACTTCTTCTTGGGAGAAGCCCTGAGCCATCTGAGTTTGAATAAATTCTGTTTTTGCTGTCTCAAGGGGCGACGGTGCCGGATTCTGAGCGCTATCTTGGCTAGGCAGAGTGGTTTGAGTCGGTTCGTTTGCTGTTGAACAGGCGACTAGGTAAGTGCTGAGGCAAAGAAATCCCAAAGGAGCCAAATAAGCTCGAAAAAATGCCATTTAATATCCCTAAAATTATCTGTCTACAAAACGTCTATGGGTATGAATACTCATGAGAATGCCAAACCCTGTCATCAATGTCAGCATCGAGGTGCCGCCATAACTGACCAAAGGCAAGGGAACACCTACTACGGGCAGAATACCCGAAACCATGCCGATATTCACAAAAACATACACGAAGAAAGTCAATGTGATACTACCCGCAAGTAGTCGTGCAAAGCTGGTTTGTGCCCGAGAGGCGATAACCAGTCCGCGTCCGATAATATACAAGTACATGAGAAGCAGAATAATACTGCCAATTAAACCGAACTCCTCACCAATCACGGCGAAAATGAAGTCAGTGTGTCGTTCAGGAATAAATTCTAATTGGGATTGGGTGCCATCGAGCCAGCCCTTGCCCCATAATCCGCCTGAGCCAATGGCAATTTTCGATTGAATGATGTGGTAGCCTGCACCGAGCGGATCCTTTTCGGGATCCAGTAAGGTCATTACCCGAGTTCTTTGGTAGTCGTGCATCAAGAAATACCAAAGGATCGGTAAAAAAGCTAATACGGCGGCAATAAAACCACCGACGATTATCCAGCTCATGCCCGATAAAAAAAGCACGAAGATGCCCGACGCGGCAACCAAAATCGAGGTGCCTAAATCCGGTTGCTTGGCAATTAACAGCGTCGGGACTAACAAAATAACCGCCGCACCCGCAAGGTAACGTTTTTTAGGTGGCAGTGGGAATTTACTGATATACCAAGCCATGGTGATCGGGAAGGCGAGCTTAATCAACTCCGAGGGTTGGAATTCCATAAAACCCAGGTTTAACCAACGCTGGGCCCCTTTATTGATTTCACCGAAAAAGTGCACAGCAAGCAGTAACACAATTCCCGCAAGATAAATCGGCAGCGCCCAGCGTTTGAGCACTTCAGGGTTAATCTGCGCCATGGCAAACATAATGCCAAGGGAGAGGAAAATCCGCAGCAGTTGACGCTCCATCATGCCAAAGTCTTCACCACTGGCGGAGTAAATGACGAATAGCCCAAAGCCCATTACTGCGAATAGGCCAAGTAACAAGGGCAGGTCGATATGCATTCGCTGCCAAATATTTTGACGTGGTTGGGCACTCATGGTGTTGTTTTCCAAGTGTCTCTAAGCATGTATTCATCGAGCATCGCGCGGGCTACTGGTCCTGCGTTTGCACCACCCCAGCCAGCGTTTTCCATTACGACCGCCAGTACGATTTTCGGATCCTCATAGGGCGCGTAGGCAACGACGAGGGCGTTATCGCGAAAATGCTCGGCAATTTTGCTGGCATCGTATTTAGTGTTTTCGGCAACCCCAATTACCTGCGCAGTACCTGTTTTCATTGCTGCAGTATAGGGCGCATCGCTGAAACGAGACTTATGGGCAGTTTGACGCATCGCCTCATTAATAATATTCCAGTTACGCGGGTTTTTAAGCTCAATTGGCGGTAACTCATTAATTGGCGAGTCAATCTTGGCTGTATTATCCTGCATGGATTTCAGCAGGTGCGGCGGATAGCGCTTGCCTTTATTAGCAAGAATCGCTGTGGCATTGGCGAGCTGCAGCGGCGTTGCGGTCCAATAGCCTTGACCAATCCCGACAGAAATGGTGTCACCGATATACCAAGCTTGATTGTATTTGAGGCGCTTCCAGTCTTTTGAGGGCATATTGCCGGCAGATTCTTCCAGAATATCAACCCCCGTATTTTGGCCGAAACCAAATTGCTCCATAAAGCGAGCGATGGAGTCGACGCCCATCTTGTAGGCTAATTCGTAAAAGTAAATATCACAGGATTCAATGATTGCGCTGTAAACGTTTACCCAGCCGTGCCCCCAACGTTTCCAGTCACGGTATTTACGTTCAACCCCAGGGATTTGCCAAAAGCCTGGGTCCCAAACACGGGTGTGCTCATTTACGACTTTTTCATCTAAGCCTAGTAGCGCCATAATGGGTTTAACCGTCGACGCGGGAGCATACTGCCCTTGGGTAGCGCGGTTAATGAGAGGACGGGATTTGTCGTTGAGTAAGTTGCTGTAATCTTTGCTGTTAATTCCCTGAACAAACTGGTTAGGGTCATAACTTGGGCTCGACACTAAGGCTAAGATACCGCCATCGCGGGGATCGATTGCCACAATGGAACCTTTATGGCCCTTCAGTAGCTCAACGGCTTTTTGTTGTAATTGGAGATCTAGGGTTAAGTAAATATCCTGCCCCGGCTCTGGTGGCACAATTTTTAAAGTGCGAATGGCTCGGCCACGGTTGTTGACCTCCTCTTCTAGGTGACCAGGTGAACCGTGAAGAAGTGATTCGTAATACTTTTCAATACCTTGCTTGCCTATGTCCTTCGTTGCTGCGTAATTTTTCCATTGATCGTTACGCTCCAACTGGGCACGGTCGCGGGTGTTGATTTTACCTACGTAACCCAGCACGTGTGTGAGTTGGTAATCGAAGGGATAGTTACGCTTTAGACCCGCCTCAACAGACACACCAGCAAAACGGTGTTGGTTAACGCTAAAAATCGCAACCTGCTCTTCAGTTAGCTGATTTTTTAAAGTTAAGGGCTTGAATCGACGGTGGAATTTCAAAGCGTCGGTAAAGCTTTCCCGCTCGTCTGGGCTGATTTCAATAATTTTGCCAAGTTCGTCCAAAGTTTCGGACATGTTGGCAATCTTTTCTGGGATCAGATCGAGGGAATAAAAGGGTTGGTTTTCGGCCAACAACACGCCATTGCGGTCGTAAATAAGACCACGACTTGGCGCAATGGGGACAACGCGAATTCGGTTATCGTTAGAGCGGGTTTCATAATCCTTATAGGATTCAACCTGTAGGTGATACAGGTTGGTCACCAACACGCTTAACAGGGCGAAAACACAAAAAAAAGTGAATAGCGCACGGCGCTTAAACAGTGACGCCTCGGCGGCGTGGTCATGCATTGTTATCCGCTTTTTTGGCGACACTTAAACTATCTCCAGCTGTTTCCGGGCAGGTGGTTGAGTCTCGAACACATCAAGAGCCACTATTCTCTGTGATAAGGGTGATTGTTGTTGACGCTCCACGCGCGGTATAAGCTTTCTGCCACCACAATCCGTACTAACGGATGGGGGAGGGTTAATGCCGATAGGCACCAACTTTGTTGGGCGGCTTCTTTACAGGCGGGGGCTAAGCCTTCAGGGCCTCCAACCAGCAAACTTACGTCACGGCCATCGAGTTGCCATTTGTTCATGGCTGTGGCAAGTTCAGGCGTTGTCCAGTTTTTGCCGGGCAGATCTAAGGTAACTATGTGGTTGCCCTTAGGAATGGCCGCCAGCATTTGCTCGCCTTCTTTTTGCAGGATACGAACGATATCGGCATTTTTTCCACGCTTACCCGCGGGGATCTCGATAAGTTCGAGTGCCATGTCTCGGGGAAAGCGGCGTTGGTATTCTTCAAAGCCGCAGGTCACCCAATCGGGCATCCGTGTCCCTACTGCGATTAGCTGTAACTTCATTAGGCTTGCTTTTCTGACCAGAGCTTTTCAAGCTGGTAGAAATCACGGGTTTGATCTTGCATTACGTGCAGGATCACGTTGCCCATATCAACAAGAACCCATTCGCTGCTGTCGCGGCCTTCGATACCGATAGGTGGAATACCAGCGGCTTTGGCTTCAAGCACGAGGTTTTCGGCGATAGCTTTCACGTGGGTTTTAGACGTACCAGAACAAATCACCATGTAATCGGTGATGTTTGATTGGTTGCTGACGTCGATAACCACTACGTCACGGGCTTTTAAATCGTCGATCTTGTCGACTACAAACTGCTTTAATTCGGCGCTCTGCACGCTGATGTACCTCATTTATTTTAAATAGCGCGCTAGTATATCAGTCTTAGGCCGTGGAATACATTGGCTTAGGGGCTGAGATTGCCAAATCTGGCACAAAAAATCGTCTAAGAAAAATAAAGTCGTTGTTTTTGAATATATTCTAAGGTGATGGGTAAAAGTGCTTCTTCTGGGAGGTCCCCAAGCGCTAGGCGGCGGCGAATATCGGTAGACGAGATATCCTGCGGATTGACATCGACTGTGTATATTCGGCCATGACTAGGTTCTTGATTTGCTAACGATTGGTTTTGCATTGCAGGGGCTAAACGCTCGCTCAACACTTGCTGCATCGGATGCTCGGCTGGTAATAGCCAACCAGGCCTGCAACACACAACAATATTGGCTAATTCAAACAGTTGTTGCCATTGATACCAAGTGTTTAGCTGGATAAAGGAGTCCATCCCCATGATAAAAAAAAGCTCATCATTGGGATATAGGGTCTGTAATTCCTTCAGGGTCACAACGGTATACGAGGGGGTGTCGCGTTTCGCTTCGATATCGCAAAGCTCAAAGCCCTCAATTTGTGAGCATACCTGCGCTACCATTTCGAGGCGCTGCGCCGTGCTGGTGTTTACTTGCTTGTGCGGCGCAATATGGTTGGGCATTAACAGCAACTTATCAAGTTTAAGTGCGGTTTTTACCTCTAAACCGGGGCGAATATGGCCGTAGTGAATGGGGTCAAAGGTGCCCCCTAAAATCCCAATTCGCATAGGCTCTGCTTAATACTCCAGATTGATATGGGCTAAATGGCGGTGTGCTTTAGGGTCAAACAGCAGACATAGATGGCTCAATCCGGTCCAATCCTCATGGCCTTGTTGCTTAAGATTAAGCTCAAGCTTGGAGGCAAAACTCAGCATATATTCAACTTGAGGCAGTGTTAAGCGCTGCAATGCGGCTTGGTACAGTGGTTTACGTTTATCCCAAATGCGGTGTTTGCCCCAGAGGCTATTAAGCTGTGCGCCCTTGGCCTGTTCACTCATCAGCGTTAACAGTAATTGCAGCTCTTTAAACAGCGCCCAGAGCACAATCGGCATCGCCGTGCCTTCACCATTGAGCTGAGCGAGCATATGTTGCGCGCTGGTTTGCTTATTGGTGAGCAGCGCATCGGTCAATTGGAAGACGCTAAAACGGGATTGATCTTCAAAGTAATGACTTAGCTCATCGCCACTGATAGGGCTTGTAGGGCTTAACAGCTGCAATAACTGCATCGCCTGATCGGCGGCAAGTAGGTTACCCTCGTACAGGGAATAGAGCATGGCTCTGGCATCGCTGTGCAGATTTAACTTGAAGTAGCGAATGCGCGAGTCGAGCCAACGCATAAATTGCTCGCCCTCAGGCGTCGTGCAGGGGATATACATCCCAAGATTATCTAAGGTCTTAAACCATTTACTGTTGGTTTGCTCGCTCGCAAGCTTTGGCCCTTCGATAATCAGCAACACATCGGGATTAGGCGTTTGTAGCAAGGATTGCAGCACGGCCGAACCATCGGCACCGGGTTTGGCGTTAGGCAGATTGAGTTCAATCAAGCGGCGGCTCGAGAACAGGCTCATGGATTGCCACTCTTGGGTGAGGTCGTTCCAGTTAAAGCCGGTTTCTTGGACTAATTGAACGCGCTCATCGAAGCCTTGGCGTTTGGCGAATTGGCGAATGTGATCCTTAGTGGTTTCGAGCAACCAAGGATCATCACCAAAAATCAGATAGCAAGGGAGGAGTTGCTTAAGGTTGTCATTGAGTCTGTCAGGGTAGACTCTCATTAATTAACCTCAGTGCTCGCCATGGTTTGCAGAATGCGATCTGCGGCTTGAATGCGCATTTCTTTGACAAGTAGCTCCATCTCGCGGCTCTTTGCAAGCGCGGTACGGGGGTCGTCTAAGTAATCGCGGCGGATTTCAATCTTAAAGGGTTGTGACTCTTTACCTGGCAGTGCCACGGCAAATTCAACGAAATAGATAAGCTCGTACTCGGCCACGTTACCCGTTGGATAAAGCGACAGGGTAGAACGCTCGAGCGAGTCGTTGATGAGCCTTAACACCGGAATATCTTGGGCGGCATCGACAATCTTAACGTTATTCAAACGTAAGCGCTCACGCACTAAACGGGCAAGTTCGCTATATTCATCCACGCTGCTTAGACTCAACTGATTGAGCTCGGCAGGGATTTGATAGCTACGTTGGAGCTTAAAACCGCAACCTGCGCTGGTCATGAATACCAGCGCTAAGATTACGAAAGCTATGCGTTTGATTAGCATAAGTTTCGCACTTTCCTATTTATCTTTTGGGTGTAGTACGGAAGATTTCTTTTCCCGTGACTACACCCATTTACATGATGGTGCTAATTAGCAACGATGCTCAGCAGTTTGCCTGGTACATAGATAACTTTACGTACTGTCACGCCATCTAAGTATTTGATGACTTGCTCGTCCGCCATACCTAGCGCTTCAACAGACGCTTGGTCCGCATCGGCCGCAACAGTGATTTTCGCGCGCACTTTACCGTTCACTTGTACCACGATGAGTTTGCTGTCTTCTACTAGTGCAGATTCATCGACAACGGGCCATTGGCTATCTTCGATGCTGCTAGTGTTGCCCAGTTCATTCCACAGGGTGAAGCTTACGTGCGGGATGATTGGGTACAGTAAACGCACCACCGCAGTTAAGGCTTCGCCGATAATGGCTCGGTCTTGAGCTGTGGTTTGTGGTGCTTTTTGCAGGTGGTTCATCAGTTCCATCACGGCGGCAACCGCAGTGTTAAACATCTGACGACGGCCAATATCATCGGTCACCTTAGCAATGGTCTTGTGCACTTCACGGCGCAGCGCTTTTTGCTCGCTGTTTAACTTGCTCACATCTAACGCTTCGCTGTTGTCCTGAGCTACATACTCGCTTGCCAGTTTCCACAGACGTTTGATAAAGCGGTGCGCGCCTTCAACGCCAGACTCTTGCCACTCCAGAGTTAATTCTGGTGGTGATGCGAACATCATAAACAGACGCACAGTGTCGGCGCCGTATTTCTCTACCATCACCTGTGGGTCGATACCGTTGTTTTTCGACTTCGACATTTTGCTCATACCGGTGTAAACCAGTTCGTTGCCGTCTTTGTCGATAGCTTTAGTGATGCGGCCCTTGTCGTCTTTTTCTGTGGTGACTACATCCAGCGGCGACACCCATACACGGGCACCTTTATCGTTGGTGTAGTAGAAGGCATCGGCCAACACCATGCCTTGAGTCAGCAGTTGCTTTGCTGGCTCGTTAGAGTTCACCAGGCCCGCGTCACGCAATAATTTGTGGAAGAAGCGGAAGTACAACAAGTGCATACAGGCGTGTTCGATACCACCAATGTACTGATCTACCGGTAACCAGTAGTTCGCCTTGGTTGGGTCTAACATTTGGTCAGCCTGTGGGCTGCAGTAACGGGCGTAATACCAAGAAGATTCCATAAAGGTATCGAAGGTATCGGTTTCACGCAGCGCGTCTTGGCCGTTAACTTGGGTTTTAGCCCATTCTTTATCGGCCTTGATTGGGCTTTGGATACCGTCCATCACCACATCTTCTGGCAGAATGACTGGCAGTTGATCTTCTGGTGTTGGGATAACAGTACCGTCGGCTAGAGTCACCATAGGAATTGGCGCGCCCCAGTAACGCTGACGTGAAACACCCCAGTCGCGTAGACGGTAGTTTACTTGGCGTTTACCTTTACCTTCAGCGACTAGCTTATCGGCGATAGCATTGAATGCGCCGTCAAAGTCTAAACCGTCAAACTCGCCAGAGTTAAACAGCACGCCTTTTTCAGTGTAAGCTGCTTCGCTGATGTCTAAGTCGCTATCAAGTGGTTTAATCACCGCTTCTATGGCTAAGTTGTACTTTTTAGCAAATTCGTAATCGCGTTGATCGTGTCCTGGAACAGACATCACAGCGCCGGTGCCGTAGTTCATCAGTACAAAGTTAGCCGCCCAAATGGGCACTTGTTTGCCAGTGATTGGGTGAATGGCGTATAGGCCAGTTGCTACGCCGCGTTTTTCCATGGTGGCTAAATCGGCTTCAGACGTAGTGCTGTTTTTGCACTCATCAACGAACTGCGCAAGTTCAGGATTAGTTTGAGCCGCTAATTCAGCTAACGGGTGACCTGCTGCAATCGCCACGTAGGTTACGCCCATCAGGGTATCTGGACGGGTAGTGTAGATGTCGAATGACTTGTCGCTACCAGCAACACCGAAGGTCATTTCGACGCCTTCGCTGCGACCAATCCAGTTGCGCTGCATGGTCTTAACTTGCTCAGGCCAGCCGTCTAAGGTGTCGATGTCGTTTAACAGTTCTTCGGCATAGGCGGTGATCTTAATGAACCACTGTGGAATTTCTTTTTGTTCTACAGGGGTATCACAACGCCAGCAGCAACCGTCTTGTACCTGCTCGTTAGCCAGTACGGTTTCATCGTTTGGGCACCAGTTAACCGAGGCAGTCTTTTTGTAGACTAAGCCTTTTTCGTAAAGCTTAGTGAAGAACCATTGTTCCCAGCGATAGTATTCTGGCGTACAAGTGGCGATTTCACGGCTCCAGTCGTAGCCAAAACCTAACAGTTTTAGCTGGTTCTTCATGTACTCAATGTTTTGATAAGTCCATGGCGCTGGAGCGGTTTTGTTGTTAATCGCGGCGTTTTCGGCAGGCAGACCGAAAGAGTCCCAACCGATAGGTTGCAATACGTTTTTGCCCTGCAGACGCTGGAAGCGGGCAACCACATCGCCTATGGTATAGTTGCGAACGTGTCCCATATGAAGTCGGCCTGAAGGATACGGGAACATCGAAAGGCAATAGAACTTTTCTTTGTTCGGATCTTCAGTGACTTCGAAGGTTTTGTTGTCGTGCCAGTGCTTTTGCACTAGGGCTTCAATTTCTGAGGGATTATATTGCTCTTGCATCACGCTATTTCCGGCAGTGCCGCCTATTTATTTGATCTAACGCCATATCGACGCGAATAAGATCTGCATAGAATAAACTAGAAGCGAAGCATTAAAAAGGTTCCTATGAAGGAGTATTGATTATGAATGACAGAAGTAGTGCGCTACTTGCTCTTTATCAAGCCTTAATTGACCAAGTGAAAGCTCAATTTGCAGAGGATAAGTCACTGACTGCAAAAAGTTTATTTAAGATGGTGACCCAAGGGAAAGACTACGTCAGCTTAAAAGAGCAGGCGGGGGAGGATGAACTTGCTCTGGTGGAACAATTTTTAAAGCGTGATATCGCCAGCTTTTTACGGGAACAGAATGCCGACAGCTTAAGCTATAGCCCTAGCGTTATCACCTTCGAAAATACCCTTTGGCACTGGCTAAGTGAAATCACCGATCGTAGTCAAGTTGAATGGCATGAACTGACCCAAGACTTTAAGCACCATGGCTATTACCAGAGTGGCGATATTGTTAATCAGGGGGTTATGGTGTGCACAAACTGCGGCCATGAGCTGAGTATCGAGTTCCCGAGCGTGATCCCAGATTGCCCCGAGTGCGACCACGATGAATATACCCGTGAAGCACTCACGCCTTAGTTTACGCTTGGTGTCATCTGTTTATTTTAAGTTGAATTATCAAGTGTTTTTAGTTGCTTAGCGGGATTGCTTAAACAGTGTTGGTAAATGAGTGGATTCAAGTCTCGACTCAGTTTTCGGCTAATCCTAGTCGTGACTGAGTCGAATTAGGCTAATTTCGACAGTAAGTTAAAATTTGGCCCTTGAAGGGTTCTGCCAAAAAATCCGTATGTGGTGGTTTTTGTTGGTGGTGGTCAAATCCCAATATGACCATCTTTTTGCTAAATTTGGCATGATTACCTCGCCCTGGGTCAACCAAAATCACATCACAAACAGGCTTGGCGTGTTGCTCTATAAACTGTGATAACAGTTCGGCATGTTCCTGTTCGTACAGTAAGTCGCTGCCAATGATCAAATCAAACAGACCGAGGTTCGATGCTTCATCCCCCCAACCCGTTCGAACAAAGGGGATTGGGCGACCTTCATTTAACTCAACATTTTGCGCCAGAAAATTGCCAGTTTCGGGATGATAATCCGTTGCCGTGATATCGGCATTTCGATGATTGAGCAACAAACTTGCTAGTCCGATACCACACCCTACCTCAAGAATGCGTTTATCATCAATTTGATAATCTAACATATGGTGGGAGAGTACTTGTCCAGATGGCCAGATAATTCCAAATAGCGGCCATGTGGCAGAGGAGATCCCTAATCGCTCGGCTTCGCCATCGCAATCTTCAAATTCTTGATTATCTCTTAGGGTGCGGACGTGAATATCCACCAGACCAAACTCGTGGGTTTGGTAACGAAAACGCAGGGGAGCCATATTTTTTGCCTTGGTATGAGAATACGAGGCAGTCAAGCATGGCCACGCTTAGGAGAAGGTACTTTAACGGGAAAGGCTCTCGTTAGCGAATCTATTTTGTTTGAGAGCGCCGTTTTGGTCATTTAATTGGGTTGATTTAGTTATTTTTGTAGCGATTTATGCTGTCTTAGTGATAAAGCTTAGGTACTGACGGGATGAAATACGCCAACGGCATCATCGTCTAGTGAATGCGGTCGTTGGCGTAATTTTTAATGTTGTTAGCTGTTTAATTTGCGGCGAATAAAGCCAACAAAAAACAACAGACCACAAAGGATTAATAGTGGTGTCTGGCCAATCTTCGCAAACCAAGTTTCACCTTTTACCAGTGGAATACTCGTAATGAGTACTCCAGTTTCAAATTGCGGAATACTGGCTGTGATATTTCCTTTCTCGTCAACAACTGCGGTCACACCATTATTGGTGGCGCGCATCACCGGGCGCCCCAATTCAATGGCGCGCATCTGGGCGATTTCCATGTGTTGCAATGGGCCGTTTGAGGTGCCAAACCAAGCATCGTTTGAGACGGTTAAGATAAGATCCGTATCTTGATTGACGCTGTCACGTAACTGCTCAGGGAAGACAATCTCATAACAAATCGCAGGGGCAATCTGATGGCCAAGCGCGGATAAATTTGGCTGAAGATAATCGCCTCTGGCGAAGGATGACATCGGCAAATTAAAGAAGGGTGCAATGGGGCGCAGCAGTGCTTCAAATGGCACAAACTCACCAATAGGCAACAGGTGATGTTTTTTAAACTGATTGCTGCCATCGCTCTGGTAATCTGGTGTTTCCTGTACTTTTTGATTGTGGTTACCAAGCACAATTAGTGAGTTATAAAAATCGCCGTGCTGGCGGCTAATAATCCCCGTCACGATAGATGTGTTGTTCAAATTCGCCACGCGATTGGCGTTATCCAAAAAATCCTGCACCATTTCTTCAGGCGCGGGAATGGCAGCCTCTGGCCACACGATAATATCGGCGTCGAGATGCTCGCGGGATAAATCCATGTATTTAATCAGTGTTGGCCACAGTTGGTCTGGCTCCCACTTCATACTCTGCGGGATATTGCCCTGCACGAGCGCTACTTTTACGCTTTCACCCGTTGGGTGGATGTCGCTCAGTTTTGGCGCGATGAAGGCAGCGGCAGCAGTTAATGGCAGTAAAACCACTAAGCTTTTATAACGCTTACTAAAACACAGTGCTAACGCGCCTGCGAGCAGGGCAATCACAAAGCTTAAGCCCAGCGCACCTATTATGCTGGCAAGTTCCTTTAATGGACCTTGGGTTTGCGAGTAGCCCGCCCAAATCCAAGGGAACCCCGTCATTACCCATCCGCGAGCCCATTCGGTTAATACCCAAAGGGCAGGAAAGAGCACTAAGTTGCGCCACTTTGATGGGGTATTAGTGCGGCTTAACCAAGCTAATCCGAGGCCCGTTAGGGCTGGATAGAGTGCTAAGTAAAGAGCAAGCAGTCCCATCAATCCTAATGAGATGATGAGGGGAAAACCGCCAAAGGTATCGATGCTGACATGAACCCAGCTTATGCCGACCGCAAAGCAGCCAAAGCCAAAACTTAACCAATAATAAAAACTGGCATAAGGTTTAAGATGACTGCTTTGCCATAGTGCAAATGCCATGGCGATAGGATAAATAATCCAGATGGAATAAGGAGCGAATGAAAGCGCCGTACTGGCGCCTAAGATAAACGCCGGTACCAGGCCGAGGGCGCTGGTACGGGACTGTTGTTGGGCAAGTGCCCGAATGTTAGTTAGCACGGATAATTCTTCTTACACGGAGAGTTATGCTCACACGGAGCGTTATTCTACGTCTTCGCCGATATTGGGATCGGGGAGTTTAACTCTAAGTTGGATCAATCGTCGAGTATCAGCATTAATGACTTTGAATTCGATTCCTTCGATCATAATGCTCTCATTACGCTCCGGCAGATGGCCAAAGGCGTGGGAGACAAGACCGCCAACGGTATCAAACTCTTCATCGCTGAACTGGGTGTTGAACGCTTCGTTGAAGTCTTCAATCGCTGTCAGTGCTTTAACCATGTAAACCGTGTTACCAACTTTGCGTATTTCGGTATCTTCTGGGCTTTCGTGGTCAAATTCGTCTTCGATTTCGCCGACGATTTCCTCAAGAATATCTTCAATTGTGACCAGTCCGGACACACCGCCGTATTCATCGACAACAATAGCCATATGATAGCGCTGGGAGCGGAATTCCTTGAGCAATACGTCGACGCGTTTGCTCTCTGGAACAACTACTGCGGGGCGGATAACGCGCTCGAGGGCGAAGGGTTCTTCACTGTTAGAAAATCCATAGGGGATTAGGTCTTTAGCGAGCAGAATACCTTCGATATGGTCTTTGTCTTCGTTTACAACAGGGAAACGAGAATGGCCTGAACCGATAACGGTTGTCAGTAATTCTTCGACTGTGTTGTCGATTTGCAGGGCGACAATTTGCGCCCGTGGGATCATGATGTCCCGAACACGCATATCAGATACTTCTAATACGCCTTTGATCATTTCGCGGGTGTCTTCGGTGATAAGTTCGCGCTGCTCTGCGCCATCAATCACATCGACTAAGTCTTCGCGATTTTGAGGTTCGCCCTGAAATAATTGACTTACTCTATCTAGCCAGCCTTTCTTCTGGGCGTTCGTACTCGGGGGGATATCGTCACTCATAGTTTTCACATTAACATTGATAACCATTATCGCCGTTAATTATTGTTCCTTATATGGGTCAGTAAAACCTAAGCCTTCAATGAGTTGAGTCTCCAATGACTCCATTTCTTCGGCTTCTTCATCTTCAATATGATCATACCCTAGCAGATGCAGGCAACCATGTACAACCATGTGTGCCCAGTGGGCTTCTAGGGGCTTTTGCTGCTCATGTGCTTCATTTTCAACGACTGATGCACAAATAACAAGATCTCCCAGTAGCGGAAGCTCTATTTCAGGCGGTGCTTCAAAGGGGAAGGACAACACATTGGTGGGTTTGTCCTTACCGCGGTAAGTGCTGTTGAGCATTTGGCTTTCGCGGGGATCCACAATGCGAATGGTGAGTTCAGCCTTATCCATACTGTTGCCAATGGCCGTTTTCACCCACAGGGAAAATTGCGCCTCGGTCGGCAGGTAATCGCTGGCGGTGGCGTATTGCACATCTAGTGCTAGATCAAGACTCATTCTTTAACACTTCCTGCTCGCTAATCGCGGTTTGCAATTGGGGTTGTGGCGGTTGAGGTGGTAATTGCGACTGCTGAAATTGTTGCTGCTGATAAAACTTCTCTTTTTCTGCTTTTAATGATTGCTCTTTTCTATCGAAGGCCTCGTAGGCCTCAACGATTCGGGCAACCACAGGGTGGCGCACTACGTCCTGAGAGACGAAAAAGTTAAAGCTGATATCATCGACTTGGCTTAATACTTCAATGGCATGGCGCAGACCCGATTTAACATGCTTCGGTAAGTCAGTCTGGGTGATATCACCGGTTATCACCGCGCGGGAGTTAAACCCAATACGGGTTAGGAACATTTTCATCTGTTCAATCGTGGTGTTTTGGCTCTCATCGAGGATGATAAAAGCATCATTTAGGGTGCGGCCACGCATATAAGCTAGAGGCGCCACTTCAATGACATTCTTTTCTATAAGGCGTTCGACCTTTTCAAACCCAAGCATCTCGAACAGGGCATCGTAAAGCGGACGTAAATAAGGGTCGACCTTTTGGCTCAAATCACCGGGTAAGAAGCCCAGTTTCTCGCCCGCTTCAACCGCTGGGCGAGTTAATAGAATACGGCGCACTTCTTGACGCTCGAGTGCATCAACGGCTGCCGCTACCGCAAGGTAGGTTTTACCGGTACCCGCAGGACCGATACCAAAGGTGATGTCGTGGCGCACAATATTGGCCACATAGGTGCTTTGGTTTGGATTGCGCGGTTTAATCACGCCGCGGCGAGTTTTGATCGCTAAAACATCATCGTCGATGCTGTCTTCATGTTCCAGCGCGATGGCCTCTTGAATCGCGATATGAACCTGCTCAGGCTCAAGATCTGGCGTGCTGCCTTTAACCGTTTGGGTTTCGATATAGAGCTGTTTAAGTAAATTATTGGCACTCAAACAGTTACGTGGCAGTCCGGTAATTTGGAAATGGTTATTTTTACGGACAATCTCTACGCCAACGCGACGCTCAATCTGTTTGATATTGTCATCGAAGGGACCGCAAAGAGAGACCAGACGGCGAGTTTCTGCGGGTTCGAGATACAGATTCATAGTGGTTAATTTACTGGACAAACAGTCCTCCCTATCACCAAAGCAATGTGGTTGCGATGCACTAGCTCAATCGCAACTTTATAATCAGAAGATATTTCAGTTTACGAGCCCTCAAACAGAATTGCTAACGGAAATTCACCGATTGCAAACACTTGTCTGGCCATAAAACAAAAGGGCGACAATCGGTTTATCACCCTGTCGCCCTTCCTTATATAGGTACTACGATCGTAAATTTAAACCCTTAAGGTTTAAATTGTGTCACACCTAACTCATCGTCTTGCTTGTGTTTAGCTAGGATGTCCGATGGACGAAGGTTGCGACGAAGATCCATCTCGTCTTCACCGCGGATAAACTTACCGCGCAGTGAGTTGGTATAAACGTCAACGATTTCAACATCGACGAAGGTGCCGATGTGTTTTGGTTGACCTTCGAAGTTTACCACTCGGTTGTTTTCAGTGCGGCCGCGCAGCTCCATTGGGTTTTTAACCGATGGGCCTTCAACAAGGATACGTTGCACTGTGCCCATCATGTGGCGGCTGTAACGCATAGCTTGCTGGGTGATACGATCCTGCAGGATTGCTAAACGTTGCTTTTTCTCTTCCATATCAACGTCATCTGGCAGATCTGCTGCAGGCGTACCAGGACGAGCGCTATAGATAAAGCTAAAGCTATGGTCAAAAGCAACATCTTCAATCAGCTTCATGGTATCGGCGAAGTCTTCTTTGGTTTCACCAGGGAAGCCGATGATAAAATCTGAGCTGATTTGAATATCAGGGCGAGCCTTACGCAGACGACGGATGATTGATTTATATTCAATCGCCATGTGGCCGCGTTTCATTGCCGTTAAAATACGGTCTGAACCCGATTGCACTGGTAAGTGCAGGAAGCTCACAAGCTCAGGTGTATCTTCGTAAACGTCGATAATATCCTGAGTGAATTCAATTGGGTGGCTTGTGGTAAAACGAATACGGTCGATACCGTCAATCGCTGCCACGTAACGGAGTAACTCGGCAAAGGTACAGATACCGCCATCGTGGGTTGCGCCGCGGTAAGCGTTAACGTTTTGACCTAGCAGGTTAACTTCACGGACACCTTGTTCCGCCAACTGAGCAATTTCAAGGATGATGTCGTCCGATGGACGGCTGACTTCTTCACCGCGAGTGTAGGGCACTACGCAGAAAGAACAGTATTTGCTACAACCTTCCATGATAGACACAAACGCCGTTGGGCCTTCGGCGCGTGGTTCTGGCAGACGGTCAAATTTTTCGATCTCAGGGAAGCTGACATCGATAACGGCCTTTTCGCCACGACGCACCTGCTCGATCATGTCGGGCAGGCGGTGTAATGTTTGAGGACCAAAGATAATGTCAACGCATTGTGCTCTATCTTTGATCGCTTTACCTTCCTGCGATGCAACACAACCGCCAACACCAATAATAAGGTCAGGATTTTTATCCTTTAAGGTCTTCCAACGTCCCAGCTGATGGAACACTTTCTCTTGCGCCTTTTCGCGAATAGAACAGGTGTTTAACAGAAGGATGTCGGCTTCTGAAGCTTCTTCAGTCAAGGTATAACCTTGATATTCGCCTAAAAGATCGGCCATCTTGGATGAGTCGTACTCATTCATTTGACAGCCCCAAGTTTTAATATGGAGTTTTTTGCTCATCAGTTATGTTGCCCTAAGACGCCGAGTAAAAATAGCGCGACATTTTACCTGCAGTTAAGGCTGATGACTAGCGTTGTCCGCATTTTTACTCGTTAGCAATGACTTGCTGTGGTACCCAAACCGCGGCAATATCCACGCCTTCTTCCTCAACTTGAGCAAGATCGACTTGTCTAAATTGTTGATCGTTTGCCATTTCCATTAAGCTATTGCGTGCCTGAATGCTAATGTCCTCACGAATTTCTTGATGGAATGCGCTCAACATTTCCGTGGTGTATTGATATAGGGCATAATCCTCTGGTGAGCGGTAGGTGACAGTTATCGTTTCCATTTTAGGGGTTGCTGCGATGGCATAACCCATGGGAATGGCGGTGCATATCAATAGGCTGGTAACGATAGGTAATTTGACGAGAGTTTTCATAACAACCTCACAAGGGGTTTAATGGTTCACTTGTTACCCTGTCCACAACGTTTAGGGTTTGCTAAGTGAGCTTCCTAATCGGTAACGCCACCGACAGCCAATTTCCAGTGGAGTTAGGATTGATTGTAATGAGTTTGGATAGGAGAGAAACTCGCCTTTGTAAGCAAAAGTGAGTATTTGCCCATACAGCAACATTTGCTCACTCTTTGTGCAAAACTGACATGGTTTTGATACAAAAGCCGTGGCGTTTTATTAGAAATAGTTGGAGAGCAGAGTCGTAGTAGTAATGAATATGAGCCAAACAGAACAATTCGCACAGCTAGATGAAGGCGCCAAAAGTTTCGATGTGATACTCGTTGGTGGTGGTATGGTCGGCGCGGCAAGTGCAATTGGTCTTGCAATGCAAGGACTAAAAGTTGCTGTAATTGAATCATTTGCGCCAGAAGCATACCAAGAGGAGCAACCCTTGGATGTGCGAGTATCTGCCATCAGCGTGGCGTCTGAAGCTCTGCTTGCAGAGCTTGGTGCCCTTGAAAGTCTACTCAATATGCGTAATGTGCCGTATCTGGGACTCGAAACTTGGGAGCTTGATGGTTGTATTACTGCATTCCATAGCGCCCAAATTGGTGCGACTCACTTAGGGCATATTGTTGAGAACCGCTTAATTCAGCTATCTCTTTGGGAGCAAATGGAAAAATGGCCAAACATTTCTCTCTTTTGTCCAGAACGGGTGTCTCGTTTTTCCCGAGTGAACGATGGTGTGAGTATTTACTTACAATCAGGTACTCGTCTTGAGTCGAGACTCTTGATAGGAGCCGATGGCGCAAACTCGCAGGTGCGCCAATGGGCGGGAATTGGTGTGTCTGGTTGGGACTATGCCCAGTCGGCCATGCTAATCAATATCGAAACTGAACAGGGCCAACAGGATGTGACTTGGCAACAATTTACTCCAAGTGGTCCACGCTCGCTGCTCCCCTTGCCAGGTAATCATGCCTCACTAGTCTGGTATGACGATGCTAATCGCATTAAACAGTTAATGCAGTTAAACAATAAACAGCTAGCCGAACAAATTCGGGCGCAATTTCCCGAGCGTTTGGACAGAAACTTTACTGTAGAAACTAAGGGCAGCTTTGCCTTAACCCGACGCCATGCGCAGTCTTACTATCGTCCTAATGTAGTGATTTTAGGCGATGCGGCGCACACTATTAATCCGCTGGCGGGCCAAGGGGTAAACTTAGGCTTTAAGGATGTGAGCGCGTTACTTGCGGTAACAAAGGATGCGATTTCGCAGCAAAAAGACTGGTGGTCGAGTGAGGTGCTTGCCCAGTATCAAGCCAAACGCTATCGCGATAATCAGTTGATGATGACCACTATGGATATGTTCTATGCCGGTTTTAGTAACGATATTCTGCCACTTAAATTACTGCGCAACGGCGCATTAAAACTGGCTAACATTAACACACCCATCAAACGCACTGTGCTTAAGTACGCAATGGGGCTTAATTAGCGGCTATTGTTAGTGCAAATAAACTCGGCATTTGTTGACTTACGCATTGAGTGTTAAAATGCCGCGTTTTTAACGAGTCAAAGCTTGATAAAGTCCTATTTCGTACTCGTTGTCATCGATAAATTGAAGCCATTTGAGTGCGATTAGTGAGCGTGATGAGCGAAATTAAATTAATAGTGGGCCTTGCTAATCCAGGCGCTGAATACGCACAAACCCGCCATAATGCGGGGGCTTGGTACGTTGAAGAATTGGCGCGTATCTGTGGCGTTAGCTTAGTGCCTGACAGTAAATATTTCGGTTTGACCGCCAGAGCCGTCTTACATGGCAAGGATGTAAGGCTTCTGATCCCAACCACTTATATGAACCTCAGTGGTAAAGCGGTTGGGGCATTAGCGAATTTTTTTCGTATTACGCCTGAAGAAATCCTGGTTGCGCATGATGAGCTGGATATGCCACCCGGCGTCGCTAAATTTAAGTTAGGTGGTGGTCACGGCGGTCATAATGGTCTTAAGGACATTATCGCTAAGTTGGCTAATGATAAGAATTTCTACCGCCTTCGCATTGGTATCGGCCATCCAGGCGATAAAAATAAAGTCAGTGGTTACGTACTGGGTAAAGCGCCAGCGAAGGAACAGGAACAGATGAATGCTGCCGTTGATGAGGCCGTGCGTTCAACAGAAGTGTTATTTAAAGAAGGCATGGTAAAAGCCATGACACGACTACACTCCTTTAAGGCTGAGTAGTTTTTTGCTTGATGATGGCCGATAGCCTGAATCAACAAATGAACGATTTATATGTGCTGTCATTAGGGCAGGGCGACTAAAACTTGCTGGTGAGTGTGACTTGCCAGCCTAATAGATAAGAGAAAGGTTAAGAATATGGGTTTCAAATGCGGCATTGTTGGTCTTCCTAACGTAGGTAAATCAACGCTTTTTAATGCGTTAACTCAGGCTGGCATCGAAGCGGCTAACTTCCCGTTTTGTACCATTGAGCCAAACACTGGTGTTGTGCCCGTGCCGGACCCACGTTTAGATGCCTTAGCTGCTATCGTGAACCCACAACGCGTTATGCCAACGACTATGGAATTTGTGGACATCGCAGGTCTGGTTGCTGGTGCTTCTAAAGGTGAAGGTTTAGGTAACAAGTTCCTCGCCAACATCCGTGAAACCGATGCAATTGGTCACGTTGTGCGTTGCTTTGAAGATGACAACATTGTTCACGTAGCTAACCGTGTAGACCCAGCGCGTGATATCGAAGTCATCAACACAGAGTTAGCACTTGCTGACTTAGACAGCTTAGAGCGTGCGGTGATCCGTCAACAAAAACGCGCTAAGGGTGGCGACAAAGACGCTAAGTTTGAAGTGGATGTGTTAGAGAAAATGCGTCCAGTGTTAGATGAAGGCCAGATGCTACGCTCGATGGACCTGTCTAAAGAAGAGTTAGCCGCGGTTGCGTATCTTAACTTCTTAACCCTGAAGCCAACGATGTACATCGCTAACGTGTCAGAAGACGGTTTTGAAAATAACCCGCATTTAGATGCCGTTCGCGCTATCGCTGAAAAAGAAAATGCGATCGTTGTGTCTGTGTGTGCGGCTATTGAGTCAGAGCTTGCTGAAATGGACGCAGCCGAGCGCGAGGAGTTTATGGCTGATCTTGGTTTAGAAGAGCCAGGTTTAGATCGCGTGATTCGTGCAGGTTACAAATTGCTGAACCTACAAACTTATTTCACTGCTGGTGTAAAAGAAGTTCGTGCATGGACAGTATCAGTTGGTGCATCAGCTCCGCAGGCTGCAGGCGTTATCCATACTGACTTCGAGCGCGGCTTTATTCGGGCTCAAGTGATGGCCTTTGAGGACTTTATTACCTATAAAGGTGAGGCCGGCGCGAAAGAAGCAGGTAAATTACGTGTTGAAGGTAAAACTTACATCGTTCAAGACGGCGATGTAATGCACTTCCTGTTTAACGTATAACCGATTTTTTAAAGGGGCTAAGCTTAGGAAAGATTGGCAAAATACGAGCAATAGCGGCCAATTTAGTGCATCTGTTGCTCAGTTTGGTGAAGTAATAGCCGAACAGTTTGCCGAGAGGAAAATAGCGAAAAAAAGCTGTTGACCTCGATACCTCGAATAAGCATAATACGCCCCGTTCCTCGCTGAGAGGGACGAGCAGTAACGAAGTGGCAATGTAGCTCAGCTGGTTAGAGCACAGCACTCATAATGCTGGGGTCGCAGGTTCAAGTCCCGCCATTGCTACCATTTCGTTATTCTAGCTTTTGCTAGCATCACTTCAGGATGTAAAATTGAAGCTGTGCGGGAATGGTGAAATTGGTAGACACGCCAGATTTAGGTTCTGGTGCCGAAAGGTGTGAGAGTTCAAGTCTCTCTTCCCGTACCATTATTTAAAAGCATCTGCGCTAGCGGGTGTTAGAAACAAGTTATAGATGGGGTATCGCCAAGCGGTAAGGCACCGGGTTTTGATCCCGGCATACCTAGGTTCGAATCCTAGTACCCCAGCCATCATTCATGTTTCTCAGTTTTGGGGTATCGCCAAGCGGTAAGGCACCGGGTTTTGATCCCGGCATACCTAGGTTCGAATCCTAGTACCCCAGCCATGGCAATGTAGCTCAGCTGGTTAGAGCACAGCACTCATAATGCTGGGGTCGCAGGTTCAAGTCCCGCCATTGCTACCATTTTAAAAATCCACGTTAAATCTGGTTGATTTATCTGGTAAAAAATCCAGAGATGTTGTTATGAGCAAATCTGGTACTTTTTGATGCGGGAATGGTGAAATTGGTAGACACGCCAGATTTAGGTTCTGGTGCCGCGAGGTGTGAGAGTTCAAGTCTCTCTTCCCGTACCATCAAAATAAATTCTTAGTTAATCCTAGTTAGAGTTAAGATTAAAAAGTTAATTGGGGTATCGCCAAGCGGTAAGGCACCGGGTTTTGATCCCGGCATACCTAGGTTCGAATCCTAGTACCCCAGCCAAAGTTAAGAAGCCCGTCAAATGACGGGCTTTTTGCATTTATACCTCTCAAACGGTTCTCCTAATGAGCCTCGATTATTTATCTATTGGTACTAATAAATCGATTAAATTGGGCACATATTATGTTCAAAAGTGTGCTCCCCAATATCCTTTGCTCTAATTATATTTCTAGTATTCGGGCGCTTCTATGAATCTTGGTTGCTAACTACTTTGTGTTGTGGAGCAACCTTTAGCTTTTTTCCAATTCATCTGCTTTGGTTAGCTCCCCTCGACTCATTTATCGATCCCCTGTAGTGGCTTTAAGGTGTTGTAATATCTAACTCTGCTTTACGTTGATTGAAGACCAATCTGCAGAGTTCAATTGGTAAAAAATGTGTGGGATTAAATGGCGTATTAGGCGGGGAAGTGTGTCGTAAGTCGCTAAAGCACAGATGATGTAAATAAAAATGCCACAGTTTGATTATTTACTGTGGCATGTATTTTTACAGACTAAAAATTAAAGTGGTTTAATTTCAGCTGGCGTAGTTACTTGGCTTGCTGCCTCGGTTACCGCTTTATCAACAACGGCCTCTTGAGCCGCTTTCACATCGCCAGTAACAACAGCATTTAATGGCACAGGCGTGTTTACCTGTTGTTGAAGTTGGCTTGTACCGGCTTCAATTGCTTTTTGCTGTAACTTCTGTGGATCTGTGTAGTCAGCGAGTTCAGCTGGCCATGAAGGAATCAATTTTTCCGTCTGGTTAGCGAATTGCTCGGAAATAATCTTAGGCGCACCGCCCGTTACGAGCATGACGGCCATTTGATTGGTATCCGAGTTCCATACAAATCCTGCTTTTTCGGCCATTTCAGGTACAGGCGTATACTTTGAAACCATATAGAAGAGAGGGCCTTCTTGCTGAATTTTATCAGCGGTCTTTAGTAGTGACATCGTTGTGTCGTAGTTGTCACCTAATAATGACTGCATACGATCTTTGATCAGCGGCTGTTCAAAAAGACCAACATCATTTGGATTTAAACCAACTAAGGGCTTAAGCAGCGCCCACATCAGTTGTCCTTGGGGTGACAAAAGTAAAAGCGGCGCCACACAGGCATTAAGCATAAGTGCGAGCCAAATAATGTTTAGGCAACGCATTTTTTTGAGCAGAGTTTTACTCAAGATGATTGTTCCTTTGGATTTACCAGCACGACGCCGGCCGAGGATTGTAGCCGATTAACTGCGTCTAAACGAGGGCTTCATAAAGTATTTTTTACGCCAATAATTTTGATGATTCAAACTTTTACATATCTGAAAATGATAATTTTATCATGAAGTTAGTATCTTTGTAATCGTCATTAAGTTGCCGAGATTTACATGACTTTTACTTAGTTAACTGCCCTCTACAATTGTAAAGTTTGTAAACTTAATTCTATTTGAAAATGAATATCATTTAATCTCTAGCCATTAGTGTTAAACCTTGCTTAGCTTTCGCTAGTTCCTTTAGGACAAGGTTGCAATTGACAGCAATTAAGCCCGCTTAGAGATCCCATTCTTGAAAATCAAAGTTAGTAAAAGCTCCCTTAACTTGGCGCGTGTCATCCATGTATATGTTTCTATGGCATTGCTGCTGTTGATGCTTTTTTTTGCCTTTACCGGTATGACCTTAAATCACCCTGAGTGGCTGTCATCGAGCAATCTTGAACCTAAGCGAGAGCAACAGCAATTACCTAAATACCTTTTACCCATAGATGTAGATAACCCCGAGTGGCGTGTTGCAGTGGGGCACTGGTTAAACAGCGAGTGGCGGGTCGATATTAATCAGGCGGAGTTTTCCGAGGATGAAATTAGCGTAGGTAACAAAGGTCCAGGTCATTACCTCAATGTCACTATCGATTTACTTGACGCTACAGCCTATGTCGAAAGCGTGGATTATGGCGCATTAGCGATGTTGAATGATTTACATAAAGGCCGCAATAGCGGTGCTGTATGGGCTTGGGTGTTGGATTTAAGCGCTGTGTTGATGATTTTATTTTCGTTGACAGGGGCCTACCTATTACTGCCGCAAACCAAGCGCCTTAAAAAGTCCTTGTTGTATATGACATTAGTCAGCTCGAGTAGTGCACTGGTATATGTTTATTTTGTTCCATAGGGAGAACTTTTGATGCAGCGTCATCTCATTCGCGCAACAGCTATTGGTGCTGTATTTGTCAGTTCGGCGGCGTTTGCCTCACCGAATATGGCAATTGATTTAACCCTGCCAGAAATCACCCAAGGCCAGTACCACAGACCCTATGTTGCAGTTTGGGTCGAAGATGCCAAGGGTGAAACGGTGAAAACCCTAAGCCTTTGGGTCGCCAGTGATGGCCATAAGTGGCTTAAGGATATCAGACGTTGGTGGCGTAAGGCGGGGCGGGATGATTTGAGTTTTGTCGATGGTATTGCGTCGGCGACAAAACCTGCGGGGCATTACAAATTAAATTGGGATCTTACCGATGATGCGGGTAAAGCCATTGAAGTGGCTGATTACACTTTGTTTATTGAAGTCGTGCGTGAGCACGGTGGTCGGGATTTAGTTCGTCAAGCTTTCGATTTAACAAAAGGTGATTTTACAACCCAATTAGCTGCAACTGAAGAAACTGGGGTTATCGATATTCGCTTAAGCGGCGTAACTCGCTGAGTTTGAATTTATAAAAGGAAATAGTATGAAATTACGTTTAGCTGCGTTACTTACCACGCTTTGTCTCAGCCCGTTTGCTAGCAGTCACGACCGCTGGATTTTGCCGAGTCACTATAATGTGTCTGCAGAAGGACAAGAAGCGGTAATGATCACCTCAGACGTTTCAGCAAGTAATCAGATTTTTATGTTCGATAAACCGGTTACCGCGAGCGATGTTCGTATTATTCAGCCTGACGGAAAACCTACTTTACCTACATCAAGCTACACTGGGGGGCGTAAATCCGTATTTGATGCTCAGCTCGTGCAGGATGGAACCTATAAGTTTGAGAAGGAAGTTGAGCCGCGATATTTTTCACGCTACAAAATTAAGGGGAAAGAAGGCATGGTTCGCAGTCGCCTAGATAAAAAGGCTACCGCTGCTTCTATGCCAAAAGATGCGTATGGATTAGAGAGTTCATTAACGGTTGCACGGGTTGAAACTTATGTGACCAAAAATAAACCGACGACTAAGGTACTACAGCCAAAGGGGGAATATTTAGAGTTAGTCCCTATTACCCATCCAGCAGATTTTGTAGAGAATGAGCCTGCGACATTGCAATTTGTGTACGACGGTAGGCCTGTTGAAGGCGTGAAAGTCTCGATCATTAAAGAAGGGACGCTGTATCGCAATAAGCCCGAGGAGATTGAATTAAGCTCGGATAAAGACGGTAAAGTCGCTATGGTATTGCCTGCAGCGGGCAAATATTTCCTGCACGCAGCACTCGAGCGTGAAAGTGTGGATAAAAGCCTAGCGGATAAGACATCGAGCGAAATCTTTCTTACCTTCGAAGCGGGACTCGAATAATTTTTGCTTTGTTTCTATCTAATTGAAACGCAAAAGCCCACTGAATCATTCTTGGGCTTTTGTATTTATGGCTTTCAAACCTCGCCATTGGATGGGTATACTCGTTGCCATTCTATTAGTTGTGGTCTTCGAAGTAGCATTGTTCTAGGTGCATCCTGCTCCCTTTACGATTAGAATAACCACATCCCACCCGTTTTTGATTGTGTTGACCAAGTGTTGGCACGGGTTGCTTTTGTTTTAAAGGAGACGAAAGAAGTTATGACTAAAGTTCCTATGACCGTTGTCGGTGCAGAGCAGCTGCGTAAAGAATTAGATGTATTAAAGTTTGAACGTCGCCCTAAGATCACTGAAGCGATTGCCTCAGCAAGAGAATTAGGTGACCTTAAAGAAAACGCAGAGTACCACGCAGCCCGCGAAGAACAAGGTCTGTGTGAAGCGCGTATTCGCGATATTGAAGGCAAGCTGTCTAATGCCCAAATCATCGACGTGACCAAAATGGTTAATAATGGTCGTATTATCTTCGGCACGACCGTTACCATCTTAAACCTCGATACCGATGCTGAAGTGACCTACCGTATCGTGGGCGACGATGAAGCCAACATCAAAGAAAACTTGATTTCGGTTAATTCGCCTATCGCCCGTGGTTTAGTGGGTAAAAACGAAGGCGACGAAGTGTCTATCGCAACCCCAGGCGGTCTGACTGACTATGAGATTGTGTCGGTACAATATATTTAACTTGATTATCTGAATGCCGTTCAGCGATATAAAGACTGACTCATAAGCTAAAAGCCGCATTATGCGGCTTTTTTGTATCTGATATTTATCCCGGTGGGTTTTGTTAGCCTCAACTCGCTTAGTGTGCGAATATAATACTCATAACAAAACGGCCACTCATTGGAGTGGCCGTTTTGATTAAGGCTGGAAATTACTTTGCTCTTGGTAGCGCTATTTTCATTTCAGGTGATTGGCGGTAAATCACTAGGTTATGACCAATAAGTTGCACTTTTGCAGATTGAGTTTCACGAACAATGGCATCAACGATGGCATTTTTTAATTCTCTATCAGCAGAGGCGACTTTGACTTTAATCAGTTCATGGTACGCCAGTGCGCTGTCAATTTCAGCGAGTACACCTTCAGTCAGGCCATTGGCACCAAGCAGCACCACTGGCTTTAAATTGTGCGCCAGACCTTTTAAATGCTGTTTTTGTTTGGTTGTTAAGTTCATTTCTACCAACTTTTGCTGAGTTACTGTTGAAAAACCGCTATTCTACCCTTATATAGCCCTTGTGTAACTCTCAATTGTTGCGGATTTTAAATGTCAGGTAAAAAACGTACTGCCAGTTCCACCCGTTGGATGCAGGAACACTTCGACGATCATTACGTCAAACTCGCTCAAAAACGTGGATTGCGCTCTCGCGCCGCGTTCAAGCTTGAAGAGATTCAGGAAAAGGATCACTTAATTCGTCCTGGAATGACCGTTGTGGATTTAGGCGCGGCTCCAGGAGGTTGGTCTCAAGTAGCGGTTAAATTGGCAGGGGATAGAGGTAAAGTCATTGCCTGTGATATTCTACCCATGGATCCCATCGTCGGAGTGGACTTTTTGCAAGGGGACTTTCGTGAAGAGAAAGTACTCGAAGCATTGCTAACTCGCGTCGGTGAGGATAAGGTTGATGTTGTACTGTCTGATATGGCACCCAACATGAGTGGTTCCGATGGTGTCGACCAACCGCGCGCCATGTATTTAGTCGAACTGGCTTTAGATATGTGCCACCAAGTATTGGCGCCTAATGGTTGTTTCGCCGTGAAAGTCTTTCAGGGGGAGGGCTTTGACGAATACATGAAAGCGGTAAAAGAGGCATTCAAAGTCGTTAAAACACGTAAACCGGACTCTTCGCGGGCGCGTTCTCGCGAGGTCTATCTTGTGGCGACAGGGTATAAGTTGTAGTACCCTTGCGTTAATCATCGCAAGACTTTATGAGGTCTAGTAATTTGAGTGATATGGCAAAAAATTTAATACTCTGGGTTGTCATCGCCGTTGTGTTGATGTCAGTGTTTCAGGGTTACTCCCCCTCTTCTTCGTCATCGCAGAAGATGGATTATTCGACTTTTCTCGACAATGTTCGTGATGGACAGGTCGCCACTGTCGAAGTTAAAAGCGACCAACGTACTATCGAAGGCGCTAAGCGTACGGGCGAAAAGTTCACTACGATCATGCCTCTGTATGACCAAGATTTAATTAACGATCTTGACCGTAAAGGCATCACAATGAAGGGCCAAGAGGCGGAAGAGTCAGGCTTCCTAACTCAGATCTTCATTTCATGGTTCCCAATGCTGCTCTTGATCGGGGTGTGGATTTTCTTTATGCGCCAGATGCAGGGCGGCGGTGGCAAAGGTGCTATGTCCTTTGGCAAGAGCAAAGCCAAGCTGATGAGTGAAGATCAAATTAAAACTACTTTTGCGGATGTTGCTGGCTGTGATGAAGCCAAGGAAGAAGTAAAAGAGTTGGTTGATTACCTACGCGACCCAACCAAATTCCAAAAACTCGGTGGCCGTATTCCTACGGGCGTACTGATGGTGGGGCCTCCTGGAACAGGTAAAACCTTACTGGCTAAGGCGATTGCCGGCGAATCTAAAGTGCCTTTCTTTACCATTTCGGGTTCAGATTTCGTTGAAATGTTCGTCGGTGTCGGTGCATCCCGTGTGCGCGACATGTTTGAACAGGCTAAAAAGTCTGCGCCTTGCATCATTTTTATCGACGAAATCGATGCAGTAGGTCGCCAACGCGGCGCGGGTTTAGGTGGTGGTCATGATGAGCGTGAGCAAACCCTTAACCAAATGCTGGTTGAGATGGATGGCTTCGAAGGTAACGAAGGGATTATCGTGATTGCAGCGACTAACCGTCCAGACGTACTTGACTCTGCCTTGCTTCGTCCAGGTCGTTTTGACCGTCAAGTGGTTGTTGGCCTCCCAGATGTTCGCGGCCGTGAGCAAATTCTGAAAGTACATATGCGTAAAGTGCCGCTTTCTGAAGATGTTAAAGCAAGTGTGATCGCCCGTGGTACACCTGGTTTCTCTGGTGCTGACTTAGCAAACCTAGTTAACGAAGCTGCACTCTTTGCTGCGCGCGGTAACCGCCGTGTAGTGGGTATGGAAGAGTTTGAACGTGCCAAAGATAAAATCATGATGGGTGCTGAGCGCCGCTCTATGGTGATGTCTGAAGCAGAAAAAGAAATGACCGCGTACCATGAAGCCGGCCATGCGATTGTGGGCTGTTTAGTGCCCGAGCATGACCCTGTTCATAAGGTCACTATTATTCCTCGCGGCCGAGCGCTCGGTGTGACGTTTTTCTTGCCTGAGGCAGATGCAATAAGCCAAAGCCGCCGTAAGTTAGAAAGCCAAATCTCGGTTGCCTATGGTGGTCGTTTAGCAGAAGAACTGATTTATGGCACTGAAAAAGTGTCAACCGGTGCTTCGCAAGACATTAAGTATGCTACGTCGATTGCCCGTAACATGGTGACCCAGTGGGGCTTCTCCGACAAACTCGGCCCATTACTCTATGCAGAGGAAGAAGGTGAAGTGTTCTTAGGTCGTAGCATGGGCAAAGCCAAGGCGATGTCCGATGAAACTGCGACGCTGATCGATGCTGAAGTTAAGGCCTTTATTGACAAGAACTACGGCCGTGCGAAGCAAATATTGGTGGATAACATCGATATTTTACATTCGATGAAAGATGCCCTGATGAAGTATGAAACCATTGATTCAGTACAGATTGATGATTTGATGAATCGTCGTGAAGTACGTCAGCCAGCCGATTGGCAGGCCGATGACAATGGTTCAAACGACAAAGGTAGCGGCAAGGGTGAACCAAGCTATAAGGCTGATGAAGCGGAAACTCCCGTTGCAGATACAGACCTTAACGATGCCGATGAATCACCGGTGAAGTAATCCGTTGTTGTTAAGAGAAAACCCCGTCTAGGGGTTTTCTTGTTTTATCTTGCTAGAAATTGCCTTGAAACTCGGGCAATTGGAAGTGAATCATCCTGTTTTCTTGTCAACTCGCTAAAAGGCTGGCAAGTGGTTGTTTATGGAGTAAATGCGTGTTCGAATTAGTTGCAGGTACTAAGCGATTGTCCCTTGCTTCGCCCGTTGTGATGGGGATTCTTAATGTGACCCCAGATTCTTTTTCCGATGGCGGCCAATTTTCCTCCTTCGAATTAGCCTGCAAGCATGCCGATGAAATGGTGTTGCAGGGGGCAAAGATTATCGATATTGGCGGTGAGTCAACCCGCCCTGGCGCAGCGGATGTTGCGCTTGAAGAAGAATTAGCAAGGGTTATTCCGCTGGTGCGTTATGTGGCGCAGTATCATGATGTATGGATCTCTGTTGATACCAGTAAGCCCGAAGTCATGCGCCAAGCTATTGATGCTGGCGCGCATCTGATTAATGATGTTCGCGCGCTGATGGAGCCTGGCGCACTTGAGGTCGCTGCAAGTTTGAATGTACCTGTCTGTTTAATGCATATGCAGGGGCAACCTCGCAGTATGCAGAGCGCACCTGAATATCAAGATGTGGTATCGGATGTCTCGGGGTTCTTGAAAGGACGAGTTCAGGCTTGTCTCGAGGCTGGAATTAAACGTGAAAATTTGTTGATTGATCCTGGCTTTGGCTTTGGTAAAACCTTGGAACACAATTATGAACTACTGGCAAAGCTAGAAGCGTTCCATTCTTTTGAGCTACCTATATTGATTGGTTTGTCCCGTAAGAGCATGATCGGTAATCTGCTCGAGCGCCCCACCACAGAAAGGCTTGCAGGTAGTCTCGCGGGCGCTTTGATTGCAGCGCAAAAGGGCTCGCACATTATTCGAGTTCATGATGTTGCAGAAACGATTGATATTCTTAAAGTATTAGAAGCGGTGCAGGCCAACAACAAGTAACCAATTTATGGTCTGTAGTGTGTATAGTGATTTATCCCAATTCAAAGGGATTTTGTTTAGTGTGGGGCGATATGACAGAACGTAAATTTTTTGGAACAGATGGTATTCGTGGCAAAGTGGGTGCAGGTCAAATGACGCCGGAGCTGGCTTTGAAGTTAGGTTGGGCGGCAGGACGAGTATTGTCGCGTAGTGGCACAAAAAAAGTCATTATCGGCAAAGACACCCGAATTTCAGGTTACATGTTTGAGTCGGCTCTAGAAGCGGGTCTTTCAGCAGCAGGGTTAAATGTGATGCTTATGGGGCCAATGCCCACTCCGGCGGTCGCTTATCTGACCCGCACTTTCCGTGCCGAGGCGGGAATTGTGATCAGTGCTTCCCATAATCCTTATTACGATAATGGTATTAAGTTTTTCTCTACCGATGGCAGTAAGTTAGACGATAACCTAGAGCTTGAAATTGAAGCTGAATTGGAAAAGCCTCTCGAGTGTGTCGAATCCCATTTAATGGGAAAGGTGTCTCGCATTGAAGATGCCCGCGGACGTTACATTGAATATTGCAAAGGTAATTTTCCAGCCGATCAAACCCTGACAGGTTTAAAAATTGTGGTGGACTGTGCCCATGGCGCGACCTACCACATCGCCCCTGCTGTTTTTCGTGAGTTAGGCGCCGAGGTTATCAGCATTGGTGACAAACCAAATGGTGTGAACATCAATGACAAAGTTGGCGCGACGTCGATGGGCAAAATTTGCGAAACCGTGTTAGCCGAAGGTGCTGATCTGGGGATTGCCTTAGACGGTGACGGTGACCGTATTATGATGGTTAACAGTAAAGGTGAAGTTGTCGATGGCGATCAAATTCTTTATATCCTAGCCTGTGATGCCAAAGCGCGCGGCGTATTGCGTGGCGGTGTGGTGGGTACCTTAATGTCGAACCTTGGCTTAGATTTAGCGTTGCAATCATTGGATATTCCGTTTGCTCGCTCTAAGGTCGGTGACCGCTATGTGATGGAAATGCTAAAGGAGCTAGATTGGCGTATTGGGGGCGAAAACTCTGGCCACGTGCTTAATCTCGATCATGGCACAACCGGTGACGGAATTGTGGCGGGTATTCTCGTGCTTGCTGCAATGCGTCGTCAGAATGCAACCTTAGAGCAACTCACCGCACCGATGGAAATGTTGCCTCAGGTATTGGTTAACGTTCGCTTCGAAGGTAACCACAATCCCTTAAGCTCAGAGAAAGTCAAAGCGGCACAGGCACAGGTTGAATCCCAATTAGGTGTTCGCGGACGAGTACTTTTACGTAAGTCGGGTACTGAACCACTAATCCGCGTGATGGTTGAAGGGGATGAGCATGCTACTGTGTTAGCACATGCTAATTTCATTGCCGATGCGGTAAAATCAGCAAGTTAATTTCCGTTATAGTTGGTATTGAATGCAGCTGATGCCATTGAAAATGAAAGCGTTAGCTGCATTAATAATCAGAATTGTTAAGTTGAGTGTAAAAACTGAGCACTCAATTCAAAGAAGTGAATAATTTCGAAAAAAGCTATTGTAACTTAATATCTGGTTCGCTATTATTCACGCCGCTTTCAGAGGAGACAGTGATGGCACTCAGACGTCCTATGGTAGCTGGTAACTGGAAAATGAATGGCAGCGCGGGCTTAGCCCAAGAGCTTTTCAAAAAGTTTGCCTCGAAGCTCCAAAATGATTCAGCTGAAGTGGTTTTATGCCCGCCTTCTATCTATCTAGAAAGCGTTAGGCAACTGCTTGAAGCCAACAAAGAAGCCTTAGATGGCTCACTTGTTCGGATGGGCGCACAAAATCTAAGTCAACATGATTTTGGTGCTTATACAGGTGAAGTTTCAGGTCAGATGCTTAAAGATGCCGGTTGTCGCTATGTGATTATCGGGCATTCTGAACGTCGCCGTATGTACGGAGAGACGAGTAATATCGTAGCGGAGAAATTTGCCGCTGCACAAAAGCACGGTTTAACCCCGATTTTATGTGTGGGTGAGTCCGGTCCGGCGCGTGAAGCAAGACGTACCTTCGAGGTGATTGCTGAAGAGTTGGATGTAGTGATCCAAAAGAATGGCACTATGGCTTTTGATAACGCGATTATCGCCTATGAGCCACTTTGGGCCGTAGGAACAGGTAAAAGCGCGACACCAGAGCAGGCACAAGAAGTACATGCGTTTATTCGCAAGCGTCTCTCTGAAGTGTCTCCGTTTATCGGAGAAAATATCAGGATTCTCTACGGTGGTAGTGTAACGCCGAGTAATGCTGCAGATTTGTTTGCCCAACCTGATGTTGATGGTGGACTGATTGGCGGTGCCAGTTTAAACTCGACCGAGTTTTTAAGTCTGTGTACCATAGCGATGAGCGCATAATATGTATGAAGTTTTAGTAGTTGTTTACTTGTTGGTTGCATTAGGTTTAATTGGCCTGATCCTAATCCAGCAAGGTAAAGGAGCTGACATGGGTGCCTCGTTTGGCGCTGGTGCGTCAGGTACCTTATTCGGTTCTCGCGGTTCAGGCAATTTCCTGACACGCACTACGGCGATTCTTGCCATTGCGTTTTTCACGTTAAGTTTGCTGATCGGCAACTTAAGTGCAAACCACGCAAAAAATGAAGATGCATGGAAAAATTTAGGTTCTGATGAACAGGTAACTCAGCCAGTTGATCAAGCAACCGAAAAGTCAGAAACCAAAATTCCTGACTAGAAAAGGGTGTCGCCGAGGTGGTGAAATTGGTAGACGCGCAGCCTTGAGGTGGCTGTGTCCTAACGGACGTGCGGGTTCAAGTCCCGCTCTCGGCACCAAATATAATTAAGTAAGACGAAATAGGTTCTGACTTAATTATTGCAAGGAAGGACGATAGTCAATATACTTGCACACAGTTGACGCGGGGTGGAGCAGCTTGGTAGCTCGTCGGGCTCATAACCCGAAGGTCGTCGGTTCAAATCCGGCCCCCGCAACCAGCTCCTAGTAACGAATAGTGTTTGAATTCGTTATGGTTTACAGGTTTTAGATATTAATGACCTCGTGATTACGGGGTTTTTTGTTATCTGAGACTTTTAAATTTGTCGTATGCTCATGCGACGTTTTACTAGGGCTATTAAGCCCTTTTTTGTTTTTTTCGGGGGTCAATTTTGGCAACTTTAGAATCCAGACTGGCAGAAATGCTCAAGGTACCAGTGGAAGCGTTAGGCTTTCAGTTATGGGGCATTGAATATGTGCAAGCGGGAAAGCATTCAATCCTGCGCGTGTTCATCGATGGCGAAAATGGTATCAACATTGAAGATTGTGCCAGTGTGAGCCGTCAAGTCAGTGCTGTTCTTGACGTTGAAGACCCTATTTCTACCGAATATACCCTAGAGGTTTCTTCACCTGGCGTAGATAGACCATTATTTACTGCTGAACAGTACGGTGCTTACGTGGGTGAAGATGTAAAAGTGCAATTAACGATGCCCGTTGCTGGTACTCGTAATTTAAAAGGCGCCATTATGCAGGTTGACGGGCAAATGCTCACGTTAAATGTGAATGGTAAAGAGCTAGTTGTCGCCTTGGATAATATCCGTAAAGGCAACATCATCGCTAAGTTTTGATGGTTTCAAGGTGAACGAGGCAAGACGAAATGAATAAAGAGATTCTGCTAGTCGCTGAAGCGGTTTCAAATGAAAAAGCCGTTCCACGCGAGAAAATTTTTGAAGCGCTAGAGACTGCTCTGGCTACTGCAACCAAGAAAAAATACGAAGGCGATATCGACGTTCGTGTATGCATCGACCGTAAAACCGGTGCCTACGACACTTTCCGTCGTTGGATGGTTATCGATGATAAGGGCGTAGCCTTAGAAAACCCATTCCGCGAAATTACGCTGGAAGCGGCTCGTTTTGAAGACCCAGAAATTCAACCTGGTGATTATATTGAAGACCAGATCGAATCTGTGGTATTTGACCGTATTACCACGCAAACCGCTAAGCAAGTGATCGTACAAAAAGTACGTGAAGCCGAGCGTGCGCAGGTGGTTGAACAGTTCCAAGATAAAGAAGGCGAGCTGATCACCGGGGTGGTGAAAAAAGCGACCCGCGAAAGTGTGGTGGTTGACTTAGGTAACAACGCTGACGGCGTATTATTCCGTGAAGACTTAATTTCACGCGAATCTTTCCGTCCTGGTGACCGCGTGCGTGCATTACTGTACTCAGTTCGTCCCGAAGCCCGCGGCGCACAGTTATTCTTAACTCGTACCAAGCCAGACATGCTGATTGAGCTGTTCCGTGTCGAAGTACCTGAAATTGCCGATGAGCTGATTGAAGTAATGGGCGCTGCCCGTGATCCTGGTGCTCGCGCTAAGATCGCGGTTAAGTCAAATGACCGTCGTATCGATCCAATCGGTGCGTGCGTTGGTATGCGTGGCGCGCGTGTTCAGGCGGTGTCGAATGAATTAGGCGGTGAGCGCGTCGATATCGTGTTATGGGATGAAAACCCTGCACAATTTGTTATCAATGCTATGGCGCCAGCGGATGTGGCTTCTATCATCGTTGATGAAGACAACCACTCTATGGATATCGCGGTTGAGGCCGAAAGCCTGGCACAAGCGATTGGCCGTAACGGTCAAAACGTCCGTTTAGCGACTCAACTGACGGGTTGGGAGCTGAACGTGATGACAGTGGAAGACATGAATAAGAAACACCAAGCCGAAAGCGCGAAGGTGAAAGAACTGTTCATTCAAGCACTAGATGTAGATGAAGATTTTGCTCAAGTACTGGCTGACGAAGGTTTCACTTCATTAGAAGAAGTTGCCTATGTGCCTGTATCTGAATTATTAGCAATTGATGGTTTCGATGAAGATATCGTCGAAGCATTACGTGAGCGTGCTAAGGCTGCGATCTCGACTCGAGCTCTCGCATCCGAAGAAGCACTTGATGGTGTGGAGCCAAGTGAAGAGTTGTTAGCACTTGAAGGTGTTGAAAGACACTTAGCCTATGTTTTAGCTAGCAAAGGTATTGTGACTCTTGAAGACTTGGCTGAACAAGGCATTGATGATTTGATCGAAATTGAAGAATTGACAGAAGAAAAAGCAGGTGCGCTTATCATGGCTGCCCGCAACATCTGTTGGTTTGGCGAAGAAGCATAAGTCGATCAACAGGGGGATTTAACTGATGGCAGATACTACCGTAGAGAAATTGGCCACGGAAGTGGGTAAAAGTGTTGAGCGTCTGATTGAGCAATTCACTCAGGCCGGAATTAAGAAAGGCCAAACTGATAACGTGTCTGAAGCTGAAAAGCAGCAGTTACTGGATTATCTGAAAAAGCAGCATGGTGGCGAAAGCACACCAACTAAGATGACGTTGCAACGTAAAACCGTATCGACCCTGAGTGTGGCCGGTAATGGTGGTCAGTCTAAAGACGTGAAGGTTGAAGTGCGTAAGACTCGTACCTTCGTTAAGCGCGATGTGAATGAAGCGGCTCTGAAAGCTGAAGAAGAAGCCAAAGCGCAAGCTGAAGCAGAAGCTCAGGCAAAAGCAGCTGCTGAAGCTAAGGCAAAAGCTGAGGCCGATGCCAAAGCTAAAGCTGAAGCGGCCGCCAAAGCGGAAGCCAAGGCTAAAGCTGATGCAGAAAAAGCAAAAGCGGCTGAAAAATCACCTAAAGATACCTCGCCAGAAGCGGAAGCTGCACGTATTGAAGCTGAGCGCTTAAAAGCAGCTCAAGCTGAAGCGACTAAACGCAAACAAGACGAAGAAGCGGCTAAAGCGGCTGAGAAAGCTCGTCTACTCGCGGAAGAAAACTCTAAGCGTTGGGACGAAGAAGAGCGTCAACGTAAAGAAGCTGAGCGCATGAGCGATCACCATATCACGACCTCTAAAGTGGCACGTGCCGCTGAAGATTCATCTGATATGGATGAAGAAAAGCGTGGTCGTCGTGCACGTAACAAGAACACGGCAAAGACCAAACGTGGCGGCAAAGATGCGCGTGATGGCCGCGAAGGTCGCGAGAAGCACATGCGTAACCGCAGTACTGCGCCAGAATCTATGGCACACGGCTTCAACAAGCCTGTAGCTGCAGTAAACCGTGACGTACGTATCGGTGAAACGGTTACTGTTGCAGAACTTGCGCACTTAATGGCGGTTAAAGCGACTGAAATCATCAAGCAAATGATGAAAATGGGCTCTATGGTGACGATCAACCAAGTGTTAGATCAAGAAACCGCTCAATTAGTTGCTGAAGAAATGGGCCACAAAGTGGTACTGATCCGTGAAAACGAATTAGAGCAACAGGTTCTTTCTGATCGTGATGAGGAAGGTGGTGTTAAGCTTGAGCCTCGTGCGCCAGTAGTAACCATCATGGGTCACGTTGACCATGGTAAAACGTCTCTGCTTGACTATATCCGCCGTGCGAAAGTCGCAGCGGGTGAGGCCGGTGGTATTACTCAACATATTGGTGCATACCATGTTGAGACTGAAAACGGCATGATCACTTTCCTTGATACCCCAGGTCACGCCGCGTTTACCGCAATGCGTGCACGTGGTGCTAAGGCGACGGACATCGTTATTCTGGTTGTCGCGGCTGACGATGGCGTGATGCCACAAACTATCGAAGCGATTCAACACGCTAAAGCGGGTAACGTGCCATTAATCGTTGCGGTTAACAAGATGGATAAGCCGGAAGCGGATATCGATCGTGTTAAAAACGAACTGTCACAGCACGGCGTTATGTCTGAAGATTGGGGCGGAGACAACATGTTTGCCTTCGTATCGGCTAAGACAGGTGAAGGCGTTGATGATTTACTTGAAGGCATTCTACTGCAAGCTGAAGTTTTAGAGCTTAAAGCGGTACGTGATGGTATGGCTGCCGGTGTGGTAATTGAGTCACAACTGGACAAAGGTCGCGGCCCTGTGGCTACCATTCTGGTACAAGAAGGTACACTGCGCCAAGGTGACATCGTACTTTGTGGTTTAGAGTACGGTAAAATTCGTGCGATGAAGGACGAGAATGGTCGTTCAATCACTGAAGCGGGTCCATCTATTCCTGTTGAGATTTTAGGTCTGTCAGGTGTGCCATCTGCAGGTGACGAAGCAACAGTTGTTCGCGATGAGCGTAAAGCACGTGAAGTCGCACTGTACCGTCAAGGTAAGTTCCGTGACGTGAAATTAGCACGTCAGCAAAAATCTAAGCTGGAAAACATGTTTGCAAACATGACCGAAGGCGAAGTGAAGGAACTGAACATCGTTCTGAAAGCAGACGTTCAAGGTTCACTCGAAGCGATTACCGATTCATTAATGGGTCTGTCTACCGACGAAGTGAAAGTGAACATCATTGCTCGCGGTGTGGGTGCGCTGACCGAAACTGATGCAACGCTAGCAGCTGCGTCAAACGCTATCATGGTTGGTTTTAACGTCCGTGCTGATGCTCAGGCACGTAAGACCATCGAAAACGAAAGCGTAGATTTACGTTACTACAGCGTTATCTATAATTTGATTGATGAAGTGAAAGCTGCGATGACAGGTATGCTGTCACCAGAATTCAAACAACAGATTATCGGTCTGGCTGAAGTACGTGACGTGTTCAAATCACCAAAACTGGGCGCAATCGCTGGTTGTATGGTGACAGAAGGAACCATTAAACGCAGCGCACCAATCCGCGTACTGCGTGATAACGTGGTGATCTTCGAAGGCGAACTCGAATCGTTACGTCGCTTTAAAGACGACGTCAATGAAGTTCGTAATGGCATGGAATGTGGTATCGGTGTTAAGAACTACAACGATGTCCGCGTGGGTGACCAAATCGAAGTATTCGAAACCGTCGAAGTGGCACGTACACTTTAAAGATAAAGAGGGCGGCATTAGCCGCCCTTTCAATTTAATGACATAGCTATGGTAAATCTATTATGGCAAAAGAATTCAGTCGTACACGTCGCATAGCCCAGCAGCTTCAGCAGGAGCTTGCCGTGGTATTGCAACGCGACATGAAAGATCCCCGCATTGGTTTTGTTACCGTAAATGACGTTGATGTCTCCCGTGACTTAAGCTTTGCCAAAGTGTTTGTGACCTTCTTTGAAGAAGACAAAGATGTAGTGCAAGAGAAACTCAACGCACTTATTGCTGCTGCACCTTATATCCGTACTTTAGTGGCAGGTCGCATGAAGCTACGAGTCATGCCTGAGCTACGTTTCGTTTACGACAGCTCACTTGTTGAAGGTATGCGTATGTCTAATCTCGTTAGCCAAGTGACTGCCCGTGATAAGGCCAAGCAGCAACAGTTTGGTACCGACGATGCCGATGCGACCGGCGATTCAGATGTGACAGATAGTGACATCGCAGATAGCGATGACTCTGAAGGTAAAGCGTAATGGCAAGACGTCCTAAGGGCCGATATATCGACGGTATTGTATTGCTCGATAAGGCCACTGGCATGAGCTCAAACTTTGCGTTGCAGCGTGTAAAACGCTTTTTTAATGCAAACAAAGCAGGGCATACGGGAGCACTCGATCCCTTAGCGACCGGGATGTTACCTGTGTGTTTAGGGGAAGCGACTAAGTTTTCCCAGCACCTGCTTGATGCCGATAAGCGTTATCTTGTCACCGCAAAGTTGGGGCAACGTACCGATACCAGTGACTCCGACGGTGAAGTGGTACAGACACGCCCAATCGAATTTACGACAGAGCAACTCGATGTTGCCCTTGATCATTTCCGTGGTGATACGCAGCAAATCCCTTCGATGTATTCGGCGCTTAAGTACCAAGGGCAACCACTGTACAAATATGCCCGTGAAGGCATTGAAGTTCCCCGTGAGGCTCGCCCAATCACCGTATTTGAGCTGAATTTTATCAGCCTCGAAGCTGATGAGCTGACCTTAGATATTCATTGTTCTAAGGGCACTTACATTCGCACAATTATTGATGATTTAGGCGAGATGTTAGGCTGCGGCGCACATGTCATCATGTTGCGTCGTACTCAAGTCGCGCATTACCCATACGCGAAAATGGTGACTCTCGAACAACTTGAGGCGCTGGTGAACGAGGCGCAGGAGCAACAGGTTGATCCAAGCAGTTTATTGGATCCACTGTTATTACCAATGGATACCGCGGTGGCCGATTTCCCCGAGGTTAACGTACCCGATGCCAGTTCTGCTTACCTGATGCAAGGTCAAGCGGTGCGTGTGAGTGGTTTACGCCCAAACGAGTTGGTCCGTATTACCCTAGGAACTGAGCGTCGTTTCGTGGGTATTGGCGAGATGAACGACGATGGCTTACTTGCGCCTAAGCGTTTAATTGTGATGCACGAGGCTGCAGCCCAATAGTTAATTAACGCAGATGTTGATTAACTCCTTGGCTTTTTATTGCGCGGGCAAGGGATTATGGGTAGAATAGCGCGCCCTCTGGCTGAGTTAGTGATCGGCTAGAGATTCACATTATATATTTGGAGAGACACATGTCACTAAGTACTGAAGCGAAAGCAAAGATCCTGGCTGAATTTGGCCGTGGTGCAAACGACACTGGTTCAACTGAAGTTCAAGTTGCACTGTTAACTGCTCAAATCAACCACTTGCAAGATCACTTCAAAGAGCACATCCACGATCACCACTCTCGTCGTGGTCTGTTACGTATGGTTAGCGCTCGTCGTAAGTTATTAGCTTACCTGAAGCGTACTGAAACTGAGCGTTACAGCGCGCTGATCCAAAAGTTAGGTTTACGTCGTTAATTCTACGTTTACTAACATAAAAAAGGAGGCCTAGCCTCCTTTTTTATTGACTGTTATTCCGCCAAAGCGAAGCACAAATTATGCGCCGCGGGAGTTTTCCAAGTGACTGACGGTTGCTGTTTGACTGGCTATATACAAGGCTTCAAATTCAGCGACAGGCAGTGGCTGGCTAAAATAAAATCCCTGACCCACCTGACAATGATTATCCTTAAGCCAATTGAGTTGCTGTTGATTCTCGATACCTTCGGCAACGATAGTTAGATTCAATTGTTTTCCGAGCATCAAGATAGTCGAAGCGATGGCGCTATCATTCGGTAAATCGGACACAAAACAACGATCAATTTTCATGGTCGTAATGGGCAAATGCCTTAGGTAAGATAGCGACGAGTAGCCGGTACCAAAGTCATCGACGGCAATACCAAAGCCTGCAGTTTTCAGTTGTTCTAATTTATTTATCGCTAGCTCAATGTCATTCATTAACGATGTTTCGGTAATTTCAATTTCGAGCAGTTCGGGTTGGATTTGATATCTCAGCGCCATTTGCTTGATGTCCGATACTAGACTTGCGTCGGCAAATTGCTGTGATGCAACGTTAATAGCAATAGGAATGGCAAAATTATATTTTTTTATCCAATCACGAATAGTTTTACAGCTTTGCTCTATGACCCAACGGCCAATGGGGACGATTATCCCGGTTTCTTCGGCAACTGGGATAAACGAGATAGGGCTGATTAGTCGTCCATCTTTTTGCCAGCGAATAAGGGCTTCACAGGCGGTTATTTTTCCCGTTTGCAGATCAAATTTAGGCTGGAAATACAATAAGAACTCATTGTTTTTTAATGCATCATGAAGGGAGGCTTCCGTGCGTAAGCGCACGGCGGCTCTCTCAGTCATTTGTTGTTTAAAAAATGCCCATTGATTAGAGCCTGCAGCTTTGGCGCTGTACATGGCAATATCGGCATGACGGATAAGATCCTCGGCAGTATTGCCATCCTCGGGATAAATTGAAATTCCAATGGAGGCTGCAGGATGGATGGCGTGTTCATTAAGCTGAATTGGCACATTAAGCTGGAGTAGCAGTTTATCAACAAAATCTGCAGCCTGATCGGGTGAATGCACCGAGTCGGCTAAAATCACAAATTCATCGCCCCCTAGCCTAGAAACGCTACCTTTATCGCCGACAACACGCTCTAAAATGCGGGCTATGCGAGCCAGAAACTGATCGCCTAATGCATGCCCAAGAGAGTCGTTAATGTTTTTAAACCGATCTAAGTCGATAAACATCAGCACAAAACTTTGCTTATGGACGCGATAGCGCTGGATTGTGACCGCGATAGTTTCGAGTAACAATGTTCGGTTAGGTAATCCGGTCAGTGGATCACGTGTGGCCATCTTTCGTAATTTGTTCTGAGTTTGGCTGAACTGCGCCAAGATTTGATTAAATTTTGCCGTGACTAATCCTAGCTCATCATCCTTATGGGCTTTGGATGTGGGAAGTAAATGCTCATCGGGAAATTCAGGGTCAATTTTATCGATAGCCTCGCTTATTTGAGCGATTGGCTGGGTCAAGAAACGATGGAAAACGGCGGATAATACTAAGGTTAATAGTAGCGCGCGTGCTAGGGTGGCAAAAAAGCCTAATTTTAACTGCGAGAATAAGGCATTAGTGAGTTCTTCGGTGTCATAAATTATTGTCAATGTACCGATAAGTTGCTGTTTTTGCGTGCCTTCAAAATAGAATGGCCGATATAATGGCCGAGATTTTTCTTTGAGATCATCGAAGAGTTTATTGCTTAAACCAAGGAAAGTTGGAGGCGTATTTTTCTTGTTATTGCTTACGGATACAAACATAGAACCGTCATCGAGTTCGATAATGGCAGAGCCCACATGTTCAACTTTTAAAGCGCCTTCGAGGGTTTGCCGTGCAAGATTATCATCTAGCGCCCAAACAGCATTCGCGGCTGGTTGTTCTACTGAGTCGAGTAGCTCCTGCTGAGTAAGGGTAAGTTGCTGTTTGGTCGAGACAACCATCAGCGCAATTTCGATAATAAAGACGGCTACCGCAAAAAAAAGTGCAGTAAATACGACGAGGTTGGTTTGTTTCCATGTTAAGGATTTAAAGCGACCCGTCATTCAACCCATCCTATTTTGTCGATTTATTCAGTGGTAATACCGTCTTTTAAAGTATAGCGATAACTCTTTGTTCACATAACCACTTTAGTGACAAAGATAGATCTTTGTCATCACGAACTACTCTTTATCTATCGTCGATAATTGCAGTATACTTACGCGCGTAATTCAAGGTTATTAATTAAGGAATGGGTCACGTGAATCCAATTGTAAAGAGTTTTGAGTATGGTCAACATACAGTCACCCTGGAAACAGGTGTAATCGCACGTCAAGCAGACGCTGCCGTTTTAGCCAGCATGGGTGACACGACAGTGTTAGTTACCGTTGTTGGTAAAAAAGAAGCAGAAGCGGGCCGTGATTTTTTCCCTCTGACTGTTAACTATCAAGAAAAGAGCTACGCAGCGGGTAAAATTCCTGGTGGTTTCTTTAAGCGTGAAGGCCGTCCTTCAGAAGATGAAACATTAATCGCTCGTCTGATCGACCGTCCAATTCGTCCTCTTTTCCCTAATGGTTTCACAAACGAAGTTCAAGTGATCATCACTGTAGTGTCTGTCGATCCACAAATCGAGCCAGATGTTATTTCGATGATTGGTACTTCGGCTGCGCTAGCCATTTCGGGTATCCCATTTAGCGGTCCATTAGGTGCGGCTCGTGTGGGGTACATCAATGGCGAATATGTGCTGAACCCAACTGTTAATCAGTTAGCGACAAGCCAATTAAACCTAGTTGTTGCTGGTACTGAAAGCGCAGTATTGATGGTTGAGTCAGAAGCCCAAGCATTACCTGAGGAAGTGATGTTAGGCTCAGTGGTTTACGGCCATGACCAACAACAAGTTGTGATCAAAGCCATCAACGAATTCAAAGCAGAAGCAGGCAAACCAGCGTGGAACTGGACTGCACCTGTTGCGAATGAAGCCTTAGTTGCTCAAGTTAAAGAATTAGCTGAAGCAGGCTTTGTTGAAGCGTACCAAATCCAAGTTAAACAAGAGCGTTATGCTCAAGTTGCTGTGGTTAAAGCTGCTGCTAAAGAAGCGTTGCTGGCTACTAACCCAGAAGTGGATTTACGCGAAGTTGACGGCCTGCTTGGTAGCTTAGAAAAGAAAGTGGTTCGTGGCCGCATTATTCGTGGTGAGCCGCGTATCGACGGTCGTGAGCCAGATATGGTTCGTGCGTTAAGCGTTTTAGCTGGCGTATTACCACGTACCCACGGTAGTGCACTGTTCACCCGTGGCGAAACCCAAGCGCTTGTAACTTGTACATTAGGTACTGAGCGTGATGCACAGAAGATCGACAGCATCATGGGTGAGCGTACTAACCGCTTTATGCTGCACTACAACTTCCCTCCATACTCTGTGGGTGAAACAGGTATGGTGGGCTCACCAAAACGCCGCGAAATCGGTCACGGTAAGCTTGCATGGCGCGGTATCAATGCGGTTATGCCAACGGCTGAAGAGTTCCCGTACAGCGTTCGTGTCGTATCTGAAATCACTGAATCAAACGGTTCAAGCTCTATGGCTTCAGTGTGTGGTACTTCTCTAGCACTGATGGACGCGGGTGTACCGATCAAGACGTCTGTAGCGGGTATCGCTATGGGTCTAGTAAAAGAAGGTGATGACTTTGTTGTTCTGTCTGACATCCTAGGTGACGAAGACCACTTAGGTGATATGGACTTCAAAGTAGCGGGTACCCGTGACGGTGTGACTGCACTGCAAATGGATATCAAGATCGAAGGTATCACTAAAGAAATCATGGAAATTGCACTGCAACAAGCCTACGGCGCACGTGTACATATCCTGAACGTGATGGATCAAGCGATTGGTTCACACCGCGATGATATCTCTGACCACGCTCCACGTATCACTACTATCAAGATCAACCCAGAGAAGATCCGTGATGTTATCGGTAAAGGCGGCGCGGTAATTCGTGCACTGACTGAAGAAACCGGCACTACTATCGAACTGGAAGATGACGGTACTGTGAAGATTGCTTCTTCGAATGGTGAAGCGACCAAAGAAGCAATACGTCGTATCGAAGAAATCACCTCAGAAGTTGAAGTGGGTCGTATCTACAACGGTAAAGTTATCCGTATCGTTGACTTCGGTGCCTTTGTTAACATTCTGCCAGGTAAAGACGGTTTAGTGCACATTTCGCAAATCAGCGATGAGCGTGTTGCAAACGTATCTGACCACCTTGAACTGAACCAAGAAGTTACCGTTAAGGTGATGGAAGTGGACCGTCAAGGTCGCGTACGTCTGTCAATTAAAGAAGCGCAAACTAAAGAGCCTGCTGCAGAGTAATTTACCTTCTGGGTACAATTTGCCTAGTACGTAAGTTGCTATAGAAAAAGGAGATCAATTGATCTCCTTTTTGTTTGTTTAGATTTAATAAAGTTGTGTTTAATGCTATTCGTCAATAGCAGTCCTTATGTGGGATTGCTATGATGAACATTCATCTGCGTAAGTCGGGAACTAAATAAGGTAGAAATGGATGAGTCTGAAAATTAGAACTGCTGTTGTTGCAGTGCTGGCAGGAGCAAGCTTGATGTTGGCTGGTTGTGCGACCACTGGCTCTCCCTTGGACAACCGCAATGATGTTGAAGGTAAATTGGTGATAGCACCAGTGATGCCCGACTACAAAGTGGAAGTCACGCTTGCCAAACTCAACGAGATTCTATCGGCGGTTGAACTGACCAATGAGCAGAGAGCCCGCTTCCATTACGACCGAGGTGTTATCTACGATAGTGTAGGTTTACGACTAATGGCGCGTATTGATTTCATGCAGGCGTTAAAATTGCAACCCGATTTAGCCGATGCCTATAATTTCTTAGGTATTTATTTTACTCAAGAAGGTGAGTACGACAGTGCTTATGAGGCCTTTGATGGGGTGTTAGAACTGTCACCCAATTATGATTACGCCTATTTAAATCGCGGTATTGCCCTTTATTATGGTGGACGCACCGATCTGGCTGTGAAAGATATGCAGGCGTTTTATGCCGGTGATAACAAAGACGGATACCGTGCGCTGTGGCTTTATCTTATCCAGGCAAAGGACAATGCTGAAGAAGCTAAGAGTCAGCTAACACTGCACCATAAAACGCTTGAAGCCGATGCTTGGTCAACTGTAATTGTGGATTATTATCTCGGCACAAAAAGTCGTGATGATGTATTTGCAGCGGCCAAGTTAGGCCTGACCCATCCCAAAGAATATGCAGAAAGATTATGTGAAGCGTATTTTTATCTTGGCAAAATGGCGGTCACTAATAAGCAGTTTCAGGATGCCGCTAATTACTTCCGCTTAGCACTTGCGACGAATATCTATGATTTTGTCGAGCACAGATATGCTCGAGTTGAATTAGCTAAAGTCAAAGATTTGATTGAACAATCCCAAGTCGCAAAATCAAGCAACTAAAACTAAGTTAAGGTTAATCCAGTCCGAGCGTTGCATCTTGGGCTTTACCTAGCCAATTCCACACTGAGGCGCTATAATTTGCGCCTTTTTTAGCGATACGAGCACATAGGTTCACATGTCAGGCAATAAAGTAGAGGTCGATAAACGTCGCACATTTGCGATTATTTCGCATCCCGACGCGGGTAAAACCACCATTACCGAAAAAGTACTGTTATTCGGAAACGCATTGCAAAAGGCGGGAACCGTTAAGGGTAAAAAATCGGGTCAACACGCTAAGTCTGACTGGATGGAAATGGAAAAAGACCGTGGTATTTCGATCACGACCTCTGTTATGCAATTTCCCTATGGCAATGCTCTGGTAAACCTGCTCGACACTCCTGGTCACGAAGATTTTTCTGAAGATACCTACCGTACGCTGACCGCCGTAGACTCTTGTCTGATGGTGATTGACTCTGCAAAGGGTGTTGAAGACCGTACCATCAAATTAATGGAAGTAACCCGTCTGCGTGATACGCCGATCGTGACTTTCATGAACAAACTCGACCGCGATATTCGCGACCCAATCGAGTTGATGGATGAAGTTGAAGACGTACTCAATATTGCCTGTGCGCCGATTACTTGGCCGATTGGCTGCGGTAAAGAGTTCAAGGGCGTTTACCACATTCTGCGTGACGAAGTAGTGCTCTACCAAAGCGGTATGGGACACACCATTCAAGAGCGTCGCGTGATTGAAGGCATCGATAATCCAGAGCTGGATAAAGCGATTGGTAGCTATGCTGACGATCTACGTGAAGAAATGGAATTGGTGCGTGGCGCATCGAATGAATTCGACCATGAGGCCTTCCTAAAAGGTGAACTAACGCCGGTATTCTTCGGTACGGCATTAGGTAACTTTGGTGTCGATCATATCCTTGACGGTATTGTTGAGTGGGCACCAAAACCTCAGGCTCGTGAGAGTGATGCTCGTGTGGTATTGCCTGAAGAAGAAAAATTCACTGGTTTTGTGTTCAAAATCCAAGCGAACATGGATCCCAAACACCGTGACCGCGTTGCCTTTATGCGTGTTTGTTCAGGCCGCTATGAGCAGGGCATGAAGATGCACCATGTGCGTATCGGTAAAGATGTGAACGTGAGCGATGCTTTAACCTTTATGGCGGGTGACCGTGAACGCGCCGAAGTTGCGTACCCGGGCGATATCATTGGATTGCATAACCATGGCACCATTCGTATTGGTGACACCTTTACTCAGGGTGAAAAATTCCGCTTCACTGGCGTGCCAAACTTTGCGCCTGAAATGTTCCGCCGAATTCGTCTGCGCGATCCGCTTAAGCAAAAACAATTGCTTAAGGGCTTAGTACAGTTATCAGAAGAAGGTGCGGTGCAGGTGTTCCGTCCGCTGGATTCGAACGATTTAATCGTGGGCGCCGTAGGGGTACTGCAGTTTGAAGTAGTCGTTGGCCGCTTGAAGAGTGAATATAACGTTGAAGCGATTTACGAAGGTATTAGCGTTTCAACCGCTCGTTGGGTTTACTGTAAAGATGAGCGTAAGCTTGAGGAGTTCCGCCGTAAGTGCAGTGCTAACTTGGCACTCGATGGTGGTGACAACTTAACCTATATTGCGCCGACCATGGTTAACCTGAATCTTTCGATGGAAAGATACCCAGATATCCAGTTCGCGAAGACCCGCGAGCACTAATCAAATCTCGGTTTATCCTAGAGAATTTGATGACTAGAATAAAAGGCGGTGTGATACCGCCTTTTTTGTATCTGCTGAAACACGTTAGGGGACAATATGCTCAACTGGATAACCCGTAGTTGGGGAGCTTATAATCGCTGGTGTGACAAGATGGGACTGACGCCCGAAAATCGGCGCTGCTGTATGCCAAGGTTAGAAGATCCACCTCTGGCTTCTAAGGTATCAAAGCTAAGTTTTACCAATGCTGAACATTCTCCTCGCGTTTTATCCAATGACACTAAAGGCGAGGCCAATAAAAACTAGCGATTGAAAAAGGGAATCAAGATGCTAGATACCCACGCCCATATCGATTTTCCTGAATTTGATGCCGACCGTGATCAAGTCGTTGAACGTATGCAGCAGGTAGGCATTACAAATCTGATTATACCAGGCGTTTCCCCTGCACATTGGGCCAAGCAACTTGCAGTTGCCGCACAATACCAACATTACTTTGCCCTAGGAATTCATCCTTGGTTCATCCCCAAGGAGTGTAAAAAAGCATTAACCGATTTACGTGAACAGGTTGAACTTGCTAAAGGAAATCATCGTTTTGTCGCGATTGGCGAATGCGGGCTTGATAAACGCCATAGTGAAAACTGGGATAGACAAGTTGCTGTTTTCGAATCGCAACTCATTCTTGCTAAAGAAGTTAACTTACCGGTAATTGTCCACAGTGTTAAAGCCCACACTGAAATCATTGCATTGTTGAAGCGCCACAATTTATCGCGCGGTGGCGTTATTCATGCTTTTTCTGGTAGTCCAGAAACTGCTCAAGAATACCTTAAACTCGGTTTTAAGCTCGGTATTGGTGGACTCATCATGAATCCTAATGCCAAAAAGCTACTTAAAACCATTGCTGAACTCCCCCTGAACAGTTTCCTACTTGAGACTGATTCTCCCTCCATGACCCCAATTAATGTTGCCGAAACCCGCAATCAGCCCGCGAATGCTGTGCTTTTTTTAGACAAAATGGCGACTTTGCAAAAAAAATCTAGTGTTCTAATATCAGAACACTTGGTCTTGAATGCGGTGCAACTGTTTAACCTTTAAATACTTAGCGTTAAACAGGTGTATGTCGCAATAGCATTTTACACTAAGGTGTTGAAATTAATCTCTAAAATTTTGATCGAAACGACGATTTTCAACTATTCATCGGGTATAATTTGACTCGGAAATAGGTTGATTAACAACAAAACAAAAAAGTGTTAACAATATAGGGTGATGGTTGATGAATATATTGATGAGCTTAGTAGGGGTGGTCGTCCTACTTGGGATAGGTTTCCTCCTATCTAATAACAAGAAAGCAATTAGTGTCCGTACAGTGGGTGGCGCTTTAGCAATTCAAGCTGCCTTCGGTGGTTTTGTACTGTGGGTTCCAGTAGGTAAAGACATTCTGAAAAGCGTGTCTGATGCCGTATCAAGTGTAATTGGCTATGCCCAAAACGGTATTGGCTTTCTATTTGGTGATCTGGCCAACTTCAAACTGGGCTTTATCTTCGCGGTAAACGTTCTTCCAGTTATCGTGTTCTTCTCGTCTCTGATTGCAGTGCTTTACTACTTAGGCGTAATGCAGTGGATTATCCGTATCATAGGTGGTGGTCTGCAAAAAGCCCTAGGTACTAGCCGTACTGAGTCTATGTCTGCTACTGCAAACATCTTCGTAGGTCAAACAGAAGCGCCATTAGTGGTTCGTCCGTTCATTCCAACTATGACTCAATCAGAACTGTTTGCGATCATGGTAGGTGGTCTTGCCTCTATTGCTGGTTCTGTACTGGCTGGTTACGCGCAGATGGGTGTACCTATCGAATACTTAGTTGCGGCATCTTTCATGGCGGCACCAGGTGGTCTGTTAATGGCCAAGCTGATGCACCCAGAAACTGACGTTGCTAAAAACGATATGGAAGAGTTACCAGAAGATCCTGATAAGCCAGCTAACGTATTAGACGCTGCAGCAGCGGGTGCTTCATCTGGTATGCATTTAGCACTAAACGTAGGTGCAATGCTGTTAGCTTTCGTTGGTTTAATCGCCATGATCAACGGCATCATTGGTGGTGTAGGTGGCTGGTTCGGTGTTGAAGGTTTAACCCTTGAACTGATCCTGGGCTACATCTTCATGCCTTTAGCATTCTTAATCGGTGTACCTTGGAACGAAGCGCTGGTAGCGGGTTCTTTCATCGGTCAAAAAATCGTCGTTAACGAATTTGTTGCTTACCTGAACTTTGCTCCATACCTGAAAGACATCGCCGATGGCGGTATGGTGGTTGCTGAAACTGGTCTGGCAATGAGCGACAGAACTAAAGCGATTATTTCGTTCGCACTGTGTGGTTTCGCAAACTTATCGTCTATTGCGATTCTGCTGGGTGGTTTAGGTGCTATGGCGCCAAACCGTCGCCATGACTTAGCTAAATTAGGTATCCGTGCCGTTATTGCCGGCTCTTTAGCTAATTTAATGAGCGCAACAATTGCAGGCCTGTTCTTAGCTATCTAAGACTGACAAGCAAGGGGAATATTCCCCGCCAATGAGGTCCCGACTCAGCAGGGGCGGGGCCTAAGTTAACTCAACTATTGTTTCCAGCAATACGCTTCACTGTGATTGCATCATTTAAATTACAACTAAACTTTAATGATGGTGCTTTCCTGTTAGCACTGGATGCGCGATTAACTGATGTAATCGCTTTTCCAAGTTATGATTTTGTTCATATAAATGAATTTAGTGTTTTCATTTTTGCCTTAAATTATTGAGAAAATTTTTTATCGCGTTAGAATGCGGACACAATAAAGAACGCTACCCTAGATGGTAGCAACAATAAAAAAATGGGGTTGATGATGAAAAACGTAAAATCTTATGCTTTAGCTGCAACTGCTATCGCTGCAATGTCTGGCAATGCGTTCGCTGCAGATCGTACCGATCTCCACGGCACTGATTATAAGTGGATGCAATTCAACGCCATGTACTCAATTGGTGAAAAGCCAGATAACCCAGCTTCTGGTGACCAGCATAACTACTTAGAAATGGAGTTCGGTGGCCGTTCTGGTGTTTTCGATCTCTATGGTTATGTTGACGTATTCAACTTAGCTAACGAAAACACTAAAGATGGTGACAAGAACCCAGGTTCTGGCACGAGCAAACTATTCATGAAGTTTGCTCCACGTGTTTCTATCGATGCATTAACTGGCAAAGATTTATCTTTCGGTCCAGTTCAAGAAGTTTACTTCTCTACTTTGTTCAACTGGGACGGTTTGAACGGTGAAGGCGTTAACTCTACTTTCTGGGGTGTGGGCGCTGACGTAAACGTACCTTGGTTAGGCAAAACGGGCATGAACCTTTACGGTTACTACGACATGAACGCTAAAGAGTGGAATGGTTACCAATTCTCTGCAAACTGGTTCAAGCCTTTCTACTTCTTCGACAACAAGAGCTTCCTGTCATTCCAAGGTTACTTAGATTGGCAGTTCGGTGCAGATGCGACTGATGACCTGTTTGTTCCAAAGACATCAAACGGCGGTAACATCTTCTTCGGTCTATACTGGCACTCTGACCGCTACGCTCTGGGTTACGGCCTGAAAGGCTTCAAAGACGTTTATCTGTTAGAAGATAAAGGCGGTATCGTTGGTTTAGAATCAACAGGTTGGTCACACTACCTGTCTGCTACTTATAAGTTCTAATTACTCGTTGTAGTTAAGTGGAGCCGCCAGTCGCGGCTCCCTATTTTTTGAGTTCAGGAATCTTTATCTAAATTCACCCGAACTTTGCGGTGCACTTATATAAAGGTTTATGTTTTTCTCGCGTTAAAACGGATTTTTCGCGGAAAAGTAGGAACTAGAAGTTAACAGTATCCTCTTTCCGGTCTTCAAGGATTCAAGTCGTGGTCACTTTTAGTTAAGTGTCAGGATGTCTATGCAAGGCATAGATTGGATTGAATACCTAGAATTTGTAATTTGCCCTACACAAGTTACTTGGCACCGCCCGAAGGCCCGGCCATATAAAAATAATCACAATAATGCCACCTCTAAGCGCTGCAGTTAAGCGATTGAATTTATTTGTTTGTTTTTTGGAGAGCTATTATGACTGATTTAAAAAAGGCAGCACAACGCGCCATCGAATTAATGGATTTAACCACATTAAATGATGACGATACCGATCAGAAAGTGATCGACCTATGCCACAAAGCAGTAACTCCCGCTGGCAATACCGCTGCCATCTGCATTTATCCCCGTTTTATTCCCATTGCTCGCAAAACCCTAGAAGAATTAGGGGCAGACGATGTTCAAATTGCTACCGTGACTAACTTCCCACACGGTAATGATGATATCGCTATCGCGGTGTTAGAAACCCGTGCAGCGGTTGCATATGGCGCAGATGAAGTTGACGTAGTGTTCCCATACCGCGCCCTGATGGAAGGCAATGAAACAGTCGGTTTTGAGCTAGTCAAGGCCTGTAAAGAAGCCTGTGGCGATGTATTACTAAAAGTGATTATCGAGTCAGGTGTTCTAGCAGACCCTGCTTTAATCCGCCGTGCATCTGAGCTGTCTATCGATGCGGGTGCTGACTTTATCAAGACGTCTACAGGTAAAGTGCCTGTTAACGCAACGATTGAAGCGGCTGAAATTATGCTGACTGTGATTAGCGAAAAGAACACCAAAGTGGGCTTTAAGCCAGCGGGTGGCGTACGTGATGCTGCTCAAGCCGCTGAGTTTTTAGGTGTTGCTGAGCGTATTTTGGGCGCCGATTGGGTTAGCCCTCGTACCTTCAGATTCGGTGCTTCAAGCCTACTAAACAGCCTGTTACACACCCTTGAACTGGCTGACGCGCCCAAACCTGCTCAAGGTTATTAATCAGCAATTTTGTTGGTTATCGCTTAATGGCGTCAATTGATGCCATTAAGTTTGACTTAATTCTATTTGAAGCATCAACGCATTATTGGCATTAAATTTTATTCTGACTTTGATGGTTCATTTCAAAGATAAGTGCGGCCTGTTTAAGTGCTTATCTTGGAGGCAGTATCATGTTTCTAGCTCAAGAAATTATTCGTAAGAAACGCAATGGGTTAGCCTTAACAACTGAAGAGATTCAGTTCTTTGTTAACGGTATCACCACCCAGGCGGTTTCCGAAGGGCAAATTGCAGCCCTTGGGATGGCGGTATACTTCAATGACATGAATATGGACGAAAGGATTGCGTTGACCACAGCTATGCGCGATTCGGGTACAGTGCTCAATTGGGACGCGTTAAACCTTAATGGTCCGATTGTCGATAAGCACAGCACCGGTGGTGTGGGTGATGTAATCAGTCTGATGCTTGGCCCAATGATCGCCGCTTGCGGTGGTTATGTGCCGATGATTTCAGGCCGTGGCCTTGGCCATACCGGCGGCACACTTGATAAATTTGATGCGATTCCAGGTTATCAAACCGAGCCTTCGAGCGAACTCTTCCGTAAAGTCGTTAAAGAAGTGGGTGTTGCTATTATTGGTCAAACGGGGGATTTGGTGCCTGCCGATAAGCGCTTCTATTCAATCCGTGACAATACTGCGACAGTCGAATCGATTTCCCTGATCACTGCCTCGATTCTTTCTAAAAAATTAGCCTGTAGCCTCGATGCCTTAGCGATGGATGTGAAGGTCGGTAGCGGCGCCTTTATGCCAACCTACGAAGCTTCCGAAGAATTAGCCCGTAGTATCGCCGCAGTGGCAAACGGTGCAGGCACTAAAACCACAGCATTACTGACCGACATGAACCAAGTGCTAGCATCTTGTGCGGGTAATGCAGTAGAAGTGAAAGAAGCCATCGACTTCCTAACGGGCGCTTACCGTAACCCTCGTTTATATGCAGTCACTATGGGGTTGTGCGCTGAGATGTTACTCCTTGGTGGTTTAGCGTCTGATGAAGCGCAGGCGCGTCAAAAGTTAAGCCATGTGCTGGATAACGGCCGCGCGGCAGAGATTTTTGCCAAGATGGTTGCAGGTCTCGGTGGCCCTATCGATTTTGTCGAAAACTACACTAAATACTTACCAGAGTCGCAAATTATCCGTCCGGTGTTTGCCGATAAAGCGGGCTATGCCTTCAGCATGGATACTCGAGAGCTCGGGCTTGCTGTGGTGTCTTTAGGTGGTGGTCGCCGTAAACCCGGCGATTCACTCGACTACAGCGTGGGTCTGACCCAAGTTTGTGCCCTTGGCGATAAGATTGATAGTCATACGCCAATTGCGATGATCCATGCCCAATCCGAAACGGCCTTCGCAGAAGCAGAAAAAGCCGTTAAGAATGCGATTCACATCGGTGAAACCGCTCCAGAAAAAACACCTGAGATCTACGCTTATATCCGCGCGGCGGATCTTTAAGGATTTAGAATGAAACGTACAGTAATTATGATGTTAGATTCCTTCGGCGTCGGTGCTGCGAGTGATGCTGCCAAGTTCGGGGATGTGGGTTCTGACACCTTTGGGCATATCGCCAAGGCATGTGCTGAAGGTAAGGCCGATATCGGCCGTGAAGGTCCGTTAAAGTTACCAAATTTGGCGCGTCTTGGGTTAGCCCATGCGGCAATGGAAAGCACGGGCGCCTTTGCGCCAGGTTTTAGCGATAACGTTGATTTAATGGGCGCCTATGGTTACGCCCAAGAGTTAAGCTCTGGCAAAGATACCCCAAGCGGTCACTGGGAAATGGCCGGAGTGCCTGTTTTGTTCGACTGGGGGTATTTCAGCGAACACCATAATTCTTTCCCTAAAGAACTGACTGACAAAATTTTAGCCCGTGCAGAACTTGATGGCTTTTTAGGTAACTGCCACGCATCTGGTACTACAATTCTTGAGGAATTGGGTGAAGAACATATGCGTACCGGTCAGCCGATTTTCTACACATCAGCAGACTCGGTTTTCCAAATTGCCTGCCACGAAGGCACTTTCGGTTTAGAGAATCTCTATCGTCTGTGTGAAATCGCCCGTGAAGAATTAGAGCCGTACAACATTGGTCGCGTGATTGCGCGCCCCTTCGACGGTACTAACGCCAGTGATTTTGCCCGTACCGGTAATCGTAAGGATTATTCACTTGAGCCACCAGCGAAGACGGTTCTGGATAAAATGAAAGAGGCCGGCGGTGAAGTGGTTAGCGTAGGTAAGATTGCCGATATTTACGCTTATTGCGGTATTACCAAAAAGGTGAAGGCAAACGGTTTAGCGGATTTATTCGACGCAACCCTAGAGGAAGTGAAAGCGGCGGGTGAGAACACTATCGTCTTCACTAACTTTGTGGATTTCGACTCCCACTATGGTCACCGTCGCGATGTCGCAGGTTATGCTAAAGGCCTTGAGTATTTCGATAGTCGTTTACCTGAAATCCTTGCGCTGCTCGATGAAGATGACCTGCTGATTTTAACCGCAGATCATGGCTGTGACCCAACGTGGGAAGGTACAGATCATACCCGTGAATACGTGCCAGTACTGGCCTACGGTGCCGGTCTTAAAGCCGGTTCGCTCGGTCGTCGTCATAGCTTTGCCGATATCGGCCAGTCGATTGCGAGCTTCCATAAGCTTGAGCCAATGGAATACGGTGAATCGTTCATTCAATAACGGTAAGCCTTAAACAATGAATCTTGATTGGGTGGCTTTTTGAGCCGCCACTAAACTCAGACTTAAGTCTAGATAAAATTAAAAGGGGTTAATTCGATGGCAACACCACATATTAATGCAGTAGAAGGTGCATTCGCTGAGACAGTTCTGTTCCCAGGGGATCCATTACGTGCAAAATACATTGCTGAAACCTTCCTTGAGAACGTTGAGCAAGTGACTGACGTGCGTAACATGCTTGGCTTTACGGGTACTTACAAAGGTAAGCGTGTCTCAGTTATGGGTTCAGGCATGGGTATTCCTTCATGCTCAATCTATGCTACTGAGTTAATCAAAGACTACGGCGTGAAGAACCTGATCCGTGTGGGTACCTGTGGTGCGATCAGCAGCGATGTTAAAGTCCGTGACGTGATCATCGGTATGGGTGCATGTACCGATTCTCAAGTAAACCGTCTACGTTTCAAAGGTCAAGATTTCGCAGCGATTGCTGATTACGACCTGATGAGTGCGGTAATTGATTCAGCAAAAGCGGCTGGCACTAAAATCCGTGTAGGTAACGTATTCTCTGCTGATCTGTTCTACACCCCAGATCCACAAATGTTCGACGTGATGGAAAAAATGGGCGTGTTAGGCGTAGAAATGGAAGCCGCTGGTTTATACGGTGTTGCCCATGAGTTTGGTGCTCGTGCGTTATGCGTAGTAACCGTTTCTGACCATATCCGTACTGGTGAAAAAACCACTTCTGATGAGCGTCAAACCACCTTCAACGATATGATCACTATGACCTTAGATGCAGTGGTAACGCTGTAGTTTTCATTAGGTTAGTAAAGCATTAATAAAAAGGTGCCACTCGTTATGAGTGGCACCTTTTTTATTGCGTTATTTTAGCATTAAGATTGCTAACCCGTAGTATCCGTATCTAAGTCACTAGGTTCACTCGTTTTAGTTGCTTTGACCTGGAGGGTATCGCTAACCGTTTTTGCGGTTTGATTTTCCTTTCTCACCGCTTTGACTCGAGGTTTGCTTGGCGCGGTGGTGGGAGCAACTGAGGGAACTGTGCCAACTGAAGGTGCTCGACGGGTGACGGTTGTACTTGCTATCTGCGCAGCGGTTGTTTTTGTGGTTTGAGATTTTTTCGCAGGAATTTGACTGCCAATTGCTTCAATGCCTAAAGCATCTTGGGCAAGCTCGTCATTATTGTTAACGGCTATTGTCGCAGGATTGTTCTGCCTAGTATCTTCATTTACCGTTTTATCTAGGTTGGCATTTTCTGTGCTGTTAGCTGTTAGCTCAGTAGGTTGCTCTGCGTTTGCTGATGTTTTAGCTGAGACTGAGGCGGCTTTTTTCCGTGCTTTAAGCGCCTGTTTGGCCCGAGCTTTACGACGGTCGAAGTCTGCGCGTTTAAAGGACATTGCGCGGGAAAGCAGCATGCCGATTAACCCTGCCACCAGCAGCATAATTTGTTGCTGCTCCATATTGAGTTTATGGGCCTCTTTGATTTCATCAAAAAACAGTTTGGTATCAAGTCTCACTTCGACATAACCAAGGTTTTTACCATCTTGAATCACTGGCTCGACAAAGGGTGGGAATTTACTGAGGAGTAAATTCATCTCTTCTGAATCGGGTTCGATTGTTTCGTTCGTTAAGCTTTGCGCGAATGAAAGGCGCATGCCCTGATCGCTAAAAATCGCCGCCGACATCACCTTAGGATCTTCAACCAGTGCACTAGCTAACCATTGTAGCTGTTCATCGTTCTGCAATTGTAGGGCGGGGGCGGCGCTATAGGCAGTTTGCTGCACCAGTAATCTGGCCATCTTTTGAGTTTGGGACTTTAGAAGCAGCTGACCTTGTAGTAGGCTTGTCTGCCACAATTGCACTAAACCGACCATCAAGGTCAGGGCGATGGCGATTTGAATTAGTCTACTGATTTTATGGCTATTCTTGAGCCCTTTAAGATTGAACACTGTGACCCTTAATAGTTAGAGCGCTTGCCTAATCATAATTGATTCTGAGTGAGGCCGATAGTTGGAGAATACGAGTCCTATGGAAAGTTTGAACCAAGATGCGCTGTTTTTATGGCTGGCAGCTAGCCCTTCATCTCGTTTGGAATATCAGGGCATTGGCTTTGAATTGTACCAAGAATCCCATGGTGCGCCTGCTAATACAGCGCTTTCATTTCGACTCATTTATCAGGACCTGAATGCTGAGAATAGATTAGCGGCCTGGATTGTCTCCCTTGCCAAATCTGTGAATTTATCTTCAGTGGCTATCGCACCTGTCCGCCGTCAGGTGGCGTTACATTGTATTGAGCTGTCTTTTGCCGTCGAACCATCGAGCGAGCAACTTTCAACATTCCCCTTTGAACTAGCCGAGCTTCATATCGTTAAAGGTGCTTTACCTAGGTTAAGTGAACCAGGACTGCTCGTGATGGATATGGATTCAACCGCCATTCAAATTGAGTGTATTGATGAGCTCGCGGCCATGGCCGGTGTGGGTGAGCAAGTGGCGGCGATTACCGAACGTGCCATGCAGGGGGAGCTTGATTTCGAGCAGAGCCTGCGTCAACGGGTTGCCCAGTTGAAGGGGGCGGATGCCAAGATTATTCAAACCCTATGCGATGGTTTACCGCTCATGCCGGGCCTTGAGGCTATGCTGAGTGAGCTTAAATCCCATCAATGGCGTTTAGTGGTCGCATCTGGCGGTTTTACGCCCTTTGTTGGCCATCTCAAGCAATTGCTGAACCTTGATGCCGCCTTTGCTAATGAACTGGTGATTCATGACGGGCTTTTAATGGGTGAAGTAACGGGAAAAGTGGTGGATGCGCAGTTTAAAGCCGATGTGGTTGATCGTTGCAGCCATGAATGGAATATTCCAGCAGGACAGCGCGTTGCCATTGGTGATGGTGCCAATGATATCCCTATGGTGAAGGCTGCTGACTTTGGTATTGCCTTCCACGCCAAACCTAAATTAGCCGCAGCCGCCGATGCTTGTATTCGCCGTTTAGATTTAAGGGTCTTACCATATTTACTGCGTTATTAAGCTGTTTGAGGCAAGTTACAAAGCTCGACGCTGGTGTAAAAGCCAACGGATGAGCGCCAAGACTATTGTTTTTTGGAGGCTTACTGGTAGTTTAGTTGCACTTAATGGACTATCAGTAGCTTATTTTGACCCAGTTAACCTTCTCACAATCTTCGCTATTTTTACCTTACCGTGATGGTCAGTTACACCTGCGCCAGCTGTTACCTTCAGCACCTAACTTTGCTAGAACCCCCATCTTGATGCTCCATGGCGCCATGTCCAATGGCCGTGTTTTTTACAGTCAAAGTGGACGAGGTCTAGCCTGTTTTCTCGCTAAAGCGGGTTTCGTCGTTTATGTGCTCGACAGTGCAGGCAGAGGACAAAGTCTCCCTAAAATCAGCCGCAGTATGAATTTAGGGCAGGGTGAGGTGATCCGTGAGCAACTGCCGCTGGTTCAGCAATATATTTTGGATCTTCATAAAGAGGCCTCTGAGCGTGAAGGGAAAATGCCGCCAAGACAAGTTCACTGGTGTGCCCATTCCTGGGGCGGGGTGTTGATGGCAAGTGCCTTAGCACGCTATGAAGCGTTGCAGCACAGTGTCCAGTCGCTGGTGACCTTTGGCTCTAAACGCACCATCAAGGTTAAGTCTTTCAAAAAATGGCTGATGGTGGATCTATTTTGGAATCGTTTAGCACCCAGCATGGCAATCGGCCAAGGTTACCTTGCCGCGACCAAGTTTGGTTTTGGCATGGATAACGAAACAAAAAGCTCGCTTAATCAGTGTATCGATTGGGTGCAAAGTGAAGATTGGCGTGATCATGACGATGGTTTTGATTATGCCAAAGCGGCAAAGTTAGCTAATTGGCCCCCCGCTTGGTTTATTGCGGGGCAAAATGATACTGTGCTAGGTCATCCTGAAGATGTGGCGGATATGATTGGTGAATGTGGTTTTAAGCACATCAAATACACGGTTCTTTCAAAGGCTAATGGCTTTAAACACGATTATGGCCATACCGATATGCTCACCCATTTAGATGCTAATGATGATCATTTTCCACAGGTTAGGGATTGGTATTTAGGCTTTGAGCTGTCGGTGCTGAGTGATTAACCACTCATCATTAGCGATGAAGATTAATCACTCGTGCTATGCAGCGCGGGATAGCGTATCTCGACTTCTTGGGTGATATCTAATAATTCCCCCACGCCGATAATGCGCCAAAGCTGTTCCTCGAGTTGTTTTGCCCTGTGGCTGGCGTGAAGATTGATGTACTCAAGTTCTCGGCGAAGATAGTTGATATCGGGTTTTTCAGTCGCGCCGCGATAGACACGCAGGGCAATAAATTTCCCTAGGCTTTGACTTTGTTTGATAAAGGCTACTACGGCCTTATCGTCACCAATGTCGTTTTGCTGACAACATGTTAAGTGGAATTTGCCCCGTGATTGGCGAGTGAGCTGAATAAACACTTCAACAAAATCCATATCCTGTTGGGGCTTCATTTGCCGAATAGGGTCGAGGATTTCGCGTTTGAAGAAACCATTATTCATCAAAGGGGCGAGATTATATTGCATCGTGTCGGATGAGCCCCCGGCAAAAATATCACTTACGTCATCCCGTTGTGTGCCGACCCCAATACAGGCTATCTGAGCCGACTTAGTGGTTTTCTCGATAAAAAAAGGTACAGAATGCAGCTCGCGCATAAGAATATTCTTTAGGCCGTCAGCAATTTCCTTTGCCTCGCCGTTATTTTCGGTAAGTTGTTCAAGTTTGGCCTTGTTGTGGCTGATCAGTTTATCTAAAAACTCCACTCCGACATGGGGCGTATGCCCCATCACAGCGGTTAAGTGAATCGTCACGCCATTTTTACGGGTGCGTACTAGCCGATAGGGAAGATTGTCTAATTGGGTTTTACCGGCAATCGTTTGTAGCTTTGGAAAACTCACCATTAAGGGTTTGTTAGAGGTAAATTCCGTTGGATTATCGAGGTTAAGCTGTATACCCCTGCTTGAGATATCTAAACTCATGCCGCTTGCTTTAATGGGACCCTGTGACACACTGACTAAAGTTTTAAAGGCAAAACGAGCCTCCTGCCTACGTTCGCTAAACTGCATGCCGACAGGCTTGATTTGATGCGCGGTTAATTTTTGTTGTGCAAAGGCTTTGAGGGCGTTGGCATTACTGCCATCTTGCCAAGCGGTGTAGCTTGCTCTGGCATCTTCATTTGTCACATCGGTCAATTGCAGTAGGTGGCTAAACTGGGCAAGCTGCTGCTCCGCTAGTTGACTGTATTTGCTGTCATCACCAGGGAGCGTTGCACGGCGATAGCCTTTAGCGTGAAAGATTTTATCGGCCGTTAATTTAAAGATGCGCCAACTTGGTTTAGTTGAGGCAAAGCCCAAAAATAAGTTCATCAGCCCCTTGGCCTTGAGTTCAGCGAGGGTCGCTGAATAGAAATGTAAGCTTCCTTGGGCATTAAAGGTAAAACTGAAAAACAGGCTGTGATCTGGATTTTCCGGTTGCTTAACCAGTGAGATTAATCGGCTCGGTGTGAGCATCCCTGGTAATTGGCTAATATCATTTTCATCTTGAAAATAATGCACAATTTGTTGGTTATCTCGACTAAGCAGCATATGGCTTATCGATTTGGTTTGCTGATTTAAAAACAGTGGCAGCTGCGGCAAATGCGGTAGATAGTGGCGCTCGAACCCAAGGCCCGAAGCCGTCACTATGACATCGTTCACATCGAGTTTGTAACGCATTTTATAGCCGCGGATTAAATTGCCAAGCATCTCGCTAAGGGCTTCTGAACCGCCAAGTCGTTTAAGCCTTAGCCAGCTAAATTCGCCATTGGATTGGCTGTCGACAATCTCGTAATCGACCCCAAGTTGCAGATCGGGGTAATAAAATTCTTCGCTTAATTCGAGCAACTTGACCTTGAGTGGCTTGTCGAAATCTAACCCATGGTTAGCGCTGACTCGAATACGCGCGCCGCCAATTGAGAGATCGACCGTTATCCCCCTTAATTCGCCCCTGTCGGGTTGGGAGATGGCAATACGAATGCTGTAATTCATCCGTTCTTCTGCGCGATTAAAATAACTGCCAAGCACCACGCCTGGGACGATAAAAGGCTCTACTTCACTCACCTCGGTCGTTGTGACGCCTTGGCGGATTTGTTGTTTGCGCTGAAGGTGTGAGGCGAGCACGTGCTCATAGACCCCAACGGTATATTGGTTACGATAAAGCGAGAGTGCTTCTTGAAGACTGTGCTTTGCGGGCTCATCGAGAAAATGTCGTTGCTGCGATAATTTGACCTCAGTGCAGGGCAATTCAGATTTATCCCTTAGGTCAATGATGCGGGTGCAGGGCGATGCGAGGCGATTTAGCTCCATTTTCAACAGAAAACGGGTGGAGTTATTTTCATTGGATGTCAGCTGCGCAAAGATCTCCTGGAAGTTTGGCTCCATGAGTAGCGGTTTTAGCTGTTCTATCAGTGCACTTTGGTTATCTAAACTCATTTGCGGGTATGTAAACTCATCCTGGAGTTTTTGAAATGCTGACTTTGCCTACTGCTGTGTTAGTCTTATGTCGGCAGCATCGAGTGTTACTTAAATTATTTTATACAGATTTTAATAAGTTATGGCAAAAAATAAAACCGCTTACGTCTGCAATGAGTGTGGACAGGATTTTCCCCGCTGGCAAGGCCAATGCAGTGCCTGTCAGGAGTGGAATACCATTACTGAGGTGCGCCTTGGCGCAGCATCCCCTGGCCGCGGGACAAAATTTGCGGGTTACGCCGGCGCTGGCAGTAGTGAAGTCAAAACCCTAGATCAAATTGATTTAAATGCACTACCAAGAATCGTCAGTCATTTTGGTGAGCTTGATAGGGTACTCGGTGGGGGCATAGTCCCAGGTTCGGCCATCTTAATCGGTGGTCATCCTGGCGCAGGTAAGAGTACTTTATTACTGCAAACACTTTGTTATCTAGCCGAGCAAATGCCCGCACTCTATGTGACGGGGGAAGAATCGCTGCAACAGGTGGCGATGCGCGCCCACAGACTGGGGCTGCCAACCAATAAACTGCGCATGTTGTCTGAAACCAGCGTCGAGCAAATCTGCGAAATCGCCCTTAAGGAATTACCTAAGGTGATCGTTGTCGATTCGATTCAAGTGATGCACATGAGTGATGTGGCATCGAGCCCCGGCAGTGTGTCGCAGGTGCGTGAATCGGCATCCTTTTTAACCCGCTTTGCCAAACAAAATGGCATTGCAGTGATCATGGTGGGTCACGTCACCAAAGACGGCAGCTTAGCAGGGCCAAAGGTACTTGAGCACTGTATCGATTGCTCCGTGATGTTTGAAGGCGATAGCGACAGCCGTTATCGCACCCTTCGTTCCCACAAGAACCGTTTCGGTGCCATTAACGAACTGGGTGTATTTGCGATGACTGAGCGCGGCCTCAAAGAGGTGGCGAACCCATCGGCGATATTCTTATCCCGTGGTGAGGAGGAATCCTCTGGCTCATTGGTGATGGTGGTTTGGGAGGGCACTCGCCCTTTACTGGTCGAACTGCAGGTGCTGGTGGATAACTCCGCGATGTCGAATCCTCGCCGCGTTGCCGTGGGGATGGATGCGAACCGTTTGGCCATGTTACTGGCGGTAATGCATCGCCATGGCGGGCTACAGATGTCGGATCAAGATGTGTTTGTGAATGTGGTCGGTGGGGTGAAGGTCACCGAAACCAGTGCTGATTTAACCCTGCTATTGGCGATGGTATCTAGCTTTAGGGGCGATATTCTGCCAAGCGATCTCGTGGCCTTCGGTGAAGTGGGCCTATCAGGTGAAATTCGTCCTGTGCCTAATGGGCAGGAGCGTTTAGTTGAGGCGGCAAAACACGGCTTTAAACGCGCGATTGTGCCCAAAGCGAATGTGCCGAAAAAGCCGCCTGTCGGGATGGAGATTATAGGCGTGTCTAAACTCTCTGAAGCCCTTGAGGCACTTTAACTGCAAGTCGCAGTCTTATCTTTAGCATCCAAACCCATAGAAAAAAACAGCGCCTAAGGCGCTGTTTTTTACTTACGTTATTCGGCTATCGAATGCTGCTCGATAAATTGCCCAAACTCACGGTGGAGTAAGGAGGCGTCACCTAAATTAAGTTCTACAATGCGCTTTAGGTGGCTAATGCTTTCAACATCGATAGCATGGCATTGAAGCCCGAATTGACCGTTGCGATGGTGTACGACTTGGGTGTCCATATGCAGTTCAATATCCGAACCAGGTAGGGTAAAGGTAAGGGTGATAGGGTCATTGCTGCCGTTAAAATTAGCGGGGACTTCAACTAAAGCACCATTGAGGCACAGATCGAGTAAAGTGGTTTGCCAGTGGTGCTCACCCTGTTGCAGTGAGGCTGTTGCCGCGAATAATATCCGTGAAAATTTGCGTCTGTCGTCAATATTGCATTCTGCTTGCGTCATGGTCAGTAAGCACTCATCCCTTAAGATACAACTAAGCATAAGTCATATTGATGTGACTGTAAAATCAGCAAGTTTTGCTGCAATTTACTTGTTAAGTTGCAGATTAGTTGTGCCGTTTTGCTGACATAATGCAATTTTCCCTGTGAAGATGCAGGGCAACACCGCGTTGGTGAATCGGACGGTTAACTGGTCTCGTTGTGGTAGGTACCACTTTGAGGGGGTAAGGTTAATCTCCTCCCATCGTTAAAATTTTATTTACTGGCATACGGTTAGCGTATTTTCTGTGATCGACTGCAGAGATTTATGCTGTATTGGTGCTGTTTTTTAAACAACAGATTTCGATTTTATTCACTCATTATTTACCAATTTGCAGGGAAGATCTTAGCTATCTGACGGCATTTACAGTATCATCCGCGGCCAACAACGGCTGCGTCTGCCAAGTTGAAGCATATTCGACTAGGCAAAGCGTTACCGCTCGCAGATCATTGATTTTTCCTGCCGCAGGAAAATGATGTGGATCTCTCACCCAAACCTTGATGCTTTCTTGGGATCTATCCTTGGATTTTGCCTGTGGACTTGGGGCTCTAATCTGCCGCAGCCAGTGTCACCAATGGACTTAAGTCCATGGTATTGACCCGATATTAAGAGATCACAAGGTATAACAAGATATGTCTGAGCAAGTAAGTTCAACCGCCGTAGCCCAAGGTTCGTTCTTGGACCGTTACTTTTCTATTCAACAACGTGGTAGCACAGTTCGCCAAGAGGTGATTGCGGGCCTAACCACTTTCCTCGCCATGGTGTATTCAGTGATCGTGGTGCCTAATATGTTAGGTCAAGCGGGATTTGACACTGGCGCCGTGTTTATCGCGACCTGTTTAATCGCCGCCTTCGGTTCTCTGTTAATGGGACTGTGGGCCAATCTGCCAATGGCCATTGGGTGTGCGATTTCATTGACCGCCTTTACCGCTTATAGCCTAGTGTTAGGTCAAGGAATGTCGATTCCAGTCGCCTTAGGCGCCATCTTCTTGATGGGCGTGACGTTTACATTGGTGAGCGTAACAGGCATTCGCCAATGGGTACTAACCAACCTGCCAAAGGGGATTGCCCACGGTACTGGTATTGGTATCGGTCTGTTTTTACTGCTTATTGCCACCAACAGCGTACAGTTAATTGTGGCTAATAATGCAGGGCTGCCAGTGAAATTAGGCGACATTAACAGCCTACCTGTGATTGCTACAATTGTTGGGTTAGCGGCGACTATCGGCCTTGAGCGTCGCGGCGTGCCAGGTGGTATTCTGCTGGTGATCGTGGCGCTGTCGGTATTTGGTCTCGTGTTTGACCCAAGCGTGAAATTCCAAGGCTTCTTCGCCTTACCAGACTTTACCTCAGAGCATTCGTTGATTGGTCAGCTCGATGTGATGGGCGCTTTCAACCCTGTTGTGCTGCCCATTGTGCTTGCGCTGGTAATGACGGCGATTTTTGATGCCACAGGCACTATCCGCGCGGTCGCTGGACAGGCTAATTTACTCGACAAGCAAGACAATATCGTCGGTGGCGGTAAAGCATTAACGTCCGATTCGGTCAGCAGCATGTTTGCAGGTGTTGTCGGCGGCGCGCCAGCAGCCGTATATATCGAATCTGCTGCAGGTACCGCAGCGGGTGGTAAAACCGGTTTAACGGCAACTATTGTTGGCTTACTGTTTTTGCTGATGGTGTTCCTCGCGCCATTAAGCTACTTAGTGCCAGCCTATGCGACGGCGCCAGCCCTGATGTACGTTGGCTTATTGATGTTAAGCAATGTGGCAAAACTCGATTTTAACGATAAGGTCGATGCCATGGCAGGATTAACCTGCGCGGTGTTCATCATCCTAAGCTGTAACATTGTGACTGGCATTATGCTGGGCTTTGTGACCTTAGTTGTGGGTCGCATCGTTAGTGGTGAATGGCGTCAACTTAAAGTCGGTGTACTGGCCATTACCTTAGGATTAGTGGCTTTCTATATGGGCGGCTGGGCGATTTAATTTACCCTTAACCCTATCTTTAATAAATAAAAACGCGAGGGCTAATTGGCTCTCGCGTTTTTATTTACCCACGGTTATCTTTGCTTTTATCGCGTATCACAGTAGGCGCGTAGTAAATCCTTCCAAGTCACAATGCCTTTTAACTGCCCATTTTCTAGTACAGGCAAGCAGCCGATATTGTGCTCGAGCAACTGACGTGAGGCCTCGTCTAAACGGGTTTGTGGGGATGCCGTAATGGGATGGCGGGTCATCACCTGATGCATTCTTTTGTGAAGGGTATCTATATCCTTAGCAGTCTCGGCGTTTGTTCCAATATGTGGGCTAATCGCCCTTAGCAAATCGCGCTCGGACAAAATCCCCGCAAGCTGCTTGTCTTCCATAACGAGCAAATGATGAAATTTCACCTGTTCAAAGATCTCCTTGGCAACCGTTAATCTATCGTCCATATCCACTGTGACGACTCGGGTAGACATGATATCGGCAATAGTGATTGGCATAGGGAATCACCTCAAAGAAGTATCTGTAATACAAATTATTACAGATACTTATAACAGAGGGCTATTTATTTTGCTACTCGCAACGACAGGTTGACATCGAAAGGACTAGGCATCTTCCCCATCTTCATCGGCAATCACTAAACGCGCGTTTTCAGGTAAATGGGCACCGATATAGCGCTGGTATTTTTTGCCCTTGAGTCGTTTTGTATCGACAAGCACTAGGCCATCGATACAGTCGCCAAAGTCGGCGTCGATACCGAAGGCGAGAAATTTCACCCCACCAGGCTTACAAAGCTCGCCATATTGTTTATAAAGCGTCGGCACAGCTGCGTCCATACTGGCCAGCAGCTGCTTAAGCTGCTTGAAGTTTGTCTGATAATCGCCCGTGACGTAGTGGCTATCAAGCATGCTACAGCGCTCTGCAGGCAAGCCAAAGGGCGACATAGCGGTCGCCATGGAGTGCTCGGTGGCAAACTCTCTGCTGTAAAAATGCACGAGTAATTCGCGGGCATTGCCGGGCAATTGATTGCTGATGGATACTGGGCCAAACAGATAGCGATACTCAGGGTGTTTTGCTAAAAAAGCACCAATGCCAAACCAGAGGTAATCTAAGCTGCGTTTACCCCAATATTTGGGCTGCACAAAACTGCGACCTAATTCTAGTCCTTGGCGCACATAGGGGATAAACCCATCACTAAACTGGAATAACGACTGACTATAAAGGCTATTGGCGCCATATTGGCTTAATACCTGCTCTCCGCTCGCAAAGCGATAGGCGCCAACGATTTCCATCTGTTGCTTATCCCAAAGCACTAAGTGATGGTAATAGGAGTCATATTTATCGATATCGCGGCGCTTGCCACTGCCTTCGCCAACGGCGCGAAAGGCGATTTCCCGAAGACGGCCAATCTCTCGCATGATGGGATTACTATCCCTGTGCTGATACAGGTAAATCAGCATATTGTCTTGTGTCTGGCCAAGCAGCTCACATTGTTGTAGTGCGGATTGCAGCTCACGGCGAGGCTCGGGATGAGCGATGGCATTTTGGGTAACAAACAGGGGCTTCTTGTTTTTACCAATTCGATACAGGTGATTCTTGAGCAGCTTCACCTTTGTTTTAAGGGGGAAATCCATACCGCGCACGGCTTCATGGGGGATAAGCTCACCGATGCGAACCGGCATATTGCGCTTGGCCTGCTTAAACATTTCCTTGACCAGCAGTAGCGTCGCTAAGGGCTTGTAAATCATCGATGCCCCATAGAAAGCCACGGAGTTTTTGGCATCTAAGTAAATGGGCAGCAGCGGCGCGTTGCAGGAAATTGCCAGCCGCAAAAAGCCCGAATGCCACTGGGTATCACGCACTCCATTTGGGCGTAATCGAGAGACTTCACCCGAGGGGAAAATCAGCACCGCCCCTTCGCTGCGAAGATGCTGGTGGATCTTGTCTAAATACTGTTTGGGTGTGCCGCCTGTCATATTACGCACGGGCAGTAAAATCGAATGCAGCGGTGTGATGGCCATCAGTAGCTCGTTGGCGACGACCTTAAGATCAGGGCGGATTTCACTGATGAGCTTAATCAGGGCAAGACCGTCGAGGGAGCCTATTGGATGATTGGCAAAAATCACCACTCGGCCTTCGCTGGGAATATTTTCGATTTCATTGGCGGGCACGGTAAAGCTAAAGTCAAAACTGGCGAGCACCTGTTCGACAAAATCGACTCCCTGCAGATAGGAGAACTGCTGAGCAATATCGTTGCACTGCTTTTCGTTCAGCAGATAGCGCAGCATGGCTTTGGTGGGTTTGGCGAGCCAAGGCTTGCCGTTGAGGTTAGGGAGATTTTGCTGCACCACATTGTCGACGGTAAAAATCTTGTTCTCGCCCTTGGCGGTTACAGTGGCTATGGCTTCCCTTGTTGAAAGTGCGGATGACCTTTCGTTGTCGTTAGTTAACGGCTCGGTATTGAGTTGTTCCATATCAGGCAACGTCCCTTGGTTGAATGGCTGGATTGGTCGTTACACTTTGGGCGGCAAGCGTCGATTTGGCCGAAATTGGTGCGAGGCTAATGCTGCTAATCAGTTCGAGGCTTAAACTGGGGTCATGCCAGCGGCATAATTGCAGCTCGCCGCTTAAGGTTTCGGTGAGCAGGCTGCAGTTTTCGACCCAATCGCCGTCGTTGGCGTAGATAAGTTGGCGTTTATCCGGCGTCGTTGAGTAACTACCACGTTGATGAATGGACAGCTCTGGCTGGTGGATATGGCCGCAAACTACCCCATCGACATCGTAATGTTGTGCGTATTTGAGGACGGCTTGGCGATAGAGGCTAATGGCCGCCTGCGCCTTAGAAACCCGCGCCTTGAGATAGCCCGCAAGCGACCAGTAGGGATATCCGAGTCGCTCCCGAAAGCGGTGTAGTTGGCGATTGAGGAACATCAGCAAATCGTAAAGATGATCACCCAGCTTGGCGTAAAAGCGACCCATGCAGACGTCGGCATCGAATTGATCGCCGTGGAGCATTAGGAGTTTGCGTCCGCTAATCCCTTGATGAATGTGCTGACGACTCATTTTGATGTTAAGCAGTGTCAGCTGCGCGTAGGGCTTAAGTAACTCGTCGTGATTGCCGGGTAAGTAGTGCACTTGGCAGCCATTTTGTGCCAGCTCGACTATTTTTTGCAGAACTAAGTTGTGATGCTCGGGCCAATGAAAGCGGCGTTTCAGCGCCCAGATATCAATAATATCGCCGACCAGATACAGGTATTGGCACTGGACAGTACTCAGCATATTGAGCAGGAACTCGGCCTTACAATCCTTACTACCCAAATGGATATCCGACAGCCACAGGGCATTGACTCTGATTGGGTGAGGCGGCGCTTTCTCAAGTTTTGTGGTTGTAGGATCTGTGGGGCTAAATGGGGTGGAATGGTTATTTTGGGGGGGAGAATAGAAATTCGCAGTGGATTGCCGCGGATTGTCGGCGTTCGAGAACTGAATTCCTGCCATCATTTTTCACCTTTTTGGCTTTTAATGACTGCAGAGGTTAATGAGTACCTTTGACTGAATGATGACGGCGAAATGACATGCAAATGACAAATGTAAAAAGGGGAGTCTTTGCTGACTCCCCTCTAATGATTTACCGTTATTAAGTTTGCTTAGAACAGCAGGTGTGCCATTCCCGCAATCACTGGCAGCGTGACTAAGGTACGCAGAATAAAAATCACAAACAGTTCAGCGAAGTTAACGGGGATCTTGCTGCCAATCAGCAGGGCGCCTACTTCACTCATATAAATAAGTTGAGTCACCGACAGGGCTGCAATTACAAAGCGGGTCATATCCGCTTCAATCGAGCTTGCCAGAATCGATGGGATAAACATATCCGCAAAGCCAACCACGATAGTTTTAGAGGCTTCGGTGGCTTCTGGAATGTGCAGTAGCTCGAGTAATGGGATAAATGGCATGCCAAGATAGTTAAATATTGGCGTGTGCTCGGCAATGATCAGCGCCGTTGTACCAATCGCCATGACCACTGGGATAATACCAAACACCATATCGACGACGTTTTTAATGCCTTCGCTAAATACGGCCTTTACACCTCCGGCAGTCGAAGCTTTTTCAAGTGCCTTATCGAAACCCCAGGAAAGTGCATTGTGGCCTGCAGGGATGATTTCATCATCGGCATGACGAGGGGTATCGTCGATATAGCTATCTTTTTTCCAAGACAGCGGCGGCAGTTTTGGCACGATAATCGCGGCGGCTAACCCGGCTAAACACACCGTTAGGTAGAAGGGCACGAACATATGTTCAAGCTTCACCTGTGAAATCACCACTAAGCTGAAGGTAATCGATACCGCAGAGAAAGTGGTACCGATAACGGCCGCTTCTCTCTGAGTATAAAAGCGCGCTTCGTATTGTTTACTGGTCAGCAAAATCCCCACACTACCGTCACCTAACCACGAAGCCATACAGTCGATGGCGCTGCGACCTGGCAAGTTAAATACCGGGCGCATGATTTTAGTCAGCAGCGTGCCGAACAGTTCTAATAAACCAAAGTTCAACAGTAGTGGCAGTAACATTCCCGCGAAAATAAATACGCACAGTAGTACGGGTAACAGATCGTTTAGTACCAGAGCACCAGTGCTTGAGGAATTAATGGCTTCAGGGCCAATACCAAAGAAGGTTAATACGATAAAGATGGCACCGACAACGCGAGTCACTAACCACAGCGGGCTGATATTCAGCAGGCTATTCAGGAAGTGGTTATTCACAATCGCTTTGGGCTTTAGGGCTTTGGTGAGCACCGAGGCTAGGGCCATGAAAACCACTATCGTCGTCACAATTCCCGTGATCACATCGCTCAGGGCACTTTGCAGCGCTTTAGAGATAATCGCGATTGGAATGGTAATCGCATCGTTGTAGCTGATAGGGGTCATAAAGAGTAATAGACCGATCAGCGAAGGGACGATAAAGGTGAGTATCGTCTTGAGGTTGCGGTTTTTATGTTCAGTAGCCAATGGTGTACACCTTAAAATACGAGTCGCACAGAATTAACTTGAATAAAGCGCCACCTTATGCCGATTTTTAGCCGAGTTAAGGTGCATTTTCATTCAGCTCAAATTTGAGAAGCGGGAAGATTACTCGCTTAGCTCGACTAAGTAAAATGATTAGCTAATTTGTTTGAGATAAGCAGTAAAACAGCATAGTTATTTTTGGCGGCTTAGCCAAGGAATGTGCGCTATAAGCCCGTCAGAGCTACTGTAAACTCACTTTTAAATCAGAGTTTTAGCACCTGGTGTTAATTAAGGTTAGCGATTTTGTTGTGCAACTGGGTTTATTTATACCTGCTGACGCAATTGGCTAAAAATAAACCGCATAAAACGGGGTAAAAGAATTATTGCGGGTTTATTGAGCAATATTTTACTGTTTGGCTGGCAATTGCCACATTCAATGTAAATAAGGTATGGCTGAGGCATGCTTGCTCAACGTTATTCAGTTGCTGATGCATAAAGCGCATTTTTATGCGTTTTATGTCAAAGATTGTGGGCATCTACTCGTTAAGGTATCGAAATCGCGGTAAAAACTAAAGCTGACTAAATAAGCGTTAACGGCGAAAAAATAAAAAATTACCATAAAGAAGATATGCGCCGCTTTAATTATTCGTAATTCCATGTAAGTTAGTACTATTCCTACTGAGTTAGTGTATTCATGACTAGTACTAGAAAAATTGCCGTGCATAAGGGTGTCGCACTGGCCAATAAGTTTGGGTTTTTAGGATTATTTGGCATCCTCTTGGGGTTAGTGGGCGCCGTGATTGGCTTTGATTATTCTGAAACCAAAACCTTTAACTTTTTAAATCATACCCTGAGTGAACTCGGCACCTATGGCCATTCCTCCTCTGCCGTTGTACTCAACGGTGGATTATTTTTTGGTAGCCTTAGCATTGCCTTCTATTGTCTGTCATCCCTGCAGAATGTGACTCGTTTTTGGGGATATCCCTTCTTTGTCTTTATGACCTTAACTTTTCTTGCCCTCTCGTCCATAGGCTTGTTTCCGGTAAATGTCTACCATCTGCATATTTTAGGGCTTAAATGGTTTTTCTATTTTGGGAGTTTAAGCGCGGTCTGTTACTTGATTTGGGCAGGTTTAAGTCCGTTACCGGCTCGGGGCTGGAATGTGTTACTCGCCCTGATGGTGTTTGTCAGTATGATGACCTTTCTATACGCCCCTCAGTTAGGATTGGGGCTCACGGAGGGGGATAGACCTTTCTATCAAGAGATGGTGGTGCAGCTGCCCAGACCCGAACTCTGGTGGCCGGCCTTACTCGAATGGGTTGGCTTGGCAAGTTTGCTTGCTTGGACGCTAATGTTGTTAGTCAGCGGGACTTCACTCACCCAAGACTAACGCTTGAGTGAGTGATTAACATAACCCTTAAAATCTCGCCAGTCCGGCTTCCCCAAACCAATAGCCATTACAGCTAAGCGCGTCCGTTAATGGCATTTGTGGCTCATTTGCATCGAGTGATTGGATGAGTCCTTCCGCTTTGGTAATACATCCGACACTATTAGGTGAGAAGCGAAACACATCTACGCCCATTTGTTGCATGGCTGTGGCTTCACTGCGTAAATCCACGCAGCTTGCCGATTGGGTTTGAATGCCATTGAGCCTGAGTAGCGGCTGTTGCTCTTGGGTTTGCGCCAATAATCCCTTTGAATATTGCTTACAGACTGTTTCACAACTGTCCTTGGAACGTTGTTTATGTCTTGCGGTAAAACAGCGCGCCGAATGGGCTAAAGGCAAATAGCCGTGGCCAAAGACTTCAACCTCGAATGCGGGCTTTTCGGCAATGACTTGCCCAAGCCAATGCTTTGAAAGCTCGATGGGCATAACAAAACGCCTCATTCCGCTTTGCTTTAAAATCTCAAGGCTAGCGCGGTTATAGTTGTTGATACTCGGTCCACTGACGAAGGGCAAGTGATGTTCTTTTGCCGCATGCACTGCGCCCATATCGTTGGCCTCAATCATAAACTCACCATTGTTAACTTGACGTTTAAGCTCAGCGTACTCCGAGGGGCTTTCAATTAAGGCGAGTGTCGATAGCACGACTTCTTTACCCGCTTGTTTGAGCATTTGTGCTAGGGCGAGATAATCGCCCCACTTGAGCTCACGCCGACGGCTACAAACCGCTTCGCCTAAATACACAATGGGGACATTGCTGTTCGCGACGGCTTGATAAAAATCGCTGACCTGTTGTTTTTCCCAGCAATAAAGTAGCGGGCCAAGGGAGATTTTCATAAATAGTTCTTCTGTATTCTGTTAAAACAAGTGACCTGTAAATGCAATTTAGCGAATTGCTTGAGTCCAATCGTTATTGCCAGTTGCGCTCATAGGCACCTAGGGTAGTAATTTGCCCCTCTGATACTTTGGCTAAGGCTTGTTCCCAATGGGTTTGGGTCTGGAATTTATCGGGGTTATCCAGATAGGTATCAATCGCTTGACGCCAGACCCGAGTCACTTGCTCAACGTAGGCAGGGCTGCGTTGACGCCCTTCAATTTTTAGCGACACTATCCCCGCGCGAGCAAGCTCTGGCAGCAGACTTAAGGTGTTTAAGCTCGTGGGGGACTCGAGTAAATACTGGGGAGATTCACTCTCCTCTGTGAGGTAGCGTCCTTTGCAGACAACGGGGTAACCCATTTGCTCATCGATCCCCGATTTGTCGATCAACACATCATTGAGAAGGGTGAGTCTATCTTGTCCCTCTTCTTGCCAGCGGACATGCTTGGCGGGCGAGCAGGAGCCGCCAGTATTCGGGGATTGACCCGTTACATAGGATGATAAGTGGCAACGCCCCTCGGCCATAATGCACAGACTGCCAAAGGCAAAGACCTCGAGATCGACAGGGCTGACCTTGGCTAAATCCCGCACCTGCTTTATCGACAGTACCCGCGGGAGTACGACCCGTTGAATATTAAAGGCCTGTTTGTAAAAACTGAGGGCGCCAAGATTAGTCGCACTCGCCTGAACCGACAGGTGCAATGGCAGGTGAGGGTAGTGTTTATGGGCATAATCGAGTAGCGAAAGGTCGGCAACGATTAATGCATCCGCACCTAATTTTGCGGCTAAATCGATAGCTTGATACCAGCGATGTTCTTCATTGGGTTTAGGGAACGTATTGAGGGTGAGGAAGATTTTCTTTCCCCTTTGGTGCGCTAATTCAATGCCTTCCTGTAACTTGGCTTCGGTGAAGTTTAACCCTGCGAATGACCGGGCATTAGTGTCGTCCTTTAGCCCTAGATAAATGGCATCGGCACCAGCCTGTAATGCTGACTTGAGTGAAGCCAGATTGCCTGCCGGACATAACAACTCCATATTCGTGCTCCCAATTAGATAATTGGGACGAAGTGTAGGAAAGATTGATTGACGGTGAATTGATTTAAAACAGGTTTTAAACCATAAAATCTCGCTAGACTGGCCGTTAAGTGTTTTTTGAAAGGTAATTGACCATGTACGCTGTTTTTTCAGCCAATTTAGCCAAAGAATTGCTCACGCTCACCCCTAAGTTTGTAGGTCTGCCGCTGTCGAAAGTCCCCTTTAGTATCAAAGATAAGGCTATTGCAGAGCTGCTCGGATTATTACTTGCGTCCCAGGCGCAAGATGGCGAGCTGGATTTCCTAGAAGGCCAGTGGGTTGCCATTCGAGTGGAGGATTTAGGGCTACATTTTGAGGTGAGCTTTAATGGTCATTGGCTGGTGCGTCCGCTCACCGATGCCCAAGTTACTTTCAGTGCGCCATCGAGCGAATTAGTGTTAGTGGCTGCAGGTAAGGAGGACCCTGATACCTTATTTTTCCAACGAAAACTCAGTATTCAAGGGGATACCGAATTAGGGTTAGAGGTGAAAAACCTGCTGCTTGGGGTGGAGTTTGCCAGTTTGCCCACGCCGCTGCGCCTGAGCGTAGAGAAATTGGCAAGCGTTATCATGCATCTGCAGGCAAAGGCCAAACCAACGGTGGTGACTGTTCAACCCGCTGGTGCATATAATTAGTCGCTTGTTTTGATGCCATTGATTAAACAAAAAGCCCCGCCAATCATGGCGGGGCTTTTTCGTCGTTTCCGATGGTGCTTTAAATTTTCTGGGTCAGAATGGCAAATTTCACCAGCAACTCATCGTGGGATTCGACGTGGTTCGGATCCGGGTCGATACAATCAATCGGACAAACCGACACACAGGTTGGTTTGTCGTAGTGGCCAACACATTCAGTACAGCGGTCGGGGTCAATCTCATAGATTTCTTCCCCCATAGTGATTGCCTGATTGGGACACTCGGGCTCACACATGTCGCAGTTAATGCAGCTGTCGTCGATCAGTAATGCCATGACCTTAACCTAATTCGTGGGGATTGCGGGTGTCCTGTCCCTGCGGCAGGTTACGCAGTAAAATACCGTGGTTGAGATCCACTTCCTTTGGAACCGGTAAGTACACAGTATGCCCCGAACCTAAACCGGCCTCAACGGCTTCTGCCTTACGGTTCTCGAGCTGCTCGATGGTGAGGCTGATATTGCCCTGTGGCGTCATTAACTCAACACTGTCACCCACGGAGAATTTGTTCTTCACTTCGATTTCGGCAAGGCCCGCAGCATTGCGCTTGCCTGTCAGTTCACCCACAAACTGTTGGGTATCGCTGACCGAGTAGCCATAGTCGTAATTTTGGTATTCGTCGTGCACGTGGCGGCGTAGGAAGCCTTCGGTGTAACCTCGGTGCGCCAAGCCTTCCAATTGGTTCATCAGGCTGCGATCGAAGTTTTTGCCAGATACCGCATCTTCAATCGCTTGGCGATACAGCTGCGCAGTACGGGCTACATAGTAGAAAGACTTAGTACGGCCTTCGATTTTTAATGAGTCTATGCCCATCTTGGCTAGGCGCTCAACGTGTTGAATCGCACGCAAGTCTTTAGAATTCATAATATAAGTGCCATGCTCATCTTCGAAGGCTGGCATATATTCGCCCGGACGATTAGCTTCCTGCAGCAGGAATATTTGATCGGAAGGAGCCCCCGCACCTAAGGTTGGGGTTTCAATTTGTACTGCATTTGGGGTGGCGATGATATCGCCAGAGTCAGTTTGCTGCGCTTCATGGACGTCATATTTCCAGCGGCAGGCATTGGTACAAGTACCTTGGTTTGGATCGCGCTTATTGATATAACCAGATAATAGACAACGGCCAGAGTAGGCCATACACAAAGCGCCGTGGACGAACACTTCTAGTTCGATATCTGGGCAGCGCTGACGAATTTCTTCAATTTCATCTAATGACAATTCACGTGACAGGATCACACGTTTAATGCCCTGGGTTTGCCAGAATTTAACTGACGCCCAGTTAATGGCGTTAGCTTGTACCGATAAATGCACCACTTGATCGGGGAAGGCTTCACGTACCATCATAATCAGCCCTGGATCAGACATGATTAAGGCATCGGGTTTCATCGCCACAACTGGCTCCATATCCTTGATGTAGGTTTTTAGCTTGGCGTTGTGGGGCGCAATATTGCTCACCACGTAGAGCTTTTTACCTAGGGCATGGGCTTCTTCAATCCCAGTTGCGAGGTTTTCCATTTTAAAGTCGTTATTACGTACCCTTAAGCTATATCTCGGCTGACCTGCATAAACCGCATCTGCACCATAGGCAAATGCGTAGCGCATGTTTTTCAGCGTACCTGCGGGAGATAAAAGCTCTGGTTTAAACATAATGACTCTCGAGTGTTTGAAGAATTAGGCGCACTGCGCGGGGCGCGCATTTTACACAATGAAAGTAGGGTTATGCAAATTGCTAACCTTAACTTTAGGTATAGCTCGCAATTGACGAATATACCCATAAGTATCACTATGGTTAGGGTTGCCATAGTGCAATAGATGATAACCATGCGCACTCATAATTGAGCTTAAATGGGCCCATGGTGCAGGAAGTTAGCCTTTTTCTTGGGGTCTCTGGCAAAATGGGTTATAGCGTCAAACAAATTATTAACGTCTGTTGCATTTTTCTGCCCATCAATTGATCACCAACTGATATACTGCAACTACTCAATGTTAATGTTTACAGATTGATGGGAGCGAAGATGTCAACCGAACATCTACTATTAGTCGGATTACTTAAAAAGCTTAAAGATGACGCCCTTGTACTGCCCACCCTGCCCGAAGTGGCGATGCGAGTACAAGAAGTGGTTGGGCGCTCAGATGCCAGCCTCAAACAAGTCGCAGAAGTGATTGGTCAAGATGCGGCCATATCAGCCCGTATTATCAAAGTGGCCAACAGCGCCCTCTATAGTCGTGGTATTCCAGCCGAAAGTATCACGAGTGCGGTGTCCCGTATTGGTCTTATTCAGATTAAAAGTATCGCGACTTCAGTTGCTATGGAGCAGCTGTTCATTTCGACTAACGAAATGGTCTGGGAAGTCATGGATGAAGTGTGGCGTACCTCTATTGATGTTACCGCAGCAGCTTGCGCCATGCTGCAGATGTATAAAAAACGTCACCCAAGTAGCGATCTGAATCTCGATACCTTAACCCTAGCGGGGCTTGTCCATAATATCGGTGCTTTGCCTGTTTTGACTGAGGCTGAAGCGCACCCTGAGTTATTTACCAGTATTGAACAATTACGCTCGCTTGTGCGTAAGATGCAGGGGCCGTTAGGTCGTGCCGTTCTTAAGAGCTGGGAATTTGCCCCAGAAGTGATGGAAGTCGTTGAGCGTTGGGCTGATTTACCTTATTTGCCAGAGCAAGTAAATTATCTCGACTTTATCCGCGCCGCTGCATTCTACACGGGCGAGTTGCGTGCCGGTGCTGAACTTGAACAGCGTATGGACGTGTTTGTCAGCCGTGGATTACCAGTGTCGGCAAATGAGTTAGCTAGTGACGAATTTATGGAAAAATTCCATTCAATTAAAGAAAGTTACCAGTAGTCGCAGGCCTAAAAGGATCCAAAGTCTCGCCCATACAAAGTGATGGGTGAGATGGGAATTAAGCTTACGAGGTAAGATTGAGGCCTGTTTATGCTCCTAGTGGGATTTATTGGTTTAGCCCTGTTTTTTATTCTTGCCGCTGTGTTTTACATATTATTGGCGCGTTACCATTCCCTTCGCCTACAGCAGCGTTTTTTAGCACAATTATGCCCGCAACTCGACCATCAAAGAATTGAGCGTCGTCCGTTAAACATTCCTATCGTTCCCCAAGAATTTGCGCCGCTTTACCATTCGTTAAATGAGATGCTGGCCGCTTTGCCCGCAGGGGCTGGAAAAGACAAACTCACAGGGCTCAATAACCGCGTCGGATTTAAGCGCGCGTTGACCTCAATGATGCCGCTCACCCATGGCACTCTGGTGCTTATTGATATCTACCGCTTTCGTTACGTTAATGATTTATTTGGTTTTGTATTTGGCGATATTTTGTTGCAGCAATTTGCCGAGCGGCTGACCAGTTTAAGCCTCGAACCTAAACAAATTGCGAGACTCAACGGCGACGAATTTTTACTCTATTACGATAGAGCATTAACAGAGGAACAGTTACTGCACCTTAGAGCAAGATTGATGGTGCCTTTTAAAATCAATAATACCCCTGTCAGTGTGCGGATCCACATGGGCTGCATGCAGTTAGCCGAGCACCATGCGGATGCTAGCCAGATGCTGCGCCGTATCGATTTAGCACTGAAAAAAGCCCGCGAAACCCGTAGCGCTATTGCTTTTTACTGCGTTAATGATGATAAACGTCAGCTGCGAGAATTAAGGATTATCGACAGCTTGCCCAAGGGATTGGAGCGCAATCATCTGTATATGGTATATCAGCCCAAACAGGATGTTCTTACGGGGCAATGCACTCAAGTCGAAGCGCTCATTCGCTGGGAGCATGAAGAATTAGGGTTGATTTCCCCCGCCGAATTTATTCCGTTGGCGGAATGCGCCGGGATGATCGATCTCGTCGGCCGCTGGGCGCTTGAGCAAGTGTTGATTCAGCAGGTTAAATGGCGCGCTGCGGGTATTAATCTCTGTGTTGCCGTGAATCTATCGTCTCGCGATCTCGACAGTGACACCCTAGCTTATGATATCGCTGAGCGCTTAGAACACTATAAATTACCCCCCGAATGTTTAATGATTGAGATTACCGAAAGCGCCTTGATGGCCGATGTGAATAAGGCGGTCGAGACTTTAGAACAACTGCGTGGCCTTGGCATCAAGCTTGCTATCGATGATTTTGGTACCGGGCATTCTTCCTTAGCTTACCTAAAACATCTACCCGCCAATGAAGTTAAAATCGACAAGGCGTTCCTTACGGACCTTCAGCCTGATCACCCTTCTGAGTTTATTCTTGAGGCCAGTATCAATATCGCTAAAAAATTGGGCTATGAAGTGACCGTCGAAGGGGTTGAAACCGCAGAAATGAAAAGCATGTTGGTCAACATGGGTGTCGATAGGCTGCAGGGTATGCACTACGCCAAACCGATGCGGGCGGCCGAGCTTGAAATGAATTGGCAACAGATGACTCCTAGGGCAGAGTTGTTATATGCCGATTTGGGGATGAATAGTTAATTAGCGAGTCGCACTAAATTGAGTGCGACTTGTTTTGGGCATTGTAAATCCGCAGAAACCTGGATCAATTTCACTCTAAATTTTCTAGGATATAAGTCCCGCATGAGTTTCTAGCGGATTTATAAAAATACAAATCACTACCCCGTAAAAATATTCGCTTAGCTCTTTTGATTGATACCTTAAAGACTGTCCTATTGTCAGCATCTATGCCGCGAATGTGGGGACTCTTAACTACGTTATGTGTGGTTGAAATGTGTTCGCTATTTCTAAGGGCTTGCCAGTTTAGTGTGCGAATTGAAGTCTTTGCACGAAAGCCGCAAGACGATAAAGCCTGCTGTGAAATTAAAAACCTATCATCCATGTTTTATGGCGATTAAAATGCCTTTTACGTTGGCAACATTAAGAGCGTGGGCCGTATTTAACAGCAACCTTTGTAGACACATAAAGCAAAGTTGCTTTCTCGAAACTCTATGTTCCCCCCGATAACATTGACTGATTTACCCTGCGGCAAAGTATTTACGTTCTTTGTCGCATAGGCACTCTTTCTGTCGCTTACCAAATTAAAGCAAAATGTGCAGCGGCAAAAGACCAATGGCCACGTTACTGCATGGAAAAATGCGCTGAGCTGAAAAGAATTTAGCTCAAATCTAAGCTGGCAGTGGCATCAAAAAATGGGCAACAGTCAGATCAGATCTGAGCTAATACTTACTCGTTACTACCTTGATTTATTAAATCATCTCACAGCGTCCAATCTGAGCGCCATTAGCAACTGCTTCTCGAAGCCCGCCAGGGAAACCGGTTAGAACCGATGAACCGTTGTCACATACATAAACTTGGCTCATATCCATATACCAAGACATTCCGCCAGCAACACCGATCATCTTATTACCGTTACCACTTAAGGCGATTGGGTTACTCATAGGTAATTTACCCAGTTCTACTGCACCTTGTTCTCGTAAGAAGCGGCTTAGTTCTAGCCAGCCAATGTCTTCGACCCATAGCGCGCCATAGTAACCAAATCGACTTCCTCCAGCTCGGCCAATCGCTACGCTGCCATCATCGCTTAAATCACTGACAGTCATAGGTACTGCACCGTAAGAAGCGGTGATTTCTTCTGGGGTCAGTTCTTCACACAGATTCCAAGAATAGAAGATATATTGAATGTCCTGACACCAAGGTAGTGAGCCAATATTGGTGATGGCATCTTCGACAAGTCCCTTGCGTGAATCCCATAATTTGACACCGAAGTCACTGGTTAGCGCGACACGACTACCATCGAAATTAGAGACTTTAGCCTGTTTAGCTTTGAAAGCAGAAGTCAGGTTGAGCATTGGGCCTTCAGCTATCCAAGCAACCGCTTGATCGTAATTAACCTGACCTAGGGCCACTTTGCCGTTACCTGATAGTCCATGAGCGTATGCATATAGTGTTCGACTCCATTTGACACTGCTGGTATCGAGCTCGCGAATACCCCCTTTTTCATCCCAGATAAAAGGGGTCATTTCGCCGGAAAAGTATTCCTGACAGTTACCATTACCATTTAGGTCTCGGTAAGCCAAACCTGCGACAGTAGCGCCAGCGTCATCCATGGCTGAACCAAGCGCACTGATTTTTAGACCGGCAATACTGGTAGAAGCGCCGCATTGGGAGTCACCGAGATATCCAGTTGAAAGATCCTGCTTATCAGACCAAACAGTTGGTTCCATGATACCGTTACCATCCTGATCGTGCTGCAATAACACGTGCTTACCATTGCGACTTAAGAATGCCTCTGCACCCACATAACGGCTTGGGAGTATCTCAAACCCGTTATCGACATCCCAAGTTATTGCCTTTACACCAGAAGTTCCCACTGCTTTACGACCATTTTTTGACATATCGCTAAGGACTACCGAGGAGAGAGGTGTTACCTGAATTCCTTTCATGTAGCCGTTAAGCGTAAAGTCCGCTTCCTTGGTGATGCCCGCTTCTGCTTTGATGGGGGTGATATCGCAAACATCATCAAGCAGAGGATCACTACTTTCGCTGTTATTCCAATATTCCGCGGTCGAAAGAAGAGGCTGAGGTGTTGTCGGGAAGCCGCCGGCTACGATAGGTTCAATATAAAGTACATATTGCTCACCGGGGGTGAGGTTTCGAATAGTGAATCGGCCATCAGGGCCTAACATCCCTTGAGTCGCAGAACCTGACATATCTGAAATTGCATCGAACAGGGGATTATTAATGTTGCGCGCAACGACGTTGATCCCGCTGTATTCAGTTCTGCCATCCTTAAGGCGCAGCACACCACTAATGGTGCCGCTCGAACTCGCATAGTTAACACTTGGATACAGGTTCGAAATCGCAGCGACATCATCGGGATGTTCAATAGTGCTCTGGTTAACCGAGCCAGCTTTGTAGTGATCGATAAACGGATACATCGTTTCGATCATCGCTGGGTTGCCACCGGCAATTGGGTTCACGCCACAGCCAGGAACTCCAGGGTAAAGTTTATTCAACGCAGAGCTTAGATAGGCTAGCTGGCCATTGACTTGAGTATGAGATAGGTTGATGGCATGACCAAACTCATGGGTGAATACCCCAGCGATTTGACTGCCATTATCGTTAGGAGCCACAGCCCAGCCATTCATGATTGCTGTAGCTTCTATAATCTCACCGGTTTTTTCATCGGCCCATTCAGGAAATGCCATCCCTAAGATAGATTCTTTAGGTACCCCAAACACATCTTCGACAACTGAGCCGTCTGTATCGTATACAACCCAAAAACCATAGCCATTTTCGACACCATAGACTTGATCAACATTTGAAGCAGTTAAATCACTTATACCTGTTTTGCTTTCAATGGTGCCCGCAATGCTCATCTCTAAGGTTGAGGTTTCGACATTTGACCATTCAGCCACGGCGGCGGCAGTAATTTCATTGGCTCGCTCAATCGTTAACAGTGTGTAGTCGCGATCAAGCACAGTATTTTTAGGAATCACAGTGCCATCGGCTAGGGTGATATTAATATTATATTTGCTACCTTGTTTGAGTACGGTAAAAGATTCAACATCATTACCTTCTTTGTTTTTAACCAGCACACCGCCATCGGTCCAAATAGGGATTGCCCCTTTACTGGTATTCCATTTGTAAGGCTGCATGGTTTTGTCGTGGATATAGAGTGGACCCGCGGCAATAGCACTCATCGAAAGGGTAGTAAGTGTCAGTCCCATCGCTAGTTTAGAGAGCTTCATTATTGTTGGCCTCCTGCCATCTTAGTGACTAAATTCATAAAGATACTTAGGTCTACCCCATTAGGGTTGCTCAGCATATTGCGGTTTTCTTCGGAGATGTCTGTGGGATTCATATTTTCAAACAAACCGATATTTGCAAATTCGTTCATCACTTTGCCATCACGGACAACAAATTTACCTTGAGCCATACCTGCGGTGGTTTGAAAACCTGTGATGGAGGCAGGCTTATACATAAAGGCAACGACATTTTCGCCCACATTCCACTTGGCGAAACCTTCAGGGGTGACACCTAAGTAGACTTTGCCATTACCCATAGCGCGGGGTTTGATTAAACCGAATTGACGGAAGGTGTAGGTGGAATCTTTTTTTAATTTCCCTTTAGCATCTTCAGCAACCGCAATAGTAATTTCGGTGTAGGGACGATTATTATCAAAACCATCAGTCATTTTGATAACTTCACCTGTGATGATACTTTGGGAGTCTGATGTAAGCTTTTGCAAGTTATATGGCTGTAATTTCATTGCGCTAGCTGGCAATGCCATGGCCATACTAGCGGTGATAGCGAGGGCTATCGACGCTTCTTTGAGTAATGACTTCCTTCTCATATTTCTTCTCCGATTAATAATGTCATTCTTTTATGGGCCAAAATCAGCAGTGACTTGTTAACAAAATGTTTCATTCGGTTGGGTAAATGAAGTTTTTGAATGTAGCATTTTGTATCAGTCAATTATTTGGTGGTTGACATTAAATTGGCTTAAAAACAATGTGATAGATCTTTGCGGTGATGGTGTGGAGGTGTTTTTTTACGTAAATGCTTTTTAGTCAATCAGTAACTTGATTTGAACTTTGTTATTTAAATGTTTCTTTTTTTTGTCTTTAAGGGGAGTTTATTGGAAGGGGGCTTTAATCAGTGAAAGATTAACGAAGGAGTCTTTCTCTATGCCACCTTTAACCCCTAACATCGCTTCGACGCTTTAGAGTAGGTGCCAAACTTGCGGTCTAAGAAGTTGTATATGGAGCTGCAGGTTCTATTGTTGTATTCAATTAGAGCGTGAAAAATCGCCTAACAATGGCAGTAAGGGAAGACGCAAAAACTTGACAGTGCCCGTTCTGCGCACTGTTTAGTCAAGCTTTATTGCGCCGGTTATGGAGTATTCGTTTTTTAGGAGTTCGGTATGTCATTAATCATCAGAGCAGAATCTCCTTTCGACATAGGGGCGATTCATGCACTCACAAAAACCGCGTTCCTTGACGCACCCCATACAGCTCATACAGAGCATTTTATTGTGGATGCCTTACGTGATGCAGGTGCTTTGACCATCTCGCTAGTTGCTGAGGTAGATGGTTCTTTAGTCGGTCATGTAGCCATATCACCTGTAAGCATATCGAGTGGCGTTTCCAACTGGTATGGGCTTGGGCCCATTTCTGTTTTGCCTGAGCGCCAGAAGCAAGGTATTGGTTCAAATCTCATGCTTTCAGCACTTCAACAACTGAAAGCAAAGGGAGCGTTGGGTTGCGTACTGGTTGGAGACCCCGCTTACTACAGCAGATTTGGATTTGTACACCAAAACAATCTGACTTACCCAGATCTTCCCGCTGAATTCTTTTTATGTTTGAGTTTTTCGCAATCGGTACCACGCGGAATTGCTACATTTCATGAAGCATTTTCCGCAAAAGGCTAATAATGCATTCAAGCTAGCGCCACTTTGTGACGTGGCTTAATTTCATCATTAATCCATCGAAATCAGAATTTGACATTCACTATTAGCGCTAAGAATCTTAATTTGCTGTTGTCTCTTTACTCTAATCCAGTGCTCAAGAAACTAATCAGCTCGGTAGGCATTGGGGCGAGTTGGCGGGCTTGATTCATACAAACCATTTCTATGGTGGCGGTGACGGCGGGCTTTTTGCCATTGGGACGCCAGATTTCTTGTTGCCACACGGTGCGGTATTTACTTTCGAAGTAAAATTTTGTCCTTACATCAATAATATCGGCAAACTCGACCCCTTCGTGGCAGAGCATATCGGCGCGGTATACCGCAAAACCTAATTGCAGCTCCTGCCAAAGACTCTGCAATCGCTCGGCCCCAATCACGTGTTCACGGGCACGCTCGAAGTACTTTAAAAAATTGGGGTGATAGACCACGCCGGAAAAGTCGGTATCTTCATAGTAAATCTGCACGGGGAAGTGATAGGTGAGGCTAAATTGTGGCATTGATTATCGGTGTTAGAGGCATCATTGATGCGCAGTCTAGCGGTTTATGGCACTGAACAAAACCCGAAATGCGCCTTGTACTTGGAATTACTTGTATTAAGACGGGAGGGGGTAGTATGAAGTGGCTAATGCTCTGTATCCTTTATGAAATACGTCATTCAAAGTAAAAAGCCATATCCGCCGAAACGGATATGGCTTTTTTGTAGGGTAAGCTTTCTTAGCTAATGCGGCTTAACGACAAGGGTCAAGACAGCTTAGCGGATGATCATTTGATCGCGCTCTGGACCTACAGACACCATGCTGACACGCACACCCATCAGGGCTTCGATGCGCTCAACATAGTGTTGTGCAGCCTTTGGCAGGCTTTCGAAGGTGCGACAACCTGTAATGTCTTCACTCCAGCTTTCCATGTGTTCGTACACTGGGCTTAGGGCGGCAGTTTGTGGCCAAATTGGGTTTTCAGTGTGCTCGCCATCGTAGGCAACACAAATTTTCAGATCTTTCATGCCAGTGAGGCAGTCAATCTTGGTCAGAGCAATTTCAGTTGCCGCTTGCAGTTCAACACCGTTGCGGGTTGCCACTGCGTCAAAGTAACCCATGTCACGTGGACGACCGGTCGTTGCGCCAAACTCATTAGCATTTTCACGGAATGCGTCTTGCTCTTCCATCGCAGTTACCAATGTGCCAGTACCTACAGATGAGCTGAAGGCTTTAGCCACGGCAATCACGCGCTCAGGGCGCAGCGCGGGTAAACCACTACCCAGACCTGCGAAAGCCGCAGTTACGTTTGATGAAGTCGTGTATGGGTACTCACCGTAGATTAAGTCACGACCTGCGCCTAATTGGGCTTCAAACAGCAGGTTAGCATCTTGTTTTTGCAGTGCTTTTAATGGCTCTGTTACGTTGCAGATAAATGGGCGCCATGGGGCGGTCACATCTAATAACCACTGGGTCATTTCTTCTGCGCTTTGGCTGAAGTCACAGCTTGGATAAAGGGCTTTAAGCTGTGGCAGTTTCCAGTCGAGCATAAATTGAATACGCTCTTTCAGTACTTCTGGTTGTTGTAACCAACCTACCAGAATGCCTTTTTTCATCACACGGTCACCGTAAGCGGGTGCTATACCTTGACGGGTCGAACCGTAGGCCAGATCGCCTAAACGTTGTTCTTCTAAGGTATCTTCTAATGCGTGGATAGGTAAACACAGGGTAGCGCGGTCTGAAATGCACAGTTTAACTTCGATACCAGCAGCTTCAACTTCAGCGATTTCAATGCTCAGTTTTTCAGGGCTGATCACCATGCCAGGGCCAAGTACTGCAACGCAGTTTGGATTGAAAATGCCACTCGGTAATTGGTGTAATTTAAAGGTGCCGAAGTCGTTGACTACGGTATGGCCAGCGTTGTTACCACCTTGGAAGCGAACGCTTGCAGCGGCATCTGCTGCTAAATAATCTACGATGCGGCCTTTGCCTTCATCACCCCAATTTGCACCTACTACTACGATAGACGGCATAACATCATCTCCAAAGGAATTAGGCGATAATGCTAGATCTAACTTATGAATAAGAGAAATTAATTATAGTTATTATCTTAATAAGAAATTCATATAGTATACTGTTTGAGAATGTTTAACGTTGAGGTGACTATGCTCGAACTCCATTGGCTCAAGACCTTTGTCACTTTGGCGGAATACAAACATTTTGGAAAGGCAGCCACTGCGCTGCATATGACGCAGCCCAATGTGAGTTTGCACCTAAAGCAGTTAGAGCAAAGTACAAGGGTTAAGCTGATTGAACGCAATCCCTTTCGGCTCACCCAAGCGGGGATGCGCCTGCTTGAAACCAGTCAAAAGACCCTGTTGGAGCTGCAAGTGTGTCAGGCGGATCTCAATGCCATTAATGACTTAAGCCAAGGCACATTAACCATTGCGGCAAGTGACATTATTTCGCGTTTACTGTTAATCCATCCGTTTCAGTTATTTAAAGCTCAATTCCCCGGCATTGATTTTACGCTGTTTAATACCACCTCATCACAGGCATCGGAGTTAGTTACCAATGCCGAGGCGGATTTAGGCTTTGTTATCGCGCAAAAAGAGAGCCATCCGTTGCACTTTACTGAGCTGCAGCAGATTAAGTGGTGCGCCCTTGGGGACAATTTTGACATGTGGCAGCAAAGTGCGCCTAATACTGAGTTTGCCCTTGGTGAGCGACCAACCCTTATTTTGTTAGGTCACGATACCCGCACACGTGAGTTACTCGACCCTGCATTGCCGTCATTGAATTTGCCCAGTTACCGTATTATGGAGGTGGGTAGTGTGGATGCACAAATCGATTGGGCTGAGGCGGGGTTCGGTGTGGCGATTGTGCCTGAGTTTTCGATTTACACTAAGCCAAATTTAAAAACGAAAGTGACGCCGCTGCCACAGTTCCCTACCACCAGTTTAGGCTATATCGTCAGGCAAAATCAGATTTTATCTAAGGCCATTAAACAGTTGCTGCATTGGGTTAATCTTGAGATTATTCGCACTCAAAGCCCATAGTTATGCCAAGAAAGTTCACAGTCTGGTTTCCTGAGTCTGAGTACTAAGCAGTTGTTGATATTTACCATTGGTTTTAAGGCGCAGCAGACCGAGATCGAGCTCTTGGGCTAATTGTTTAGCTCGAGGGCTTTGCTTGGAAAAGGCGAGATAAATATTGCTGCTGTGGTTGATAAACACTGACTGTACTTCCCCATCCACTCCCATTTTTGCCAGCACTTCCTGTGCAACAAGATCATACATCAATGCTGCATCGATACGGCCAATCAATAACAGATTCACCAGTTGCTGCTGGGTTGTCACGGTAACAATATTTAACTTTCGCTGTTTGACCAACTCGTTAAATTCATTCCCATATTCATAGCTTTTTATGATCCCAACAGTGCTCCCAATTGGCAGCGCCCATTTATTGTTCACTGTCTTTGTTTGCTTTTTCTGATAAAAAGAGGCCGTTGCGACAAACAGAGGGGTATTTCCGAAGACAAAACGCTGCTCAGTGCTTTCTTCCTTCGACACGTTGAATACGCCATCAACACTGCCTTTCTCAGCCATCATCAGCCCTCGGCTGTAGGGCACAATTAAGCTATTGATCTCATAAGGTAACTGTTCGAAGGCAGCTTTAATCAACCTATGGGAAATCCCATGTCCAAATTGATCGGCAAAAGGGGGCCAACTGTCCTCAGCTGCTAAGGTAATAGTTGAAGCGGTTGTAGATTGACTGCTAGGAGTACTCTTGAGCTGCTCTACTTGCTGAGCAAGGGTAAAATGGCTATTGAAGGAAAAGTACATTAGGGCGATAACCCACAGAAAAGAGAGCTTTTTAGTTGATAATCCCTTTGTGGCTAATGCCGTAACTCTTTCACCCATAACCTTCACTAAACCGTTTTATTAACCATATAAGTACCGTGGTTTTATAGCATAGGAAGGGATCCTTAGGCTATTGGTTTATCTGAGCTTTTGCACTGTGCAGGCCCATTTGGGCTGACAGAGTTAAGCCGAACTGCCATAGCCTACAAATGACAGCGTAGTTGGCGTTAATTTAAGGCCTGTCTCTGGATACCTGCTGCGGCTTGGCTATATTTTACCAAGGCAAATCGCATGAAGTAGGCTAAGGGGATGGATGTTTCTCAGTCCGAACAATTCCGAATCACAATAGATGTTAGGCATGCCATTCTTGCCGTGGCGACAGTACTCGATTTTGTTGGCGTGGACGATTTACACCATGGTCATCGCGTCGCTTATATGGCCTATGAATGCGCTAATGTACTCAATTGGTCTGAAGACAAAAAACAATTTGTTTATTTTGCCGGCCTCATTCACGACTGTGGCGTCTCATCTACAAATGAACATTTAAGACTCCTCAAGTTGATGCAACCAGAGGACATTAGCTTTCACTGTGTGCGAGGCTTTGAAGGCCTCATTAAATGTCCTATTTTGGACAGATTTTCCCTTGCCATTTTGTATCACCACACCCCATGGCAAGAATTAATCGAATTGGATATTCCTGAATTTGATCGCGATGTTGCCGCGCTGATTTTTCTTGCGGATAGAACGGATTTTCTGAGGGCTCGTTATACCCATGGCTGCCATGAAGAGCTGATAACTTTGTATGAGAATTTGGTGACTGAGAATTTACTCGCCCATCGAGAAACGCTCTTTAAACCCGAAATGGTTGATGCCATGTGCCAGTTGGTTAATAAAGATGGCTTTTGGTACAACATGGAGCCGGCGCATATCGAGAAAATGGCTCTGGATTTTAAGGAGAATTACTTTTATGACAGTGAGTTAAGCTTAGATGGCGTGATCCAGATTGCCAGATTCCTTGCCAAAATTGTCGATGCTAAGAGCCCATTTACTTTCTATCACTCAGAAAAGGTCGCATTACTTGCTAAATTGGTGGCTAAGGAATGTGGCATTGCAGATCTTGATGCAGAGCTGCTTTACGTTGCAGGGCTGTTGCATGATGTGGGTAAGTTAAAAACCCCAGATCTGCTGCTCCATAAGCCCGGCGCATTGACCCGTGAAGAGTATTCCATCGTTAAGCGCCACACGGCCTATACCGCCTTTACCTTGCACAGTTTTTTCCCTAATTCCCTGATTGCACAGTGGGCATCTAATCACCATGAGCGCCTCGATGGCTCTGGTTACCCTTTTAGAAAAGGACCAGAACAATTAGATTTACCTTCGCGGATCCTTGCACTCGTCGATGTGTTTCAAGCCTTAACCCAAAAGCGGCCTTATCGAGGTTCAATGTCCTTAAGTGAGGTGCTGGAGATTATGTTGCCTATGGTTCAACAAGGTAAGTTGGACTCGAACGTTTATGATGTGTTGCTAGCCGATGCCGATAATTTTTACCAACTCTCGACACAAGAGTATGAGGACATCAAGTTATAAAGCTGAGCAAATGGTGACTCTAGATTACTCACTGTCGGTGCTTTAGCAATATTTAAGAGTGGTGTTTTCATCTTTCTGCTGCCCGTTAGCACAAAGGCCGTTGGGCGATAAGCCTTACTCCTGTTTTAATTCTGCAAGATTGGGGCGGATTTTCGGTAAATGAATGATTTTCAACACCACGCAGATCCAAATCCTATACTGATATCGTATGACTAGATATGCCTATGTCTTGCTGCACTCTTGCCGTCACCTTTCGTTTGGGGTAACCAATGATATTAAATCGCGCTGTATTTACCTTGTTAGTCTGTATGGTGGTGCCCCAGAGTATGGCCGCAGACCTCCAGATTCAGGTGGTAGACTCGCAACAAGTGACGCTGGCCGATGCGGTTGTGGAACTTATCCCTGATGTGATGCCCGATAAAACGACCATTACTGATCATTATGAAATGTCACAAAAAAACCGTGCCTTTATCCCCTTTGTGCTGGCAGTTCCTAGAGGATCAAAAGTAGATTTTCCTAATCTGGATCGTACCCGCCACCATGTGTATTCCTTTTCCGAGGCCAAGCCGTTCGAGTTGAAACTTTATGTGGGTAAAGCCGAAGCGCCGATTCTGTTTGATAAACCTGGCCTAGTGGCGCTTGGCTGTAATATTCACGATTATATGCAAGCCTTTATTTATGTTGCAGATAGCCCCATTGTGGCGGTGGCGAACGAAAAAGGAGAGATCCAATTCAAGGCACTTACGGCCGGTCATTATAAAGTCAAACTTTGGCATCCATGGCAGAAGGCCATGTCTGAGCCTAAGGACCTCAATTTGGCTGCCGAGACTCAAACACTCACGCTGGCATTAGATGTCGAGCGTCAGGCCAAACCTTCGGCTCCGCTATCGGGGTTTGGGTCCTTCGATGCTAAATAGTTTCCGTGCTCGACTGATTTTAGTTTTCTTTACTGTGCTGACCCTAGTGCAGTTAGCCACGGCATTTTCAGTGTTGACGGCAACACAGAGAGATAACTTTTTACAGCAACAAAAGAGCCTTGAAATCGGCGCGAATGTGTTTCTCGAAGTGTTGTCGAATCGCAGTGCTCAACTCAGTCAAAGCTTATCTGTGCTCAGCGCCGATTTTGGTTTTAAGCGTGCGATTGCGACAAGAGAGCAAGAAACGATAGAGTCAGTATTATCCAATCATGGTGCCCGTATCGGTGCTGATGCAGCCATATTATTGTCACCCAAGGGGGAACTGTTAACCTCAAGCCTGCCAGGGCTTACACAGGATGACATTCAATCCCTATTTGAACTGGCCACCAGCAATACCAATGCCTTGGCGATTCTCGATTTTGACCATGCGAGTTATCAGTTTGTCCTTCAACCAGTTAAGGCGCCAACTCTGATAGCCTGGGTTGGTATGGGCTTTTTGTTAGATGAAAAAGTGGCTAGCCAAGCCAAAGCCATCACAGGAATTGATGTTAGCTTTGTTAATCAGACCAATGGCTGGACTGAAATCGCCTCCACCTTATCCAGCGCCGAACAACAGAGTGTGCTTGCGCAGAAAAACCGATTCCCCAGCCTGTTAACTATGCCCAGCGAGTATATTCCTGCGGACTACTTATCCATGGCAATCAACCTGTATGAGCATAATGGTCGCCAGTTGGCGCTGCTGCACCAGTCAAACCTCAAGTGGCAGCAAAGTTATCTGCATTTACGCAATAACATGCTGCTGATCTTTGCGTTGACGCTGGCATTGGCGATTGCCATTGCCATTTGGTTGTCGGGCAGTTTGACCGAGCCCGTTCATCGATTGGTGCAATATGCCCGTAAAATTGGTCAGGGGCTGCAGCCCGAGAGCATTCAGGGGGCGCCTGCGGAATTGCGGGTATTGGCCAACAGTTTGTCTTTGATGCGGGAGGATATTGAGGCGCGCGAAAAGGATTTACTGTATCAGTCGCGCCACGACAGTTTGACAGGCTTGCTGAATCGTTTCGCGGCAAAACAGCATTTAACCGATCTTAACCAAGATCTCTCCGGCACTATCGTATTGCTGGATATCAAGCATTTTCGCCATATCAACGACATTATCGGTTTTGCTAACGCCGATAGCTTATTGCTGCTGTTTGCCCGCCGTTTGGAACAGCTGGCACCCACAGCGGATATGCTGGCGCGATTGGATGGCGATTCGTTTTTGCTCTTGTATCGCCAAGGGATTGGGGGCGATCAATTACTGAAATCCTTGGATATGCTGGAAGCTCCCTTTCCCATCCAAGGTTCCAATATTTCGCTGACGGTACGAGCAGGGCTGCTCGAAATTGATGGCAATGGTGCCGACATTGATGTGTTGCTGCGCCGCGCCGAAATTGCCCTCAACCAGGCCTGCCTTCAGGAACTGCGAATCGTTAGTTATCGTGAGGGCGACGATGAAAAGTATCAGCGAGAACTCACACTTATCCGTGATTTGCCTATCGGTTTGGCGCAGGACCAGCTCTATTTGGTGTTTCAGCCCAAGGTTAATTTACCGCTCAATCAATGTACTGGCGCCGAGGCGCTTATCCGCTGGCAACATCCTACTCTGGGTTTTATCCCGCCGGATGAATTTATTCAACTCGCTGAAAACTCAGGCAACATTGATATTGTCAGCCAATGGGTACTGAAGCAGGCCATCAAGCAGTTGGTGACATGGCAGCAGCAGGGCCTAGCGCTGAAGTTGGCGATTAATCTGTCTGCCCACGATTTACTGGATACACGTTTACCAAATCAAATTGCCAACCTGTTAAAGGACAATCATCTGCAACCCGGAGCACTCTGCATCGAGGTCACCGAAGGCGCCGTAATGAAAGATGCGCAAACCGTTGTGGGGGTCTTGCAACGATTCCGCGATATGGGCGTCTCGGTTGCGATAGATGATTTTGGCACCGGACATTCATCACTGGCGTATTTGAAACTATTACCCGTTGATGAAGTGAAGATTGATCGTAGCTTTATCCAGAATATGCACTTGAACAGTCAGGATGCCATGATAGTCAATACCAGCATTCAATTGATCCATGGCCTCGGCTTTAGCGTTGTGGCTGAAGGTGTTGAAGAGCCAGAAGGTGTTGATATTCTTCGTCATCTCAACTGCGATCTGATCCAGGGCTATGTGTATTCCAAGCCGTTAAAAGCGGCTGAGTTTGACCAGTGGTTTGAAGCATTTAACAGTAGCAGCAAATAACAAAACGCCGAATGGCGTCAGGGGGCATCATCGCCCTCTAATGCAACCAATCGCGTATTGAGTGAGTATGTCCATGAACACAATGAAGTTGAGCTTATCGACTCGGCGCTATGCTAGGGCGCTGCTTTGTCTGTTTTGTCCGCTTTGGTTAGGGGGCATTGCGCCAGTTGTGGCTGAGAGTAGCCGCGTGATCGCCACTGGCGGCGCGTCAATGATCGAGGGCAGTGCCGGCGGTGGCATAGTGCCTTGGGCCGTGATAAACGGTTATGGCAGCAGTGATGAGTGGTCGGCAACGGCCATGGCCACGGGTGTTTATGTCGATGATTTTACGCTAAAAGTGATGGGCACCTCGTTAAGTTATGACAATCTGTTTGAGCTCAGTTTGGCAAGGCAAACCTTTGATTTGGATACTCTGGGCGGCGAGCTTGGTCAGGATATTGTGGGGTTCAAATACAAGCTTGCCGGCGAGTTGTTATATACTGCCATGCCACAAATCACCTTGGGCGCACAGTATAAAAAAGTGGATGACTTTAGCCTTCCTCAGGCGGTTGGCGCGCGGGATGATTGGGGGGTAGATATATATGTCGCTGCCAGTAAAGTGTTTTTTGATACGGTAGCGGGTCGTAATTTGTTACTCAATGCCACAGTGCGCGTGACCAAAGCCAATCAAACTGGCTTATTAGGGTTTGGTACTGAGGCCAGTAACGATTACCACTTTGTGTTGGAAGCCTCGGCTGCGTTACTGCTCACCGATAATCTGGCACTGGGTATTGAATATCGTCAAAAACCGAACGAACTGGGATTTGCTCGAGAGGATGATTGGCAGGACATATTTTTAGCTTGGTTTATCAATAAGCATCTGTCAGTGGTCACAGCCTATGCCGATTTAGGCAGCATTGCGGGTTTTGAGCATCAGCAGGGCTGGTATCTGTCGCTGGAGGGCGCGCTATGAGTCATTTACGCAAGTTTCTCTCTTTCGCCACGGTACGCTTTACCACGGCACTTTTAACCAAAGCATTTTTAACCACAGCCCTTTTAATCACAGCTCTTTCAATCTCGACAGCTTTACTTGCTGGCTGCGCCCAATCTGATCCTAACACCACTGTATCTAGTGTGAACGCCAGTCCTACAACATTGTATCAGGCCCTCGGTGGTGATTCGGGCGTTTCGGCTATCGTTGATGGCTTGCTTGCGCGTATCGCGCGGGATCCCCGCATTGTGCACCACTTCGATGAAACGGATATTGCTATCTTTCGCGAGCGTCTTATCGAACATTTGTGCGCTGTAACGGATGGTGGCTGCGTCTATCAAGGCGAAAACATGGCAGACAGCCATAAAGGTTTGAATATCACTCAGGCCGATTTTGATGCTTTAGTCGGGCATTTGATTGAATCGATGAAGGAACTGCATATTTCAACATCGAGCCGCAATGCGCTGCTGAAGCGCCTTGCGCCCATGTATTCCGATGTGACGTCTCAGTAACGGCTTGCTAACTCGTTCGTGTGGGGGATGCAGTTAATGCTGGGGATATACAGGCATTAACGTAACAATGACTCTTCTATCGGATTAAAGCAGCTGGCCGCCTCCATCAGAGATTTTGCGGTGAGGGAGGGCACGCCATACACCTCAGCCTCGACGGCGTATTTTTGCCTTATCTTATCGAGCAAGAGGGCAAAGTCCCCATCGCCAGATAGCAAGATTACAGTATCCACCTCGGGCGCCATTTCCAGCACATCTATGGTGATGCCCACATCCCAATCGCCCTTCGCCGAACCATCGCTGCGCTGAATAAAGGGCTTAAGCTTTAGCTCAAAACCAATATGTCTCAACGCATCTTGAAATTTTAACTGGCCATCGTCCCCGCGATGAATGGCATAGGCGATGGCGCTGACAATCTCACCCTGCGCGCTTAACTGTTGCCAGAGTTTGCGATAGTTAAACTGGCGCTGATAGGCCTCACGGCAGGTGTAATAGATATTTTGGACATCGACAAATAGGGCGATTCTTTTCAAGGGCTTATCTCAACAGTTAAGCTGGTTAGAATGTATAACTTTAGCATGAAGCGACTAAAGGCCATTCATAAGCATTTTACATAGAAAAAAGCCAAGGCGTCGCCTTGGCTTTAAGATTAAATCCTTGTTAGTTTTGCGACTCTACAACAGTGTTTGATTGTTGGCTTGACTGTTTTTGGGCTGCTAACTGCTGAATCGCTAATTCTTGAGCCTTGATAGCCGCTTCGAGTTTCGCTTCAACATAACCCGGAGAGTGAGTCGCGCCCGAAATAAGCCGATACATGGCTGGGATCACAAACAGGGTCACGAAGGTCGCAAACGCCATTCCGAAGAACACTACAGTACCCACGGCGATACGGCTCTCTGATCCCGCACCCGATGAGAAAATCAAGGGCACTGCACCCACTAAGGTGGTAAACGCCGTCATCAAAATCGGCCGTAAACGGCGGGTCGAGGCATCAATAATCGCCTTATCCAGCGCTAAACCTCGGTCACGTAATTGGTTAGCAAATTCAACGATTAAGATACCGTTTTTGGTCACCATACCAATCAACATGATCATACCAATCTGGCTGTAGATGTTGATGCCTTGACTGGTGATAAGTAGACCTAAGAAGCCACCAAATACCCCCATAGGTACAGTAAACATCACCACTAAGGGGTTAATAAAGCTTTCGAACTGCGCTGCTAATACTAAGTAAGCCACTAATAGAGCTAAGCCAAAGACGATAAGAATGCTGCTTTGGTTTTCCTTAAAGTCTTTAGATTCACCGGTATACCCGATGGAAATATCCTTTGGCAGTAACTCAATTGCCTTGTTATCCAAAAACTGGAGCGCTTCTCCCAAAGTGTAACCTCTGCTGAGGTTGGCTTTTAAGGTGATCGACTTTTGTTTGTTGGTGTGGCTGAGTTTTTGTGCCGAGGCCACTTCCTCAATATGGGTCACAGTGTCTAATGTGACTAATTCACCCTTAGCCGAACGCATATAAATCTGGCTTAAGTCGCCCACGTTATTAAAGCTATTTTCATCGCCACGCAGGTACACATCGTACTCTTCGCCGCGATCGACATAGGTGGTCTCCTTACGACCCCCCAGCATAACCTCTAAGGTTTGCGAGACTTCATCCACGCTAATGCCCAGTTCTGCGGCGCGCTCTTTATCGACGGTGACGATAAGTTCAGGTGTGGTTTCGGCGTAATCGAGATCCGCACCTTCCATCAGAGGGCTGGCATTGGCTTCCTCTTTTAATACCTGCGCCCATTTGAATAGCTCGGCGTAATCTGAGCCACCAAGGACGAATTGCACAGGCTCGCTCGATTGCCCCCTAAAGCCTGGCATCATAGGACGCACCATCACATCGGGGATATCCTTGAGCGCCTTACTGACAATTCCGAGGGCTTCTTGGGCACTCGCCGAGCGATGTTCCCAGTCCTCTAATTGCATGATCACAAAGCCTGTTTGGTCGCCCGCGCGGCCACCAAAGGCGGGCGCCTGCACACTGAATGAACGTAGAACGCCTTGGCCAAGAAGTGGCATTAGGCGGTCCTCAACAATATCCATGTTGGCTGTCATGCGGTTATAACTGGTGCCTTCAGCGCCTTTCACAAAGGCGTAGAGCACGCCTCTGTCTTCCTGCGGCGCAAGTTGTGAAGGGACGCGCTGCATTAACAATGCGCTACCACCGACACAGGCGAGGATGACCAAGGGGGCTAGGAATCTAAATCGAATCGCCTTAGTCACCGCAGCGCGGTACACCCTTTCCATGGCAACAAAGCCATCGTCGACCCAGCGATTAAAGCGATTGGGTTTGACGTTGGCCTTAAGCAGTTTACTGCTTAGCACTGGCGTTAGGGTTAATGCAATTAATGATGAGAAAAGTACTGACACTGCGAGCATCACAGAAAACTCGGTGAACAGCAGACCGACCATGCCCTCCATAAAGGAGATGGGCAGGAACACCATCACCAGTACCGCCGTGGTCGCAACCACCGCAAAGCCCACTTCGCGGGTCCCTTTGTAGGCGGCAAGTAGTGGTTCCTCGCCACGCTCAATATGATGGAAGATGTTTTCCACCACCACAATCGCATCGTCGACGACTAAGCCAATTGCAAGAATTAATGCCATTAAGGTGAGCAGGTTAATCGAGTAGCCAAACATGTTGGCGGCGATAAAGGCTGAAATTAACGACACAGGAACCGTCACGGCGGGGATGAGTGTGGCCCGTGCCTGACCAATAAAAATATACAGCACCAATACCACGAGTGCGCCCGTGACATAGAGGGTGTTATAGACCTCGTTGATTGAGCGGTCGATAAATACGGTGGAGTCAAAGTCCACGACTAGGCTGGTGCCCTCAGGCAAAAAGTCTTGAATTCTATCGACTTCTTTATGCACTTCCTGCGCCACCACTAACGGGTTGGCATCGGACTGGGTGATGACTCCAAGGCTTAAGTTAACGATGCCGTCACTTTTAAAGGTCGAGTTTTCGTTCTGGGCGCCCACGGCCACATCGGCCACGTCTTTAAGGTAAATTGGCGTGCCGTCGCTGGCGGTGCGAATAACTAGGTAATCGAAATCCTTTGGGGTGTAATAGAGGCGTTTTGTGCGCACCGACATCACAGTGGTGTCGTTACGTACTTGGCCGCCAGGGGTTTCGACGTTTTCCTTACGCAGGGCATTGATGATGTCGGTCACTGTCACATTGCGGCCCGCCATTTGCTCGGGTCTAAGCTTTACGTACATCACCTTGTAGAGCCCACCAGAGATACTGATGGAGCTTACGCCGCTGATAAGGCTGAATCTGTCTTCCAAAACCCTTTGGGCATAGTCGGTCAGCTGCGTTCTATCCATCACGCTGGAGCTTAAATTCACGTAGACCGACGGCTCGCCCGAACCATTGTCCTTAGAGACCACTGGATCGTTCGCATCCTCCGGCAGACGGCGCTGGGCGCGAGCTACAGCGTCACGCACATCACTGACCCCTTCGGTTAAATTCCAACCGAGGAGGAATTTAACCGTGATCCGCGAGCTCCCATTACGGGTAGTTGAGGTGATTTCATCGATACCACTGATCCCCGTGAGTTCATCCTCCAGGGTTTGAGTGATTTGACTTTCCATAATGGCCGCCGAGGCGCCAGAATAGCTAGTACTAACAGTGACCACAGGGCTTTCGACGTCGGGCATTTCCCTTATTGACAGTTTAGTGAAAGACACGAAACCGAAAACACACAAGAGTAAGCTTAAAACGATGGCAACGACGGGGCGCTTAACAGAAACATCGGATAGCCACATTATTTGGTCTCCGCGCTGTTGCGGCCAGATTGGCTGCCGGGAGCATTGCTGTCATTTTTTACATCGAGGCGGACTTCATTGATTTTTAGGCCGTCGCGCATATTCACAAGTCCCTGTACCACCACTTTATCGCCAATCTTAAGACCGCTGTCGATAAGCACTTGGTCGCCCACGCGTGCGCCCAAAATCACTTCGGTGCGATGGGCTATCTCGTCTGCGCCAACCACGTAGACATAGCGTTTAGTGCCCGAATATTCGAGTGCTTGTACTGGTACAATGGGCGCGGCAATTGGCGGGAAGGTGAGGGTGGCTGACATCATCATCCCAGGTTTTAGGCGGTTTTTGGCATTCTCAAACTGCACCCTAACCTTAAGGTTGAGGGTTTCTTCGTTAACCCTTGGGTCGATGGCTACCACTTTGCCGATAAAGGTTTCATCAGGCCAGGCGCGGCTCACGGCTGAGACATCCATACCGATGCTAAGTTGCGATAGAAAGTGCTCTGGGACTTGCAGATCGACACGCATGCTGGAGAGGTCGTCTAAGGTCATCAGTTCCGTGCCAATACTGACCATCTTACCTTCGCTAAAATTGATCAGGCCAGTTTTGCCGGCAAAGGGGGCCGTTAGAGAATGGTAATGTAGGTCAGCTTCTGCTGAGGCTAAACGTGCGGCCGCCATATCGACGCTAGCCTTTTGGGCATCGATTTCGGTTTGGGTGATGGCATTTTTGGTGATGAGCTTTTCGAATTCGCGCAGCTTACGGCTTTCATCATTTAAGTAGGCTCGCGCCTCGGCAACCGCGGCTTGGGCTTTCATATCATCGAGTTCAATCAACACTTGCCCTTGTTTGACTGCTTGGTTAGAGGTCACTGCGACGCGAGTAATTTTTCCGGTCACTTGAGGCGCGATAACCACGGCGCGCTCCGCTGCAAGTTTACCAATTAATGAAATTGACTGCGCGAGTGGATGCTCAACTACTTCACCTGTAACAACAGGAACTGTGCGCATAAAACGAGGCTCGACCTCGGGTTTGGCTGCGTGTAATAAATCACTGTAACTGACTGCGGTGGCCGCTATCGCAATAAAGGCGATGGCAATGATGGTTTTTTTCATTGGAATGAGGTTCTCGTGCAAAGGCCTTTAACGGGTAAATAACGCTTCTGGCGCTATTCTAGAGAATATCATCTAGGGTGTGGGTAAATGTTTGTAAATTTGCGTGTAGGAAAGTGAAACTAATTGTGTTTTTTCGTCAACCGGGCAATGAAACTTAAGATTTTCGTGCCTTTGTCAGTAAGAACGTTGTAGTTAATCAATTGGGGGGACAATTGGACCTAATGAAAATAGCCTGCTCATAAGGCCAGATTGATCAATTACCAGTCACTGGTCGTAGGCATAAGTCCGCTTTTAGAGTGTTCGCTGCTCGCCTTGATATAAACCGCGGCTGAAGGATTTGCCCTTTATCAGCAGTAATTCCCCAGACTTGCCATCCTTAATGCTGCTGTCGATCGCAATGATTTTATTGTTAAATAGACCCAGAACTCGTTCCTGTGAGGTATGGCCGACTACAATATGTTCCACATTGAAGTAATTCAGGATGTTATCGACCTCATTATCCTTTAACTCATCTTTAAAATAGCCTCGATACCAAGTTGGGCCATTTTTGAAAAACAGGAAGTTGAGCAATTCATTTTGCTTTAGCTCCTCTTTACTGTCATCTAGATGCTCGCGAAACAACTGGTTAGCCGTGCTGATATCGAGTTTTCGCTCAAGCCATTCAGGGCTGATACCGCCGTGCATAAACAGCAGATTGTTGATTTTGACCAAGGTATTTTTAGTTCTTAGCCAGCGGCCGATTTCGGTGCCTTTATTGTAAAGAGCGTCGTAGCTACGGTTAAGTAGATTGGCCGAGGTTTGGTAACGATCGTTGACATAGCGTACGTCACCCCGAAACACCATCTGTTCATGGTTGCCCATTAGAAGATGTAATTTGCCGCCTGCTGCCTCGGCTTGCTTGTCTAATTCGTATAAAAACCAAAGTACTTCATTAACTTGATGGCCTCGGTCGAACATATCGCCTGTCATCACCATATGGCCGTCGCCAAAGGCCCAACGATTGTTGGCATCGATAACCCTGTGGGCCTTGAGCAGATTAATCATCACATCGAACTGCCCGTGCACATCGCTAAGCGCCACTATCATGCCGACATTGCTGTAGGTATCAGCCTCGACAATCGGCGCTTGGGAATGCAGTTTGGGCTCAGCAAGTTTTGCACAATCTTCTGGCCGTTTGAGTTGGTGTTCGATGATTGGCGTTTGCTTAAGTTTATCGTCACATACCCAGAAGGCGGTGTTTTCGCGCTCTTTATCCAAAAATACATAGGGGCCATCGTTAATCTTATCCGCGGCATTCACTCCAGTAGATTGCGCGAGAAGGAGGGCAAGGCTAAAGCTGCGAAGGGGAAATTTAACGGATGCGCCATGCTCTGTCTTATTTAGGATACAACTCGCTATTTTTTTCAGAAGAGTGGGCATGGGGCATCCTTGAGTATTTGTTCACCATTGTTAATAAGTTGCCAAGCATAAAGTGAACTTGGCTCACCGACAAGGACATAAAACTGGGTATTTTTACATCTAACTTATCGTTCATCATTCCTTTGCTGGATATTTTAAAAAGTGTTTCACAATCCCTTTTAGGCGGATTTTTGTTCAGCTATATTCAAATCGTAAGCGGTTAAAATAATGACGTTTTCCTGCAACCTTTCCGGTATCCCTAAAGAGAAAACTAAATGAGCGAAGACATTAAGGATCATAAGGAACTCACCCGCGCCAATATTCGGGTGAATGCTCAGCTCGATGTGCCATTTTTGGCGATGAACACCCTAGCGGCGATTATTGCAAGTTATGGCCTCTTGGCTAACAGCGCCGCCGTGGTGATTGGCGCCATGATTGTTGCCATGCTGTTTTCGCCGATTTTAGGCTTGGCCCTTGGCTTGGTCGAAGGCGAAAAACTGCTGGTGCGTCATTCGATAAAAAGCATTGTGGTGGGCAGTATTGTTGTTTATGCCACGGCGCTGCTGATTGGTTTTGTGCATTCAGACATCCCCATTACGCCTGAGATTATGGCGAGAACCTCCCCCAATTTTCTCGATTTAATGGTGGCCTTTGCAGGAGGTGCTGCAGGGGCTTATGCAACCATTTCGCCGCGTTTAAGCACTTCATTTGTGGGAGTGGCGATTGCTACCGCTTTGGTGCCGCCCCTTTGCGCCTCGGCAATCTTGCTTGGGCATGGCGATTTTGCGTTGGCACGTGGCGCCTTCTTGCTGACTTTTACCAATATTATCGCTATTCAATTTGTGTCCTCGGTGGTGCTGTGGCTCAATGGCTTTCATGGGTTTTATTTTTGGCAAAAAAGCTCTATTTGGGAACTGCTTAAGCGTAATGTGATCTCCATAGTATTGTTGGTTCTATTGGTGGTTGCCCTGAGTTATAACCTGCAAAATGTGGTCGCGCGGCAACTCTACGAAAGTAAGGTCATACGGGTGGTGGGCGAGGAGCTACTTAGCTACCCAAATCTGAGGTTAATTCGCGTCAACATCGATGAGGAAAATGGCATACAGATGGTGCGGGTGATGGTGGGCGGAATTCAAAAACCCGATGCCAAAGGTTTTGTTCGACAACTGGAGAAGCGACTCGCAGAGGAAGATAAGACGCGGCCTGCCTCGGTGAGGTTACGTTATGTGCAAGTCGATGTGTTTGATAGGGACGGTGAAGTCAAAGCGATTGCCGATAAGGATTAAAGCAGGGTTTTACAGCGGCTGTGACTGTTACAATTGAATAACGCTTAAAACCTGCGAGTTTCTTTCAAACAGTCAGTTTTGCCCATAGCAACTTGCAAATAAAAAGCCCCGCCATGATTGGCGGGGCTTTTTAATATAAGCCAAATTACTTGGTCATACGCTTGTATTTTAAGCGGTGTGGTTCAACCACATCGGCGCCGTAGGTGTTCTTCAGCCACGCCGAGTATTCGGTGTAGTTACCTTCGTAGAAGTTAACTTGGCCTTCGTCGCGGTAGTCCAGAATGTGGGTCGCGATACGGTCTAAGAACCAACGGTCATGCGAAATCACCATGGCACAACCTGGGAACTCGAGAATCGCTTCCTCCAGTGCACGCAGGGTTTCAACGTCTAAGTCGTTGGTGGGTTCGTCGAGGAGCAGTACGTTACCGCCAGCTTGCAGCAGTTTAGCTAAGTGAACACGATTGCGCTCACCGCCCGATAACGTGCCAATCACTTTCTGTTGATCCGCGCCACGGAAGTTGAAGCGGCCCACATAGGCGCGGCTTGGAATTTCCATGTTGTTGATACGCATGATGTCTTGACCACCAGAGATTTCTTGCCAAATGGTGTTCTTGTCATTCATAGAGTCACGGAACTGTTCAACCGACGCTAATTGTACGGTTTCACCTAACTCGATGGTGCCGCTATCGGGCTGCTCGCTGCCTGACAGCATGCGGAACAGGGTCGATTTACCCGCGCCGTTAGCACCGATAATACCGACGATAGCGCCCTTAGGAATGGAGAACGACAGGTTGTCGATCAGCACGCGGTCACCGTAGGACTTAGTCAGGTTAGTGACTTCGATAACTTTGTCACCTAAACGCGGTCCTGGTGGAATGAACAGCTCATTGGTTTCGTTGCGTTTTTGGTAATCAGAGGTGTTAAGCTCTTCAAAGCGCGCCATACGGGCTTTGCCCTTAGACTGACGGCCTTTCGCGCCTTGGCGAACCCATTCTAATTCCTTAGCGATGGTCTTTTGACGGGCGCTTTCAGCGGCAGATTCCTGCTTTAAGCGGGCATCTTTTTGCTCAAGCCATGAAGAGTAGTTACCTTCCCATGGGATACCTTCACCACGGTCAAGTTCTAAAATCCAGCCAGCAGCATTATCGAGGAAGTAACGGTCGTGGGTAATCGCCACTACTGTGCCCGAGTATTCCTGCAGGAAGTGCTCAAGCCACGCGACTGATTCGGCGTCCAAGTGGTTGGTGGGTTCGTCGAGCAGCAGCATTTCTGGCTTTTCGAGCAGTAGACGACAAATTGCCACACGGCGGCGTTCACCACCCGATAGCACTTCAATTTTTTCATCCCAATCTGGCAGACGCAGTGCGTTAGCGGCGCGCTCTAGAATGTTGTCTAGGTTGTGGGCGTCTTGGGCTTGGATGATGGCTTCGAGTTCACCTTGCTCTTTGGCAAGCGCGTCGAAGTCGGCATCGGGATCGGCGTAGGCTGCGTAAACTTCATCTAAACGTTTGAGGGCATTTTTCGCCTCCGAAACCGCTTCTTCAATCGCTTCGCGAACGGTTTGCGTTGGGTCAAGCTTAGGTTCCTGTGGCAGGTAACCAATCTTGAGCCCCGGCATTGGGCGCGCTTCACCTTCAATTTCGGTATCGAGACCTGCCATGATACGCAGTAGGGTGGATTTACCTGAACCGTTTAGACCTAATACACCGATCTTAGCGCCGGGGAAAAAGCTTAAGGAAATGTCTTTAAGGATCTGCTTCTTAGGTGGAACAACCTTGCCCACCCGCAGCATGCTATACACAAACTGAGCCATTTTTTCTGTATCTATAAGTGACTAATGATGCGGCTAATTCTACTCGATAATCCGGCGAACTCAAATCGACAATGAGTCGCTTTCAAGGCAATTGCGCAGGATTTTCATCTTCTAAACACTGTGATTGTGACCTCGTTACGAGTAGAATACCGCGCAACCCTACCTATAAGAATTGGCAGCTGGAGTTAGCAATGCTGAAAAAAGATATGAATATCGCAGATTATGATCCGGAACTGTTTAACGCAATCCAGAACGAAACCCTGCGTCAAGAAGAGCATATTGAACTGATTGCTTCTGAAAACTACACCAGTCCTCGCGTGATGCAGGCGCAAGGTTCACAGTTAACCAACAAGTACGCCGAAGGTTACCCTGGCAAGCGTTACTACGGTGGTTGTGAGTATGTTGACGTCGTTGAAACCTTAGCAATTGAGCGTGCAAAGCAACTGTTTGGCGCAACCTATGCAAACGTTCAACCTCACTCAGGTTCTCAAGCAAACAGTGCCGTTTACATGGCATTGCTAAAACCAGGTGATACCGTTTTAGGCATGAACTTAGCCCACGGTGGCCACTTAACTCACGGTTCACCGGTAAACTTCTCTGGCAAACTGTACAACATCATTCCTTACGGTATCGATGAGTCTGGCAAAATTGACTACGACGAGATGGAGCGTCTGGCCGTAGAGCACAAGCCAAAAATGATGATCGGTGGTTTCTCTGCCTACTCAGGTATCGTTGACTGGGCAAGAATGCGTGAAATTGCAGACAAAATCGGTGCTTACCTGTTTGTTGACATGGCCCACGTTGCCGGTCTCATTGCAGCTGGCGTTTATCCAAACCCAGTGCCACACGCACACGTTGTCACGTCTACGACTCACAAGACCTTAGCGGGTCCCCGTGGCGGTATCATTCTGTCTGCGGCTGATGATGAAGAGCTTTACAAGAAGCTCAACTCAGCGGTATTCCCTGGCGGTCAAGGCGGTCCTTTGATGCACGTTATCGCGGGTAAAGCGGTTGCTTTCAAAGAAGCACTCGAGCCAGAGTTTAAAGCCTATCAACAACAAGTGGTTAAGAATGCTAAAGCCATGGTTGAAGTGTTTTTAGAGCGCGGTTACAAAATCGTTTCTGGCGGTACTGACAACCACTTAATGCTGGTTGACCTAATCGGTCGTGAACTGACGGGTAAAGAAGCCGATGCAGCTTTAGGTAGCGCAAACATCACAGTTAACAAAAACTCTGTACCAAACGATCCACGTTCACCATTTGTGACATCAGGTGTTCGTATCGGTACGCCGGCTATCACTCGCCGTGGCTTTAAAGAAGCTGAAGCAAAAGAGTTAACTGGCTGGATCTGTGACATCCTTGACGATGCCCACAACCTAGACGTTATCGAGCGCGTAAAAGGCCAAGTATTGGCACTGTGCGCCCGTTTCCCAGTTTACGGTTAATCCGTAAAGCTATCCTTTACAGGGCTAATAGCAATAACTGCTGAGGTGGTTAATGCGAGGTAGTTAACCTCAGCCCATAAATAGGATAAAATCCCATGGCCGCAAATTGCGGCCATTTTTATTGCTTAAATTCAAGGCTTAAATCGAACTTTCAAGTCTTGGATGTAGCGTAAAGCCCAAGGGGTTAAACCCATCCACAGGCAGGAGGCTCAATGCATTGTCCATTTTGCAGCGCGACAGACACTAAAGTTATCGATTCCCGATTAGTGGCGGAAGGCCATCAAGTACGTCGCCGCCGGGAGTGCACCGAATGCCACGAACGATTCACCACCTTCGAAGGTGCCGAATTAGTCATGCCACGCGTAATTAAGCGTGACGGAACTCGTCAGCCATTCGATGAAGAAAAGCTGCAGGCGGGAATGTTGCGTGCGGTTGAAAAGCGCCCAGTGTCTATGGATGAAATCGATCAGGCCTTAAGCAAAATTAAATCTATGCTGCGCGCGACTGGCGAGCGTGAGGTCCCATCTGAGATGATTGGTAACCTGATGATGGAGCAGCTGATGAACTTAGACAAAGTGGCCTATATTCGTTTTGCCTCCGTTTATCGCGCCTTTGAAGATGTGTCAGAATTTGGCGAGGCGATTGCTAAACTTCAAAAGTAAGCTGCACATTCATCTACTCGAATGAGCAGATGAAAAAGCCGCAGGGGGTGATATCCAACCTCACCCTAAGCAATCGATGACGTAAAAATAGGGTTAACATGAATTGGTCAGTACTCGATAACCAGATGATGAGCCGAGCTATCCGATTGGCTCGAAGAGGGTTTTATACCACTCGTCCCAACCCTAGCGTTGGCTGCGTTATCGTGAAAGATAATCAAATTATCGGCGAAGGTTACCACCAAAGGGCGGGTGAACCCCATGCCGAGGTGCATGCCCTGCGCATGGCAGGTGAAAATGCCTGCGGCGCGACCGCCTATGTCACCTTAGAGCCCTGCAGTCATTATGGCAGAACGCCGCCCTGCGCCTTAGCGCTGATTAATAATGGCATTAAGCGGGTCGTGGTTGCCGTTGAAGACCCCAATCCTCAAGTGGGTGGTCGCGGTATTCAAATGCTGCGTGACGCAGGGATTGAAGTCGATGTAGGTCTGCACCGCGATGAGGCCTATGCCCTTAATTTAGGTTTTATGCAGCGGATGGAAATTGGCCTGCCTTGGGTAACGGTAAAACTTGCCGCGAGTCTCGATGGCAAAACTGCCTTATCCAACGGTGTCTCTAAGTGGATTACCGGCAGTGATGCGCGCCGTGATGTGCAACGTTTACGATTACGCTCCTGCGCCTTGATTACCGGCATTGAAACTATTCTTGCCGATGACCCTGCTTTAAACGTGCGTTATCAGGAACTGGGTAGCGTTAAAGACTCGCTTAATGAAGAGCTACTGCTACAGCCACTACGAGTCATATTAGATAGCCGTTGCCGTATGCCGAGTTCGGCCGCATTATTTGCGATTACATCGCCCATTCTTTTAGTCTCAACCTTAGCCTATAGCGAAGAATTTAAAGCCCTATTACCCGAGCATGTGACTTGCCTCCAATTAAGCGCAGTCGATGGGCGCGTATCAATCCCCGAGCTGTTAGCCTATTTAGGTCAAAGCTGTAATCAGGTACTGGTGGAAGCGGGTGCAACCCTTGCGGGCGCGTTTTTAGCCGAAGGGTTAGTCAATGAGCTGGTGCTTTATCAGGCGATGAAAATCCTTGGCGCTAAAGGGCGCAATTTACTTGAATTGCCGGATTATCAAATGATGTCAGACATCCCCGATCTTACGCCGACCGATGTACGTAAATTGGGCAAGGATACCCGTATCACCTTGAGCGTTAAGCCCAAACTATTTGCAACAACTAAGTGAGTTAATCATGTTTACTGGGATTATTGAGGCCGTTGGCACACTGCGAAAATTAGAGCGTAAGGGCGATGATATTCGTCTTACGGTCGCCAGTGGCAAACTGGATTTAACTGACGTGCGCTTAGGCGACAGTATTGCGACCAATGGCGTGTGTTTGACCGTAGTACAACAACTTGCAGATGGTTATGTTGCCGATGTGTCAGCTGAAACCGTGAGCCTCACCGGATTTGCAAACTATCAGGTTGGCACTAAGGTTAATCTTGAAAAGGCCGTGACTCCAACGACCCGTTTAGGTGGGCATATGGTGAGTGGGCACGTCGATGGGATTGCGACCGTTGAGCAACGTCATCACCGCGGACAAGCCATTGAATTTTGGCTGGCGGCACCCGCTGAGCTTGCCCGTTATATTGCCCATAAAGGCTCGATCACTATCGATGGCGTGAGCCTAACCGTTAACGAAGTTGACGGGGCACGATTTAGATTGACTATTGTTCCCCATACCGCAGGGGAAACCACGCTTATCGATTTAAAAGCAGGTGATAAGGTGAATATTGAAGTGGACTTAATTGCCCGTTATCTCGAGCGTTTAATGAATTTTGAAAATAAACCAGCAAAAGGCAGTGGCGTGACTATGGAAATGCTCGCCCGCGCGGGGTTTGTGCGTTAACGCCGAACTCATAATTAATATAATAATTTCAATTACAAGCAAAAAATTAAGGTCATATTATGGCGCTTCACAGCATAGAAGAGATCATCGAAGACATTCGTCAGGGCAAAATGGTTATTTTGATGGATGACGAAGACCGGGAAAACGAAGGCGATCTGATCATGGCGGCCGAGTTAGTGACGCCTGAGGCGATCAACTTTATGGCAAAATTTGGCCGTGGCCTGATTTGCCAAACCATGACAAAAGCCCGTTGTCAGCAGTTAAATCTACCGTTGATGGTCACCAACAACAATGCCCAGTTCTCCACTAACTTCACCGTTTCGATTGAAGCGGCCGAGGGTGTTACTACCGGTATTTCTGCCCATGATCGTGCTGTGACCGTAAAAGCGGCGGTGGCCAAGGATGCTAAGGCGTCAGATTTAGTTCAACCAGGGCATATATTCCCCTTGATGGCACAGGATGGCGGGGTGTTAATTCGTGCCGGTCACACTGAAGCGGGTTGTGATTTAGCCCGTTTAGCGGGTCTTGAGCCATCGGGCGTTATTGTTGAGATCCTCAACGAAGACGGTACTATGGCGCGCCGCCCAGATTTAGAAGTGTTCTCTGAACTGCACGGCATCAAGATCGGCACGATTGCGGCCTTGATAGAATACCGTAATACCAAAGAAACCACGGTTGTGCGTGAAGCTAAATGTAAATTGCCAACTCGTTTCGGTGAGTTCGATATGGTGACCTTTAGGGACACTATCGATAATCAGCTGCACTTTGCGTTAGTAAAAGGTGAGGTAAAACCCGATTGTTTAGTGCGCGTTCACTTGCAAAATACCTTTAATGATTTACTGCATTCAGAGCGCGATCAGCAGCGCAGTTGGCCGTTAGAGAAAGCCATGGAGCGTATCGCAAATGAAGGCGGCGTGTTGGTGCTGCTTGGGAATCAGGAGAATACCTGTGAAATGCTCTCGAAGGTTAAAGCCTTTGAGGCTGAGGATCAAGGTCAAGCCACTGCCCCTGCAAAATGGCAGGGTACCTCTCGCCGCGTGGGTGTGGGCTCACAAATTCTATCAAGCCTTGGCGTGACTAAAATGCGCCTATTAAGCTCACCTAAGCGTTATCATTCGCTGTCGGGCTTTGGTTTGGAAGTCACTGAATACGTTGCCGAATAGTCGATTTGGCTTGTTTGGTTTGATAAGCTTTTGGGTAAAATTTTCCATTTCTATAATTTGCATAGGGCTGTGAGCAATTGACTGTGGTATCATGTCGCCACTTTTCGCCCAGAGCCGGGTGCTTTAGCTTAATTAGGTAAGAAAATGAACGTAGTTCAAGGTAATATCGAAGCGAAGAATGCCAAAGTTGCGATTGTTATTTCGCGTTTTAACAGCTTTTTGGTTGAAAGCCTACTTGAAGGCGCAATCGATACGCTAAAACGCTTTGGCCAAGTCAGTGATGACAACATTACTGTCGTCCGTGTTCCTGGTGCGGTTGAGTTACCGCTTGCTGCACGCCGTGTGGCTGCCAGCGGTAAATTTGACGGTATTATCGCATTAGGTGCGGTGATCCGTGGTGGTACCCCTCATTTTGATTTTGTTGCCGGCGAATGTAATAAAGGCTTAGCTCAAATCGCGTTAGAATTTGACTTGCCAGTTGCCTTCGGTGTGTTGACGACTGATACCATTGAACAAGCTATTGAACGTTCTGGTACTAAAGCGGGTAACAAAGGTGGTGAAGCCGCTTTAAGTCTGCTTGAAATGGTCAACGTACTGCAACAGCTTGAACAACAGTTGTAATAGTAGGAAAAATAATGAAGCCTTCTGAGCGCCGCAAGGCCCGCCGTTTAGCCGTGCAAGCCATTTATTCATGGCAACTAAGCGGGAATAATATTGCCGATGTCGAGCATGAGTTTTTAACTGAACAGAGTCTCGACGGTGTCGATGTAGCTTACTTCCGTGAGCTATTTGCAGGCGTTGCAACTAAGACAAATCAACTGGATGAACTGTTTATCCCTCACTTAGATCGCCCAATCGATGAAGTGTCTCCTGTGGAAAAAGCCATTGTGCGCCTTGCCGCCTATGAGCTGACTTTCCGCAAGGATGTGCCTTTCAAAGTTGCCATCAACGAGGCAATCGAATTGGCTAAGGCTTTCGGAGCGGATGAAAGTCACAAGTTTGTTAATGGATTACTCGACAAACTGGTTGCACGTAAGTAATAAAGGACAAACGGTATCTTCGGATACCGTTTTTCATTGATAACAAAGGTGGCCGATTAACCTCGAGCCAAACTGTACAGTGAAAGAATTCCAACTGATTGAAAGTTTTTTTAGCCACCGCGGCCCGTCTCGCCGTGATGTTAAGCTGAGCATAGGTGACGATTGCGCACTCGTTCAGCCCGCCGAGAACAAATCGATAGCGATTTCATGCGATACCTTAGTCGAAAATGTTCACTTTTTCCCCGATATTCCGCCACAAGCCTTAGGTTATAAAGCCTTAGCCGTTAATCTGTCGGACCTCGCCTCAATGGGCGCAGAGCCTGCTTGGATGACACTTGCGCTGACTCTGCCAGAGGTGAATGAAGAATGGCTTAGCGGTTTTAGCGAAGGCCTATTTGAGGCGGCGGAATATTACGGCATTGCACTCATTGGTGGTGATACGACCCGTGGCCCAAGGTCAATTAGCATTACTGTCCATGGGCAGGTGCCGCAGGGCAAAGCTTTGACTCGACATGGTGCTAAAGCCGGTGATTGGATTTATGTCACTGGCACACTGGGTGACTCGGCCCTTGGGCTCGATTTGATCCGTGGCACCCAGCATGCCCGAGCTGAGCATAAAGAATACCTTATCAATCGTCATTACCGTCCAACACCCAGAGTGTTAGCGGGTCAGTCACTGCGCTCGTTAGCATCCAGTGCTATCGATTTATCCGACGGCTTTATCTCTGATATTGGTCATATTCTTAAAGCTTCTGGTGTCGGCGCTGTGGTTGAAGTGGCGAATATTCCGCTTTCTCAAGCTATGAAAGATACCCTTAGCGAAGAGCATGCGCTAGGTTATGCATTAACCGGTGGTGAAGACTATGAGCTGCTGTTTACCGTTCCTGAAGCACAAAAAGGCGCCTTAGAGACGGCCTTAAGCCATTCGGGGACTAAATTTGTTCGTGTGGGGCAAATGTGTGCCGGTAATCAACTTAGGCTGCTGTTAAACGGTGAGCCATTTACGCCGCCATACCATGGTTTTGAACACTTTTAATGAAGTTATAATTTAAATGAAGTTATTGTCTCAAGACCCTGCACTTAAGCGTTTATCCCTGAAGAATCCGGCCCATTTTCTGGCTCTGGGCTTTGGAAGCGGGTTAGCGGCTAAAGCCCCTGGTACCTTCGGCACGCTTGCGGCCATTCCTTTATATCTGTTGTTAGCGCCGCTGCCGTTAACTTGGTATCTGCTATTGACTGCGGTCAGCATTTTTGCGGGCATTTATATCTGCGATAAAGCGGCAAAGGATATGGGAGTGCATGACCACGGTGCAATCGTTTGGGATGAGGTGGCCGGTCTACTGATCACTATGATTGCTGCGCCTAAGGGAGTGATTTGGTTAGTTGTCGGCTTTGCACTGTTTCGGCTATTTGACATCATCAAGCCATGGCCTATTCGCTGGCTCGATGCCAAGGTTGAAGGGGGCTTTGGCATCATGATTGATGATGTGCTTGCCGGGATATTTGCTTTCATTTGTGTGCAATTACTGGTTCACTATTTCAGCTAAATAGCCAGTCGTCCTAACTATCACACACCAATAAAGCCTTTATGGGAGACATAAAGGCTTTTTACTTCTTTGTGGCGTTGGTATGGGGTGATTAATGGTGGACTTTAGGTTTAACAATAAACAAATCGGTTCTTAACTGGTTGATTAAGTTTCTCGCGGCATTGCCTTTAAAGGTGCTCAATATGCCTTTGTGCTCTGCACTGCCCATCACCAGCATATTAACATTTAATCTTTTGGCCTCATCAGAAATCGTGTCTTCAGGAAGGCCTTCCTCAACGTGGAGATTACGTGGGTCTAGATGATAGCCGCGTGCGACCTCATTTAGTTTCTCTTTGTACTTTTCCCTTTCTGTTAACAATTTATGGGGCTGATGGTGGTGAAAACTCATGTAAAATGGGTCTGGTAAATAACTGTTTATCAAATGAAGATCATTGGCTAATAGATTAGCTATGGATTTACTTTCTTCAATCAGGGTCTCGTTAAACTTTTGGTGGGAGAGATTTTCATTGTCGATTTCGAGTGCTGTCAAAATGTGACCATTTTCGTGCCAATCCTCGAGATCGACAAACATCACTGGAATATCGTCCAATTTTAACAATTGCCATTCATCGGCAATCAAAAATTCATTGAAAAAGGGTGGATAGAATTTATGACTGACAATAACAAGATCATACTTGAGTTGTTTGCATTCGTTTACAACCGCATTGTGAATAGAGTGAGATTGGCATTCTTTTATTTCAATTGGCTGGTTTCTATCAGGGTAAGCTAGGATAGGTTTGCGTGAACCATTGATTTTATTTCTAGGTTTATCTCGATGAAGTAAAAGATTTAAATTGAAGTTATGGGTACGTTTCACTTTCAAAATGGTTAATGAAGCTTGGCATTTCCTGGCTAATACAACTGACTTTTTAATCACCGCGTTGGGGGGAATTGAGTCATCAACCGCCGCAAGAATATGCTGGAATGACATGTCAATCTCCTATTGACTAGATGGGGATTTAAGTTTAGGAGAGTAAGTTTTTTACGGTAATATTAATTATCGCTATCAGCTATGTGTTCTAGTTTTTATTAATCTATAAAAATATACATCTATATAATTCAGAGTATTAGTTAATGGTAAATTTTATGCATCTTAATATTTATTATAATTATCGGTATTTATATTCTTTAAAATTAGAAACTGATGTCTAAATGTTTCTGTTTAATGAATATTGTAAATATTTATTAGATGGTATGATTATAAAATGGATTATATAGATTATTGGAAATAAATGCTGTTAGCCAAGAGGGGATAAACGGGTTTTAAAATTGTTCTCGCAGAAAATACCATTATTAATTTAAAGCTGCTTATAAAATACCTTATATAGTGACAGAAGGTAAAATGCCCTTGTTCAAGTTTACACGATGAAAATATTCGAGAGTGAATTTGAACAAGGGGTAAGATATTTATCTTATTTTACTATTGTAGTAGCTCTCGTGCGTTGGCTAAGGTGTTACTAGTGATGGTATCTCCGCCCAATAATCTGGCGAGTTCTTGGATCCGCTGTTCCCTATCGAGTGCCATCATTGTCGTTTCAGTACTACCCGCCTTGTTAAATTTATTAACAAACATATGCTGATGACCATTTCCCGCAACTTGGGGTAAGTGAGTCACACATAGCACCTGCGTAGACTCCCCTAAGCTACGCAGCATGCGTCCCACTACGGCTGCGGTAGGACCTGAAATTCCAACATCCACTTCGTCAAAAATCAGTGTCGGTGTTGAAACTTTTTTTGCGGTAATGACTTGAATACCTAAACCAATACGCGACAATTCCCCGCCTGATGCTACGCGGGAGATAGGTTGAAGTGGTTGACCTGGGTTTGTTGTTACTAAAAATTCCACATGGTCACTGCCATTAACTGACATAGCGTTAGGATTAAAACTCACTTCGATAGTGAACTTGCCCTTAGGCATATTTAACTCGTGGATAGATTGAGTTACAAGCTTATCGAGTTCCTTAGCGTAACGTGAACGGCTTTGGCTTAACTTCTGTGCATTTGTAAAATAGCTGACTTTACTGGCTTCGACCTGTTGCTGAATTTCTTCTAGCTTGGTTTCATCGTCATCGAGGGTTGTAAGCTCGGTTTTCAATGCTAAGTGATGTTCAGCCAGTTTTTCAGGACTAACATGGTGCTTACGAGCCAGTTGCATTGCCTTTGATAGACGTTCTTCAAGGTAGGCAAAATGCGCTGGGTCGAGTTCTAACTTACTCAAGTAATGCTGCAGCTCTCCAGCGCTTTCCTGTACTTGGATAAGGGCCTCATTGAGCATAGTGCTGACATTGCTTAGGGCTGGATCATATTCCTGTAGATTATCTGTAAGAGAGGTGACCTTATTGAGCAATGACTCTATCGTGCTGTCGTCACCTTCGGTAAGTAGATATAGGCTAGCCTGGCAGGTATCCACTAATTCGGAGCCATTAGCTAAGCGTTTATGCTCCTGTTCTATCTCCTCGAATTCGCCCAATTTCAGGTCGAACTCATCTAGCTCTTCTACTTGATATTGCAGTAGTTGCTTACGGGCAATGCGCTCCTGCTGTGAAGCTTCGAGTTGTCTCAGTTCAGCTTCAATTTGTTTACAGCGCTGGTAACTTGCTGCGACGGTATCAAGTAGTATTTTATGGTTGGCATAACTGTCTAAAAGAGTGAGTTGATGCTCGCTCTTGAGCATGGCATGGTGCGCATGTTGACCGTGGATGCCGACTAATAGTTGCCCAAGCATTTTGAGTTGGGTCAGCGGTACGGGATTACCGTTAATATAGGCGCGTGAGCGGCCATCATTGCCAATAGTACGGCGCAGTATGCACTCCTCATCAAGCTCGAGATCGTTATCCTCTAACCAGCGTTTAGCCAGTGGTACATCCTCTAAAGAGAATCGGGCACTGACTTCCGTTTTGCTAGCGCCAGGCCTAACGCTGCTGGCGTCGGCTCGATTGCCAAGGCATAAACCTAAGGCGTCGATGGCAATAGATTTACCCGCGCCGGTTTCACCCGTAATACTGGTCATGCCGGGACGGAAATCCAGCTCGAGAAAACGTACGATAGCGAAGTTATTGATGCTGAGTTGGCAAAGCATAGTGCATTCCTGTCGAAAAATATACCAAACCACTGTATTGATAAACAGTATATACTGAATTTATATACAGTAAAGTGGGGCTGGCGAATAATCATCAGTCCATGAAATATAAAATCACAACAATATGTTTACGCTAGTTTTTTTATTAATTCATCGAGAAGGGGTAAGCTTATAAAACTGACTAGGGTGCCAAAAAGTATGCCCTGTGCACTACTGGATGCTTTGGTGTCGTATCGTTGGGCGAGCAGATACACACTTGCCGCAGTGGGGAGAGCGCTTAAAATCACACCCATCATCAGGTAATCGCCGCTGACACCGAAGGTCTTGAGCAAGAGATAAACCAGTAGTGGCAGCAAAAACAGCTTCAGAAAGTTAATCAGGCTAAGTTCGAGTAGCTGTTTTGCGTTAAGGAGCGGGGAATCTTTCTGATAGCGCATGGCCTTAGCGAGCACCATGCCTATGGCAAACAATGCACATGGGCTGGAAGTATTGCCAATTTGCTGCGTCATCATTACGACACTGTCTGGTAGTGTGATACCTAGCGCTGAAATCATGACGCCTATTAAGCAGCCTAAAACAATAGGGTTTTTACTCACAGCTAGTAACATGATAACAGGCGCAGAATGTTTTCTTTGGCTGTTAGTGGCTAATTCTAAACTCACTAAGGCGACGGCGAACATCAACACCGAAAGTAAGCTTGCGATGGCCGCCGCTACAAGAGCACTTTGTTTGCCAGGAAACAGAATGATTAACAGCGGTATACCAATAAAGGCGGTATTGCCAAAGGTGGTATTTAGCGCCCTGATCGCGGCGATGCCAGTTTTTTTAGGTTCAACGGCTAAGGACAACCCAAAGCAAATCAGGTAGACAATAATTAACCCAATACCATAACCACCAATAAATCCCCACTGTAGGATTTCATCTAAGGGTTGTCTGGCTAATGAAATCAGTAATATGGCAGGGAAAGCAATATAGTAAACATACTGATTTAATATATGGTCGGTGTCCGCTGGGAGTAATTTTAGTCTTTGGACAAGGGCGCCCAATAACATGATCCCGAAGACGGCAAACAGAGGGGTTAATATCGTCATGCCCTCACTCATCCTTTTATGCTCGGCTAGCTGATACTGTAATCGACAACAATAGGAGTTATTGCGCTGTATTTACAGCAAATTAACACAGTTTGGCCATGAGAAGCTATTAAGCTATGGTCGTAGTTTGGCGGTTTTTAAAGTTTAAAACACAGTATCGTTCTGAAATCTATCCCAATGATTACAGTCTTTATCAGGAGTGAAAGGAAGGAATTGTGTTCAGTGGCGGAAAACTCCGCCACTCATGTTCATAGTGTTCGCTTTAGGCCGTTAATATTGGACCGTTAAATTAGGCCATGCTGATGCCAATATTCGACACACCGGCTGCAATTAAATCCTTACGTAGGCCTTTCACAAGCTCTGCAGTAATTTTGGGATTTTCTTCAATGATTTCTAAGAGGGAGTTTTGCAGCTCGCGCTCTTCTTCCATGACTTCATGGGAGAACACAAAGTCATCTAATGCTTCATCGGTGAGTTCAACATCACAGATTGTTTCAATGTAATTAGCCACAGTGCTTGAGGATAACTTACTGATGTTAGTGATATCTTCCTCAATGTCCCCTTGTATAGCACCGAGTAAGGTTGAAAGTGCTACAACAGCATCCATAGCAGGGTATACACCGTAGGAGTCAAAGTCTGCGGGTTCTGGGGTGTTATCCTCTAGACGTTGCAGATGGACATCGATATTAAATTTAAGCTTAATGTCGTACTGGGATTGCCATAAAAGCTCAAGCACTGTGCTTAATACCGTTGGGTCACCAAACTCACAAACCTCTGAAAACAGTTGATAGTTAGGTAACATGCGTTGACAAAGGGCGATGGCGAAGAGTTTCTTTTGAGGTAATTCTAACGCCTTTAACCGCTTAAAAAAGCCCGTTTTTTTAGTCATTTGTTATTTCCGCTGATAGCTGGGATAGCACTTGTTTTGCCGCCGATTCTACCTTAGTTAACTCATCAAGTAACTCTAGTATTTCAGGTTCGAGATCTTCAACACGCCCATTACGCTTTAATGCTAACTCAATTTCTTGGCACAGACGTTGAGTTGTTGGGACACCACAGTAGCAGCTTGCGCCATGAAGTTTATGAATAATATTGAGCATGCCTTGATGATCGCTTCGAGCTAACGCGGTTTCGATTGTTTCAACCGTTTGTGGCAGCGAGTTAATGAGCATTTGCAACATATCCAGTGCCAAATCTTGTTTATTATTGGCTTGGCTGAGGCAGAGTTCCCAATTCAGAGTATGTAGATCAAAATGGGTAAATTTAGGTTTAGTGACCCAGCGATGGATAACATCCTTTAACGCATCTTCATCGATAGGTTTTGGCAAATAACCATCCATGCCACTTCCCAGAATCAGTTCACGTTCCTCAGCAATGGCGTGGGCGGTGACGGCAATAATAGGGGTATTTCGATTGATTGAATCTTGACGGATTTTTTTCGTTGCACTGATGCCGTCGGTACCCGGCATTTGAATATCCATAAAAATCAGATCGAAGTTGTGTTCCTTAGCTTGTTTGATCGCTTCTTCACCGCTGTTTACCGCGGTAACATTTGTCACTAGTTCATTAAGTAGAGTGTCGATGAGTTTTAGGTTGGCAAAGTTGTCATCGACAGCCAACACATGGATTGGGATACGCTCTGATGGAGGTAGAAGAGTGGCGGCAGGTGTAATGCCATAATCCATCGGTGGATAGAGCATGTTTCGTGCGAGTTGGTGCTCTCCTACGGGTAAGTTAATCACCACGTCGGCGTTAGGGCGAATAAATTGCAAAGCCTCTTGTTGCTGACAATCAAATAGTACAATAAGGCATTCTGTTTTTTGCTTAGCAAGATTCAGGGTGCTGATCAATTGATTGATATCATTAAATCCATGGCAACTTATCAGCATATAGTTGTAAACATTTTCTGTGGTAGCCAAGGTGGTCAGCAGATTGGCAATATGCTGATGGTGGGTAACTTTAGTTTCCCAAAGGTTCAGTTGACGACTCAAAACCGAATGGGAAAGTACCCTAGGTTCATAGAATAGAACGCTCTTGTCCTTGAGTTTTTCAAGGGGGAGTGAGTCACCAATTTGGAATTGTCCAAGGCCTAAAGGCAGGGTAAACCAGAAGTTAGAGCCTTTGCCCACGGTGGAGGTAAAACCAATCTGTCCACCCATCTGGTTCACTAAGCGTTTGGTAATGACAAGCCCAAGGCCTGTGCCACCGAATCGACGGGAAATAGAAGAGTCGGCCTGACCGAAAGCTTGGAACAAATAATCCTGTTGATTGTCATCGATACCAATCCCGGTATCGACAATATCGCAGCGCAGCACGACTTCTTCATCGGATTGGGCCTGTAAATCTAATTTCACCAGTACGCTGCCTGCATCGGTAAACTTAATGGCGTTTCCGACGAGGTTATTGATGATCTGACACACTCGAATAGCATCGCCATTGACGTTATCGGGCACATTGGGGGCAATATCGATAACCAGTTCAAGTCCTTTGTTTTGGGCGCTGCCTGAGATGAGAGTAATGGTTTCACTTAATGTTTCCCTCAAACCGAAGGGCATATTCTCAAGCACCATTTTGCCCGCTTCGAGTTTTGAGAAGTCTAAAATGTCGTTGATGATAGCTAGCAGGTTATTGGCGCTACGTTCAATGGTGTTGATGTAGTCGATTTGGCTCGAATGAAGGGGGGTTTTCACTAACTGGCGTGCAAAACCTATCACCCCATTGAGCGGGGTGCGAAGTTCGTGGGACATATTGGCCAAGAACTCAGATTTAATTCGACTGGCTTCTAGGGCGCGCTTTTTCGCAAGATCTAACTCTACGTTTTGAATTTCAATTTGCTCCAAGGTTTCCCGCAGATCCGAGGTCGCTTGGTCGATATTTTGTTGCATTTCATCGTGATATTCCGACAGGGAACTTGCCATCGCATTAATCCCCCGCTTAAGCAGATCCAGTTCACCAATCAGATTGCCATCGAGTCTGGCATCAAGCTTCCCCTCACGGATTTTCGCCACCACGCGCACCATTTCTGTGATGGGCTGGGTGACGTTTTTTACTAAGCGGAAGGTGAACAGCAAGTTTAATTGCACACCGATCAACACAATAATAAAGGCTGCTACAGCAACTCTATGTTGTTCCAGTAGTGCCTTTTCTTTATTGATGATAATAGAAATATACCCCAGCATTTCACCATTATCGGTTTGAATATCGTAATTGACGGGGGCAGCTCCCTTGGGGGGGATATTGGCAAAAATGGGAGAACGTAAAATTAAACTGTCGCCAACATGTTCAATTTCGGTTTTATGCAGGTTATTAAGCGCCTCTTTGTAGCGCATGATTTCGAAATCTTTGTGGTAATGCGAGGTAACAAATAGCTGATTTTTAATGTCAAAAATGGCGATGGACTTAACGAGCGGAGATTTGCTTAATTGCGCTGCAGCAAGTAGCCGTTTTGTAGCTTCTCTATTATTGGCGACCAGTCCCACTTCACTGGCAATCGCCAAGGGCTCGATAATATTACTTCCTTGTTCAATCAAGGTATCTTCGAGTTCATAGAAGCGATTTATGGTAAAGTAGCTACCAAGTAGAATACCGACTAAGATCGTCGGCGCGAGCGCCAGTACTAGAACCCAGGAACGTAAGCTGTATTTGGTCATGTTGTTGACTGGGTTCATAAAGCTATGCGGTTTCCTAAGATCTAGGGACGTAGTTAATGATATAAGACTGCCAGAAACAAGGCGGTCTTTACCAGTTTTTTATTGAGTTAGAGGCCGAAATGGCACAATTTTTTAAAGCAAAACCAAACAGTTCCAAACAGTTGTCCGCCAAGCAGTCATTCAATGTGACGCAACTTGATCATTTAGGGGCAGGTATAGCACAACATGAGGGTAAAGTCGTGTTTATCCCAGGTGCCCTGCCTAATGAAACCGTGCAGGCCCAATTGGTTGAACAGAAAAAGAATTATGCTCGCGCTAAATTAATTAAAGTCGAAACAAAAAGTGCAGAAAGGGTCGAGCCCCTTTGCCCCCATTATCACTCCTGCGGTGGTTGTGACTTACAGCATATGTCGCTAGATGGGCAGCGTGAGCACAAATCCGCAGCGCTTGTTGATATCATGGCTAAATTTGCCGGTGCCGAAGGTAACTTGGCTCCAGCACTAGCCAGTGAGGGGTGGCATTATCGTCGCCGAGCAAGATTAGCGACGCTTTTCGATAAAAACACTAAGCAGTTAAGCCTTGGTTTTCGTGCATCAGCAAGCAGTAAAGTCGTGCCAATTAGCCAATGTTTGGTGCTTGCCAAACCGCTATCGGATTTAATCACGCCTTTTGCCAAATTGCTCAATCAATTAGCGGCTAAATCAAGCCTTGGTCACTTAGAACTTATTGATGCCGATAATGGCCATTTTGCGGTGCTTCGTATTACTAAGCCATTAAACGGTAAAGATATTGCTAAGCTTGGCCAATTTGCCGAGCAGCATGATATTCGTATCTGTTTACAGGATAACGAAGGTGTCTTCCACGGCGTGCGTGGTGAGACTAACGATACCTTAGTGATGCCTGAATATCAGTTGCTAGATACGGATGGGGCTCAACCTGAGCAAGCCGTGACACTTCAATTCACACCAGGAAACTTCGTGCAAGTGAATGCCGAGATTAACAAGGCGATGGTTGAGCAGGCGATGGCGTGGTTAAATCCTATCAAGGGCGAGCGTATCCTCGATCTGTTCTGTGGTATGGGTAATTTCAGTCTGCCATTAGCCCAAATGGGCGCCGATGTGATTGGGGTTGAGGGCGTAGCAGACATGGTGAGTCAAGCCCGGGTTAATGCGAAAGCTAATGGTTTAAACACGTTAACCTTCTTTCACGCCGACTTAAGTTCCGATTTATCCGCTGAGCCTTGGCTGGGTAAGATTGATAAATTATTGCTCGACCCTGCCCGTGCTGGTGCATTTGAGAGTTTACAGTGGCTGAAAAAAATGAAACCGCGTAGCGTAGTTTACGTGTCCTGTAATCCTGCCAGTCTTGCCCGTGACAGTGCTGTGTTGTTGGATCGGGGTTACAAGTTACAAAAGCTAGGTTTAATTGATATGTTCCCGCAGACCCATCACATTGAAGCGATGGCATTATTTGAACTGAGCAAATAACGGCGTAATTGCGTAGCTTTCATAGGTACTGTGGTCTAAGTCATGACTTAAGGCATGGCGTACTGAGGTGGAAAGTAAGCAAAGCGTTTGAATAACGTAAAAATTACCATTATTGAGCGTAATGGGTTTGACAAGCTCGTATCAATGCTGATGATTGGATAATCGATGTGGTGCCACTCTTTTTGAGCACATAAAAGGAAATTTATTAAGATGGTCTCTGTTCGCGAAGCGCACTTTAATGATCCCGATTTTCATATTGAAGATTGGGTGGCTCGCTATGTTAGTCAGGCCGAAGATGCACAAACCTTACTTGCGTTGATTGCAGAGGTTGATGCGTTGCCGGCAAAGAGCCCCGCTGCGAAAAGAGAACTCCTAGAACGCGCCCGCGAGATGATTGAAATTCTTGCGCCCTTAAATATGGACCTTGAAACGCTTCAGGCTGCTATCTTGTTTGTGGTGTTTGAAGAAGGCCTGTTAACTGAAGAAGTCATCCAAGAGAAATTCGGTGAGCCACTTGCCCGTTTGGTTGCAAGCGTTGTCACCATGGATGCGATCGGTGCCTTAAAAATCAATCCCAATAGCCGCTCCACCGAGCCGCAAATCGATAATATCCGCCGAATGCTGCTGGCGATGGTTGAAGATGTGCGCGCTGTGGTAATTAAACTTGCCGAAAGGGTGTGTTTGCTACGGGCGGTGAAAAATGCCGATGAAGAAACGCGGGTACTGCTTGCGCGCGAAATCGCTGATATATATGCGCCGCTGGCCAACCGTTTAGGTATCGGGCAATTAAAGTGGGAATTAGAGGATATTTCCTTCCGCTATTTACACCCAGATATCTATAAGGACATTGCGAAACAATTAGATGGCAAGCGCTTAGATCGCGAAGTCTTTATTGAAAAGTTCGTTAATCAGTTACAGCAACGCCTCGATGAAGATCATATTCGTGCCAAAGTATATGGCCGCCCTAAACACATCTACAGCATTTGGCGTAAGATGAAGGGTAAACACCTCAAATTCGATGAGCTGTTTGATGTGCGAGCAGTACGGATTGTGACCGAGCGTCTGCAGGATTGCTACGGTGCGCTGGGTGTGGTGCACACCCTTTGGCACCATATTCCCCGTGAGTTTGACGACTATGTCGCTAACCCTAAACCTAATGGTTATCAGTCCATTCATACCGTTGTAGTGGGGCCAGAGGGCAAAACCGTCGAAATCCAAATTCGTACCCAAGATATGCATGAGGATGCAGAGCTTGGGGTTGCTGCCCACTGGAAATACAAGGAAGGTAATCATTCTGGTAAACAGAGCGGTTACGAAGAAAAAATCAATTGGCTGCGTAAAATTCTGCAGTGGCAGGAAGATGTGGTCGAAAGCGGTAACTTGGTCGAAGAGGTTAGAAGCCAAGTCTTTGAAGACCGTGTTTATGTATTTACCCCAAGCGGTGAGGTGGTCGACCTGCCACTAGGCTCAACCGTGCTTGACTTTGCCTATTACATCCATTCCCAAGTGGGGCATAAATGTATTGGCGCTAAGGTCGATGGTCGTATCGTACCCTTTACCTATCAGGTAGAAACGGGGGAGCGCATCGAGATTATCACCTCGAAACACCCGAATCCTAAACGCGACTGGTTAAACCCTAACCTAGGTTATATCCGCACCTCCCGGGCGCGCTCTAAAATCCAACATTGGTTTAAACAGCAGGACCGTGATAAAAATATTATTGCTGGTAAGGAGATGCTGGAGACCGAGCTTGCTCGGGTGAGCCTTAAAATTAAAGATGCCGCCATTGCCGTTGAACGTTTTAATATGGCGAGTATGGATGACCTTTTAGCCGCGATTGGTGGCGGTGATGTGCGTTTGCATCAGGTAGTTAATCATATTCAAAGTAAACTTCGCCTCGATGAAGCGAGCGAAGAAGATGCGGTCGAAGAATTAGTTAAAAAGAGCCATGCTAAATCTGGCACTATCAGTCGTGGTCAGGTTGAGGTTAATGGCGTCGGTAACTTATTGAGTCATATTGCCCGTTGCTGCCAGCCTGTACCTGGGGATGAGATTTTAGGCTTTATCACAAAGGGGCGGGGGATTTCGGTGCACCGCTCCGACTGTGAGCAGGTCAAAGAGCTGATGCGGGTTCACCCTGAGCGTGGTGTTGACGTGGTTTGGGGCGAAAACTACTCCGGCGGTTATCGTATGCGCCTGCGAGTATTAGCCCATGATCGCAGTGGTCTTTTGCGGGACTTAACCTCCGTTTTGGCCGCAGAGAAATCTAACGTGTTAGCCATGAGCTCATCTTCGGATATCAAGAATCAGACCGCGGCAATCGAGCTTGAACTTGAGCTGTATAACTTAGATGGTTTATCGCGTGTGCTATCTAAGTTGTCGCAGGTTGATAGCGTTATAGAGGCGCGCAGGCTCTAGCTTTGGGCGTTAAATTAAGCTTTTGGCCTGGTAAATTTGAATTGAAATAAAGTAAATAATAAAAGGCGGTGGGCGAGTTTCGCCGCCGCCTTTTTCTATTCATTCTTTTTGCAGAGAAGGATATAGCAATGACTTCACCCAAAAAACCTTCAGAGCCATTAGCTTTAAGGGCTTTTGAGTCTGAAGTAACAACTTCAATTGATATGGCGCCGCTGCTTAAGATCATGGAGAAGCTGCGCGATCCTAAAACGGGTTGTCCCTGGGATAAGGCGCAAACCTATCAAACCATAGTGCCTTTTACCCTCGAAGAGGCCTATGAGGTGGCCGATACCATTGAGCGATTGGCCATTGATGAACTACCAGACGAACTCGGGGATTTGCTGTTTCAAATCGTATTTTATTGTCAGATTGGGAAAGAGCAGGGCAAATTCGATTTTGGCACTGTGATAGATAAAATTACCGACAAGCTGACCCGCCGCCATCCCCATGTATTTGGTGAGTTATCCCTTGAGGGGGCTTCAGCGAGTCAGCAAGTCAAGGCCAATTGGGAAGCGATAAAAGCGGCCGAGCGTGAACAGAAGGCCTTAGCTGATAATTCGGAATATCAATCAGCATCGCAGGTGTCTGTTTTAGATAATATTCCTCGTTCGCTTCCTGCGCTTTCACGCTCTATCAAAATTCAGCAGCGCGTTGCCCGTGTGGGATTTGATTGGCCAGAGCTTGAACCTGTCGTTGCCAAGATTCAAGAAGAGATTGAAGAAGTGCTGCATGAGGTGAATCAGCCCCAGGTCGACCAAGCGAAAGTACAGGCCGAAATGGGGGACCTATTGTTTGCTGTGGTGAATCTTGCACGTCATTTAAAACTGGAGCCCGAGCAAGCATTACGCCAAGCTAACCTAAAATTTGAGCGCCGTTTTAAGGGCGTGGAGACGCTTGCCTTTGAAAATGGTAAGGCGCTCGATGAGTATTCCCTTGAGGAATTAGACGGTTTTTGGGAACGCGTAAAGCTTATTGAGCCAAGATAAAGGGCAAAATATCGGGATTGGTGTTTGTCGAATGGCGCCAGCTTTGGTATACTACTGCCCCGTCCTAGTGCTTTCTTACAAGCACGTATTTTCAAACTCATTTTCTCAGGTTCAGCATGACTACAAGGTATATCTTCGTTACTGGTGGCGTGGTTTCATCACTAGGTAAAGGCATTGCAGCCGCTTCATTAGCCGCAATTTTAGAGGCCCGTGGTCTCAATGTAACCATTATGAAACTGGACCCATACATTAACGTTGATCCAGGTACCATGAGCCCAACGCAACATGGTGAAGTGTTTGTGACTGAGGACGGTGCAGAAACAGACTTAGACTTAGGCCACTATGAGCGTTTCATCCGCACAAAGATGAACCGTCGTAACAACTTCACAACCGGTCGTATCTACGAGGAAGTGTTGCGTAAAGAGCGCCGTGGTGACTACTTAGGTGCCACCATTCAGGTGATCCCACACATCACTAACGCGATTAAAGAAAAAGTGATTGCCGGCGGCGAAGGTCACGATGTGGCTATTGTTGAAATCGGCGGTACTGTGGGGGATATCGAATCATTGCCTTTCTTAGAGTCAATCCGCCAATTAGGTGTTGAGCTAGGCCGTGATCGTACCCTGTTTATGCATTTAACCTTAGTGCCATTCCTAGGCGCTGCTGGCGAAGTTAAAACTAAGCCAACTCAGCATTCTGTTAAAGAATTACGTTCAATCGGTATTGCGCCAGACGTATTGATCTGCCGTGGTGACCGCGCAATCCCAGCAAATGAGCGCGCTAAGATTTCGTTATTCTGTAACGTTGAAGAACGTGCAGTTATCTCTCTGAAAGACGTAGACAGCATCTATAAGATCCCAGCGTTGCTGCGCTCACAGGGCTTAGATGAGCTAGTGTGTAAGCGTTTCGGTTTAGATTGCCGTGAAGCCGATCTGTCCGAGTGGGAAAACGTGATTTACCAAGAAGCCAATCCAAACGGTGAAGTTGTCATCGGTATGGTAGGTAAATACATTGAATTACCCGATGCTTATAAGTCTGTTAACGAAGCATTAAAACACGCGGGTCTTAAGAACCGTGTGTCTGTGACCATCAAGTACATCGATTCACAAACCGTTGAAGCGAAAGGCGATGAAGTGCTTGAAGGCTTAGACGGTATCTTAGTGCCAGGTGGTTTTGGTGAGCGCGGTGTTGAAGGTAAGATTCTTGCTGCTAAATACGCCCGTGAAAACAAACTGCCATACTTCGGTATCTGTTTGGGTATGCAAGTGGCGTTAATCGAATTTGCCCGTCACGTTGCTGGCATGACTGATGCGCACTCAACTGAATTCAATAAAGAAACACCATTCCCTGTGGTTGGCTTAATCACTGAGTGGGTTGACGAAGAAGGTAACTTAGAGCAACGCCATGAAGCATCTGACTTAGGCGGCACTATGCGTTTAGGCGCGCAGTTATGCCATCTGCTAGAAGGCTCTAAAGCGGCGATTGCTTACAAAGGTAATACTTGTGTTGAGCGTCACCGTCACCGTTATGAAGTGAACAACAAATACAAAGAGCGTTTAGAACAAGCGGGTCTTGTGTTCAGCGGTTTATCTTCAGATCGCAAACTGGTTGAGATGATCGAAATTAAAGATCACCCATGGTTTGTTGCTGGTCAATTCCACCCAGAATTCACCTCAACACCACGTGATGGTCATCCATTATTCGAAGGTTTCGTTGCCGCAGCAAGTGCTCACCAAAAACGTGACCTGAATAAGTAATATTTGAGGCCGGCCCCAAGACATTGGAGCCGGCCTTTTGTTACACTCGCGCCTCTCAATTAACACTAAGAACTCATACCCATGGGAATAAACGCCGGACGTTTAGTGGGAATAGGTAAATGGAATTAAACATTTTAGTCGTGCTCTACATTCGTTCATTCCGATAGGTATTGGTTTTTCTTTTCTTTTTAAACTTAAATCGAGGGTAATATGGCTAAGATTATTAACGTGATTGGTCGCGAGATCATGGATTCTCGTGGTAACCCAACTGTTGAAGCCGAAGTACATTTAGAAGGCGGTTTTGTGGGTATGGCTGCTGCACCGTCTGGAGCATCAACTGGTAGCCGTGAAGCGCTCGAGCTGCGTGATGGCGACAAGAGCCGTTACTTAGGTAAAGGTGTATTAACGGCGGTTGCTAACGTTAACGGTCCAATCCGCACTGCATTAGTGGGTAAAGATGCGACTGCTCAAGCAGAGCTTGATCAGATCATGATTGATTTAGACGGTACTGAAAACAAAGACAAGTTAGGCGCAAACGCGATTCTGGCTGTGTCTTTAGCTGCGGCTAAAGCAGCTGCTGCATCAAAGGGTATCCCATTATACGCACACATCGCTGAGTTAAACGGTACCCCTGGCCAATATACTATGCCAGTGCCAATGATGAACATCCTAAACGGTGGTGAACACGCGGATAACAACGTGGATATCCAAGAGTTCATGGTGCAACCGGTTAGCGCTAAGTCTTTCCGTGAAGCACTGCGTATGGGGGCAGAAATTTTCCATTCGCTGAAGAAAGTGTTGCACGGTAAAGGTCTAAGCACATCAGTGGGTGACGAAGGTGGTTTCGCACCAAATCTGTCTTCAAACGCTGATGCATTAGCGGTAATCAAAGAAGCTGTTGAATTAGCAGGTTACAAGCTGGGCACCGATGTGACGCTGGCACTGGACTGTGCCGCTTCCGAGTTCTACAAAGACGGTAAATATGACTTGTCTGGCGAAGGCAAAGTTTTCGACTCAAACGGTTTCTCTGACTTCCTGAAATCTTTAACTGAGCAATATCCAATCGTATCTATCGAAGACGGTCTGGATGAGTCAGATTGGGATGGCTGGGCATACCAAACTAAGCTCATGGGCGACAAAATCCAATTAGTGGGCGACGATTTGTTCGTTACTAACACTAAGATTTTAACCCGTGGTATTGAGAATGGCATTGCTAACTCAATCCTGATCAAGTTCAACCAAATTGGTTCATTAACTGAAACTTTAGCCGCTATCCGCATGGCAAAAGCGGCGGGTTACACTGCCGTTATTTCTCACCGCAGTGGTGAAACCGAAGACGCCACAATCGCTGATTTAGCGGTAGGTACTGCGGCAGGCCAAATTAAAACGGGTTCACTGTGCCGTTCTGACCGTGTTGCTAAGTACAACCAATTGCTGCGTATCGAAGAGCAATTAGGTGAAAAAGCCCCTTACCGCGGTTTGAAAGAAATCAAAGGTCAGGCGTAATTTAGCCTTTCGATGTAAAAAGGCCACCACTCGGTGGCCTTTTTTGTTGTACTATCTGCGCTATATATTGTTAATCCCATTACTGACTTGATTCCGCCATGAAATTTTTTGTACTTGCATTGGTTGTGTTACTCGGTTTACTGCAATACCGCCTATGGACGGGTGATAACAGCCTGCCCGAATACTTTGTGCTACAAAAACAGATTGCCGCCCAGCAGGAGGGGAACGCCAAGCTTGATGAACGCAATCAAGTACTCAAAGAAGAGATTATTGACCTCAAGAGCGGTACTGAAGCGATTGAGGAGCGGGCTCGTAACGAGCTTGGCATGGTCAAAGAGGGCGAGACCTTCTACCGTGTGGTCGGTGGTGAGCGTTCCGCTCCGAGTCAGGCACAGTAAAGGGCAACTATGGATAGTATTTTAGCGGTTGCGCCGCAATCGAATGCCGAGTCGAGTCATCAATCAGAATCAGTTCTTGCTTCTGTCGTTGCTATTGTTCCCGCTGCGGGCATCGGCAGTCGTATGGGGGCTAGCAAGCCTAAACAGTATTTGGAGCTCTTGGGTCAAAGTATTCTGGCCCACACCTTAGACAAATTATTATCACACCAGCAGATTTCCCTGGTGATTGTGGCTTTGCATCCTGAGGATGACATTTTCGCCTCTTTACCTCAGGCTAGTCATCCAAAATTAACCACAGTGATTGGTGGTGGGGAGCGTGCCGATTCGGTATTAGCGGCACTCGCTAAGGCGCCTGTGGATTCCTGGGCCTTGGTTCACGATGCGGCAAGACCCTGCTTGGCCGTAACTGATATCGACAAGCTGCTCACATCGAGATCGCAGTTTCCCCAAGGCGCTATTTTGGCTATGCCAGTGAGGGACACCATGAAGCGCTCGAACGGTGCAGGGGAAATTCAAACAACAGTGTGCCGTGACAATCTTTGGCATGCGTTAACACCGCAGTTATTTCCGACTGCGGTGCTTAAATTACACCTAGAGGGAGCGTTAGCTGCCGGTGCAGTTGTCACCGACGAGGCTTCGGCGATGGAATGGGCGGGGATTTCACCCGGATTAGTGGCAGGCCGTGCCGACAATATCAAGGTTACTCATCCCGATGATCTTGAATTGGCTGAACTCTTTTTAATGCGCGCCCAAACCAAATAATGGTTATGTCCGTAGCGCAATGTAACAGTTAGGAAATACAAGATGAAAATCCGAATTGGTCATGGTTTTGATGTCCATAAATTTGGTGAAAACCGCCCACTCATTCTGTGCGGTGTAGAAGTCCCCTATGAGACAGGTCTAGTGGCGCATTCAGACGGCGATGTGGTACTGCATGCCATTTCCGATGCGATTTTAGGGGCACTTGCCCTAGGCGATATCGGTAAGCATTTCCCAGATACCGATGTTGCCTATAAAGGCGCTGACAGCCGAGTCTTACTGCGTCACTGCTATGCACTTGCCAGAGCAAAAGGCTATGAGCTAGGCAATCTTGATGTGACCATTATTGCCCAAGCACCAAAAATGGCACCGCATATTGAGGCGATGCGTCACGTGTTGGCGGCGGATCTCACTTCGGATATCGACGATATTAACGTCAAAGCCACCACCACTGAAAAGCTAGGCTTTACTGGCCGTAAGGAAGGTATTGCAGTTGAAGCGGTAGTATTACTTAACCGTCCTGCTTAAGCCCCAAGTGTTTAACCAAAGAGATTCATTATTCCATGAGCGAATTACATTACCTATATGGCAAACCTGCGGGCACTGCGGACTTAAGAACCTTCAATAGCGATTTTATCGTGAAGGAAATTTTGCCCTTTAGCCCAACTGGCGAAGGTGAGCACCATTTAGTGCATATCCGTAAAGATGGACTTAACACAGTTCAAGTGGCGGAGATGCTGGCAAAATTTGCCAAGGTGCATCCTAAGGAAGTGACCTTTGCGGGGCAAAAGGATAAAAATGCCGTTACTGAGCAGTGGTTTGGTATTCGCATTCCGGGTAAAGAAACCCCTGCATGGGCGGAGTTGAACAGCGAGCGCTTAACCATACTCTCCAGTAGCCGCCACAGCAAAAAGCTACGTACGGGGGCACTCCTTGGTAACCGTTTTATTCTGACGCTACGAAATGTCAGCGATATGGACGATATCATCAATCGAATCGAAAAAGTCAGCCAAGTGGGAGTGCCGAATTATTTTGGTGAACAGCGTTTTGGCCATGATGGTAAAAACCTGGTAATGGGACGCCAAATGCTGGCGGGTAAGAAGGTAAAAGATCGCAATAAGCGCAGCATGTACCTGTCTGCCGTTCGCTCTAATCTGTTCAACACAGTCGTGTCCTACCGTTTGGCGAATCATGGCACTAAGCCGCTAGCGGGTGATTGCGTGATGCTTGCTGGCAGTAAGAGCTTTTTTGTGACACCAGAGTGGGATTTGGTGGTATTAAAGCGTTTGATTGAAAAAGACATCCAATTATCAGCGCCGCTCTGGGGGCGTGGTAAAGCCTTACCAGAAGGTGAGGCGGCAGAAGTCGAAACCAAGGCGATGGCCGAGCTTACCGAAGACTGCTACGGCCTAGAGCATGCGGGGCTTGATCAGGAACGTCGTCCATTACTCCTCGAACCTCAAGGGCTTAAGTACGAAAAAACTGAAGATGGTTTAGTACTCGATTTTATTCTCCCTGCGGGCAGCTTTGCGACATCTTTGCTGCGTGAATTAGTGAACTATCAGGATGTGACTGAGCTTAGATGGCTTGAAAAGCAAAATGCCCAGGAAACACAGAATATCCAGGAGCCTCAGGATGAGGCTCAGTCATGATCCGCATTCTTGTCAGTAACGATGATGGTGTTACCGCACCTGGCATAAAGGCGCTAACCGAAGCTTTAAGCGAAATTGCCAGTGTGGTTACCGTTGCCCCGGATCGAAATTGTTCTGGGGCCAGTAATTCTTTAACCTTGACTAACCCATTAAGAATTAATAGGTTAGAAAATGGCTATATTGCAGTGAATGGCACACCTACCGATTGTGTTCATTTAGCGGTTCGCGAATTGTGTGATGGTGAGCCGGATATGGTGGTGTCGGGGATTAATGCTGGGGCGAATATGGGGGACGATACCTTGTATTCGGGCACGGTTGCGGCCGCAATGGAAGGACGCTTTTTGGGTTTTCCTGCGGTGGCGATTTCGCTTAATGGCAAGGAGCTTAAGCACTACGACAGCGCTGCTGTATACGCACGCCGAATCGTACAAGGTTTACTTGCCCATCCGATTGCTAGCGATCAGATCCTCAATATTAATGTGCCCGATTTGCCACTTGAGCAAATTAAAGGGATTAAAGTGACGCGCCTCGGTGCCCGCCATAAGGCCGAAGGCATTGTACGAACGCAAGATCCGGCTGGCCGTGAGATATTTTGGTTAGGCCCACCGGGGGCGGAGCAGGATGCGTCAGAAGGTACTGACTTTTATGCGGTGGCCAATAGTTATGTGTCGATAACACCGTTAACAGTTGATTTAACGGCTTATAAACAGCTATCGGATTTGCAAAATTGGGTAGATAAAATATGACTCGAGTTGCTTTAACATCGGCGGTTAATTTAGCTAAAAAGCTTTATGATGCGGGGATCCGCAATCAAGCCGTTCTTAAGGCCATCTCAGTTACCCCCCGTGAAATGTTTTTAGATAATGCCTTAGCCCACAAGGCGTATGAGAATACTGCGCTACCAATAGGGCAGGGGCAAACTATTTCCCAACCCTATATTGTTGCTCGTATGACGGAATTGTTACTCCAGCATCAACCTAAAAGGGTGCTTGAGGTGGGGACTGGGTCGGGTTATCAGGCGGCGATTTTGGCGCAATTAGTGCCAGAATTATGCACAGTAGAGCGCATTAAAGCACTGCAAATACAGGCTCGCCAGCGGCTAAAACGTTTGGATTTACATAATGTGTCATTCAAATATGGTGATGGTTGGCAGGGGTGGCCAAATCGGGGGCCATTTGATGCCATCATGGTGACGGCGGCTGCGGCTAAGGTGCCTGAGGCGTTGTTATCCCAATTAGACTTTGGTGGGGTATTGATTATTCCGGTGGGTGAAGAAACGCAGCAATTGATACGTATCACTCGCCACGCAGACAGATTCGGCTCTGAAATGATTGAGACCGTAAAGTTTGTCCCACTCGTTAATGGTGAATTGGCCTAGTAGGGGTTCTTTTCGTATTTGGTAAGCCTGAGTTACCCAATAAAAGGAGTTTGTTGTTTTGAACCTAGGTTTACTCATAAACCTTAGTTTATTCTTTTTGCTTGCGGGCTGTAGCTTTCAGGCGAGCAAACCTGCACCTGTCGAATCCCTTTCCCATCAATATTCTAAGCAGAACAAAGGCCATTTTACGGCTAATACTTACACCGTAAAAAAAGGTGACACACTTTATTCTATCTCTTGGGCAGCGGGTAAAGATTACGCTGAAATTGCCAAAATTAATCAACTAGATAAATCGTTTACTATTTATCCTGGTCAGATTTTATACCTTTCACATGGATCAAAATCTTCTCAACCCAAATCTACAACTTTAGGTGGATTTAATTCTGCCAATAAAGCTGGAGAACGCAGCAATACTATTGAAAAACAATCGGATAATAGCGATTTATCCACTAGTTTAGCTACCTCTGAGCAGCAGAAAAAAACACTTGATCCCAAACTCAAGCCTGCGTATTCTGCAACAAGCTCTCAACAAAATGTAACCCCTTCGATCATCGTTCCAACGTCAACACTGCCAGACAGTGTCGCGATGTGGCAATGGCCAGTAAGAGGTAAATTGATTGGGACATATTCTGCTAATGAGCAGGGAAATAAAGGTATTAAGATCGCTGGAAATCGCGGAGATATCATCAAAGCTGCTGCTGATGGGCGGGTGGTATACGCAGGAAGTGCGCTTAGGGGGTATGGTAATTTAGTCATTATTAAACACAGTGACGATTACCTTAGTGCCTATGCTCACGCAGATCAGATCTTGGTCGAAGAAAAGCAACAGGTTGCCGCTGGTCAGCCCGTTGCCAAAATGGGCAGTACAGGTACTAATCAGGTCATGTTGCGGTTTGAAATCCGCTACCACGGTCAGTCTGTTAACCCACTTGATTATTTACCTAAACAATAATCGTTTAGGGCCAATTTGGCATGGAGGAAATTAAATTGCAGTAGTTTAGAAGTTTAATCGTTTGGGAGATTTGATTATGAGTCGTATAACAAGTACTGCCGCAGAAGATTTAGTCGATTTTTCAGTAGATAACGCTGATTTTAATCTCGAAAAAGAGGATATTAATGCTGATTTAGTTCAAGAAATGGGACTAGAACAACAGGTTCAAGACGACCTGCAAAAAAATCTTGATGCCACCCAACTCTATTTAGGTGAAATAGGGTTTTCCCCTCTGCTGAGCGCAGAAGAAGAAGTCTACTTTTCTCGTAAAGCCTTAAAAGGCTGTGAAAAATCCCGTAACCGCATGATCGAAAGTAACCTTCGACTTGTGGTGAAAATTGCCCGTCGTTATAACAACCGCGGTCTAGCATTGTTAGACTTAATTGAAGAAGGCAATTTAGGTTTGATCCGTGCGGTTGAAAAATTTGACCCCGAAAGAGGCTTCCGTTTTTCTACCTACGCCACTTGGTGGATCAGACAAACCATTGAACGTGCCATTATGAACCAAACCCGCACGATTCGTTTGCCCATCCATGTTGTGAAAGAATTGAATGTGTATTTACGTACGGCTCGGGAATTAGCGCAAAAACTCGATCATGAACCCACTGCTGAAGAAATTGCTGAAAAACTGCAGGTTTCCAGTGTTGATGTTAGCCGTATGTTAAAACTCAATGAAAAAATTACCTCCGTTGATATCCCCTTAGGTGGAGATAACGATAAAGCCCTTTTAGATGTGTTGGCCGACGATGATAATGTTGGGCCAGACTATAAAGTGCAGGACGAAGATATCTCTAACTCAGTCGTTAAATGGTTAAATGAGCTCAATACCAAGCAACGCGAAGTATTAGCCCGCCGTTTTGGATTACTCGGTTATGAACCTTCAACCCTTGAGGATGTAGGAGCCGAAATTGGTTTAACCCGCGAACGGGTTCGCCAAATTCAAGTTGAGGCTTTAAAACGCCTACGCGATTTACTTGGTGCACAGGGACTTTCAGTCGAAGCACTTTTCAGAAATTAGTGATCGAAATGAGTTCTTTAAATGAGCTTAAATTTGTAAGTTAAGCATCAGTTATCGTAGTTTAATCTTCAATAAAAACGCCCTAAGTGGGCGTTTTTTATTGCGCTAACGATAAGGTTTATTGAAACTTTAGGTTAACTTAAGCGTTTTAATTCATAGAGTAAATCGAGCGCTTGTCTCGGGGTGAGGTTATCAGGATTGATAGACTCCAGTTTGGCAATTGCTGGGTGTGCTAAAGGTTCTGGCAGTGCTAGTAGTGTTTGGATTGGCGTCTTAGTGCTCGAGCCTTCCAGTTGATGATCGCGACTCTCAAGTTGATGTAGCTTATGTTTTGCCGCCTTAATCACTTTTGCAGGAACGCCAGCTAGGGCTGCAACCTGTAAGCCATAACTCTTACTCGCAGCACCTTCTTGCACTGCATGCATAAAGGCAATGGTGTCTTCATGTTCTATCGCATCTAAATGCACGTTATATACGCCTGCCATCATTTCAGGCAGTTGAGTTAGCTCAAAATAATGGGTAGCAAATAACGTCATCGCACCAACCTGTGCAGCGAGGTATTCCGCCGCAGACCAGGCTAAAGAAAGTCCATCATAGGTTGAGGTGCCGCGGCCAATCTCATCCATCAGCACCAAACTTTGCGCCGTGGCATTGTGCAGAATGTTGGCTGTCTCGGTCATTTCCACCATAAAGGTTGAGCGGCCAGAGGCTAAATCGTCTGATGCGCCAATACGAGTAAAGATCCTGTCAATTGGGCCAATAACGGCGCGGTCTGCTGGTACAAAACAGCCGATGTGTGCCATCAGGGTAATCAGTGCCACTTGACGCATATAGGTCGATTTACCGCCCATGTTGGGACCGGTCACTATCAGCATACGGCGCTGATTGTGGAGTGTCACAGGGTTTGCGATAAACGGCGTTTGGCTGACACGCTCTACTACTGGGTGACGACCGGCTTCAATCTTTACGCCAATGTCTGTGCTGAGTTCAGGACAGTTGTAACCTAAGGTTTCAGCGCGCTCGGCAAAATTGCTGAGGACATCAAGCTCAGCCGCGGCTCTTGCAAAATCTTGCAGTTCATGAAGTTTGGGCAGGATAAGATCGAATAGTTCATCCCACAGTTGTTTTTCTAATGCCAGCGCCTTGCCTTGGCTTGAAAGCACTTTTTCTTCGTACTCTTTTAGCTCTGGCGTGATATAGCGCTCCATATTCTTAAGGGTTTGGCGGCGCTGATAATTAAGCGGCACTTGCTGAGATTGTAAGCGGCTCACTTCGATGTAGTAGCCGTGCACGCGGTTATAACCGACCTTAAGTGTCGCTATACCTGTACGTTCTTTTTCCCGCGCTTCGAGTTGTACTAGATAGTCACTCGCGCCTTCACTTAGCCCACGCCATTCATCTAACTCACTGTTATAACCCTCACGGATTACGCCGCCATCGCGAATGAGCATCGGCGGATTATCGACAATTGCGCGCTCCAGCAGTTCCTGCTCTGCGGGAAATTCACCCAGCAGCTGGCCAAGTTTTTGGGTGTGTGGAGCCTGTAACTGATTTAAGGTCTGTTGCAGCTCGGGTAATAGGGATAAAGCCTGACGTAAACGCGCAAAGTCCCGTGGACGAGCGGTGCGCAGGGCAAGCCTTGCCATGATTCGTTCGATATCACCAATGGCCTTTAATTGATCATATAATGTTTCATGAATCGCGGTTTCGAGTAGCTCATTGACAGCACTTTGGCGGGCAATGATTTGCGTGTGATCCCGAAGCGGCTGGTGGATCCAGCGCTGCAGCATACGACTCCCCATGGCCGTTGCTGTGTTATCGAGCACTGCTGCTAAGGTATTTTCACGGCCGCCGCTTAAGTTTTGGGTCAACTCGAGATTTCGGCGCGTGGCGGCATCGAGCACAATCGTATCGGTTTGATTAAAACGGGTAATGGCATTGATATGGGGCAGGGCGGTACGTTGGGTATCTTTTACGTACTGCATTAAGCAGCCTGCGGCTTGCAATGAGAGTCGCGCATCTGTGATGCCAAAGCCATGTAAATCCTTTGTACCAAATTGCGCAAGTAGCAGTTTGATGCTGGTGTCATAGTCAAATTCCCACTCAGGACGACGGCGCTTACCCTTAAACTGTTGCAGTAATTCTAAGGCACCAAAATCTTCACTGTAGAGCACTTCGACTGGATTGGTGCGTTGCAGCTCAGCCTCAAGGGATTCTTTGGTTTCTAATTCAGCAATCACAAAGCGGCCCGATGACACATCGAGTGTCGCGTAACCAAAGCCAACTTTACCCTGATAAACCGCTGCTAACAGGTTGTCTTGGCGTTCTTGTAAAAGGGCTTCGTCGGTTAAGGTACCGGGCGTAACAATGCGCACGACCTTGCGCTCAACTGGCCCTTTTGAAGTGGCGGGGTCACCAATTTGCTCACAAATCGCAACAGATTGACCAATTTGAACCAGCTTTGCTAAATAACCTTCAACCGCATGGTAAGGGATGCCCGCCATGGGAATGGGATCGCCACCACTCTTACCTCGAGCAGTAAGCGAAATCCCCAGCATTTCTGAAGCTCGCTTAGCATCGTCATAAAAGAGTTCATAGAAATCGCCCATACGATAAAACAGCAGCATATCGTGGTGCTCTGCCTTCATCGTCAAATATTGACGCATCATAGGGGTGTGTTTTTCTAAATCATTGGTGTCAATTACATTCATTAAATCGATATCGTCCGTTGTGCCAGCCCAAGGGCAGAATGCGGTTGTACAGTGGTGGTCAAATTTTGGCTGTACTGTCTAAAATTAACCGCGCCAATCTTAGCAATAATTCAGCTTAATTTGAGCATCAAAGCTGGGAATTTCTGCTTTTAGCAGAATATATTGGCGCAAAAGTGCCTAACGGTATGTGCTGGAAAGGAAAATCAAGGAGCAAAAAAATAAATCATCCACAGGTATTGATACTGTATGATTGTACAGTATACTAGTCATCAGATTAAGACAGAAAGCTTGGCTTTTTGAATTGCCCAATTTTAACTTTGAATATCACTTTTGACAGTACAGAGACTGTCTGGATGAGGGAACAGGAATGAAGGTCGATCCAAACAAAGAGAAAGCACTTGCTGCGGTATTGAGCCAAATTGAAAAGCAATTTGGTAAAGGCTCCATCATGAAGCTGGGCGAAGATCGCTCTATGGATGTTGAGACTATTTCTACAGGTTCGCTCTCGTTAGACGTAGCGCTGGGTGCCGGTGGTTTACCAATGGGTCGTATCGTTGAGATCTATGGTCCTGAATCTTCGGGTAAAACGACTCTGACATTAGAAGTGATTGCTGCGGCTCAGCGCGAAGGTAAGACCTGTGCGTTTATCGACGCAGAGCACGCATTAGATCCAATTTATGCTAAAAAGTTAGGCGTAGATATCGATAACTTACTGTGTTCACAACCAGATACCGGTGAGCAAGCACTTGAGATTTGTGATGCCTTAACTCGCTCTGGCGCCGTTGATGTGATCATCGTCGACTCGGTAGCCGCGTTAACGCCAAAGGCGGAAATTGAAGGTGAAATTGGTGACTCTCACATGGGCTTAGCCGCTCGTATGATGAGCCAAGCGATGCGTAAGTTAGCGGGTAACTTAAAGCAATCAAACACTCTGCTTATCTTCATCAACCAAATCCGTATGAAGATTGGTGTAATGTTTGGTAACCCAGAAACCACAACCGGTGGTAACGCACTGAAATTCTACGCCTCGGTACGTTTAGATATCCGTCGTACTGGCTCTATCAAAGAAGGCGATGAGGTTGTAGGTAACGAAACTCGCGTTAAAGTAGTTAAGAACAAAGTTGCTGCGCCATTTAAACAAGCTGAATTCCAAATTCTATACGGTCAAGGTATCAACCGTACTGGTGAGTTAGTGGATTTAGGTGTGGCTCACAAACTGATTGAAAAAGCTGGCGCATGGTATAGCTACAACGGTGATAAAATCGGTCAAGGCCGTGCAAACGCCGGTAAGTACTTGATTGAAAACCCAGCCGTTGCTGCTGAAATTGACAAGACATTACGTGAGCTGCTGCTGAGCAATCCAGGTGCCCTGTCTTCATCTAGCGATGACGATAGCAGCGAAGGCAATGAAGGTAACGTTGACTTCGAAACCGGTGAAGTATTCTGAGTCAATCAGCCCGTCAAATCGCGGTCGCGCTATTAGCGCGCCGCGACTATTCCCGCCTCGAAATCCGCACTAAATTGCTCGATAAGGGTTTTCAATTATCTGATATAGACCCTGTACTCAATGATTGTGAGGCCGCAGGTTTTATTAACGATAAACGCTACGCAGAGCTCCTCGTTCGCAGTCATATTGCTAAGGGCCATGGCCCTATTCGTATTCGCCAAGCTATTGCGCCAAAAGGATTAAGTAAAGATTGCATCGAAACGGCAATTAATAACGCTGAATGTGATTGGTTTCAACTGGCTAAAGACAAAGCGGTTAAAAAATACGGTACGCCAAAGGTTACTCAGGTGAAAGGCGATAGCGCTAGGGAGACGCTAGCTAAGGAAAAGGCGAAGCGTGTCCGCTTTATGTTAAGCCAAGGCTTTAGCTATGATCAGGTAAGCTACGCCCTTGATTACGACCCTACGGATGATTTTGACGAGTAGCGCAAAGAGGCTCCAAGGTTTAACTGTTTATTTTGTTCAACCAATTCTATCTTTTAGCTGCAATCCCATTAAGTTATCGTCGACTTCTTTAAGTGCCTTCGCACCTTAGCTGTCCCTCATCTGCTACATGAGTGGCAAACTCGTCGAAAATATCAGTTTCTGAATAGCGATATCTCTAATCAAGGCTGGTTGTCTTTCTTCAGTCTGCTTATAATGCTGGCAATAAAATTACGGCTACTTTTAGCGTAGCTGATCATGCTTATCCAATTCAGGACGATTTCATGTATCAAACGACAGCAGCACTTAGAAGTGCTTTCCTCGAATATTTCCGCAGCCAAGGTCACCAAGTTGTGGACAGTAGTTCACTGGTACCGGGCAACGATCCAACGCTTTTATTTACCAACGCCGGTATGAACCAGTTCAAGGACGTGTTTCTAGGCATGGATAAGCGAAGCTATACCCGTGCGGCGACAGCGCAGCGCTGTGTGCGTGCTGGTGGTAAGCATAACGACCTAGACAACGTGGGTTACACAGCCCGTCACCACACCTTCTTCGAAATGTTGGGTAACTTCAGCTTTGGTGATTATTTCAAAGAAGATGCGATTCGTTACGGTTGGACTTTCTTGACTGAAACCCTAAAGCTGCCCAAAGAACGTTTGTGTGTCACTGTCTATCATACAGACGATGAAGCCTTTGAAATCTGGAATAAAAAGATTGGCGTTGCGGCTGAAAATATCATCCGAATCGGCGACAACAAGGGCGCTCCTTATGCGTCAGATAACTTCTGGCAAATGGGTGATACCGGTCCTTGCGGCCCATGTACCGAGATTTTCTACGATCACGGCGACCACATTTGGGGGGGGCGTCCTGGCAGCCCAGAAGAAGATGGTGATCGTTTCATCGAAATCTGGAACATCGTATTCATGCAGTACAACCGCCAAGCTTCAGGCGAAATGCAACCATTGCCAAAACCTTCAGTGGATACAGGTATGGGGATTGAGCGTATCGCGGCAATTATGCAGGGCGTTCACTCAAACTATGAAATCGATATTTTCCGCGCACTCATTGCAAAAGCCGCTGAAATCATCGGTACGACCGACTTAACGAACAAGTCACTGCGCGTAATTGCCGACCATATCCGTTCATGCGCTTTCTTAGTCGCTGACGGAGTTATGCCATCTAACGAAGGTCGTGGTTATGTGTTGCGCCGTATTATCCGCCGCGCTGTACGTCACGGTAACAAGCTAGGTGCAACTGAAGCCTTCTTCTACAAGCTAGTGCCAACTCTAATTGAAGTGATGGGTGATGCGGCTAAAGGTTTAGCCGATACGCAAGTGATTGTTGAAAAAGCGCTTAAAGCAGAAGAAGAGCAATTTGCGCGTACGCTTGAGCGTGGTCTTGGCATTCTCGATGGCGCGTTAAATGAATTGAAAGGCGACACCTTAGACGGTGAAACCGTATTTAAACTGTACGACACCTACGGCTTCCCTGTGGACTTAACCGCTGACGTTTGTCGTGAGCGTAATATCATCGTTGACGAAGCAGGTTTTGAAGCGGCAATGGCTGAGCAGCGTAGCCGTGCACAAGCTGCTGGTAACTTCGGTGCAGACTATAACGCCGCACTTAAGATTGATGCTGAAACAGCTTTCTGCGGTTACACAGAGTTAGCTGGCGAAGGCAAAGTGACTGCACTGTATGTTAACGGTGAGTCAGTTAATTCAATCAATGCCGGTACTGAAGCAGTTGTTGTATTAGATGTAACACCATTCTACGCAGAATCAGGTGGTCAAGTTGGCGATAAAGGTGTTCTGGCCGCTGACGGTGTTGAATTTGTAGTAAACGACACGCAAAAATTCGGTCAAGCCTCAGGCCATAAGGGCACATTAGCGACTGGCACTATTAGTGTTGGTCAAGCCATTGAAGCCAAAGTGGACAAAAAACTGCGTCACCGTACTCAGTTAAACCACTCTGTGACTCACTTATTGCACGCGGCGCTGCGTCAGGTGCTGGGAACACATGTTACCCAAAAGGGCTCGTTAGTTGACCCAGAGCGTTTACGTTTTGACTTCTCACATTTTGAAGCGGTAAAAGCATCTGAACTTAAACAAGTTGAAGAGCTGGTTAACACGCAAATTCGCCGTAACCATGAGCTCAAAGTGGCTGAAATGGCTATCGATGAAGCTAAAGCGAAGGGCGCAATGGCGCTCTTTGGTGAGAAATATGATGCCGAGGTTCGCGTTGTGACCATGGGCGATTTCTCTATCGAGCTTTGTGGTGGTACCCACGTGGGCCGCACTGGTGATATTGGACTGTTTAAGATCACCTCTGAAGGCGGTATCGCGGCTGGTGTTCGTCGTATTGAAGCGGTTACCGGTGCGGCTGCTATGGCCTATGTTGCCCAGCAACAGGCTGAGCTTGAAGAAGCGGCTGCGCTGCTTAAGGGCGACACGCATTCGGTTGTGGCAAAACTTAAAGCGCAGCTCGATAAAATGAAGCAACTTGAAAAAGACATGCAGCAACTTAAAGATAAGTTAGCTGCGGCTGCAAGTGCGGATTTAGCGGGTGATGCGGTATCAGTTAACGGTGTTAACATACTGATTAAGAAGCTTGAAGGCGTTGAGGCAGGCGCACTGCGTGGTCTGCAAGACGAGTTGAAACAAAAGCTTAAATCTGCGGTTATCCTGTTAGGTGTTGCCCAGGAAGGTAAAGTAAACCTAATCGCTGGCGTGAGCAATGACTTAGTTGGCAAGGTTAAAGCGGGTGAATTAGTTGCTATGGTTGCCGCTCAAGTTGGCGGAAAAGGCGGCGGTCGCCCTGATATGGCGCAAGCTGGCGGTAGCCAACCAGAAAATCTGGATGCAGCTTTAGCTCAAGTATTACCTTGGATCACTGAGCGTTTAGCTTAAGAGGTTGCTGTGCGCGAAAAACGAAAGCTTAGTGGTAGCAAGCTTTTTGTGAAAAAGTTCGGTGGCACTTCGGTGGGCTCAATTGAGCGCATCGAAGTGGTGGCCGAGCAGATTGCAAACTCCGCCCACAGTGGTGAATCACAAGTGTTGGTGCTCTCCGCTATGGCGGGTGAGACCAACAGACTGTTTGCGTTAGCACAGCAAATCGATCCCCGCGCCAGTGCGCGGGAACTCGATATGCTGGTATCAACCGGCGAACAGGTCAGTATTGCGTTAATGGCGATGGCGCTTAACCGCCGCGGCATTAAGGCCAAATCCTTAACCGGCGATCAGGTACAAATCCACACCAACAATCAATATGGCCGTGCGAGCATCGAGAGTGTCGATACTTCATACCTTGAGTCGTTGCTGGCCGATGGGATTATTCCGATTGTGGCAGGTTTTCAGGGGGTTTGTCCTAATGGCGATATTACGACCTTAGGTCGAGGTGGTTCAGATACCACTGCGGTTGCATTGGCCGCGGCGCTTAATGCCGATGAATGTCAGATTTTTACCGACGTGCCAGGGGTATTCACTACCGATCCTAACATCGACAGCAATGCGCGCCGTTTGGATGTTATTGATTTTGATGTGATGCTTGAGATGGCAAAACTCGGTGCTAAGGTATTGCATCCAGATTCGGTGGAATATGCTCAGCGCTTTAACGTGCCGTTAAGGGTGTTATCAAGCTTTGAGGCGGGGCAGGGAACGTTAATTCAGTTCAGTCCAGAGTGCAGTCATGGTGAATTCGAATCAGCGTTAGTACAGGGCATAGCAATTAATAAAGCGCTTGCAAGGCTGACTATTGAAGGAATGTTTACCAGCTGCGAAGGTTATCAAGCCCTGCTGGCGTGCCTTTCAAAGCTGCAAATTGATGTCGAATTTATCGGCCCTGTGAAGCTTAATGGCGTGTCAGAAAATGATTGCGTTAGTTTTATGTTAGCCGAAGCTAAGGTTGATATTTTATTACAAGAGCTTAAGGTATTGAGCGAAAGTCTTGCATTTGGCACTTTACTTGTTGAGCGTCAGCGGGCAAAACTCTCTTTAGTCGGCAAAGGTTTACAGACAAAATTAGGATTCTTAACTAAGATGTTAGATGTATTGGGTAATGAAACAATACATGCTAAGTTACTGTCGACATCCGAGAGCAAATTGTCAACCGTGATCGATGAAAAGGACTTACTCAAGGCCGTTCGGGCGCTACATCATGCTTTCGAGTTAAATAAGTTGTGATTAAATAACTGTTTGGCTATTGAATACTATTAATTTGTACTAAGCTGACCTTATAATAAGCCCATCTACCGGATGAGTGCCGTGTGTAAGCTGAATTAAGAAATAAAGGAGCTATCGAATGCTGATTTTGACTCGTCGTGTTGGCGAAACACTGATGATTGGTGATGAAGTCACAGTTACAGTGCTAGGGGTAAAGGGAAATCAAGTGCGTATCGGTGTTAATGCACCTAAAGAGGTTTCTGTCCACCGTGAAGAAATCTACCAACGCATTCAATCTGAAAAATCAGGCACACCCTCTGAAGGTGGCAACTTTTAATACTGCGTTTAGCGATAGTATTATCCTATAGAAGAGTCAGTTTTTTAACTGACTTTTTTGTTTTTTGCACTCGAAAGATGGACGCAAATCAACTCTTTGGCTTGATATAACATCAATGTGATTAAAAACAGTTCAAACGGAAGTTGTTTCGGAAAAAGGGTTTGACTTATTTTCGTCAAACAGTAATATGTGCGCCAAGAAAACGGAGAGGTGGCCGAGTGGCCGAAGGCGCTCCCCTGCTAAGGGAGTATGGGCTTTATCTCCCATCGAGGGTTCGAATCCCTCCTTCTCCGCCATTTCTTACTGATAAAAATATGTGCGCGTGTAGCTCAGCTGGATAGAGTACCTGGCTACGAACCAGGCGGTCGGAGGTTCGAATCCTTCCACGCGCACCATTTTTATTGAAGCAATGTAAGATACAAGTCGCGCATGTAGCTCAGCTGGATAGAGTACCTGGCTACGAACCAGGCGGTCGGAGGTTCGACTCCTTCCATGCGCACCATCTCTGCATCAGTTAATCGTTAACTCATCAGGTTTGAATTTCATCAAGAAATTTTGTAGAAGTTGCTTCTAGTTTATTTAAGCGCGTGTAGCTCAGCTGGATAGAGTACCTGGCTACGAACCAGGCGGTCGGAGGTTCGAATCCTTCCACGCGCACCATATTTAATCTTAATGCTTAGGCGTTAGGAACATTGTTTTAAAATGCGCGTGTAGCTCAGCTGGATAGAGTACCTGGCTACGAACCAGGCGGTCGGAGGTTCGAATCCTTCCACGCGCACCAAATTAGCGATTAATACCTAAAGTGTTAATTGCAAAACGCAAAATTGCGCGTGTAGCTCAGCTGGATAGAGTACCTGGCTACGAACCAGGCGGTCGGAGGTTCGAATCCTTCCACGCGCACCATTTTAGTAAGCAAAAGCTTACAGATGCAGATTTTGCGGAGAGGTGGCCGAGTGGCCGAAGGCGCTCCCCTGCTAAGGGAGTATGGGCTTTATCTCCCATCGAGGGTTCGAATCCCTCCTTCTCCGCCATTCTATTCCCTTGGAATAGATTTAATTTGCGAGACTTAAGTGCTTCTTCTAGACTCTAGTCTACAGGTCAGTTAGCAACTACCAAACCCTTTTCGCGCGTGTAGCTCAGCTGGATAGAGTACCTGGCTACGAACCAGGCGGTCGGAGGTTCGAATCCTTCCACGCGCACCATCTATTAGATAGATATAGATAAGCCCTGCAATTAATTGCAGGGCTTTTTTATTAGCGACATTTTGCTAAAAACCCGTTGAAGTTACATCTACCATGTTTACTGTGCGCATTTCGTCACTTTAAATCTGCATCATTTAACGCATTTACAGCACTTTTTTGCTAAAGGTGAGATGCATGGTGCTATGACAAATTATTGCATTATCATATGAATATGCGCTTTTTAAGATGTTCACTACCGCCGGTAAGTATTGCTGCTGTTCTATTTAAGGAAAGATTAATTGGTGTCACCGCGTGATAGCAGATAAAGTGCTAACTCACTTATTTTATGGCAATAAAAAGGCTGTCTAAAGACAGCCTTTTTATTAATGGTTAGCGTCTATCTTAACTAGCGCTAGCACTTAAGCTTCGAGTTTAGCGAATTCCGCTTTTTGCTCTTTCAGCTTGTCCATATCGCGGCTCAGATCGGCCATTTTGGCGCGCTCTTTATCGATAACGGCAGGTGGTGCTTTTGCCACAAATCCTTCATTCGATAATTTACCCTCGATACGGGCGATTTCTTGCGTCAGCTTTTCAAGCTGCTTGTCGATACGCGCCATTTCAGCGGCTACGTCTACAAGACCGGCCATAGGAATTAATAACTCCATCTCACCGATTAAGCCTGTAGTCGACATAGGCGCGGTTTCACCTTCACCAAGAATCGTCATGCTTTCTAAGCGTGCTAATGTCGTGAAGAAAGCTTGGTTGGCTTCAACACGGGCTTTGTCCTGAGCACTTACACCACGCAAAAGGGCGTTTAATGGCTTAGAAGGTGCAATGTTAAGCTCGGCGCGAATGTTACGTACCGCCACAATCACTTGCTTAACCCATTCAAGATCGGCCATCGCAGCGGCATCGACTTTGTCAGCATCATAGCTTGGGAACGGCGCTAACATAATAGTGTCGCCTTGAGCTCCCGTGAGCGGTTTAACGCGCTGCCAAATCGTTTCAGTGATATACGGCATCATTGGGTGCATTAAACGCTGCATGGCTTCTAACACATTGACCAACGTGTGGCGTGTGCCACGCATTTGCGCTTCACTGCCGTTTTGAAGTACTGGCTTAGTTAATTCTAAGTACCAATCGCAGAACTGGTTCCAAGTGAACTCGTACAAGGTGTTAGCCGCAAGGTCGAAACGGTAGCTTGCCATGTGCTCGTCATAGGTTTTCACGGTTTGGTTGAACAAACCGATGATCCAGCGATCCGCCAGTGACAACTCCATTTCACCGCCTTGGTAGTCCGGTGAATTCGGGCCACAATCTTGACCTTCGGTGTTCATCAGCACGTAACGTGATGCGTTCCATAACTTGTTACAGAAGCTGCGGTAGCCGTCTAAACGCTTCATGTCCCAGTTGATATCGCGGCCCGTTGAGGCCATTGCCGCTAGGGTGAAGCGCAGTGCGTCTGTACCGTGGGCTTCGATACCATTTTCGAACTCTTTACGAGTGCTCTTTTCAATCTTGGCGGCCAGTTGTGGCTGCATCATGTTGCCGGTACGTTTTTCAACGAGGGCTTCAAGATCGATACCGTCAATCATATCCAACGGGTCAAGAACGTTGCCCTTAGATTTTGACATCTTGTTACCCGCTTCATCACGGATAAGACCAGTCACATAAACAGTTTTGAATGGTACCTGTGGCTTGCCGTCTTCATCTTTGATGAAGTGCATGGTCATCATGATCATACGGGCAACCCAGAAGAAGATGATGTCAAAACCTGTCACTAACACATCGGTTGGGTGGAAGGTTTTTAAATCTTCAACATTGTCTGGCCAGCCCAAAGTTGAGAATGTCCAAAGGGCTGAGCTGAACCAAGTATCCAGCACGTCTTCATCTTGGCGCAGGGCGACAGAGGCATCGATATTGTGCTTAGCACGCACTTCGGCTTCGGTGCGGCCAACATAGACCTTACCATTAGCATCGTACCAAGCAGGGATACGGTGACCCCACCACAGTTGACGGGAGATACACCAGTCTTGAATGTCGCGCATCCAAGAGAAGTACATGTTTTCGTATTGTTGTGGCACGAACTTAATGTCGCCATTCTCAACGGCTTCGATGGCGGTTTTCGCCATAGGTGCAACAGCAACGTACCATTGGTCGGTCAGCATTGGTTCGATAACCACGCCAGAGCGGTCACCGTAGGGCACTTTTAAGCCGTGCGGTGCGATTTTTTCGAGCAGACCTAAAGTTTCAAACTCAGCCACGATGGCGTCACGGGCTTTGAAACGATCAAGACCTGCGAAACGCTCTGGCAGGCTGCCATCTAAGGTGTTGTTGATGGAGCCGTCGGTGTTAACCACTTCAGCGGATGCGCGGATTGCCGCATCTAAGGTCAACACGTTAAACATCGGCAGCTTGTGGCGTTTACCGACTTCGTAGTCGTTAAAGTCGTGGGCAGGGGTGATTTTCACACAACCTGTACCAAACTCCATGTCTACGTAATCATCGGCAACGATAGGGATACGACGATTAACAATAGGTAACAGAATGAATTTGCCGATAAGTCCCTGGTATCGCTCGTCATCTGGGTGAACCGCTACCGCGCTATCACCGAGCATAGTCTCTGGGCGCGTGGTGGCGACTTCGAGGTAATCTTTACCGTCTGCAGTGAGCTCGCCATCGGCTAATGGATAACGCAAGTGCCACATGTGGCCTTGCTTTTCTTTGTTTTCTACTTCGAGATCAGAAATCGCGGTGTGCAGTTTAGGATCCCAGTTAACGAGGCGCTTACCACGGTAAATTAAATCATCTTCGTATAAACGAACGAAGACTTCTTGAACGGCTTTAGACAAGCCCTCGTCCATGGTGAAACGCTCGCGATCCCAATCAACCGATGCGCCCATGCGGCGTAACTGTTTAGTGATGGTACCGCCAGATTGTGCTTTCCAGTCCCATACCTTTTCCATGAAGGCATCACGGCCTAGGTCGTGGCGGCTTTTGCCTTCTTCGGCTTCGAGTTTACGCTCAACCAGCATCTGGGTCGCAATACCCGCGTGGTCAGTACCGACTTGCCACAGGGTGTTTTTGCCCTTCATGCGTTGGTAACGGATTAAGGTATCCATGATGGTATCTTGGAAGGCGTGGCCCATATGCAGGCTACCCGTCACGTTTGGTGGCGGGATCATGATGCAGTAATTGCCTTGGGAGGCATCACCGTGGGGCTTAAAGTAACCTTGCTCTTCCCAATTCTGGTATAGAGCTTGTTCAATGGACTGAGGATCGTATGTTTTTTCCATGGGAACGGTCTGTCTCAAACTAAATTAAGGGGATGTGTTGCTAAATTATGGGTCGTTAATTCGATCCCAAAACCGCGATACTGCCTATAGCGTTCACGGGCAACCGCTTTGTGCTGGTCGTCATTGGCAACAAAATCGATGATTTGACCAAAGTTTACCGCAAATGGGGGGACTTGGTCTGCAAGATTAATCAGAAGTTGGCGACTTTTATTGGGCCCAAGCCTATCGAAACCGATTTCGACGGGTGAGCCAGTCATCGGGCCTTCGCCCTTTAAGTTATGTGGCACGAACGCGCTGGGTTCAAATTGCCATAGCAGTTCATCAATCTCGAAAGCTAAGCTTTTGTCTTGGCAGTGAATATAAACCATTTGTTGTTTACTAAACGCTTGCTCAGCTAAGCGGCAAGCTAGTTGGTGCATGTCGCTTAAGGCGGTGTTTTCGCCATTTGGCGACAAGAGATAAAACAGCGCTTGAGTCATGATTTCAATGCTTTGCTTTGAGTGTGTGACGAACAGGCTAGTCTACACTAAAACTCGACTTTGGTTAACGACGGCTTGAGTAGAAATTTGGCCGCGATTTAGCCGTATGTAAGTTGTGTGAGCAGAGTGTCGAGTAAAGGGTAAAGTGAGTAGTTAACTGTAAAAGTTGTTGGAACAAAAAAGCGCACCCGAAGGTGCGCTGCGTTGAATTAAAAACTTGGCCAAACGAGTTTCCCCTCCTGAAATGCATTAAGCGTTACTATTAACTAACCAAAAACACCGGCTAGTCGACCAACCTATTGATAAACCAACACATTAACAAATCAGCATTGTATTTATCGATTACATTTTCACTCTTACCTTAGATCATATAAATAATGGGACTGTGGCTATTGTAAGTACCTTTAGTACATTTTGCTGTTATGCAGCTCGCCTTAGCCATGTATTTATATAACCCCCAACCTTTGAGCAATTTCATCATTTCTGACATTGCCAGTACCGCTTTGACCTCCTCTAGTATTAACAAACGAAGGTATAAAGGTTGATAACACTGTATTAATAGGCCTCCAAACCTTAAGTGTTGAGGAAAAGACTGTTCGATAATCTTGATTGGTTAAGTGAACGGGAACTCCTTAAACAAATTACGGGTTAGCGTTAAAAGACAATGAATAGGTATTTGTTAATTACTTGATTTTTTTATTGACCTCACTGATTGATGATTTGGCTTAACCTACTGCGAAGCTTATATTTCTACTTGTTAAAACATCCTCTATTGAGCTTTCGAACTAAAACTAATAAGCCTTTGAAATATCGATTGTGGGTGGAGACCTCCTTCTTTTGCTGCAGGGTGTTTGGCATAAAATCACATCACTTCGATTCATGCTGCCACTTAGTAAAGTGTAGTAGTTGTTTAAAGAATCACATCGTTTTAGTGGACCATTAAGACTTACTTTCCAACCTATTCCCAAAACTGTGATCGATAAAACGAAATCTACTGTGCCTCTCGAAGTGATGTGTCCCGCACTAACACCGATTAATCAACTTTTTAGCGAGAAGTAAAAAAACCATTCATCAAGCTAATTATCTCAATTTCGGCTAATTAAGCTGCATCCTCCTCATAATCATCGTCATAGTTAACGGCTTCTTCTGGGTGCTCAAGAGAGACGAATCGTTGGGTTTCAGATTTATGGGTTTGACGATTTAGTTGTTTCTCTAATTTTTGTCCCATCGCGGTAATAGCAGCATAAAGATTGTCGTGTTTGGCTTGAGCAAAGAGTTCTCCATTTGGGATACCAACCGACGCTTCAATTTTGAAACCAGGTTTTTCCTCGGTAATGATGATATGTGGATTAATCAGCTGCACATCGTGTCTAGAAAGTTTCTCAAAACGGCTTTCGATACGTTCACGGATTGGGGCAGTGACTTCTAATTGTTTGCTCGTAATCTTTAGCATATGTAGCACCTTTTTTTGTTTCCTTGGTTTTCAGAGTATCAATTTCACCCTGTAAAAATGTGATGTGAATCACATTTATTGGTCTGCTAATTTTCGTTCGTTGGTAATTTGATCGCTTAGACAAATATCAAGAAAACTGAGCAAAAAAGGCTTGTATTGCCGGTCAAAGGGCGCCATATTTGATGGGATAACAACGCAGTACTTCCCCTAGATTTACCCATCTTTACGTTAACTTCCTAAGTTTTTCCGGATAAAATCATTTCACTTAGTTGCTGGTTTTTCGCATGGAGTGAAATATGAGAGCCGACCATATCAAAGTTAAAGTTTGGGATTTACCTACACGTGTATTTCACTGGTCATTGGTTTTGGTCATGGGCTTACTTTGGTGGAGTGCTGAATCTGGTGAGATGCTATGGCATCAGATTTTTGCCTACAGCTTGTTGGTACTGATTGGATTCAGACTATTGTGGGGGCTTATTGGCAGCGAGACAGCAAGATTTAGCCATTTTGTGCATCACCCTAGAGTTGTGCTCGATTACATAAAAGAAAAAAGAGCAAGGGGGATAACACCAGTTTTTGGCCATAATCCCATTGGTGGCTATATGGTGATAGCGCTCCTTACTATGATAAGTATTCAACTAGTGACGGGATTATTTGCAACCGATGAGGTATTTACTGAAGGGCCACTGTATTCCTTTGTGAGTGAAGCTACTAGCGGATTATTGACGACATTTCATAAACTTAATTTCAACCTGATCCTTGCCTTAAGTGCTGTGCATATTCTGGCTGTCATTGTACATGCGCTTAAAGGGGACAAATTAGTGGCTGCGATGGTGAGCGGCTATAGGCGAGTTTCACATCAGGATGCTTTGGCCGCAGAATCTGAACTTACCTTTATGCCTTTATGGGTAGCGTTAGTCGTGTTGTTACTCTTGGCCGTTTTGGTATTTGGTTATTTGATTTGGCCGATAGTTCAGGTGCTTTAGCCACTTTGCATATAAAAAAGCCTGCACAATGCAGGCTTTTTTCTGCCATAAATAAATGACTTAGTCTTTTTTATAGACGTCGTGACAGCCTTTACAGCTTTTACCTGTGTTCATAAAGGCTTGCTTAAGTTCAGCCTGATCGCCTTTTTGAGCTACGGTTGCCAGAATGGCGGCATTTTCTTGGAAGGTTTTCATCTTAGCGTCGAAGTCGGCTCTGTCTTGCCAGATTTTGGCTAGGGCTTCAGTTTCGCCCTTATCAGAACCGTCGATGAATCCTTCAAATGGGATATGTGATAACGCGGCAACATTAGTGGCACGCATTGCAAAAGTTGCAGCATCGAAAGGTTTTTTCCCTTTCATCATGGCACCCATATCACCAAAGTTATAGGCAAGTAGGCTAAAAGCCGATTGGCGGTACTCAATCGCGTCTTTGGGGTCTTCGAAATTGTGTGCTTGTGCAGTTGATGCTAACAGAGTACCAGTAAATAGAGACAGAAGTAATTTTTTCATCATATTCTCACAAATAGGTGTCGAAGTGTGACATTGCGCTTCTATTTTACACAAATTAAATTAATGTACTACAAGCTATTTCGGCCATTCATCTTGGAAAAAAAGATGAAATGTAACGAGTTATCTATGCTGTTGTGCTGTATAGCGGTGAAATCTGCTACACTGCGAGCGTCATGCTGTAACTGTATTTATGGAGCGATTATGCGAGCCCACTGGGATTTGGTTTTAGAAAAAATATTAGCTCATCAAAACTATGAGGAACTCTCAGTTTTATTTCATTTATTGCTGACGGAAGAGGAACGTAGTGCCATTGCGGGGCGTTTGAAGGTGTTCCAATTGTTATTAAATGGCGAGATGAGTCAGCGACAAATCGCAGCGGAATATGAGGTGAGCATTGCGACTATTACACGTTGTTCAAATTATCTAAAACACATGACGGTAGAACACCGAGCAAGAATACAAAATCTAATTTCTTAAGAGCCAATGCCTAATGGTACGCAATCATGCTATTAGGCATTGGTTGTATTAAAAAATGGGCGTTACAGGTAAGCGATGGCGACGGTAAAGGGAACGTCTTAGTAGAATATAGAAGCCATAACTTAGCAGACAGATGGCGACAACGGGATACATTTTCTCGGGCAAGTATTTGAAGATTGCTAATGCCGACAGTAGATATAAAAACGGCATAAAATCATAGAGTGATTTGGGAATATGCCCAGATTTCCGGCGTTTTACCGGATCCGTTCGGCGATTCTGAGAACGTAAAACATAGATCCTCGCCCCTAAAACGAACACAGTTAAACCTGAAAGTAGGGCATAACTTGGTTCAAGTAGCATGAAGCTCGCACTGCCAAGAGCCATGTATCCGTAAGGTAATAATTCGTAGAGCGGTTTGGTTATCATAAGCACTCCTTCGCATTGTTCTGACATCATATTGATTGGTACTTTGAAATCCCTATTTCAAAGGCATTCAAGTCCAATAAACATCCCTGTTTACCGCTCAGATTATAATCAAAGGTGAATAAAAAAGCACTTCCTTGTATAAGGAAGTGCTTCTTAAGTCACAAAAGTGAAACAACCGCTTTTAAAAACAATTGCTCACTTCTTGCTAATGCGAAAAGCTATTAGCCGTGACAGCCGCAGCCACCATTGCCATCACATCCGGCTTTTGGTGTATCGCAGGCCTCGTGTTCATGGTTATGGTCATCACTAGTGTTACAGCAACCGCCTACGTCGTGGCCATGATTTGAACCACCACAGCAACCGCCACCATGGTCGTGATCATGACTATGATCGTGACTGCCACAACCGCCGTGGGCGTGGATATGACCGTGTGCTACTTCTTCAGCTGTCGCTTCACGAACATCAACGATTTCAATACTAAAGCTTAATGCTTGACCCGCAAGTGGATGGTTACCATCGACAACTACCACATCGTCTTTTACTTCAACAACTTGTACTGGGCGTTGACCCATTTCAGTTTCAGCAATAAAGCGCATGCCTGGCACGATATCTTCGATATCGCCAAAGGCTTCTAATGGTACTGCTTGGCGAAGACCATCGTGATATGGACCATAGGCCTCTTCGGCTGCGATGGTGACATCGAGTTTGTCGCCTTTTGTCTTTCCGTCTAATGCCGCTTCAAGTCCTGGGATCAGGTTATCTGTGCCGTGTAGGTAGATCATAGGTTCTGCATCGAAAGAATCTTCTAACAGTCTGCCTTCTTGATCGGATAAACGGTAATGGATAGTTACCGCACTGTATTGAGTGATTTTCATGTCGTCTCCGGTTCGGAATTTGCGCGCATCATATCGTGCTTTTTTGATGCTGGCGATATCTTACAGCGTCTTAAATGAGCAATCGTTTAGCCCTTTGCAACACTAATAACCTAAATTGGGAATAGTCACAAAGTGCAGTTGTTGTTTTTTAGGCATTGCTCAAGAATAGATAAAAATTGTCTTAGAAATGCTAATCCTCATTTGGTTGCAACTACTATTCGATATGAGTTGTGTTAGATGTTTAATATTTTTCATGGTGGATGCGATGAATGATATTCAATGAGGTTTATTTTTGATGATTAATCATTTTTATGCGGTTTTTGTGATGATTTATTAAATTGTGGCGATGAGTTTTCATCATCATAGAAATTGTACACAAATAATCCATCTCAGGGGTTGACAAGTTGAGTGCAAAAAAGCAATTCTGTTTAGCATACATCAATACGGATATGTCAAATCATATGCTTAGCCTAGGTTTAGTAGTAATTACCATTATTACAACCACCACTACCACTACCACAGTGGGGGCGGGCTGATTTACCCTAAAGAATATTAACGAAAGCCCGCTTCCCACAAAGGAGCGGGCTTTTTTGTTTCTAGCGTGGGCGCGGTACAGGAGATCAAGATGAAAGTAATGAAATTTGGTGGTACCTCGCTTGCAAATTGGCAGCGATTTTCAATGGCGGCGGAGATTGTTGCCAAGGCCTCACATTCTGAAGCTGTGGCAGCTGTGCTATCAGCACCAGCAACTGTGACTAATGCGTTGCTTGAAATGGTGGATGTGGCGGTTAAGGGGGAGGATTACTTACCCGTGTTGCAGCATGTGGAGCAGGTTTTTACCTCCCTCTATCAAGATGCGGCAAATTCTGGTTTGTCTGCCGCGCAGCGTGATTCCTTATTTGCGGGACTCGCGGCGCAGCTCGCTCTATGGCATGACAGACTCCGCGGTATCGCACTGTTACAGGAATGCCCAGACGGCATTCGTGCCGAAATCGTGGTGGCGGGGGAAAGACTTTCGGCTGCGTTGATGGAGCAACTGATGCTGGCTAAGGGGATATCCTCGGCGCAACTCGACCCAAGAGCCTTGTTCCTCGGCGTAGGTCGACCACTGGAGTCTGTGGTTGATATCAGTGCAAGCAAACCTAGATTTAAGCAGCTGCCACTTGATAATAAACGCGTGTGGGTAATGCCAGGATTTACTGCTGCTGATGAGCACGGCAAGGTTGTGACCTTAGGCCGCAATGGGTCTGATTACTCTGCCGCCGTACTGGCTGCTTGCCTTGATGCTTCAAGTTGTGAAATCTGGACTGATGTGGATGGCGTTTATAACACCGATCCCCGCGTGGTTGCCGATGCTAAGTTATTGTCACAACTAAGCTATCAAGAGGCGATGGAGCTTTCTTATTTTGGTGCTAAGGTGCTGCATCCAAAAACTATAGCCCCCATCGCCCAGTTCCATATTCCCTGTTATATCAAAAATAGTTTTAACCCTGATGCGCCCGGCACTTTGGTATCTAATCAAGCCGATGAAAGCGGCTTGAAGGTTAAAGCCATTTCTAATTTAGATAACCAAACCATGTTCGATGTGTCGGGACCAGGCATGAAGGGTATGGTTGGTATGGCGAGTCGCACCTTAGCGGCGATTTCCCGCAGCGGTGTGTCGGTATCTCTCATCACCCAAAGTTCATCCGAATACAGTATCAGTTTCTGTGTTGCGACCGCCGATGCCGCCAAAGTTAAATCTGCCCTCGAGCAAGAGTTTGAACTTGAGATAAAGAGCGAGATATTAGAGCCCATCGAAATGCGCCATGAGCTGGCGATCGTCTCGTTAATTGGCGATGGCATGCGCACCCATAAAGGAGTTGCCGCACGCTTCTTCCAAGCGTTAGCGCAGGCGAGTGTGAATATCATCGCTATCGCCCAAGGCTCCTCTGAACGTTCTATCTCAACTGTGATTGAGCAGCGCAAAACCAAGCACGCGGTGGCAGCCTGTCATCAGGGCTTTTTCGATGTGCAGCAATATCTCGATGTGTTTTTGGTCGGTTGTGGCAATGTTGGCGCAGGTTTACTTGAGCAGATAAAGCAGCAAGCTGAAGTACTTAAAGAGCAACATATCAGTATCCGGGTATGCGGTATCGTCAATTCAAACCGAATGCTGCTGAACAGTTCGGGCATCGATTTAAATAATTGGCAAAATCTGCTTGTCGACAGTCAGCATCAAAGTGATATTCCTGCTTTGCTGGCTTGGGTGAAAGAGCAGCAACTGCTAAATCCCGTGCTGGTTGACTGCACGTCGAGCGAGCAAATCTCGAATCGGTATTTAGATGTAATGAATGCGGGGATGCACGTGGTCACGCCAAATAAGAAGGCCAATACCCGCGATTATGGCTATTACCAAGCTTTGAGACAAACCGCCCTTAACCAGCGCCGTCAATTTTTGTACGAGACCAACGTTGGTGCAGGTCTGCCAGTCATCGACAACCTGAAAAAACTGCTGTTTGCGGGTGATAAGTTACATAAATTCAATGGCATTTTGTCAGGTTCCCTATCCTTTATCTTCGGCATGCTCGATGAGGGGATGTCATTGTCTGAGGCAACTAAGGTAGCGCGAGAAAAATGCTTTACTGAGCCCGATCCCCGTGATGACCTCAGTGGTATGGATGTTGCCCGCAAGGTATTGATTCTTGCCCGGGAAGTTGGTCTAAACCTTGAGCTGGGCGATATCGTTGTCGATTCAGTGTTGCCTGCAGAATTCGATGATTCTGGGGATGTCGAGACCTTTATGGCGCGTTTGCCGCAGCTCGATGCAACCATCGCTGCGCGAGTCGCTAAGGCTAAAGCTGAGGGCAAAGTGCTGCGTTATGTAGGGCAAATTGAAGAGGGCGCCTGCCATGTGCGTATTGCCGAGGTGGATGCCAGCGATCCACTCTATAGCGTAAAAGGTGGCGAAAACGCGCTGGCTTTCTATAGCCGTTATTATCAGCCTATTCCCTTTGTGCTTCGAGGCTATGGCGCAGGCACTGCCGTGACTGCCGCCGGGGTTTTTGCTGACGTATTAAGAACATTGAATTGGACTCGTGAGGTAAGTGTATGAGTTTGACGGTTTACGCACCTGCCTCCATGGGGAATGTGGGCGTGGGGTTTGATTTATTAGGTGCGGCGTTGGCGCCGATTGATGGCAGTTTACTCGGTGATCGGGTGTCGATTTCTGCGGCCGACTCTGGCGTAAGTTTGACCCAAACCGGTGTTTGGGCCCATAAGTTGCCCGCCAATCCTGAAGAGAATATCGTCTTTCAATGCGCGCAGTTTTTCTTAAAAACGCTTGGCAAAGAAGATTCTGGCATTCTACTTAACCTTGAGAAAAACCTGCCTGTCGGCAGCGGCTTAGGTTCGAGCGCAAGCTCAGTAGTTGCAGCTTTGTATGCCCTCAATGAGTTTTTCGATAAGCCCTTCGATGAGCAAGCGTTATTGGCTTTGATGGGCGAGTTTGAAGGCAAAATCAGTGGCAGCGTTCACTATGATAACGTCGCGCCCTGTTATTTAGGCGGCATGCAACTGATGCTCAATGTGTCAGGCACTATTTGTCAGGCGATACCAAGTTTTAAAGAATGGTATTGGGTAGTGGCTTACCCTGGAATTTCATTATCGACGGCAATGATGCGTAAATTGATGCCAGATCAATACGATAAATCCGTGGTAATCGATTTTGGCCGTTACTTAAGTGCCTTTGTGCATGCATCCTATCAGCACAATGCCAAGCTTGCGATTGAGGTATTAAAGGATGTGCTCGCCGAGCCTTACCGCGCAGCAGCGATTCCGGGATATGACAAGGCGCGCAGTGCTCTTTCTGATCTTGGTATGCTCACCACCGGAATTTCGGGTAGCGGGCCAACGCTCTTTTCGATTACCGACGATCTCAATACCGCCAATGCAGCTAAGGCGTGGTTAGAGGCAAATTATGTTACCGAGGCGGGGGGCTTTGCCCATGTGTGCCGCATCGATGAATTAGGCACTCGCAGGGTCGATTAACAGCCCTTTGATGTTTTCTCTTTCGTATAAGCGCGAGGCTTTACGCCTTGCGAAAAAGGTTGAACGATATGGAACTATACAATTTAAAACACCCTTCGCAGAAAGTGAGTTTTACTGAGGCGGTGCAATTAGGCTTAGGAAAAGACAGAGGACTGTTTTTTCCCACCCGAATCCCAGTGCTTGATAATATCGATGAGTTATTAGCTCTGTCCTTTGTTGAGCGCAGCAAAAAAGTGTTAGGCGCTTGGCTTGCTTCTGAACTGGGTCAAGCCAAGGTCGATGAATTAGTTGAAAAGGCCTTTAACTTCGACTTGCCATTAGTTGCAGTGGATGAAAAACGTGCCTGCCTTGAACTCTTCCATGGCCCTACCTTGGCATTTAAGGATTTTGGCGCACGATTTATGGCGCAGTGCGTTAACGCCTTTGCTCAGGATTCTCGCTTAACCATCCTAACGGCGACATCAGGAGATACTGGCGCTGCGGTGGCCGATGCCTTCTACGGCTTAGACAAGGTCAATGTGGTGGTGCTTTATCCGAAGGGGAAAATCAGCCTATTGCAGGAGAAAATGTTTACCACCTTAGGCAAGAATATCCATACCGTAGCCGTTGAGTCGGATTTTGATGCCTGTCAGCATTTGGTCAAACAAGCCTTTGAAGATGCCGATGTGCGTGATGGCTTGCATCTCAATTCAGCAAACTCAATCAATATCAGTCGTTTGTTGGCGCAAATCTGTTATTACTTCGAGGCAGTCGCGCAGTCAAAACAGCGCCATAGTAGCGACCCTGTTATTGCCGTACCGAGCGGCAACTTTGGTAACTTAACCGCAGGCTTATTTGCTAAGGCGATGGGGCTGCCGGTTAAGCGCTTTATTGCTGCAACAAATGCTAACGATACCGTGCCGCGCTACCTTGAAAATGGCCTATGGCAACCTAATCCAACCCAAGCCACTATGTCCAATGCGATGGATGTGAGCGAGCCTAGTAACTGGCCGAGGGTCGAAGCCATTTGTGAAAAGCTTGGCTGGCCACTGACTGATTTAGTCGGTATTCGTCTTAATGAAGCGCAAACCTCTGCAGCGCTTAAACAAATGCACGATATTGGCTATATCAGCGAGCCCCATGCGGCAATTGCTGCACATGCTCTTACTATGAATTTGAAGGATGATGAAGTTGGGATTTTCCTTGGTACAGCCCATCCGGCTAAGTTTAAGGATGTGGTCGACAGGGAGCTTGGTTTAAATTTGCCACTACCTCCAGAGCTTAAGGTTGTCGAACAAAAGGCCATTTTATCCGCCGAATTAGTGCCGGAATTTGGGTCATTAAAGGCGCATTTATTTAAGCTGTTGGGATAATTTGCCGCCCGTTTATTAAGTATTTTACAAAATGTCTAATCTAAGTCCTCACTCTAGCCCGACGTGCTAATGTGATGGGCTTAGGTTTTTTTCTACATCCATTAGTTCATTTAACCGAGTGTAAGCCTGCCAAAATTTTCCTCAAATTTTCAGCAATTCTAAGTCGAAAAGATGAATCAACTCACTCTTAATGGCGGCGAATTATTAAGCCGTCTAAGCTTATTGAGTCTTAGGAAGAGAATAGTATAAACCACTGTGGAGTTAGACCACTAAGTAACAAGGATGGCACTTTTACTTACGAGGCCGATATAGTGACCAAGTTTGTTTATCGGAAATTTCTGTTTGTATTGTTAGTTTTTGCGCTAGAAATCCCCTTCAGTGTTACTGCTGTAACGCTTAATCCCGTTTGCCCAACGTCTATTCGAGTCGGCTATAACGACTGGCCCCCCTATGCATGGCAAGCTTTAGATGGGCAACTCTTTGGCCTCGATATTGAACTGATGCGAGATTTTGCCGAGTATCTGGGGTGTCAGGTGACGTTTATTAAGATACCCGCTAAACGCTCCCATCAAATGCTTAAGGAGGGCACTTTAGACATGATGATGGGGGCCACCTTGACCTTGGAACGGCAGTCTTACGCATTGTTTTCGAGGGCTTATCGGGAGGAGGAAATCCGCTTATTCGCCCTCGACAAAAGCGACTCACACCTTGAGTTGACTCAATGGGAAGATATCTTTGATCAAAAACTACGCTTGCTCGTGCCCAACAGTGGTTGGTTTGGAGCTGACTATGAGCGAACTCAGCATCGATTGGATCAGGCGCATTTATTGGTGTTAAGCCCTGGTCCCGATAAGTCAGTGCAAATGCTTAATCATGGGCGTGCGGATTTCATCCTTGGAGAATCGATTGCCATTCCTTATGTTAGTCAGCGTCAGGGGATTTCTTTAATTGCATTGCCTATGGTGTTGGCGCAGCACGATATTCATTTGATGTTCAGTAAGGCGAGTATGACGGCTTTGCAGGTTGAACAGTTCGATCTAGCGATAGATACATTCCGTCAAAATGGGTTGCTCGAAAAAGTATTGCTAAAATGGCAACGATTCGCCCAATCGGCAACCGCAGAAATGACACAATAGTACCATTTTGCTCAGCCTCAAACGGATTAGCGTTTGTCGATACACGACTAACCTAATGACACATTTGCTAAAACTTCTCTCAGGTTAAGCTACTGACCTCATATGAGATTTCTGCTAGTTTGTCCTCCATCACTGCCTCTGGATTATCAATAATAAAGAGCAGCATTACACTCCATTGCTAATAATAACAATAGGATATTTCACTCCATGAAACTTCGTCACTCGGTTGCCTGCTGTATGCTGGCCCTTGGCACATTGAGCTTTAGCCAAGTATTCGCTTCTGATTCCAACGTAAACCAAGGTTACTACCGCGCCCCAGCACTTAAGGATAATACCTTAGTATTTACCGCCGAAGGGGATTTGTGGACTCAAACTCTAGGCCAAAAACAGGCCAGTCGGTTAACCAGTTTACCCTCAGAAGAACTCGGTGCGGCGATTTCCAACGACGGTAAATGGGTAGCCTATGTAGCTAACTACGAAGGCGCGAGCGAAGTGTATGTGATCCCAACGGCGGGTGGTTTAGCTAAGCGTGTGAGCTTTGAAAATAGCCGCGTTCGCGTACAAGGTTGGACGGCCAAGGGTGAGGTTTTATATTCCACCGATGCAGGCTTTGGGCCCGCTAACAACTGGATGCTGCGCACGGTTAATCCAGCATCCTTGCTGACAACCGATCTGCCTCTCGCCGATGCCGTGGAAGGGGTCATCGATGATGCGAACCAGTATGTGTATTTCACCCGTTTTGGTCTGCAAGTCACAGGCGATAATGCCAAAGTTTATCGCGGCGGTGCTAAGGGCGAATTATGGCGTTTCAAACTTGGTACAAATCTAGAAGCAGAGCTTCTCAGTGATAAGCACGAAGGTTCGGTGCGCCAACCTATGTTATGGCAGGATAGACTGTATTTTATCAGCGACAGCGATGGTAACGATAACCTCTGGTCGATGGCGCTCGATGGTTCAGATAGCAAGCAACTGACCCATTATCAGGATTGGCAGATGCGCGGTGCGCGCATGGATAATGGCAAAGTGGTGTTCCAGCAGGGCGCTGATATTCGTGTATTTGATATTGCCGCCAACACCGATAGTCGTTTAGAGATTGAGTTGACCTCCGACTTTGCCCAGCGCCGCGAACATTGGGTCAAAAATCCAATGGAGTACGCTACCTCTGCCAATTTAAATCTTTCAGGTGATAAGGTGGTTGTGACCGCCCGTAGCCATGTTGCCATTGCGGGTATTGATGGTTCACGTTTGATTGAGGTGGCCTTGCCGGGCACTTACCGTGTACGCAATGCGCTGATGAGTCAGGATGGCAAATTTGTGTATGCAATCAGCGATATGAGCGGCCAACAGGAAATTTGGCAATTCCCCGCCGATGGCAGCAATGGCGCTAAACAGCTGACGAAAGATGGGCATACGCTGCGCATGAGTCTTAGTTTATCTAAGGATGGCCGTTATCTCGCCCACGACGATAACGACGGCAATGTATTCCTGCTCGATTTGAAGAAAAATACTAACCAGAAAATCATCAGTAACGGCGAAGGCTTAGGCCCCTATGCCGATATCGTTTGGTCTTCCGATAGCCGCTTTATTGCATTGACTAAGTCTGAAATCGGCAAGCAAAGACCGCAGGTAGTGCTCTACTCGTTAGAGGAAAATAAGGCGCAGGCACTGACGAGCGATAAGTACGAATCCTATTCTCCGACGTTTAGTCGTGACGGGCAGTGGTTGTATTTCCTGTCTAATCGCCAATTTAGCGCAACGCCAAGTTCGCCATGGGGCGATCGAAACATGGGGCCCGTTTTTGATAAGCGCAGCCAAGTATTTGCCATTGCGCTGGTTAAAAATGCCAAGTTCCCCTTTAGCAAGCCAACGGAATTAACCACTAAAGAAGCTGAAAAAGCCGATGCCAAGGATAGCGTCGCCTCTGTGAAAGTGGATTGGGATGGAATCAATGAGCGTTTGTGGCAGGTTCCAGTAGAGTCGGGGAATTACAGCCAGCTACAGGCGGCGGATGGGCGTTTATATCTACTCGACCAGCCCATAGGCGATGAAACCCAACCGGATTTGAAAACCATTAAGTTCTCAGCACAAAAGGCAAAGGCTGAAATCTTTGCCGAGGATGTAGCAAGTTATACCCTATCTGCCGATGGCAAAAAGTTGATGTTGCGTAAGCACAGCAATGATAAGTCGTTATTGATTGTCGATAGTGGCGATAAGCTCGGCGATACCGATAATGCCAAGGTGCAAACTGAACAATGGCAACTGGCGATTTCGCCGATGCTTGAATGGCAACAGATGTTTGAAGATGCGTGGTTGATGCATAGAGACTCCTTCTTCGACACAAATATGCGTGGACTCGATTGGCAAGCAACTAAGGCCAAGTATCAACCGCTGCTTGAGCGCTTAACTGACCGCAATGAGCTCAATGATATCTTTATGCAAATGATGGGTGAGCTCAATGCGCTACACTCTCAGGTGCGTGGTGGTGATTTACCTAAGGATCCCGATGCGGCAACGGCGGCAAGCTTAGGTGCACGCCTGCAGCAGACTAAGGATGGAGTCAAAATTGCCCATATTTACCGCACCGATGCCGAGTTGCCAAGTCAGGCATCCCCCTTAAGTAAAATTGAGGTCGATGCCAAGGATGGTGACCTAGTGCTTGCCATCAATGGCACAAGGGTAAATACGGTCGCCGACGTTACTCGTTTACTGCGTAATCAGCAGAATAAGCAAGTATTACTGCAACTTAAGCGTGGTGGAGAGTCCCATAAAACTGTGGTTGTGCCAGTTAGCTCAAAGGATGACAGCCAACTGCGTTACCTCGATTGGGTAAATCATAACAGTGCTGCCGTCACTAAAGCGGCTGAAGGCAAGATTGGTTATCTGCACCTCAATGCAATGAGTGGAAGCGATATTGAGAGCTTCGTCCGTGAGTTCTATACCAATTACGATAAAGATGGCTTGATTATCGACGTGCGCCGAAATCGTGGCGGCAATATCGACAGCTGGATCATTGAAAAACTGCTGCGTCGCGCTTGGATGTTCTGGCAACCGACCCACGGCAGCGCAAACACCAATATGCAACAAACTTTCCGCGGTCACTTAGTGGTATTGACTGATGAGCTGACCTATTCAGACGGCGAAACATTCTCTGCAGGTATTAAGTCGCTTGGCCTCGCTCCGCTTATTGGTAAGCAAACTGCAGGAGCGGGTGTGTGGTTATCTGGTCGCAATGCGCTGACCGACAAAGGGATGGCGCGGGTTGCCGAATATCCGCAATATGCTCTAGATGGACGTTGGGTGCTCGAAGGGCATGGCGTCACGCCGGATATTGAAGTCGACAATCTGCCATTTGCTACTTTCAATGGACAGGATGCCCAGCTTGAAAAGGCAATTAGTTACTTGAAGGATCAAATGGCTAAACAACCATTGACTGAACTTAAGGGGCAGCCAATGCCAGTTAAAGGCATGGCGCAGGACATAAAGGCGAAATAATCAGGCGAGTATAACGGGCTAATACTCAATGAGTTAAGAATGGCTTAACTCACATTTAAGTTTAACCAGTTACCATTAACGTGAAACCAATTAGGGTGTTGTCTGTAGTTCCCAAGACAACACCCATTTTTATGCCCATTCATCAATCGGTTTACTGGCATCAACATAGGTTTGCAGCAAGCTTGCTTGCTGGTGATTTGCCATTTGATTCACCGTTGCTGCTCTAGCAGCGTCATTGTGATTCAAATAATAAGCTGTTGATGCAGAAATCCCATCACTGGTTCCCATAGCAATATTGGTCATATCGGATGCAACCTGATATTTCATGATACTGGTTTGCAGGGCGATAAAGTTCTCTGCCGTCTCTTTTACACCACTTAAATCTGGCACCGTTGGCAGTGGCATAGGATCGACTTCGGCAAACTGTTTGGCGGCAGTTGAGATTGTCACTGTGCTGCTTGCCACATTATTGACTTCAGCGTTTGTCGAGGGCTTGTTGGCGTTTTGCTGATAAATCGATGTGCTATTGGTTGTACGAAAAGATGGCTGGATCTGCATGGCTTACCCCTGTATTCGAGTGGATGCAATGTTAGGGTGATCATACGGTAATTGAGCTTGACCTAAGCTGAATAGGCGGGCCTTGAGGTGTGAGCTGGATCGCAAAGGTAAGCTCAAATGGTTTGAGCTTACCAGTAAAAGCTTAAAACTTGATTTGCACTTCCGTCGCTAGCGAATTGGCGATAAAGCAATTGGCGTGGGCTTTTTCGTGGATTTTTTCAAGTACATCGTCGCTCACTTCAATGCCATCGGCAAACACTACTTTAGGGGTGAGTACCATTTTGGTCACCGCCAGTTTTCCCGCCTCGTTTTTACCGAGTTCAGCTGTGGCGTCATCTACATAGGATTTTACCGGCAGTCGCTTTAAGTGGGCAATGGCGAGGAAGGTCAACATATGGCACGAGGACAGTGCCGCCAGGAGGCTTTCCTCTGGATTAATAAACTGCTCATTGCCTTTATATTCTGGTGCCGATGAGGCTTGAATTGTTTGGCCACTACCAAAAGTAATTTGATGGTCCCGACAAAACTCACCTTCTTCAGCGGGGGAGGATTGCCAATTCACGGTTAAATTAAAGCCCATATAATTCTCCTAATAACAGGACATTGGGGCACTATAGCCTAGCTCAAAATACTTCACCAGTGATGCGTAACCTAACTTAGCTTTAACCAGTAAAATTGCTTAATAGCAGGGTTGTTGTAAGTAGACTGCCGGTTACAATTCCGAAGGGTAAATGCTTAGGGCTGAAGCTTAAGGTCAAAATGACCAATAACGCCGCGAGTGAAATTACCCCAAAAAACAGAATACTACCATAAGTCCAGCCTTGCTCTTGGGTGCAAGCACTCAAACTTAGCGCCAGCAATAACCAGGCAAATAGACTTAATAACCGACTCTGCCAAGGCTGTGGTGGACGATTAAACACATCTTTATAGTGGCCAAATTTAGCCAATGCAAAGAGGGCAAGAGACAGGTAACTTAGCCCTAAAATCCCAAGCACTGGGATAAATTCAGGCATCATGATTTCACTTCCTTTAAAGCGGTTGGGCTGGCGTTCTGAGCTTTGGATATTGCCCCGTTATAATGGGCAACTCTTTTGCTAGAACTATTCCCTAGTAATGCATTGTGGGGCTGATGGTTTGGCTTTATTCGGTTGCTAACAAATAACAGCATTGTACCGAAGATAACGGAAACTATATCAAAACCGACCAATCCCCATTGTTCGGTGCGGATATTATCAAAAATATGGCAGTTTGAGGTAAACGCGTTGAGCAGCGGCAGTGCGCAATAAAGCAGACCCGTAATCGATAATGCGAGCCGCCAATGCCATCGACTGCGACCAATAACAGCCCAAATGCCCATCACAATCAAGACGATAAAGAAGCTGTGTACCTCCCATGCGGCACGTTCCGTAAAGCCGACGGTTAATAAGCGATTGGTATAGAAAAATGCTGCTGCGCCAAGGGGTAAGCCCACTATAAACATAAAGTTTAAGCCTTCGACTAAACGTAAGCCGCGGGTCGGTTTTTCACCATTTGCAATGGCATTCTGCTGCTGTTGACGTAGACGAACTGCCCACATCAGCGGCCCACTTGCAACCATGGCACAACCTAATAGACCACAGACAAAATACAGGGCTCTTAACAGGGGCGCAGAGAATCGCGCCGTATGCAGCGACATTATCGTATCGTGGACAACCGCGGCACTCGATGTTTCATCTTGGCTGGCGTATTTTAGCTCGCCAGTAGTGCCACTGAAAATCAACATGGTTTGCGCATCTGTCACTGTATTGCCCGTATCCTGATAGAAAATGACGTGGCTATTTTGGTCTTTCGGGAAGGCAACGACAACCTGCTGAACGGGGGCATTACCCCAGTGTGCTTCCACTTGAGCGAGGTAATGACTGAGGGGAATGAGATTGGCGGCAACCCCCGAAGCCTCACCGATTTGTCTTGCGGGATTTAATTCAGTTAAAAAGGTCTGCCTTTCATTAGGATAGGCAGTATCCACAGTCCAGGGAATGTAGACCAACATGAGGGTGACAAGTCCCGTATAGGTAATCATCAGGTGGAACGGCAGGGCGATAACTGAACTGACGGTATGACCATCGAGCCAGGAACGTGCGCCTTTACCCAGCCTAAAACTAAACAAATCTTTGAAAATGCGTTTATGGATAACGATGCCACTGATCAACGCGATCAGCATAAACATGGTGCAAATACCCACGATATATCTGGCAGTAATACCCGGTAAGTAATTAAGTTCGTAGTGTAAACGGTAGAAAAAATCCCCGCCGCGGGTTTGGCGTACGTTTTCAATCACGCCAGTGCCATCGGCAAGCGCAGTACGCTCGATGATCTTGCCGCGCCGTTGGCCTTTCTCGGGGGCTAACTGCCAAGCATAACTGAGCAAAGGACTTCGGTCCGTCGGTAGATTAATTATCCAGCGTTGTGCTTGGGTGTTGGCATTGGTCTCTAGATAGTTTTGGCCGAGGTCGAGCTGTTTGCTAAGCGCTTCGGTTTGATAGGACTGAATCGCGCCCTGATGGAGTTCAGGTTTAGTCCAAAGGGTGATTTCATGACGAAAATAACTTAAGGTGCCAGCAAAAAACATGAGCATCAGCACCCAACACACCAACAACCCAGCCCATGTATGAAGCCAAGATAAGGTTCTGAAAAACGACGCTTTCATATTACTGGCCACTCAACTGCAACAGGCCAAAGCACACTAGACTAACCAAGCATAAATTACGCCAGCCATGCCAAGCGGTTTTTAGACAAAAAGCATAAATGATGGCGATGGCATAAAAAATAAAAGCCAGCATATTGGCAATTAGGGTACTGTCAAAGCGTGGGAGCGGTAACACTTGGGTAAGTAAGCAAGCAAGAGTTGCCGCAGCAACATATCCGCCAAACATGGCAGCACTCAAGCGAATGAGGACCTCAAGACCAAACAGGGTCGAGTCTTGCTTAAGCCACTGTTTAATGTAGACAAATAAAGCAATTTGCATCTTTTGTAGTGTTGAGTGATCTTGTTCGCTTGAAGAATGAGACATGTTTGCCATTGAGTTAGCCAATCCTGAAACCAAATTGCGTTTTTAATCGAGTGTCCTAAACAGCGAGAATTGACAAGCACATTACTGTCATAGGGATGGCTCGAGTTACATCCTTTATGTGGGAGTATAACTTACTCAATTCAAATGATAAACAATATCATTTGCGTTTGTTAACTGGGTTCCAAGTTTGAGTATATTTTTGCTGTTGAAAATGATGGTGTTTAGGACCTGACAATTATCAAGGCGCATTAGGGAGCTTTTAGACTCGAATTCATCTCAATCAATAGCTTGATTTTTTAGTTCCCATCAAAAGTTAATTGTTTGATAGCTATCACAATTAACATTGTGTCTTAGTTGTCATGTCCAAATATTTGAATTTTTGGCTTGTGTTTTATTCCCCATGCCCCAAGCTCTAATAGTGAAGCGAAAATAAAGTAAAGACACAAAAAGGGACACTCTATGAAAATCAATCTTTCTGGTCACCATGTCGATGTTACGCCTTCTATCAAAGAGCACGTAAACGAAAAATTTTCCAAAATCGCCACGCATTTCCCCTCACTCATTGCACTCGATATTATCATCGCAAAAGAGCATGGCGAGTATCAGGTTGAGCTCCGCACGAATTACGAGGGTAGCCGGATTTCCGCTTCGGGTACTGATGAAGTTATGTATCCCGCCATTTCGGCTGCAGCCAAAAAATTAGATGCAGCACTTAAGCACCGTAAGGGCCAATTAAAAGCCGATTTACATGAAAAGCCTACCTGCACTACACCTGCTATTGCCCATGAAATTATTCAGGAAATGCAGCTGCGTTAGGCATGTCTGACACTCATTTAGCGTAACTAGAAAGGGCCAATAGGCCCTTTTCTACTTTATGGTGTAAGACTTCACCAAAGCCCTAAGGTAAAGTTCAAAGCACAAAACAAAAACGCAGCCCTTAGGCTGCGTTTTGGAACTTAGAGTCAGTTATTACTCTTGAATATCGGCATTGTGATATACGTTTTGGACGTCGTCACAATCTTCTAATGCGGCGATAAATTTATCGAATGTGGCTACATCTTCGCCAGACACTGGGGTCATGTTCTGTGGAACGAAGGTGATGTTTTCCACTTCGAAGTTGATGTCTGGCATCGCATCGGTCAGTGCTGTTTTTACTTTGAAGAACTCAGTGTGCGGCGCGATAACACTGATCATGCCGTCTTCGACTTCCACTTCATTTACATCGGCATCGGCCATCATCAGGATTTCGAGGATGGCATCTTCATCTTCACCAGGGAATACGAATACCGCAGATTGATCAAACATATGGCCAACAGTGCCAGGAGTGCCGAGTTTGGCATCGTTCTTCACGAAGGCTTGACGCACTTCGGTGAAGGTACGTTTTACGTTGTCGGTCAAGCAGTCAACGATAACCATGCAGTTACCCGGTCCGAAACCTTCGTAACGGGCAGTATCATAATCTTCACCGCCGCCACCTTTGGCTTTATCGATAGCACGTTCGATAACGTGCGCCGGCACTTGGTCTTTCTTAGCGCGCTCGATTAAACGGCGAAGTGATAAGTTGCCGTCTGGCTCAACACCACCTTGTTTGGCGACTACGTAAATTTCTTTACCGTAGCGCGAGTAAAGGCGGGTTTTCTGGCCAGCTGTTTTCGCCATGGATTCTTTACGGTTTTGATATGCTCTGCCCATCTTGATCTCGTTAGCTCAAAAAAATTGCGCCGATATTAGCAGTTTTATTGTTAGAAGTGCAGATCTTAGGGGGGGATTTCTTGCCAAGATTTGGACGTTTGACGCATTTTTTGCAAGTGAATGCGATGACCCTGTGTAGGTGTGATAACAGAATCAGCGACCGAAGTTCATTAATGAAGACCTAGTTAACTGATGGTTAATTAAGCAGTTTTCGCTATAGTTTCAGGGATGGGGGTAATGAAATTATCGTCATGTTATTTATATGTGATCTTTCGCTCGTTATTGATTGACAAACAAAAAATAGATTGGCATACAAGTAACTGAGTGCTTAAATAACTATATTCGAAGCGCGCAGCTGTTCCAAATTGTCGTCTTGGATGAGTCGCTGGGGTTGTTTTAGTTAACGAATAATAATGGGAAACACCATCTTCGATTTTTGTTGTTAAAAGAGACGAAGGGAGACTCTTGCCACTTAGTTCTATAGCAGTGGAATCTGCTTAATGAGAGTTAAACGTTATGCAAGCAACACAAGCGACAGTGACAGTTTTATTTTACGATGCTCCCGTTGGACTGATTATGCACAATCAGGTGTTGTCAGATTTACCTGTGAGTGAATCGGGGCGGGTGATGATTCCTCCTGCATTCCGTAAGGGAAAATCCATCATCGCCGTGCTGGAAGGTGAATGTAAGATTTTGAACTCGTTGGGGGAGCGTGTTTTTTCTCAAGCCAATATTGGTTAGTTAACCTAAAAGTCAGGCGAGAGAATACATCCGACTTTAAAGGACGATACTGGTTATCGTCCTTTTATTTTTGTACAACAAATTAAAGCAGGGCTCTGGGTTATCGTTAACTTGTGAATGATCCCTATACTGATTCCTATCGACATACATCTTCAAATAGCTTGTCTGCTAATTGTTGTATGGTCTGGGCTTCGGGATGGGTGTGGGCGAAGGTTCGCAGACCGTAAATCCCCATCATAAGATATTGAGCCCGCTGCTCGCTGTTGACTTCACCATGGAGTTCGCCCTTTTTCACTGCGTGTGAAAATTGTTCCATCAATGCCTGTTGCCAATCCTTGAGGTTGCCAGTGATTATCTGACGAACTTCATCATCCTGCTCGGCGATTTCATTAAGCGCCTTAGTCAGCAAGCAAGCCTGTTGACTGTCGCAACTTAGGCATTCAATCACAATTCTGTCGAGGTAGGTTTTAAGGTTGCTCAGTACGGGGCCTTCATTATCGAACAGCTGGCAAAACTGCTCATTTCTATCCAGTTGATATTGCTCGATGGCAGCGATTAACAGCCCACGTTTGTTGTCGAAGGCGCAGTAAATTGAGCCTGGATGTAAGCCTGTGGCCTGCGTGAGATCTTGCATGCTGGTCTTGGTATATCCTTTGTGCATAAAGGCGGCCATGGCACCCCGTAGCACCTGTGCTCTATCAAACTCGGCATTTCGCATCTTTTAATCACCCGCCACTGTTGCTAGCTATGGTCTCTAGCCATTGTCATTAACCCATTCACTGCCTGCTTGGGATTCTATCCACTTTTGAACAAACATTCAAAATTAACTTGAATGAACATTCAAAAAAGAATATCTTGAACGTCCATTCAAGATTGAGGTTAACATCATGACGACCCAAACAGCAGTAAATACCTTGAACAACCTATTTGATACTTACAAGTTAAACGACACTATTACTCTAAAAAACCGTATTTTAATGGCGCCATTGACCCGTTGTATGGCTGATGCGGACTTAGTGCCAACCGATGATATGGTGGCTTACTATGCTCGCCGCGCGGACGCGGGATTAATCATCTCAGAAGCGACCATCATTCGTCCCGACGGCCAAGGTTACCCAAACACCCCTGGTATTTTCACTCAAGCGCAAATTGCAGGCTGGCGTAAAGTAACTGATGCCGTACATGCAAACGGCGGTAAAATTTTTGTGCAGTTGTGGCACACGGGCCGTGTAGCCCATCCGCACTTTTTCGGCGGTGGCGATGTATTAGCGCCTTCTGCTGAAAAAATTGAAGGCAGCGTGCCTCGTATGCGAGAGCTGACCTACGTTGTGCCAAAACCAGCTACCTTTGAAGATATCCAAGGCTTAATTAATGATTACGCAAAAGCGGCCGAAAACGCGATTGAAGCTGGTTTTGATGGCGTTGAAATTCATGGCGCGAATGGTTATCTGATTGACGAGTTCCTCCACCATGACAGTAACCGTCGCACCGACGAATACGGCGGCTCACCTGCCAATATGTCTCGCTTCGCCCTAGAGGTGGTTGACGCTGTGGTTGAGCGTATTGGCCGTGACAGAACAGGTATCCGTTTATCACCCGGTGCTTACTTTAATATGGCGGCCGATAGCCGCGACCGCGCAGTATTCGATTATCTGCTCCCCGAACTTGAAAAGCGTTCTCTTGCCTTTGTGCATGTGGGGATCTTCGATGACGGTATGGAGTTCGACTACTTAGGTGGCCGCGCGTCAAGTTATATGCGTGCTCACTACAGCAAGACTTTGGTCGGCGTGGGAAGCTATACTGCCCAAAGCGCAAGCGAGGCAATAGCCGCCGATAAGTTTGACTTAATTGCCATTGGCCGTCCTTTTATTGCCAACCCGGATTATGTTGCCAAGGTGCGCTCTGGCGCCGAGCTCGTAGATTACAGCGACGAAATGTTAGCAACCTTAATCTAAAGTACTGTTAAGCGATAATAAAAAGGGGTTAGTACTCACTAGGTGCTAACCCCTTCTGTTTTATTGATTGATTATCCGAATGATTAATCGGCTTTGGCGAGGCTTCTAAGGGCATTTAGCTTTTGCTGAGCAATCCCAAAGAGACAATCACTGCCATATTGTTCTTGGCCTGATACCCCTTCCTTAGGCTCGCTTGCTGCAACTTTGCCCAGTAGAAGCTCCATCGCTTGAGTTACATGTGTAATGGACCAGATATGGAATTCCTGCTTAGCCACTGCTTCAACAATATCTTGGCGAAGCATCAGATTAGCCACATTCGATGCGGGAATGATCACCCCTTGGCTCGATGAGCGTCCTTTAATTTTACAGACATCGAAGAAGCCCTCGATTTTCTCATTCACGCCACCAATGGGCTGGGCCTCACCAAACTGGTTCATTGAGCCGGTTATCGCAATATCCTGTCTAAGTGGTTGCTCACTGATGGCCGAGATAATGGCGCAGCACTCCGCCATCGATGCGCTATCACCATCGACGCCGCTATAGGATTGCTCGAACGTCAAATAGGTTGTTAGCGGAATTTGCGCCGTTTTACCGAGCACCGAGGCCAAATAGGCGGTAAGGATCAATACCCCCTTAGAGTGGATACGACCGCCAAGTTTTACCCTATGCTCGATATCTAGTACTTCGCCCTTACCATAGGCGGTGGTGGCTGTAATGCGGTTAGGCATGCCGAATTGATGATCCGAAGTCGAAATAACCGAGAGCGCATTGATCTGTCCAACAACTTTATCGTGGGTATTGATAAGCGTGCTGCCGTTGATAAAGCTCTCCATAATGTTATCCCGCAGACGCGAGACGCGGTTTTCTTGGTTTTTTAGCGCCTGTTCAACGTGCTCACGTTTGATACACTTACTCTTTGCTGATTTAGCGCAATAGTTCGATTCCCGTAAAAGATTGGCGATATTGGCGGAGTGTAGCGACAGCTTTTGCTGATCCTGTGCTTCGCGAGAGCTGTATTCGACGATACGGGCGATCGCTTCTCGGTCACAATGCAGCATGTTGTTGTCGTGCACTATGCTAGAAATAAACCGCGCGTAGTGAGCCTCCGATATATCGGTTCTGTCCATCACATCTTCAAAGTCAGCGGTTACTCTAAATAGTTCCCTAAAATCAGGGTCGTAGTGTTGTAATAACTGATAGGTTTCGTGATCGCCAAACAGAATTATTTTCACATCCAGCGGAATAGGTTCAGGTGCGAGCGAGATAGTGCCGGAGAGTGATACCTCACGCTCAAGGGAGCTTAAATCTAACTTGCGAGAGCGAAGTGCACGTTTAAGACCGTCCCACACATAGGGGCGCTCTAACACCTTAATCGCATCCATTAGCAGCACACCGCCGTTGGCCTTATGTAAACTGCCGGAGCGAATTAATGAGAAGTCGGTAAAGACGGTGCCCCTGAAGGTCGCGCTCTCTATGTAACCAAACAGGCTGTGGTAACTCGGGCTCTCTTCGACGACGATGGGGAAGGGCGCTTCGCCTTGACACACCAGTACGTTAACCTGATAGCGGCGGGGCATTTTTTTCTCCAGTGAGGCGTAAGCCAGCGCAAGCTGCTCTTCGCTTTCCTCGAGGAAAATATCTAAGTTAGTTAAAATGTCTGCCTGCATACCCTTTAAAAAGTTTTTTACTTCGCTCTGCTGTTTGTATTTATCCTTTAAAGGTTTAAAGAAGTGTACCAGCACATCCTTGGCGACTTGCTCATCGTGTTCCTGCTGAGCATTGCTAAACTCTTCTTCCCATTCAGTATTTTGACGGATAATGCCGCGCAGTTTAATTTCGAGGCCATTGATGTTGGTTTCAAATTGGTCGCGCTCAGCTTCCGTTAATGCATTAAATGAGGTCTCGTCGTGGGGGACATCACCATTGAGGGCGACCATTTGGTATTCCCCCTGCATAGTGAGGCTTAGACTGATGCCCTTTTGTTTGGCCTCTTCACTCAGTTCATTGAGCGCCGCTTCCTGTTTGTCCGCGAGCTGATTTTTAAGTTTTTCGGCGCGGGTGTAATACATCTCGTTGTTAAAGGCCAGAGGTAGCGCTTTAACTAATTTGAGCATAAGGCCTTCAATCGCCTTTTTAAATTCAGTGCCGCTGCCTGCGGTGAGCCTTAGCACTTTTGGGCTTCGGGTATCGTCGAAGTTAACAACGTAACACCAGTCATAGAGTGCGGGCTCGATCGGCTCATGGCGATTGAGATAACGCAGCATCATAGTACGTTTGCCTAGGCCGTTTTGACCAATGGCGTAAATGTTGTAACCCTTTTCCTTTATACCCATAGCGAACTCGACTGCTTGCTGGGCGCGTTCTTGACCGACGATATCGTTAAGGGGAGTGAGCTCTGCGGTAGAATGGCAGTTGGGATTTAAGGCTTTGAGCTCGGATTTGCGGTACAGCTGATGGCTACTCAGGGCAATGGCCGGTGTTGCTTGAACGGCTGTTGCTTGACTGGCGTTGATAGCGTCTATGGGCATAAATATCCTTATTATTCATCAAGTCAGACTCAAGTAATGAGTCATCCTTATTTTCCCATTGTAGGCAAGATGTTAAGGCGTTTGTCAATCTTAATATCGACGACACTTCAGGATTTTTAGACGCAATAGAGGATAGGAAACACCCCAATTTCATGGTCGCAATTGGCGGCTTCTGTTAACATTAGGGCATTATTGTTTGCGGTGATTTTCCATGTCTTTTAGTGCGCTATCCCTCACTCCCCAATTAATCGATACCTTAGCCGAATCAGGTTATCAGCAGCCAACGCCAATTCAGTTTGAGGCAATCCCCGCTATTTTGGCAAAGCAGGATATTTTGGCCTGCGCGCAAACCGGCACGGGTAAAACTGCGGCATTCGCTTTACCTATTTTGCAGCAATTGCTTGCAGAAGAAGTGCCTTTCGTTTCTGCGAAAGCGATCAAGGCATTAGTGTTAGTGCCGACCCGAGAGCTTGCGGTGCAGGTGCAGCAAAGCTTTGTTAAATATGCAAAAGGTACGGATATCAAAGTGGGGATTGCCTATGGTGGTGTGAGTATTGATGCGCAGCAGGCGGTGTTTAAGGCGGGAATCGATATCTTGGTCGCCACACCTGGCCGCCTTTTGGATCACCTGCGTCAGGGCGCGCTCAGTCTAAAACAACTTAGCGTGTTAGTGTTTGACGAAGCCGACCGTATGCTCGACATGGGCTTTATGGATGAAATCAACGCCGTGCTAAAGCAAGTGCCCTCAGAAAGACAAACCCTCTTATTTTCGGCGACTTTAGATGATGCCATTTTTAGTCTAAGTAAGAGTATGTTACGTGATCCTAAGCTGATTGAAGTGGCAAAACGTAACTCCACAGCTGCGCAGATTGAGCAGCGGGTTTATGCTATCGATAGCGATCGTAAAACCGAGTTTGTTAGCCATTTAGTGCGCACTAAAAATTGGCATCAAGTACTGATTTTTTGCCGCACTAAGCAGGGCGTTGATAAGTTAGTCACCAAGCTTAATCAGCTCGGTATTGTCACCCAAGCCTTCCATGGGGATTTATCCCAGGGCGCTCGCGAGAAGGTGCTGCAGGACTTTAAACTTGGCCAAGTGAAGGTGTTGGTAGCGACCGATGTTGCTGCTAGGGGGTTAGATATTGCTGAGCTTCAGTATGTGATTAACTTTGAGCTGCCCTTTGTGGCTGAAGATTATATTCACCGTATCGGCCGCACCGGTCGCGCGGGGAGTGCGGGTCTTGCGATTACCTTGTTCAGCCAAGAAGATGCCCTGCTGCTTGAAGAGGTTGAAGCCGTGCTCGATAAGCGCTTACCACAGCAGTGGTATCCAGGTTTTGAGCCTGACTTTAACAAAATGGAGCCTGATCCCAGACGTAACAGCAAAGCTGCCCAAAAACAACGAGCAAAAAAACGCGCCCTTGGTGGTAAATTAGGTGGCAAAAAGCGTTAATCCCCCATCTTTTTAGCAACTTGCGCATCCCCAAGGCATCGATATACTGTAGCGTCTTATATTGAAATGCCTTGGGTAACCTATCCATGGTTTCAAAACCAAGCTTCCTCAAAATCTCACCGCCAGTATTTCTTGAGGCGACAAAATTCAATTGCATTGCCTTAAAACTCATTTCCAAATTCCTTAGCAACCTGCTGACAATGGCCGCAAATCAGGGGCGCTAATCCTTTGCGGTTTGCCCGCTGCGTAATCCGATAACCGCAGTGTTTACCTGTCCCAGCTTGATTGGCCTTTAGTTAATAGGCGTCAAGGATTTCGCCTACTTCTTCGGGCACAAAGGTGTTAAGGGTAGGGCTAACCAAATAGACTTAACCTGAAATGTACAATTATCAGGTTCATCGGTGTAGGTTTTGCCAGCTTTGGCAATGCCATAAAAATCGGCCAATTTGCATACCAATCAGCTTTTGTTGCTGCACTAAAATCATCTACATATTTTTATCGCTACATGCTTCAAGCCTATTTCTTTCATGTCTATGTCTGGCTATTCGCCTTGTACAACTTTCTCTATTGGTCAGTATTTTATGTTTTTGTAGCAACAGATAAGGCAATGATAATTGATATTTTAATTAGGTTTTAATTGTTAAAGTTATGATATTTATAGTTATTTATTGCTCTGAATAAAAGGGTGAAAATATGTTGTACAATAATTTGATCTTTGTACAAGTATGCGCTTTACTATAGCAAACTGATACAAGGAATATGATTATGTACAAGTTTAATCCGCAACGAATTCAAATTGGCATTAGCGCATGCTTATTGGGTGAAAAAGTGCGTTTTGACGGCGGCCATAAGCTTTCTTCGTATTGTAGTCAGGAGTTAACTCCATTTTTTGAGTTTCGCCCCCTTTGCCCCGAGATGGCTATTGGCCTCAGTGCCCCTCGTAAGAGTATACGTTTAGTGCGTGAAGGGCAGTCCTTGTGGGTGCAGAGCCGAGACGGTAGTTTGGATGTGACTGACAAGCTCAATGAGTTTAGTGCGCGTAAAGTCGAAGAACTATCAGGCCTTGGCGGCTATATCTTTTGTGCTAAGTCGCCAACCTGCGGTATGGAGCGTGTGATTGAATATAAGCGCGGCACCGATAATGGTAATAAAGCGGGTATTGGTGTGTTTGCCCGTAAGTTAATGGAACGCTTTCCCTTGTTGCCGGTTGAAGAAGAAGGCCGTTTACACGACTTAGTCCTTAGGGAGAATTTTTTTACTCGGGTGTATGCCTACCACGATTGGCACCAAATGCGCCACAAAGGACTGACAAAACATGATTTAGTCCAGTTTCATTCACGTTATAAATATTTACTGATGGCCCATAGCCAAAAAGGTTACCGTGAACTAGGGCTAATCGTGGCTAATATCCATGAATTAGAAGCAACAGCAGATCAATATTTTAAGGTGTTCATGAATACCTTAAAAATCCATGCCACCCGTAAAAACCATACCTGCACCCTGCAGCATATCCAAGGCTACTTTAAGAAGCATTTAACTGCAGCGCAAAAGGTTGAACTGTCTGAAATGATTATGAAATATCGTGAGGGACTTTTGCCACTGTTAGTGCCAATTACCCTGATTAATCACTATCTACGCCAATTCCCAGTGCCCTATATAGAAAATCAAGTTTACCTCAGCCCTCATCCGCAGGAACTGAAACTGCGTTATGCCTATTAATTTTTTGCTGAGTAAAGATGAAGAGAGTTGTTATGAGTCAAAACAAGCAAATTCACAATGATGCGGACCATATCGACCAAAAGAGCTTAACTGCGGATGAGCATAATATGCTGTCAATTGGTGAGGTATCCGAGCTTACAGGGGTTAACGCCGTTACCCTCAGGGCCTGGCAGCGGCGTTTTGGCTTAGTGGTGCCGCAACGTACGCCCAAAGGGCATCGGCTCTACACTGCAGAGAATATTGCGCAAATCCATGAAATTAATGCTTGGTTAGCCAAGGGTGTTGCAATCAGTAAAGTGAAACCGTTACTGAACAGTCGTGATGTTATTGCGATAGAAAATTTGGCTATGGATCACCATTATCTTTCTCTGAATGAAGAAAAAGGCAGTAATGACGACAGTGAATACTGGGCGCAGGCAATCTCGAGTCTTATGCGTTCCGTGAGCGAATTTGATCCATTAAATCTACATCAACGTTTAGATGAGATCTTGAATCTTTATCCATTTACGATTGTTAAAGATAAATTATTGCTGCCCTGGATATATCAGCTCGAAACGCTCATTGAGCCCCGCCTTGATGCCGAGCTACTCATGGCATGGCTAAACCATGAACTTCTCAGCCGGATATGGTCTCGTTTTCACAACGGGCATGGTGGGCAAGTCAAAGTAGCATTATTTGGTTTGAATGGGCGTAGCCAAACGCTAAATAGCAACCTAACGAAGCGCTTATATAAATTGGTACTTCGCATGGAGTTAGTGAGCTTAAAAGTGACTGTCACTGATTTTGCCGAACAGGGCATTGGCGATTTAGCACTTTTAGATGGCAGAGTCGATGTCGATGCCCTGTTACTTATCCCTAATGCCAATCATGTGGCATCTGAGTTGGCGGAACTTAAATCACTCATTGAGCAGATGAGTTTACCCTGCTACCTCATAGGGCCTTTTGCCCCCACGCTAACCGACTTGAACTCCTATTTAAAGCCAGATATCGCGCCATTAGTCGAAAAATTATTGCTTAAGAAACAAGAGCAAAAAGCATTATTGCGTCAGCAAAAAAATGCCCTAAAGAATGCCAATTCCTCAGCAGATCACGGTAAGGGGAAATAGCATGAACCAGCATGCTCAAGCACAGCAACATGCCCTGATGTGGTTTAGGCAAGATTTGCGTTTGAATGACAATCAAGCGTTAAGCGCTGCTTGCGATTGGGTTAGGGAGCAAAACAGCATACATGGCTCAGGCGGCAATGACGATTTGAGGCAAGGAGCAAAGCTTAAAGCCATATTTATTGCCACCCCTAAGCAGTGGCAGCGTCATGATGTCGCGCCAATTCAGCTTGATTTTATTGAGCGACACGTGAATTTACTTGCATTGGAACTCGCTGATCTCGGCATTGAGTTTGAGCTGATTGAGCTTGATACCTTTGATGAAATCCCATATTTTTTATCAATTTACTGTCAAGAAAATGGTATTGCACGGGTATTTGCTGGCAGTGAGCCTGAGATTAATGAGCAGCGCCGAGATAATGCTTGTTTAAAAGTGGGGGTGCCTTTACTGCTAACCAACGAACATTGTCTTTTAGCCCCCGGTAGTGTGCTCAACTTAAGTGGCGATATGTATCGGGTTTTTACGCCTTTTAGTCGTAAATGGCGTGAAATAGCCTGTCAAAGGGCGATTATACCCTTATCAAAACCGTCGCCCGTAAGCACGCCAATTCCAGATCCTTCACAATTTAGGTTTATTCGCTCAAATCATTGCTCGAGTGAACATTGGGCGGCGGGCGAAGTTGCAGCAAGGGAAATGTTAACAAGTTTTATTGAGCAAAAAGTGCAGGATTATAAGCAGGATAGGGATTATCCGGCTCTAGATGGCACAAGTTCAATTTCCCCCTATTTAGCCATTGGCGTGTTAAGTCCTAGGCAATGCATTGCGGCGTTACTCGAGCGTTATCCCGAGGCGTTAGTGGATGATACTAGTCAAGGAAGAGCTTGGTTAAACGAGCTCGTTTGGCGGGAGTTTTATCGTCATCTGCTGGTGGCCTTTCCTGAGCTTTCTATGTCTCGTAACTTTAACCGTCTTGCCGACAATATTCGCTGGCGTAATGATGAAACAGAATTTCGCGCTTGGTGCGAAGGCAAAACAGGATACCCGATTGTCGATGCGGCGATGAGGCAGTTAAATCAAATTGGCTGGATGCACAATCGCTTGCGTATGGTGGTGGCGAGCTTCCTAACAAAGCATTTGTTGATTGATTGGCGCTGGGGGGAACGTTATTTCCGTCAGCATTTAATCGATGGGGATCTCGCGGCAAATAATGGTGGTTGGCAATGGTCAGCAGGTTGTGGTTGTGATGCGCAGCCCTATTTTAGAATTTTTAATCCAATAAATCAGAGTGAAAAATTTGACCCCGATGGCAGCTTTATCCGCCATTACCTACCCGAATTAGCCTCTTGGGGCATTAAACGTTTACATCAACCTAATCTTTTGCCTTTTCACAAAAACAGTGAGCTATCGCTATTTGATATGCCAACTGAATCCGATTATCCAGTTGCGATTGTGGAGCATAGCAAAGCTAGGGAGAGGGCGTTAGAGGTGCTTGGGGTTTTGAAAAAGGCTTAGAACACAGGCGAGTAGTAGAGCTTGAAACACACTATTTTCCCCTTGGGAGTAAATTAGATGATTGATATTGCAAAGGCTGTACACAGTGACCCAGTAGATAAGTTGATTGCACTTTATGAAGACTTAAATAAGGACAATCTGCATTTGCTTGCGCAAGTATATGCAGCAGATATTTGTTTTATCGACCCAATGCATAGGGTCGACGGAATTGATGCTCTAACGGTGTATTTCGCTAAGCTTTACGAAAACATTAGTTATATCAATTTTGATATTAAAGAAGTGTTTAAGGATGACTCCCAAGCATCGCTATTTTGGCAGATGCAATATCGTCATCCCAAGTTGAAAAAAGGTGAGCTCATTCGGGTTGATGGCATGAGTCAGCTTAAGTTTCAGCAGCAGATCCATTTTCACCGTGATTATTTTGATGTGGGACAAATGCTTTACGAACATGTGCCCCTTGTGGGGGGAATTATCCGCCTAGTTAAAGATAAGGCGGCGCAGTGATGGTTTCGTCTCAAATCAATCGAATTAAAACCGTGCTGATAACTGGCGCAAGCTCTGGTATTGGATTGCAGTTGGCACAGGACTATCTGGCGCAGGGGTGGCGGGTTTTAGCCTGTGGCCGAGATACCTCAAAACTCGATACCCTTTGTCAGTCTAGCTTGGCGGGCGCTCACAGTTTTGCCTTTGATATAAGTGAGCGCAGCCAAGTACAAGAGGCTGCACTCAAGGTGAGAGAGTGGTTAAAAGTTGAAGGGCTACAACTTGATTTAGTGCTCCTCAATGCAGGTGGCTGCGAATATATCGATGATGCAAAACATTTCGATGACATGCTGTTTGAGCGAATTATTCAGACCAATCTTATTGCCATGGGTTACTGCATCGGTGCCTTTGTTCCGTTAATGCACTCTGGTTCTCGCTTAGCATTGATGAGTTCAAGCGCGATTTATTTACCCTTCCCGCGCGCAGAGGCTTACGGTGCCTCTAAGGCGGGAGTGAATTACCTAGCGGCGAGTCTCTCGCTGGATTTAGCGCAAAGCGGTATTGGTGTGAGTGTCATTTGTCCTGGTTTTGTGGCGACACCTCTGACTGCAAAAAATGATTTTCCGATGCCGATGCAGGTGGATGTGACATCCGCATCGGAGGCGATTCGTCGCGGGTTACTTCGCGGTGAAAGCGAAATCCATTTCCCCAAAAGATTTACTTATTTATTGAAGTTTATTTCGATTCTACCTGCCTTTGTGTGGCGAAAAATGATTATGCGGGATAGTCAGTCAACTGCGATTAAGGACATCGAACAATGAAAAATATTGCCATCGTTGGGACAGGGATTTCTGGGCTCACATGCGGCCATCTATTAAGCAAGTCCCATCGGGTAACTGTATTTGAGGCTAATGATTATATTGGTGGCCATACCGCTACCGTGGATGTGGAGTTTGAAGGCAAAAATTATGCGATAGACACAGGCTTTATTGTATTTAATGACAGAACCTATCCCCGTTTTGAGCGTTTGCTATCACGTTTAAATGTCACTGTGCTGGCCACTGAAATGAGCTTTAGTGTGCACAATGTGCTCACAGGGCTTGAATATAACGGCCATCATTTTGCAAGCCTTTTTGCCCAAAAACGCAATATTTTTAATCCACGCTTTTGGGGATTTTTAAATGAAATAGTGCGGTTTAACAAACGTTGTAAAGCGTTATTTCAAGCAGATAATTATCCCGAGGGGAATCTAGGGCAATATCTTGATAGTGAAGGTTTCTCATCCTTTTTTGCCGAGCATTATATTTTGCCTATGGGTGCGGCAATTTGGTCATCCTCAATTGAGGATATGCGTGCCTTTTCTCTTCGATTCTTTATTCGATTCTTTGAACATCATGGACTGTTAAACATCAGTGATAGGCCGCAGTGGTATGTGCTTAAGGGCGGTTCTCGCAGTTATATTCCTGATTTAATCGCGCCCTTTAAAGACAATATTCGACTCAATAGCCCCGTTACAACCATTGAAAGAAATGGCGATGGCGTAAAGTTGTTGGTGAATGGCCAATGGCACACATTTGATGAGGTGATCCTCGCGTGCCACAGCGACCAAGCGCTCAAAATGCTCAGTGACCCCACACCTACTGAGAAAGCGATTTTGGGGGATTTGGAGTATCAGAATAATGAGGTTGTGCTGCATACGGATACCCGTATTCTTCCTACGCGCAGAGCAGCATGGGCAAGTTGGAATTACCGTTTAGATGGTGACCAAACTCGTCCTGCATCAGTTACTTATAATATGAATATCCTGCAAAGGTTACCTGAAGATGCGCCGACCTTTTGCGTCACTCTCAATCAAACGGCGTTAATCGATGAGTCGAAGATTATTCGTCGGTTCAATTATGCCCACCCAGTATTTAATGAGAAAAGCTTAGCTGCACAGGCCAGAAGGGAAGATATTTCTGGCCATAATCGCACTCATTTTGCTGGTGCGTATTGGCACAATGGTTTCCATGAGGATGGCGTTCGTAGTGCCTTAGATGTGTGCGCCCATTTTGGGGTGACCTTATGACAGAGCTTAATAGTGCTATCTATTACGGCATGGTAAGCCATAGCCGTTATAGCCCTATAAAACATCAATTTAGCTATAAAATGGCGCTATTGGCCATTGATTTAGATGAAGTTGATAGCCTAAGCGTGATGGGACGTTACTTTGGCGTCAATCGAAGTGCACTTTTACGATTTAATCCAAGGGATTATCTTTGTTCATATACAGATCGTAATAATTTGACTCAAATCATTGAGATTAAAGACCCGAGCGCGGCATCGTTAAAGGCTAGGGCGCTTAGTCAAATCGTTGAGTTAGGGGCAGATAAGCCCTGCGACCGGGTTGTCTTTGTGGGGCAGATTCGACATTTTGGCCTTTACTTCAGCCCAGTTAATTTTTACTTTTGTTATCAAAATCAAACGCCTTTATATATGCTCGCCGAAGTGAGTAATACCCCTTGGCAAGAGCGCCACTGTTACTTAGTGAATTTATCCGCACCAGGCGTGACGGATAAAGTGTTCCATGTATCGCCCTTTATGAACTTAGATATGCGCTATTTATGGCATGTTGAACCCCCAACTGAATCCTTAAAAATTGGTATCGAAAATAAGCCAAATGCTGTTGGCAAGAAGCTGTTTCAGGCCAATTTAGTTATGAATCGCCAAGCCATTAATGCTACCTCGCTACGTACGTTGTTTTTTCGCTTTCCTTTGATGACGCTGAAAATTGTCTGCGGGATTTATTGGCAGGCATTAAAGCTCTTTTATAAACGAGTGCCTTTTGTGCCACACCCAAGCCAAGTGGAGAAATAGAATGGAAAATACTGCATCACAAACGTCGGTTATAAGCGCAAAGCTACCCGATAGCCTTGCCCGTAAAATATTGCTTAAGGCCCTTGATAATTTGCCCCATGGTTGTTTGACCATAGTGGAGGGCGATAAGAGTTATCGCTTTGGCGAGCAGCATAGCGATTTGCATGCAACCTTAGTCGTTAAACATCCCAGTTTTTATCGTCAGGTGATGTTCTCTGGTTCAATCGGTGCAGGCGAAGGTTATATTCAAGGCCATTGGACTAGCCCAGATTTGACTAAAGTCGTGCAGCTGTTTGCCCGTAACCTGCCGTTGCTCGATAGGATTGAAGCTAAATTCAATTGGCTTACAGGCACGATTAACAGGGTAAAGCACTTTCTTAATCGCAACTCACAGCAGGGCTCAAAACGCAATATTCTCGCCCATTACGATTTAGGCAATGCGCTTTATGAGCAATTTCTTGACCGAGAAATGCTCTATTCCAGTGCCCTTTATCCCGATGCCGATGCCAGCCTTGAAGCCGCGCAGCTTAATAAGTTGAAGGTGATTTGTGAGCGTCTCGAATTGCAACCTGGTCAACGCTTACTTGAAATTGGTACAGGCTGGGGGGCGTTAGCCATATACGCGGCTAAGCATTATGGCGTGCATGTGACTACAACCACCATTTCCGATGCCCAATACAGCTATGCAAAGGCGAGAGTTGAGCGCGAGGGGTTGAGCGAACAAGTGACATTACTCACAGAGGATTATCGTAATCTAACCGGTCAATTCGACCGACTTGTTTCGATTGAGATGATTGAGGCTGTGGGCCATGAGTACCTGCCTGGATTCTTTAAAAAACTCGAGTCCCTGCTTAAACCTAACGGCAGAATGTTAATACAGGCCATTACCATCAGCGATCAACGCTATGACAGTTATCGCAAGGGCGTTGATTTTATTCAGCGTTATATTTTTCCAGGCGGTTGTTTACCTTCAGTACAGCAAATGGCTAACCATTTGGCAAAACGTACCGATATGCAGCTTTGGTCGATTGATGATATGGGGCTGGATTACGCTAAAACCCTAAGGGATTGGCACAGTAATTTCGACCAAGCGGTTACTAAGGTACAAGCCCTTGGTTATGGCGATGATTTTATTCGTATGTGGAAGTTTTACCTTAGTTACTGTGAAGGTGGTTTTTTAGAGCGAACCACAAGCGCTGTGCACTTAGTCGCTGTGCGTCCAGGATATCGCATTCCTAATGCGTACAATGGGATTGCTTAGGGGATAAAAAATGAAACCGCAGACCATTAATTCCTTAATCATAGTGAATCATAGAGGCTTTATATTTTATAACGCCGTGAGTTTTCAACTGGTCTGGTGGTCTAGCGTGCTATGGGGGAATTGGTCTCTATTATTGACTATTCCATTGTTATTACTTCACTTTGGGTTAGTTACTAGCATCGAAAACCCCCATTCCTGCCGCCGTGATTTACTCGTCATGATTAAAGTGGGAGTGCTTGGCGTGGCGATTGATGCCTTGCTGACATTGCTAGGAGTATTTGAATTTAACACTTCGCCTTGGTGGCTTGATTGCCTTTGGCTGCATTTTGGCTTGAGCCTAAATCATAGCCTCAATTTTCTGCGTGCTTTGCCTGTTTTCTTGCAAGCGATATTAGGCGGAGTATTTGGCAGCTTAAGTTACCTCGGCGGTGCGCAATTTTACGCGGTGAGTCTGCCCTTAGGCGTGAGCACATCTGCGCTTATCTTGGCTGTGCTATGGACGATTTTGTTACCACTTTTTGTAAAGATTGCACTGAGTCAGCAATTAACAAGACGCTGATTTTGTTCATCAATGGAGATTGCTATGGCATTGAGTAAAGCTTGTCTTGGGGCGTATTTGGGACTGCTATTACCCTTTAATGGTATTGCGGCTGATTCTGCACAGATAGATAACAGTATGAGCTCAGGCTTAATTGAGGTAGGGCGCGGCGAGATGGACTGGCTTTGGTTTAGTCTTTATCGAGCAAGGCTTATGACGGTGACAGGTCAGTATCAGAGTGAACAATATCCGCAATTGTTAGATATTGAATATTATCGAGAAATAGATGCCGAAGATTTGTTAAAGGCTACCAAGGAACAATGGCTGCATTTAGGATTTAAAGAGAGCGATGTTCAAGCTTGGTTGCTTTTACTCAAGGGTATATGGCCGGATGTAAAAGAAGGCGATCATTTAAGTTTTAAGATTATCGATCCTCAAAAAAGTCAGTTCTATTTTAATCAACAGCCTCTTGGCGTGATTGAGAATCCTCAATTCGCCCAAGCCTTTTTAGCGATTTGGTTATCCAATAAAACCAGTCGTCCAGCTTTAAGAGCACAATTACTAGGAGAAAAATCATGCGACTGCTAATCAGGTTTTGGCGACACAATATTATTTTAGCCATGCTGGGTTTAGGATTGTTATCGAGCTGCTCTTCGGTGGAAGTGGATGAGTACCAAGGTACAAACCCATCCTTAGTTTTAGAGTCATTTTTTGATGGGAAGCTAAAGGCCGCAGGTATTGTTCAGGACTTTAGCGGGAAAGTTGTTCGCAAATTTAATGTCACAATGGAGGCGAGTTGGCAGGGCACACAGGGAGTCATAAACGAGTGGTTTGTCTATGATGATGGGGAAACCCAAACCCGAATTTGGACAATAAATGCCTTGGGTGATGGTCGCTATACTGGTACTGCAGGGGATATTATTGGTACTGCGGTGGGGCAGGCGAGTGGAAGTGCATTGCGCTGGCAATATGAGATGTTATTGGCGGTGGACGGAGAGGAATATCATGTGGATTTCGATGACTGGATGTTCCTAGTGAATGATAATACTATTATTAATCATAGTGATATCATCAAGTTGGGTATTAAGGTTGCTAAGGTTACCCTCGTGATTCAAAAGTAGGTTTTATCGTTGGCTTGTTCAAAAGCTGTTTATTAAAATTATCCCGTTACCTTAAAAAATCAGCCCCTTCAGTTGAAGGGGCTGATTTTTAGTTAAAGGCTCAGAGTCAGATAAAACGCTTGGGCCTAAATAAAATTCATGTTCGTATCATCCCGCTTGGCGGCTATTATCTATTGTCTTTTGATCGTAGTACTCAAAGGGAAATTGATTACGGATCTGCTGCTGCAGGTTGTCGCCGACATTTGCCGAAATATGTAAACGCACATCACCGCTTTTTTCGGCTCTGATAGTGCAGGTTAATTTTTCAGTCTTAGCCAATTGGCGGCATGCCTTCTCAAACCTCTCTGGTATTTTCCCTTTATGTTGGGTCATACGGCCTTCTTTGAAGTGCATCTCGAAAATGGTTAAGCCCTTTTTACCACTAAAAATAAGTTTATAGATAAGAAACAAGCCGATAGCGATCAATAGTAATTTTAGAATTGTGGCTGTCATAATGGCTCCTGTTTTAGTGTTATAGGACAAAGATACTCTGGAGTTGATTAATTTAACAGTGCGCTAACACGCATTTTTGAATCGAATAAAGAGCTAGGAATGGCATCGCCATTGGCAATAATGGAAGTCTGGCCTACGCTTTAACTATTAAAGGAGTATCATTCTGTTAAGGAAAGTATCATGCACCTTTCAAATGCCGAACGCTGGACTACCCTCTGCAAACGCCAAATCGATATTATCGATAAATTGTCGGAAAAATTTCCAGAACGTAAAGACAACTTGCACGAATTAACTGAAGGCTGGCGTCATTTGCAGCATCAAGTCGAAGTTGGGGAAAGACCCATAGTGCATCATGAGATTAAATAAGTCTCAGATTGCTAAGTAATTAAAAGATAATAGCCGCTCTTTGAGTGGCTTTGTTGTATAAAGTGCCATATAAGAGTTGTGCTTTGGAGCGACAGGCATTATCGAGAGTAGGCCGTGACTAGGTAATCTTAATGTTCGAAATGCTGTTAATTTTTATATATAAAAACAGAAACAAAAAAGCCACTCATTGAGTGGCTTTTTTGTTTATATGGTGCCGGCACCAAGAGTCGAACTCGGGACCTACTGATTACAAGTCAGTTGCTCTACCAACTGAGCTATGCCGGCTAGATTGTGGTGCCCGAACCCGGAATCGAACCAGGGACACGAGGATTTTCAATCCTCTGCTCTACCGACTGAGCTATTCGGGCAACTAAACTGAGCGTTAGTTAACTACTTTTGAAAGCAACTTTAAGATGCTGTTCGTTCGAAGTGCGCGTATCATATAGTGCTCCCTTTGCCTGTGCAAGCCCTTTTAATCCGATTGGCCAACTAATAGTCAACATTGGGCGGTTTTTGTTATCCCCCCTTTAGTAAACTATTGATAGTTGGCGTACTTAGGATCAATGTTGATGGGGAATGGGAAGTGTTATGGAATGAAAGAGTGGCGACCCTTGAAAGCTAAAAGAGAAAGGGGACTGAAGCCAGATTAGATTTGAGCTAGTACAGCTAAGCAATTTTGCTATTTTGAGTGATATTTATTTTTTTAGAAAACAGAAACAAAAAAGCCACTCATTGAGTGGCTTTTTTGTTTATATGGTGCCGGCACCAAGAGTCGAACTCGGGACCTACTGATTACAAGTCAGTTGCTCTACCAACTGAGCTATGCCGGCTAAATTGTGGTGCCCGAACCCGGAATCGAACCAGGGACACGAGGATTTTCAATCCTCTGCTCTACCGACTGAGCTATTCGGGCAACTAAACTGAGCGTTAGTTAACTACTTTGAACTGCAGTTTAATGCTGTCTCGTTCGAAGTGCCGCTATATTAACGAGGGCGTTTATCCTCTGCAAGTGCTTTTTCTTATCAAGAATAGCGTTCGGCTGATTAATGTGCTGTTTGTGTGTTTTTATAGCGACTATCGATTAAAACTTCATTCACTTAGCTATATCTGAATGAGGAATGTTGCATGAATTATTCATTCAGAGAGCATTTTTCATAAATGGCTATTAAAAATATACCTTTTTCGTTGTCATTTAAGCAGAGGTTGAGTTGATGAGGCAGGGTTTATGTAAGGTTAGGGCTTTTATGTTTTGTAGTATTGCTAATTTTCTAAAAAATAGAATGAAACTAGCAACTTTTACTGATTTATCATTTTAAAAATAGTTCTATGATAATAAAAATCGTTTATCTGCAATCCGTAAAGTAGCTCTGGGGAGTTGAATGTTTAGAAACAGCAAGCAAAATTATGGACTCACCGCGATTATCACACATTGGTTGAGTGCCATTGTGGTAATTGGATTATTTGCAGTGGGAGTGTGGATGGTGGAGCTGACTTATTACAGCCCTTGGTATAAAAATGCTCCGCATCTTCATAAAAGTATTGGGGTTTTGCTTTTGGCTTTAACGGTGTTTAGGCTTATATGGCGTTGGAGCAACACCAAACCTGAGGCCGACAGCAGCCACATTTTATTAGAAAAACACGCAGCGAAAATTACCCACAGCATTATTTATCTATTATTGCTGACAATTATGTTGTCTGGCCTGATGATTTCAATGGCGGAAGGTCGTGGCATCATGGTGTTTGATTGGTTTGAAGTCCCTGGAATTTCTCCTTTTATGGCAAATCAGGCCGATGTGGCCGGCAGTATCCATCAGTTAGCCGCCTATGGTTTGATGGGTTTAGTGTTATTGCACGGCCTTGGCGCATTGAAACACCATTTTATCGATAAAGACGCAACACTTGTAAAAATGCTTAAATTCAACCGAGGATAAAAAATGAAAAAACAACTGTTAACCCTGCTCGTTGGTGCATCAATGTTATCCCCATTAGCAGCATCTGCTGCTGACTATGTGATCGACAGGGAAGGTGCTCACGCATCTATTACCTTTAAAGTTAGTCACTTAGGCTATAGCTATGTGGTGGGTCGCTTTAACGATTTTAGCGGTGACTTTAGCTATGATGCGGCCAAGCCAACGGCGGCCAAGGTTAATGTTAAGGTCAATACCTTAAGTGTGGATTCAAACCACGCCGAGCGTGATAAGCATATTCGTAGCGCTGACTTTTTAAATACCGCTAATTTTGCCGAAGCCACTTTTGTGTCGACCTCAGTTGAAGATAAAGGCAATGGTGACTTAGTTATCAACGGTGATTTAACCCTTAATGGCGTCACAAAACCTTTAGCGATTAAGGCCCATGCTGTAGGTGAGGGTAAGGATCCTTGGGGGGGTTACCGTGCAGGTTTTACCGGTACTACCAGCTTTGCGATGAAAGACTATGGCATCAAGATGGACTTAGGCCCAGCATCAGCCAATGTTGAATTAGATTTAGTGGTTGAAGGCATACGTAAGTAATACGTTTGCTTCAAAAAACAAAAGCGCCATTAGGCGCTTTTTTTATTGACGAAATCTTGGAAACTTACGATTATTCCTGATCTTTTTCAGGAACAAAACCTTCAATTTCAACATCTTTACCTTCGAAAAGGAAAGAGGTCATTTGTTCTTCAAGGAACTTACGATCATCAACATTCATCATGTTCAATTTCTTTTCGTTAATCAGCATAGTTTGCTTCTTCTGCCATAGGCCCCAAGCTTCCTTACTTATGCTATCGAAAATACGTTTACCTAAATCACCTGGATACAGTTGAAAGTCTAGGCCGTCGGCTTCTTTGTTTAAATATACGCAATTGACTGTACGCGCCATGATTATTCCTTACTGACTGCGGATTGAAAGAGTGATCCCAAATTGGCTAGCACGCGCTCAGTTGCCGCCGCGAGACCCACTTTGGAAGGATGATTTATGTTATACCAGAGTGACTGGTTTTGTTCCATGACAGCATCCACGCTATGGGCTGCACCTTGGATATCAAGGTTAAGCAGCATAGGCTGAATATCGAGATGGAAATGACTAAAGGTATGCCTAAAACCAATCAATGGTTCGAGTTTAGCTGTGTTATGGCCAAGTGCTTCAATATGTTGCTTAAGCGCCTGCTCGGTGCTGAACTCTGGGAAGCACCACAAACCGCCCCAAATTCCAGCAGGCGGGCGCTTAGCTAAATAGACCTGATTATCCTTTTGCAGCACTAACATCCAAGCGGCTTTCTCTGGGATGGTTTTCTTTGGCTTTTTACCTGGGAATTCAGTTTGTCTGCCCATCAGTTGGGCTTTGCAATCAATGGCAACGGGGCACTCGGCACAATTCGGTTTGCTGCGGGTACAAATACTGGCGCCGATATCCATCATGGCCTGATTGTACTTTTGAATATCCTGCTCGGGCGTCAATGCATTGGTTAGCTGCCATAGCTGCTCTTCAACGGCCTTTTGTCCTGGCCAGCCAGCAATGGCGCCGTGGCGTGCCAAAACCCGTTTAACGTTACCGTCGAGGATTGGGTGATGTTGGCCAAGGGATAAAGATAAAACGGCACCTGCCGTTGAGCGGCCAATGCCCGGCAGTGAGAGTACTTGCTCAAAATCCGTTGGAAACTCACCTTGATACTGATCGCGAATGGTTTTGGCTGCTTTATGTAGATTACGGGCTCTGGCGTAATAACCAAGGCCCGTCCAATAGTGTAGCACTTCGTCCTCTGGCGCATTTGCGAGGGTGAGCACATCAGGGAAGCGTTGCATAAAGTTAAGATAATAGGGAATAACGGTCGCGACTTGAGTCTGCTGCAGCATGATTTCAGAAACCCATACTCGATATGGGGTTTTGTCCTGCTGCCAAGGGAGGGTTTTACGACCGTGGTTGTCGTACCAAGTATTGATACGTGAAGCAAAGGAGGCTGTAGATTTCATCGGCGCAGTGTAGCGATAGATTGCTTGGCAAACAAGATACACCTCCTTGAAAATCCTAGGCCGATTCGCTCAATGGCAGATTCTTGTTATACTTCGCCTCCATTAGTGCTTGCACTGTAGGTTGAACTTTGGATAATGCCCTTCTTTTTAATGGTGTTGTCCACGAGACGAGGCAAAAATGAGCGAAGTCACTACCGCTGAATTTAATGAAGAAGGCAAGTATCTGCGTAAGATCAGAAGCTTTGTCCTAAGAGAAGGTCGTTTGACTAAGGGTCAAGCGCATGCCATTGAAACTCAGTGGCCTACTATGGGTTTAGATTACAGCCCAACACCATTGAACTTAACTGAAGTTTTTGGCCGTGAAGCCGATACCGTTCTCGAAATCGGTTTTGGTATGGGCGCATCCTTAGTGCAAATGGCGCAGGAAGCACCAGAGCTTAACTTCATCGGGATTGAAGTCCATAAGCCTGGTGTAGGTTCTTGCTTAAGTGATGCCGCCGCTGCCGGTGTGACCAATCTGCGTGTTTATCACCACGATGCTATGGAAGTGTTAGAGCATGCGATTGCCGACGGCAGTCTGACCCGCGTGCAATTGTTCTTCCCCGATCCATGGCATAAAAAGCGTCATCACAAACGCCGTATCGTACAGGCTGAATTTGCTGAGCTTATCCGCCGTAAACTGAAGATTTGCGGCGTATTCCATATGGCAACCGACTGGGAAAACTACAGCGAACATATGCTAGAAGTAATGAATGCGGCAAATGGTTACAAAAACCAATCGGCCGATGGTACTGTAGTGCCACGTCCAGATCACCGTCCATTAACGAAATTTGAAGCCCGCGGCCATCGTTTAGGCCATGGCGTGTGGGATCTGATGTTTGAGCGTATCGCTTAAGTCATCGGCTCAATCTATTTATTTGTTCACATAACGGGGAAAATCACTATGGCAAAGAATCGTAGCCGTCGTTTACGTAAGAAAATGCGCGTCGATGAATTCCAAGAGTTAGGTTTTGATATCACTTGGACCTTCGATGCATCTATCTCTGAAGCAGATATTGATGCGACGGTCGATAAGTTTATCGATGAAGTGATTGAAGCCCGTAAGTTAGGCTTCCATGGTGGTGGTCATATCGAATGGGAAGGCATTATTGCTACTCAAACCATCGGTAAGTGCACCGAAGACGATATCGCCGCAGTTAAAGCCTTCTGGGCTGACCAAAAAGTGGCGCAGCTCGAAGTAAGCGACCTGTACGATATCTGGTGGAGTTAATCCGTTAGAAATTAATTCAGATACTGATTTTAGTATCTATTTAGGTTTTAAGCCGAAAGGGTTGAGTCTGAATGCAGTGCATTTGGCTCGACCCTTTAGTTTTATGTCTATTTAGTGATAGCCACATTTTCCTGATCTTTCGAGTCCGCACTGTTTGAGCTAAATCTGCTCTCTTAGTGCTTTTTTGCAAAAGCCAATCATCTCAGGCTTAACTCCCAATCTTAGCGCAAACAACATTATTTTCAGATGCCACTTTTAACGCCGTCGGCATGCTCTCAATTAAGCATCTAAGCGCTGCGCGATAACAGTGATTTTATCGTTGTATGTTATCGGCGCGGTTTTTTATTGTTATCGAAATCACTAATAGTTAGTGATTTTAACCAATTTAATGCTGAAGGGAATTTGTCTATATACTTAAGTATCAGTGTGTTATAAATCTGGCATGGCTTTCGCTATACCTGAATATGATTTTAATAACATAAATTTTTCAGGTTAAAGGATGATCGAACGATGAAAATCACTTCCCTAATTACAACCGCAGCATTATCTGGCGCGATGTTAACTGTTTTAGCACTACAAACTGCCCAAGCGCAGACCGAGCCCAAGATCGATGAAAAGTGCCAAGTCATGCTCAATTATGATGTGCGAGTTGAACCTAAAAAATTGGTTATGAGTGAGAAGGGTAAGGAGATGTATCGCATGGAAATCGATAAGCTCTTTATTCAGGGTAAACAAGTCAGCCTTAACGATAAGCAAAAAACCTTAGTTAACCAATACTCTGATGCAGTATCAACTCAGGTTCCTGAAGTTATAGGGTTAGTGAATGAGGCGGTATCTTTAGCGTCCCAAGCCGTAAGCATGGCGTTAACCCCCTTACTTGGGGATGCCGCAGGATCAAAGCTTGATGAAATGATGGCAGGGGTACAGAAACGCGTCGATGAAACTGCGTCTAAACAGGGAGACAGCTATTATTTAGGTGCAACCGAAGCCTCATTGCAAAACACCTTCGATGAAGAATTTGAACAGGAAATGGAAAATTTAGTACAAAGCGCGATTGGTGCGTTAATGATAAATATAGGCAGCCAAATGTTGTCGGGTGATGGCGAGAGCTTCGAAGCGAAAATGGAAGCCTTTTCTCAGAAGATGGACGGTATCGGTGAAGACATTAAGCAAAAAATGGAAGTTCAATCTAAGGGGATTGAAGCTAAAGCAAATGCTCTTTGCGACAATTTTGAGAAACTGATGGTACTTGAAAATCAACTTCGTCAAGAAGTACCTGAGCTTTCAAACTTTGCTTTAACGAAAAATAATTAATTCTATAAGTGGCTTAGCTTAATTAAACTAACTCAGCTGAAATAAACGCCCCCATTGATTAAGGATCAATGGGGGCGTAGTTTTTCTACGACTTGATTGATCATAATTCCTCCTTTGGAGTAATGATTGCGGTGATTTTGTATGGAATGTTACATTCTTAAGAAGAATGTTTGATATAATCACGAGATATAATGAAAAGCTGACAACATAGTCAGATAAATCACCCTACTTTAAGTGCACTTTACGGTTGAAATACCTGCCACTGTTTCTGGTTTGGAGGCTATTTCTGGGTACAGATCCAATCAATTTGTAGTTCAGCAAAACCGAAAGTTAATTTCACTGTCGTAAACTGTTTAAGGCGACTTTTCATGTTAGAACTGTTAGAACCTATTGCAATTTTTACTCATGTGGCCAGAGCCGGTAGTTTTAGTGCCGCCGCAAGAAGGCTTGGGATTTCTAAATCTAAAGTGAGCACGCAGGTAGCCGATCTCGAACATAGACTCGGGGTGCAGCTGATCCAGCGTACTACTCGAAGTTTAAGTCTGACAGAAGCGGGCCATTTACTTTATCTGCAAGGCGAGGAATTACTGCGTGATGCAGAACAAGCCATTGCAAGCGTTCATAATTTAAATGATGCTACTCGAGGTGTTTTGAAGGTGGGTATTTCCCAGTCCTTTGGTGCAATGCATATTATTCCTGCACTACCAGCTTTTATGGCAAAACATCCAGAGCTTGAGCTGCAAGTTAGTTTACTTGACCATAAAGTTGATGTTGTGAGTGAGGGTCTAGATTTGCTGCTCACGATGTCGGAGCAATTGCCCCTTGGTATGGTTGCAAGACCACTAATGAAAAGCCAATTTTTGCTGCTTGCTTCACCTGATTACATTGCAAAACATGGTGAACCGACGCGTCCTGAGCAATTAGTGGATCATAATTGTTTAGTCTATCAAGGTGAGTGGCACGAACACAGCATGTGGCAATTCAGAAAGGGTGATGACTACTGCGAAATCGGGGTAACGGGCAATTTCCGAGTCGATAATGCGCCAGCACTTAAAACCGCAGCTATTAGTGGGTTAGGGGTGGTTTATCTCGCTAGTTATTTAATGGAAGATGAAATTGCTAAGGGGACGTTAGTCCCCTTACTGCCGGATTGGCAGTTGACCCATCACTTGCCATTGCAGGCGGTTTATCCGCGCCGCAAACACTTAGCTCCTAAGGTGAGTGCCTTTATTGAATTCATTAAAGATCACATTGGTACTCCCCCATATTGGGACTTACCGTTTGAGGAAATATTCGCTAAACGTCAATAATACCGAAAACATTGTTCAGTATTTGCAGTTAATCTGATTGGGTAATCGTTGTTTGTGGTATTTTTTATTAATTTTCAACTGCTTGTTCCTAAGTTGTTTGGGTTTTTATATGGTTTTATTAGGGAGCTCTAAAACAGGTTTTTGGCTTGGTTGTTGATGTCTGTTCTCAAATGAATACAATGGCAGGCAGATGATTTGGGATGACTTGAATTCTATATCGTTACCGAAAATGACCCCTTTCGCGAATGGTATACAGGTCGGCACTAATGCAATTTCGAATCACAGCTAACGTTAGTTTTACCATTAATGTTGGCCTTTAAACCATCATCCTAGTTTTTGGTTTACCTCAGCCGTATGGCTGAGGTAATTTTTTTGAAGATGGTTTGGGGAATGAACACTTTTTAGTCGCTCTGTACCCTAAAAATCACACTGAGTATCAAGGTAGTACAGCTTGATGTCTCTACTATAGTGATCACAGTGAGGCGGGTTTTATTATCGATAGGGTAATAAATCCAACAAAAAAGCCACGAAATCGTGGCTTTTTTGTTGCTTATTCGGTTTTAGGTTTAGCTTAGTAAGCTAACCCTAAAACTTGGATGCTCAAGTTTTATTCACGCTAGCAATCCATTGATTAACTTGCTCTTCTAACACATCTAAAGGTAAAGCACCATTTGCCAGCACGAGAGTGTGGAAATCGCGAATATCAAACTTATCACCTAGTTGCGTCTGCGCCCGGTGCTTTAATTGCATCAGTTTGATCATACCTACCTTGTAGGCAGTGGCTTGAGATGGCATCACAATGTGTCGCTCAACCATTTTAACTGCATCAGACTTCGCATTTGGAGTGTTATCAACGTAGTAGGCAATACCTTGCTCGCGAGTCCATTTTTTAGCATGGATCCCAGTATCGACTACTAGGCGGCAAGCACGCCAGAGCTCCATCGCTAGGCGGCCAAAATCAGAGTAAGGGTCTGCGTAAAGTCCCATCTCCTTAGGTAAAGATTCACTATACAAACCCCAACCCTCGATATAGGCGGTGTAACGACCAAACTTTCTAAATTTCGGAAGTCCTTTCAGCTCTTGACCTATCGCAATTTGCATATGGTGGCCAGGAATTCCCTCATGGTAGGCTAGAGCTTCCATTTGGTACTTTGGCATGGCCTTCATGTCATAGAGGTTTGCGTAGTAGCTTCCTGGGCGTGAACCATCCGGTGCCGGTTGCTCGTAGAAGGCTTTACCCGCCGATTTTTCCCTAAAGGCTTCGACTTGTTTAACGTTGATTGCCGCCTCAGGTTTTACCTTAAACACCTCATCAAGGCGTGAGCGCATATTATCGATAATGGCGGTCGCTTCTGCTAAGTAGGCCGCTTTACCTTCTGGCGTGTTTGGATAATAGAACTGCGGGTCGTCTCGCATAAAGGCAAAGAATTCCTGAAGCGTTCCCTCAAATTTCACCTTTTTCATAATGGCGCGCATTTCATTATGAATACGTTCTACTTCAGCCAAACCTAAGGTGTGGATTTCATCGGCCGTCATATGGGTTGTGGTAGTGCGAGCTAATGCACGATTATAGTAGGCTTCACCTTCGGGTAGCTTCCATACACCATCACGAGTATCGGCTTTAGCTTCAAGGGTTTTAACGTAGCTGATAAGCGCTTCATAACCCGGTTTTACTTGGGTAACTAGCGCCTCTTTTGCCTCTGTAATTAACGCCATTTTATCGCTTTCGCTAATTTCAAGTGCGGACACTTTTTTACGAAAATCCGCTAGTAGCGCGCTATCTTCACCTTCATCGAAGGGGGCTCCCTTGATGATATTTTGGCTATCTGAAATCACGTAACCAAAAACAAATTTTGGTGCAATGATGCCCTTACTGGCACGTGATTCAAGGGATTCTTGTAGCTGGCTTAAGCGTTTGGTCACGCCCTTTAGACGGCTGATGTAGGCTTTTGCATCGCTCACATCAGTAATTTGATGTTGGTTAATCAAAAAGGAGGCAATCATCGAGTGGCCGCCGTGCATTTGGTTCACGGGGTAATTATGGTAGCGCCATTTGTAATCGTTGATTTCATCTTGGAGACTCTGCTTAAGTAAGGTTAGACTCAGCTGAGTTTGAGGATCTAATTTTGTTGCATCAATCTGATTTACTTGGGTAAGTTGCCTCTTTGTACGCTCAAGGTCTTCGGCATCTGCCTTATCACCAATTTCATCCCATTTATCATAATCCTGCTTAATACCCATATAGGTTTGCGCAATGGGGCTTGCCATCACGTTTTCCATAAAGAGGGTTTCAAACAGTGCATTGGCTTTTTCCGATTCGCTTTGAACAACGGCGGAAACGGGTTTACTGTTTGCGACAGAAGATGAAGGTTCTGCATGTCCTGGCAAAGCGGCTAAGGCCGAGAGGGCAATAGCGACTAGGCTGACTTTGGTTTTTATTGGCATGAATGTGCTTCCTTGTATGTAATAAAACCATTCTAAAGAAGCCAACGAGAAGTGTATAAATATAAATGTTAGGAAATGTGTTAGCTATTGTTATCCTTTACATAAGAAGCCAAAGCTAACACATTGTTTAGTAATTGATTTTTTATGCCAATTAACAAAATTGCGTGAGCAGATCATTGACGAACATATGACCTTTACTGGTTAATTGCCAATGTTCGTCGGTTTCTGTTACTAGACCCCTTTGTTTACCCTTTTCCATTCCTTCAGTTAAGGTATCTCGGTGTAAACCCGTACGTTGTTCAAACTCTTGCTTTGGAATTGGCGTCATCAGGCGCAGGCGATTCATTAGGTATTCCAGCGCGCGGTCCTCAGGTTCTACCTCAGATTGCTCGAAGGTGTAATCCGTCGCCGCTAAGTAGCCCTTAGGGTGTTTGATTTTCACCGTGCGCAGGATGCGATTTTCCTCTGGCAAGGTGATTTTGCCATGGGCGCCACAGCCTATGCCGAGGTAATCACCAAATTGCCAGTAATTGAGGTTGTGACGACATTGATAGCCGGGTTTGGCGTAGGCAGAGATTTCATATTGCTGATAGCCTAATGCGGCAAGCTTTTGCTGACCCTGCTCATAGATTTCCCACAGCGCTTCGTCATCGGGCAGCTGTGGTGGTTTTGAGTGGAATAGGGTGTTTGGCTCAATGGTGAGTTGATACCAAGATAAATGCGGCGGATTAAGTGCGGCTGCGGTATCGATATCGGCCATGGCCTCGGTAAAGCTTTGATTTGGCAATCCGTGCATTAAATCGAGGTTAAAGCTTAAATAACCCGCTTCGCTTGCCTTTTGGGCGGCGACTTGGGCTTCGTTTTGATCATGAATCCGGCCCAGCAGATTGAGCTTATCCTTCGAAAAACTTTGTACTCCAATCGATAAACGGGTGACACCCGCCGCACGATAAGCACTGAAGTCATCGTGCTCTAGGGTGCCAGGATTTGCTTCCATGGTGATTTCGATGTCATCACTGAAAGGGATTAATGCATTTGCGCCATCGAGGATTTGTTTGATGTTGTTAGCATCAAACAAAGACGGCGTGCCGCCACCGATGAAGATGGTGTGAAGTTTTCGCCCCTGAACCAGATACAGATCTTGGCGAAGATCGCTCAGTAGCGCATCGACATAGGCCTGCTGGGGCAACTCACCGTTTTGGCCATGGGAGTTAAAGTCACAGTAAGGACACTTTTGTACACACCAGGGAATATGGATGTACAAACTCAGAGGTGGTAAACCAAGGCCTAATTCAGGTTTTGCATCGGACTGCATTATTGGGCATTCCCGTCGGTGAATACGCCTTTTTCTTTCATGGCGGCAATCAATTGCACTAATGCTTTTCCACGGTGACTCACTGCATTTTTTGCTTCGCTGCTCATTTGCGCGGCGCTGCAATCTAAATGTTCTGGGACGAAAATCGGATCATAACCATGGCCATTTTCCCCACGTTGCTCGAAATCGATTTGCCCTTCCCATGAGGCTTGGCAAATGATAGGGGTTGGATCTGCACTATGGCGCATGTAGACCAGTATGCATTGGAATCTGGCACTGCGCGGCGCAGGGTTATTCTTCAGGGTCTCGAGCAGTTTTAAAACGTTGTCTTGATCTTTGGCGTTTTCGCCGGCGTAACGGGCGGAATAAATACCGGGTGCACCGCTCAGTAAATCGACTTCTAAACCTGAATCGTCGGCAATCGCAGGAAGGCCTGTGATTTGCGCTGCATGTCTTGCTTTGATGATGGCGTTTTCAACAAACGTAGTGCCAGTTTCTGCGACTTCGCTGACGTTGAACTGGCTCTGCGGCAGGATTTTTACGCCGTAGGCTGCTAACAGTTGAGCGAATTCAGCGAGTTTACCTTTGTTGCCACTGGCAAGTACGATTTGTTGCATGGGATACCTTTTTGATTGGGCGAAATGAGCGGAGCAATGATACCCAAGCTGAGGGGGAAAGGACAGAAAAAGGCAGGATGCTATCGGGATGCTCCTGCCTTTGTATCATTAACTAATCGACGTAGAATTTTTGCTTGAACTGTAAATTAGTATTGAGTTCACTGCCGTGTTTGATGGCGATATTAAAATTAATTTCTTGGTCATCGCGGTAAGGCACTTCGGCAATGTAGTAAATCGCTTGGCCTTCGCGTATTTCTCTAAATTTTAGGTCGATTCTCGCATCAAGCAGGTTATTGGCCACACCACTAATTTCTACTGGGACGGCGGGGGAGCCCGTTTCACTCATATCGAGTACAGCAATATTGATAATTCCAGTATAACTACTGCGTTCAATGCCATAGGTTTTCGCAATACTTGGAGTTAAAAAGGTGCTACCAAGGGCCATATAGTGGATATCGAACTTACCGACGGTTTCTTTTTGCTCGGCATAGGCCACGCCGCAAAGGCCGACGGCGAGGGTGAGCATTATTAGTAATTGACGAAACATAATTGTGAACCTTCATTTGAGGGATTACTTGATTATAGGCCTTGCCACCCTTGAGTTCCAAAGAGTGTTCAGTGTTAACAAGCACTAGAGCAACAGACTTTGGATCTCCACAGGAATGGATTTTGGCGCGAGGATTTTTATTTGTTTATGGCGTCCAAGCTCACCTTTTAGGATGAGAACATCGCTCTTTGGCACCTTAAAAGCTTTAGCTAAATATTTACTCAAATGCGCGTTTGCTTTGCCATCGACAGGGGGGGCTGTAATGGCCAATTTGAGTTCTTCACCGTGTAGCCCAACGATTTGATCGCGACTTGCCTTTGGCTGAATGTATAAATTCAGCAGCAGGTCTCCCTGCTGCCAATTTACTGCGGACATTAGATCGCAGCCCAAAAAGGCACATATTGCGCTAGCAGCATATTAATAAAGTTCATCCCGATAAGTACCAGCATGACCGATAAATCAAGGCCACCCATTGGCGGGAGAATACGGCGAACTGGCGCAAGAATAGGTTCGGTGAGCTGACCCATGATCATTACAATGGGGTTATAGCCTTGATTAAACCAGCTTAAAATTGCACGGATGATGAGCATCCAGAACAGTAATACGCCCGCTTGTTTTACAACAGAAATCAAGGCAAATAATAGGAATATCCCCAAGTTAAAGTTGCCTCCTGCAATTACACTGAGCAGAATGACTTTGGCCATCACCACGAGCAGGGCTAGCACGAAGGAGGCTGTGTCGAATCGACCCATGGCTGGCAATATTCGGCGCATTGGTGCAATCACTGGATGGGTGGCCTTGACAATGAATTGGCTAAAAGGATTATAAAAATCGGCACGAGCCAATTGCAGCCAAATTCGCAGAATAACCACCATTAGATAAAGGTCGAATACTGTGCTGATTAAAAAAGTTAGTGCATTCATCGAAATATTTGCCTCTTTGGGGTCGATAGGTAAAGCTTAGCTAAAAAGTACTTGCCATTTCTTCGGCGCGTTTAATGCAATTTTCCATGGCGGTTTTCACCAGCCCGCGCAAATCGGCATCCTCAAAGGTGGCGATGGCTTGGGCTGTAGTGCCGCCCTTTGAAGTCACATTTTCCCTTAAATTACTTAGACTAAGGTCTGGATTTTGCTTCACCATCATAGCAGCTCCGAGCGCCGCCTGCTGTACTAAACTACGGGCTTTGTCTTCATCCATCCCAAGCTGTTTACCGGTTTCTATCATGGCTTCCATAAACAGAAAGAAATAGGCAGGTGAGCTCCCTGCGAGGGCAATAACCTGATTAATCTCAGATTCCTTATCAACCCAAACGATGTCACCGCCACTTGCCATCAGTTGCTCACTAATGGCCTTTTGCTGCGGCGTTAGAGGTTGTGGGGCAAAAAGGCCGGTCATGCCTACACCAATTTGCATTGGGGTATTGGGCATAGTGCGAACCAGTGTGATAGGTTGGCCGAGGTATTCACTGTAGCGATGAGCCATGATGCCTGCAGCAATGGTAATGACGAGCTTGTTCGACAAATCAACACCACTAAGAGCTTGGCAAACTTGCTCCATCAGTTGGGGTTTTACCGATAACACAATCACATCGGCACGTTCAGCTGCGGCAATATTATCGTTTGAGACTTGAATGCCAAAGTCGCTAACAAGGGCATCGAGTTTTCCTTGGCTGGGATTAGTGGCTTCAACGAGTTGGGCTGGATAACCGCTGCGGATAAGGCCGCTGATGATGCTGCGCGTCATATTGCCCGCGCCGATAAAGCAGATTTTTTGTTGACTCATGTGATCCCCGCTAATAAGGCCTGCACAGCAGCATAACGCATGCGGTGTATCTATGAATATGATTCCAGGCAGGATAAGAAATTATTATGGTTTCTGTTATACAGTATTTGGGTTTTAGAGCGTAAAAACAAGGCTTAGACTAAGGCTTTCGCGTTGATAATATGCATTTAAGCTATTTGTTTGCTGACTGCAAATGCCCTAGGCATAGCTTTGTTTTTATTAATTTTTGGACTCGACTGAATAGTTACGCTCACCAAATATTGCGCTACCAATTCGCACCATGGTTGAGCCGCATTCGACCGCGACATCTAAATCGTTACTCATCCCCATCGACAGGGTATCCAATTCTGGATAACTCCGTTTTAATTCATCAAATAGCTGTTTCAAATGGGAGAGTTCTTGGCGCTGGAGCTCAATATTATCGGTGGCGGTCGGAATGGCCATAAGACCGCGCAGCGTTAATCTCGGTAACTCGCGAATAATGCCTGCAAGTGAGGTTAATTCTTCAGGCTCAATTCCCGATTTACTGTCTTCTTGGCTGATATTGACTTGAATACAGACATTTAGCGGTGCCAGTTCACTCGAGCGTTGCTCATTAAGGCGCTTGGCAATTTTTTCACGGGATACTGTGTGTATCCAATCAAAATTCTCGGCGACCAAATGGGTTTTGTTCGATTGTAATGGCCCGATAAAATGCCATTCGATATCGCCATGGGAGCCTTTAAGTGCCTCAATTTTAGTGACGCCTTCCTGGACGTAGTTCTCACCAAAGCAACGCTGACCAGCATCATAGGCTGCTATAATATCCTCGATAGGTTTGGTCTTGCTGACGGCAAGTAAGCGAATACTGTGAGGTAGGCGTGAGCATTTTTGCGCCGCTTGGGCGATCCTGTACTGTGCTACTGCGAGTCTGTCTGCTATTGTTGTCATGATGTAATTTTTCGGTTGCAAGGATATCCCAAACTATGGAAATCACTGAGTTATTAGCTTTTAGTGTAAAGCACAAAGCGTCGGATCTACACCTCTCTGCTGGGATATCTCCCATGATCCGTGTCGACGGTGAAGTGAGAAAAATCAACCTGCCAGCGCTCGATCATCAGGGCGTACACAGCCTAGTGTACGACATTATGAATGATAAACAGCGCAAGGATTTTGAAGAACATTTAGAAATCGACTTCTCGTTTGAAGTCCCTAATCTTGCACGTTTCCGTGTGAACGCATTTAACCAATCCCGCGGCGCCGCGGCGGTATTTCGTACCATTCCGAGTGAAATTTTATCACTCGAGCAGTTAGGTGCGCCTGAGATTTTTAAGAAAATCTCCAGTTTCCCCCGTGGATTAGTATTAGTAACTGGGCCTACAGGTTCGGGTAAGAGTACCACACTTGCGGCCATGGTGGATTACATCAATGAGAATCGCCACGACCATATCTTAACCATTGAAGACCCCATCGAATTCGTGCATCAAAACAAACAATGTTTGATTAACCAACGGGAAGTGCACCGTCATACCCATAGCTTCAACGCGGCGCTGCGTAGCGCTCTGCGTGAAGACCCCGACGTAATTCTGGTGGGCGAGATGCGTGACCTTGAAACCATTCGTTTGGCGATGACCGCGGCGGAAACGGGTCACTTAGTATTCGGTACTTTGCATACGACCTCTGCGGCTAAGACCATCGACCGTGTAGTTGACGTATTCCCTGCTGGCGAAAAGGACATGGTGCGTACCATGTTATCTGAGTCATTACAGGCGGTTATTTCGCAAACCCTGATTAAGAAAATCGGAGGTGGCCGTGTGGCTGCCCACGAAATCATGATGGGTACTCCCGCCATTCGTAACCTTATACGTGAGGATAAAGTGGCGCAAATGTACTCAGCGATTCAAACCGGTATGGCCCATGGCATGCAAACGCTTGAACAATGTCTGCAAAATCTGGTTAACCGTGGTCTCATCACCCGTGAAGACGCTATGGCGAAGAGTTCTAATAAACAAGCGACGTTTTAAGGATTTATGATGGATGTCCGTCCGTTTTTAAAAGTGATGGTAGAGCGTAAAGCCTCGGATTTGTTTATTACCGCAGGTTTTCCGCCGAGTGCAAAAATCGATGGTGAGCTTCGCCCTTTGGCCGAAAGCGCGTTTACGCCTGCCCAATCCCTCGATTTTGTTGAGTCTTTGATGACTGAGGCGCAAAAGACCGAGTTCCATACGACACGTGAATGTAACTTTGCATTTGCGGCTAAGGAGTTAGGTCGTTTCCGTGTCAGTGCGTTTTGGCAACGTGAATCTTCTGGCTGCGTGATGCGTCGAATTGAGACGAAAATCCCAGAAGTAGACGACTTAAAACTGCCGCCCATCCTAAAAGATCTGGTGATGAGTAAGCGTGGTCTTATCATCATGGTGGGGGGGACTGGTACCGGTAAATCGACGTCACTCGCGGCCTTGGTGGGTTATCGTAACGCCCATGCCCGTGGTCATATTCTGACTATCGAAGATCCTGTGGAGTTCGTCCACGACCATCGTAAGAGCATTATCACCCAGCGTGAAGTGGGTATTGATACCGATTCCTTTGATGCAGCCCTTAAGAGTTCATTGCGTCAGGCGCCTGACGTGATCCTTATCGGTGAGATTCGTACTCAAGAAACCATGGAGTTTGCTCTGTCGTTTGCCGAAACCGGTCACCTTTGTATGGCGACACTTCACGCCAACAACGCTAACCAAGCCTTAGACCGGATTATGCACTTAGTGCCAGAGAGTAAGCATCAGCAGTTGCTGTTCGACCTGTCATTAAACCTGCGTGGTATTGTTGCTCAACAACTCGTGCCTAAGGCCGATGGTACAGGGCGTCGCGCTGCAATCGAAGTGCTGATTAATACTCCGCGGGTGTCGAGTTTAATTGCTAAAAATGAGCTGCATTTGCTCAAAGAAACAATGGCTAAGTCGAATGAGCAAGGCATGCAGACCTTCGACCAAGCGTTGCTTAATCTGTATCTTGAAAATGAGATCAGTTACGCCGATGCACTGCACCATGCTGACTCGCCTAACGACCTACGTTTGATGATTAAGCTGCAAAATAAAGAGCCGAGCAGTTCAAGCTTTATGGAAGGGGTTACCCTAGATATGGACTAATCGTCCTCAGTTTAAAAGGCAGCTCCGAGGAGCTGCTTTTTTTATCCCATTTTATCTGTGATGAGTGATTATCAATGGCTTTTATTTATTAATCCAATATCATCGTTATATTAGTAATTTATGTCATATCGGAATGGAGGACTTGAAGATGAGATTATCAAAATGTGTCGCGGCAGGACTGCTTAGTATTGGGACGCTTTTGAGTACAAATGCAATGGCCGATACAAGCTGCCCAAGCTACCTCAATCAAGAAGTGCGTAAGTTACATTCTGCTGAGATGATTAACCTCTGCGAATTGACTCAGGGTAAGCCGGTTCTCATCGTTAACACTGCGAGTAACTGTGGTTTTACGTCACAATTTAAAGCCCTCGAAGCTTTACATAAAGAATATAAAGACAAGGGCTTAGTGGTGATTGGATTCCCGTCGGATGATTTTTTTCAAGAAGAAAACGACGAGAAGGATACCGCTAAGGTGTGTTACATCAACTACGGCGTGACCTTTACTATGCTGGCGACGTCCGCCGTGCGCGGCAGCGATGTGAACAGTGTATTTAAATATTTAGGTGAAAAGGCGGGTTCGCCTAAATGGAACTTCTTTAAATATGTTGTTAGTGGCGATGGTAGCCGCGTGATGCAATTTAACTCTAAGGTTAAACCCGACAGTCCTGAACTTAAGCAGGCAATTGAATCGGTGCTTTAACGGGTTAGGTTCAACAAAGACTTTATAAGAGGTTGTTTTGGGAAAATTTTTAGGACTTTCGAAGGATGCCGGCCACAGTAAACGTGCAAAGGTCGGCGTACTGTTATTAAACTTAGGTACGCCCGATGCGCCAACACCCAAGGCGGTGAGACGTTATTTGGCGGAGTTTTTATCTGACCCCAGAGTGGTTGAGATCCCGCGTTTAATTTGGAAAATCATCTTGCATGGCATCGTGCTTCGAACTAGACCAAAGCGCTCTGCGGCGCTTTATCAAAAAGTCTGGACCGATGAAGGCTCGCCTTTATTGGCGATAAGTATGCAGCAAAGCGAAAAGTTAGCTGCCAAACTTGCCAGCGATGGTCATGGCGTGGTTGTTGATTTAGCGATGCGTTATGGTAATCCTTCGGTTGCCAGTACCCTGCAAAAGATGCATCAAGCTGGGGTGGATGAGCTAGTCGTTCTGCCGCTTTACCCACAATATGCGGCACCGACCACAGGCTCTGCCTTCGATGCGTTAGCGAAAGAACTCTGCCAGTGGCGGTATGTGCCTTCGCTACATTTTATCAATACCTACCATGACCACCCCGATTTTATTGCTGCGTTGGTCAACTCGATTCGCCGCGATTTTGAGCAATATGGCAAACCTCAAAAGTTAGTGCTGTCTTACCACGGTATGCCCGAGCGAAATCTGCATCTCGGCGATCCCTATTATTGTTTCTGTGCTAAAACCACTCGTTTAGTCGCTGAGCAATTGGGGTTGAGTAGTGATGACTATGTGATGACCTTCCAGTCTCGATTTGGAAAAGCCAAATGGTTGCAGCCCTATACGGACGCAACTATCCAGGCTCTGCCTGCAGCGGGCGTGAAGGATGTTGCCATTGTTTGTCCAGCGTTCAGCGCCGATTGCCTAGAGACCTTAGAGGAAATTGTGGGTGAGAATGGACATATCTTTGCTAGTGCGGGTGGAGAAAGCTTTCGCTATATCGCCGCCTTAAACGCCGATGACGAGCATATCGACATGATGGCAAACCTTGTGAAGCCCTATCTTTAATGCGCTAAGTGCAGATAGGAAAACAAAAGGATAGGGCAACCTATCCTTTTTTGATTGGAATGTCATTGGGTATCATTCGCCAAACTGATTCTCAAAATAACTTTCGATAATTAACACCGCTGAAACCGCATCGACCTGTCCCTTGGTTAGGGCCTTAAAACCGCCGAGCTCAAATAGTCTTGCCTTTGCGTCCGTTGTCGTCAGCCTCTCATCTTGGGTAAATATCTTAACCCCGAATTTAGCATTGATGCGATTGGCGAACTTTCTCGCCCTGTGGGTCATATCCTGCTCCGTGCCATCCATATTCAGTGGCAATCCCACAACGACTAAATCGGGTTGCCATTCTTGAATAAGTTTACCGACATCATCCCAATTAGGAATGCCATCGACGGCTTTAAGCGAGAGCAGCGGCGTGGCGCTGGCGGTAATCTGCTGACCTACGGCAACACCAATACTTTTTGTTCCAAAATCAAAGCCTAAAACGGTTTTCGCATTCATAAATTGATTAACTTAAATTAGAGGGATTAGGCGTGTCCGGTTTGAGACGAAAGTTGCCAAGCATCAAAACCGAGGGCTCGACTTGCCTGCGGCCAACGATCTTCATGTTTCACATCGAATAGCAGTGCTTGTTCGGCAGGTATCGTTAACCAGGAATTTTCAGCTAATTCTTTTTCGAGTTGGTTTTTACTCCAACCCGCATAGCCAAGGGCAACGAGGAACTTGTCTGGGGATTTTTCACCGCCAATCGCAGTGAGCACATCTCGAGAGGTGGTTAACATCAATCCTGAACCGAGATCGGTACTGTTAGCCCAATAGGGCTGGGCGCTATGGAGGACAAATCCTCGGTCTTGGGATACTGGGCCTCCCATTAGCACCTGTGCCCCCATGGCCAAGTCGACGCTGACTTGTTCGGCGGGTAAATCCATTTGCTCGAGTAATGAATTCACTTCAATACCTAGGGGCTTATTAATGACCAAGCCCATCGCGCCTTTTTCATCGTGTTCACATAGATAAATTACCGTGCGCTCGAAATAGGTGTCATCGAGGGATGGCATCGCAATGAGAAAATGGTTCTGTAAACTCTCCATTTAATACTCCGTGTCTGCCTTGGGGCAGAGGACTCAATCGTCACGTTAAGAATAGTAAGATGTGTACACCGCCGAAGATTAGCCGCCCGCTAATTTCACTTTGTAATTTTGTTTTTCAAGTAGCGTTTTGAGCTGTTCGCGATTATCGGTTTGAACTTCGATGGTGAAATCTTTCACTGTTCCGCCACAACCACATTGTTTTTTAAGCGTTTGTGCAAGTGCTTTTAAGCCAGCCTCATCAAGACCTAATCCTGAAATGACCGACACGCCTTTACCTTTACGGCCTTTGCTGTCTCTGTGGATCCGGACAATACCGTCGGAGGCGGGGGGCGCAGTGACTTCGGGTTCAGCCGAAATACGGCCTTTATCTGTGCTGTACACTAAGGATACGTTGGGATCGATTCTCATAGGTCATCTTTTATCTGAATTCATACCCCTTAAGTTTATCAAATTCAGTGAGTTTCGGGGAGGTAAAAAAAGACCACTGACAGAGACTGTGAGTGGTCGAATAAAATGCTAACTCTTTGCAGGGAAGTAGCATTGGTAAAGCGGGTGTCACTAAAAATATTCAGTAATTAGGGCGATGAGCATCAAAGCGGTAAATAGGGCACTTGGGATGAGATAGCGGTGCCATCTAGGTAGTGCGATCAAACAGGCTGTAAAGGTAAAGCCTAATGCGGCTAAAGAGCGAAAACTAGCGCCATTAAACATCAGATTAATCGTAATCCAACTGACCACCAGTAAAGGCAAAAAGAGTAACAATGATTGATAGGACACTAATTTGCTTGTATGAGATCCTAAAATCACTCTGTTTGGAATGAAATAAAGCATCACAGCCGCCGCAAAAAATGCGCATATTAATCCGAACATGGCATCACTCCTTAATTGCATGATCAATTGATAATGATTATCATTTAATATTGTTGTTTAGTCAAGCTGTATCAGTTGGCATAATTTGAGCGATGGAGTTGTCGAACCATTAATTGCTCTGTAAGCTGAAATAAATTACGGGTTTATTTGTATTAGCTGCGACATCCAAGGAATTGATATGAAAAATATGATCGTCGGTTTAGCCGTACTTGCCTTAAGTGCATGTAGCTCCCTGAAATCTGGCTGGGACTATGATCCGAGCGCTAATTTTACCCAATATAAAACCTATGCATGGGTAGAACAAAAGGCAGAAGCCTCTGGTTATCACCTTGATGGGCTGATGGATCAAAGAGTGAGGGATGCGGTGAATTCCCAGTTGACTGCAAAAGGTATTCAAAGAGTTGAAGCGAAAGATGCGGACATATTGGTGAATTACCTTACCAAAGTAGACAAAAAAATTAATGTGGACACCTTTAACACAAACTTTGGTTATCACCCGTTCTACGGCCCAGGTTGGGGGTGGGGTGGCAATATGCAGACTCAAACCACGGTCAGAGAATATGAAGTCGGTACCCTTATGATTGATGTCGTCGATAATAAAACGTCAAAACTGGTGTGGCGTGGCACTGTTGCCGATACTATTCGCGATAAAAATACGCCCGAAGAGCGGGTTGCAATTATCAATGAAGCTGTGGCCAGTGTGATGATGAATTTTCCGCCTAAGCCAGAAAATAAATAATCAATTAGCTAATTTTTAGTTCGTAAAGAAGCGGCCAGCTCTAGGTGAGCATTGGCTGCTTTTTTATATCCAAAATTAGCACTGAACAAAATACTTATTTATGAATGCTGATTAATTCGATGAATTATGTTCTGCATGTTAATAATACTAATTTATAAGATTTTATTCGTTTTATAGTATTTATCTGTTTTAATTGTTAATTTTGTTGTTTACCTCTCTTATTGTTCATGTTATTTCACCCAACATAGATTTAACCCATTATTTTTATTTATGATAACTTTCAATTAATCTCGTTGTTATCCTTGCTATAACTCAGGCAAAATCCATGTTTTATCCTGGGTATAAAGTCATTTACATGCAAGAAGCGCAATTTATTGGATTACTATGGCTTGTGGGCATTGTTGCTGAGGCAATGACCGGCGCGTTAGCTGCGGGTCGTAAGCAGATGGATCTCTTTGGTGTGGTAATTATCGGTTGCGCAACCGCCATTGGTGGCGGCACGTTAAGGGATATGTTGCTTGGCAATTATCCACTTATCTGGGTCGAAAATGTGCATTACCTAATGGCAATTGCGTTTGCTTCACTTCTGACTGTCGCTATTGCTCCCGTGATGCGCTATCTCTCTAAACTCTTTTTAGCCATTGATGCGCTTGGTCTTGCGGTATTTTCTATTGTTGGAGCTCAAAAAACCCTGATGTTAGGTTTCAGTCCGACAATTGCAGTGGTCATGGGGCTCGTAACTGGGGTTTTTGGCGGTGTCATCCGGGATATTTTATGTAATCAAGTGCCGCTTATTTTTAAGAAAGAGCTATATGCGGTGATTTCCCTTTTTACGGCAGGGCTTTATGTCACTTTAGAGCTATTTCAAGTGGCTGAATGGATTAATCTAGTGGTGTGTTTGACTCTTGGCTTTAGTCTGCGAATGCTGGCGCTTAAGTACCATTGGTCGATTCCGACCTTTGACTATCAAACCAGTAGTGATCCACATGCACACTAATAAAAAGGGGGGCTTAAGCCCCCTTTTTATACTTGTTCAAAGTTGAACTATTCACTGCGCCTGAATGTTTTTTAAGGCCTCAAGGGCTGCATCGTAATTGGGGTGCTGAGTAATATTGGGCACTAGCTCTTGGTACTTGAGCTTACCTTGCTTATCGATGATAAAAATTGCGCGGGCTAAAATGCCAAAATCTTGAATTACTAAGCCATATTGCTCACCGAAATCACGCCACACCGAGTCTGAAAGTACTTTAATCTTGTCGACATTTTCAACTTTACAGAAGCGTTTTTGGGCAAAAGGCAGGTCGGCACTGATAGTCAGCATGACCACGTCATCCGGAAAATGACTAACTTCACTATTAAAGCGTTTGGTTTGTAGTGCGCATACGCCCGTATCTAAACTCGGCACCGCACTGATGAGAATCGTTTTTCCCTTAAAATCACTTAAATTTACAGGGGTAAACTTGTCATCGACAACTTTGAATCCGGGTGCTGTTTGATTGAGTTCAGGTAATTGCCCCACAAGTGTAACTGTTTTTTCCCCCATTTTAACTTGGGTACTGTCTGAGGCGAGGGCGTTTTGGCTGACAAGAGTGAGGCCGTAGAGGCAGCCTGCTGTAAGAATCGACATGTACTTTTTCATTGTATCCTCTGTATTTACCATTTTTAGTACGTATCCAGTGCTTTTAAAGGTACTTCAATATTCCACCATTCTCCACAAAAAAGGCCGGTATTTACCGGCCTTAAAAGATAAGCGTTGTTTATTTACTCTCAGGTAACTGCTTAACGTGAATATCCATTTGCGGGAATGGAATTTCAATATGTGCAGCATCGAGTGCGATTTTGATTTGTTCTAATATCTCAAATCTAGCTGGCCAGTAATCGCCATTTTTTACCCAAGGACGAACTACAAAGTTAATCGAAGAATCCGCTAGCTCCGAAAGGCCAATAGTATAACCAGGATCTTTTAAGACTAAAGCGTGGTTATCTAAAACCTCCGCCAGCACCTTTTTGGTGAGAGCGATATCTGCTGTGTAAGAAACACCAATCACTAAATCGATTCGACGATTAGCACTCGTTGAATAATTGGTAATAGTGCCGTTCATGATGGCTGAGTTTGGTGCAACGATAATTTTATTATCGCCTGTGCGCAGTTTTGTTGAAAAAATAGTGATTTCATCAACAGTCCCGACAACACCCGCCGCTTCAATAAAATCCCCCACGCGACATGGGCGGAATAGCACCATTAGTACGCCGGAGGCGAAGTTAGATAGAGAGCCCTGTAATGCTAAGCCTACCGCTAAACCTGCAGCACCAAGCACAGCGACTAATGAGGCTGTTTGAATACCGATTTGTCCTAAGGTGGCGATTACCGTGAAAACAAACACGACAGCCCAAGCGAGGTTTGACACAAAGGAGACCACAGTTGGGTCGACTTTACGACTAGTTAAAAGCTTTTGCACTAATCTCTGTGCAACGCCAGAAAAGTATTTACCGATGAAGAAAATAAGGATCGCAAATAGGATCTTCAATCCATAGGTCATGATTAAATCTGGGGCCTGTTCTAATAAACCTTCTAGGTTTTCCATTTAATAACTCCCTTAAAAAACAACTTACAACTACTTATTGTTGACGAAAAATTCTACTCGTCGGTTTAACCTGCGCCCTTCGCGGGAATGATTATCCGCAACGGGTTCAGAAATACCTTTACCGATAACGGTAAAGCGATTTGGATTGAAGCCATAATCTTCAACCAAAATACGTTGCACATTTAACGCGCGTTTTAGTGATAACTCATAATTGTACTGGGGTGTACCAACAATATCTGTATGTCCAATGATGTTGATATTGACCCTCGGATTCGCCTCTAAGAAGGCTTTTACCTGCTTAATTGTTGGCATTTGGAATAAATCCACTACAGCAACATCAAATTCAAAATACACTATGAGCTTTGAAATATCATGACAAAGTTCGGGAGAATAATTGGGAGCATTAATATCGCATTGAGTCGATTCGGCCTGAGTTACAGTACTATTTAGATCCACTTCATCGCCATTGGAAGCATTTTCTTGGGCCGTTACGGCGTTGGCATCGAGACAGCCATTTGCCATGACAACAGTATTTAATGGCGTACCAGGACAGGCATCCTTTAGATCAGGTACGCCATCATGATCGGTATCCTGCCATGCAAAGCTTGGGGGAATAAGGCATAAACTGAGCATCAATACTGCGAGTTTAACCCAATATATTACGGCGCTGTTAGCCATAAATCACCTTATAAATTCTGGGTGTTAGTGAAAATCACTGGGATTTTAATGTGGTTTAGCATGGTATCGCGTTGCGCATTCTAACGATTAATGCCTATGCCGCCAAGTTTTGCCCAATGATGCTTCATTGCAACTTAGGTTGTGATTAGGAGAGAAGCAAATATTTGGCCATAGTTACGTATTCTCGATACCAAGATGTGGGATTGTTCCCACACGTTAACCCTATAGTTTAGGCGAATGTCACTGAATGCTTTATGTATGCCGTGAAAACTATACAAATTTTCCCTTTGGATATAGAGTCGCGTAAGCGCAGGCTCGGGCGCAACGCGTCTTCAAGTATAAAAATGAGCAAGTAGTGAGTTAAGCAATAGTTAGCTGATAAAAGAGGGCATAATGATAGATTTACGTAGTGATACCGTTACCCAACCTACACCCGCAATGCGCCTTGCCATGTCGAGGGCGGAAGTGGGGGATGATGTCTATGGTGATGACCCTACAGTAAACAGCCTGCAGGAGATGGCCGCTGAAATGTTTGGTTTCGAGAGCGCTCTTTTTACCGCGTCAGGCACACAGGCCAATTTACTGGCATTAATGGCGCACTGTGACCGCGGAGATGAATATCTGTGTGGGCAACAGGCCCACAACTATAAGTTCGAAGGTGGCGGCGCTGCAGTATTAGGGAGTATTCAGCCGCAACCTCTTACCAACCAAGCGGATGGCACTATCGCGTTAACGGATATTGCTGCAGCGATTAAGCCCGATGACATTCATTTTGCGCGTACCCGTTTATTGAGCCTTGAAAACACCATTGGTGGCAAAGTATTGCCACAGGCTTATCTTGCAGACGCCCAATCACTGGCATTTAATCGCAACCTTAAAATCCACCTAGATGGCGCCCGTGTTGCCAATGCTGCTGTTGCCCTTGGCATTAATATCAGCGACATCACCGCCCATTTTGATTCGGTCTCTATCTGTTTATCCAAAGGCCTCTGTGCGCCCGTTGGCTCGTTATTGCTCGGTGATGAACGATTAATTAATAAGGCCATTCGTTGGCGTAAGATGCTGGGTGGTGGCATGCGTCAGGCGGGGATTTTAGCCGCTGCGGGCAAATTGGCCTTGACTGAGCAGGTACAGCGATTAGGTGAAGATCATGACAATGCAGCCTATTTTGCAAGTAAACTCAGTGAATTTTCCGAGTTTGAAATTGATTTGGCCGCAGTGCAAACCAATATGGTGTTTGCCAATTTAGCAGTCCATATTGATGCCCATGCGCTAGCTAAACGTTGCCGTGAAGCGGGGATTATTATCAGTCCTGGGCAATCAATGCGATTTGTTACCCATAAAGATGTGAGCCGTCAGGATCTCGATAAGGTGATATCAGTGTTTAAATTACACTTCAAAGCGTAAGACGTGTTGCATTAGCGCTAAGAAGTGGAGTTAGAACCTCCTTTTTGTGTTCGCATTAAAAACTCAAGCAACTGTTAACTAGCGAATTTCAAATATTATTAAGCGCTCATCCATAGATTGAGCGCTTTTTATTTGGGATGTATGATTTTGTTTAAACGGCAAGCTGAATTGTTATCTTTGCCAGTAGGCGAAACAATTTTTCCCTATCTATACTAAGCACAACAAAATCCACTTATTGGGGTACAGTTGCTTGAAACCTAACAATAATACTAATAAGGGTGTCGAATATTGGACGAATAGGATCAGCGATCTGGAAATGCCAGCGTTATGCTCCACCGTCCAAGCACTGGAAAAGCTAGCAAAAGATGATGTTTCTTCCCTTTCCCTGTTAGGCCGCAGTGTCATGCATGACAATGCCTTAACCTCCCGTATCCTTCGTGTTGCCAATAGTGCTATTTACCATAAGGGAACAAGCCAGATTTCAACGGTCAGCCGTGCTGCTATCGTCCTCGGATTTGATGCGGTACGAAATATTTGTATTACGGCTCAGTTGCTCTCAAGTTTGCTAGAGAGTAAAAACCTTGCTCCTTCGGTATACGAACGCTTAATTCGGCTTATGGCGAAAGGATTTCAGGCTGCAATGTTAGCTCGGATGATGCTAAGTCAATATGATGAAGAGGTACAAGAGGAGGCATTTATCGCTTCGCTTTTATATCGTATCGGTGAGAGTGCGTTTTGGAGTATTGGTGGAGAGTTTACCGAAACCCTTGATGAATTATTGAAGGAATGTAAGAACCCCACGGAAGAGCGAAGCATGATCCGTGAGAATTTGGGTGCTTCTTTTCCCCAATTGACGCAAAGTATTGCCCGCCATTGGAATCTTGGTGAATTGCTTATTCAAGCGGTTAATCATCCCGATGACCAAAGACCTGAAATCCGCTCAATATTCCTGGCCGATAAGCTTTGCGATCTTCTTTCCCAGAAAGTTATTGATAAGGATGAGTTGGAAAAACGTCTCACTCAGGCTGCGCATTTTACCGGATTGGATGTGGATGAATTTACCCTAAGAATGCAGCGCTGTGCTCAAGCGACCCATAAACTTGCCGATGCCTACGGCGCTAAAGTGTTATTGGATTATTTACCCGACCCTAGGCGTATTAATCAAATAACAGAAGAGGCCTTAGTGGTTGAGCCGCCATTATATATTCCTAATTTAAACATTCAATTAGCTAAATTACGGGAATTGACCGCCTTTGTGATTAACAAGACTGAATTTAACCGAATTATGCAAATTGTACTGGAGGGCATTTTGGAGGGCGTTGGGGTTGACCGCTGCGGCGTGTTGTTGCTTTCCCCAAGCCGAAAGCAGTTACAGCCGCGAATTATGCTCGGTAGGGACGCCGACGAAATGAAGCATGGATTTATTATCGACCTGAGTGATAAGAAGGGATTATTTCGTCTTGCAATGGAACATAAAGAGTCGCTGTGGATTGATAATCCCAATGCGCTGAAATGGCGCGAACAATGCCAGGAATTACCGGCGCAGCACCTGGCAAAATTGGGATTTTTAGTCGCTCCCCTATTGGTCGATGGCAAGGTTATCGGTTTTTACTATGCCGATAGGGGACCGTCACAGCGGGTCTTTATGGAGGAGGATTTTCAGGCATTTAACCACTTTGTCCAACTGGCTAATGTCTGTTTTACCGTATCCCTTAAATAAGCTATTTAGCAGCACCGGCAGATTTAATTTCTTGGGTGATTTGTTTAGCAATGCCATTAGGAATGGGAAAACTTAAATGATACTGAGCAATTTTCCATTCGCCTTCGGTTTTGATTAAGGTGCCGGTGCCACGACTCATGCCGTAACTTGGACTGTTGAGCAGCTCATCAAACAAAATCACATCACCATGTTGGATTAAATGGCGCTCGGTTAAATCGTATCGCCATCCCTTTGTAGGACGTGAGTAGCGCTCAAACTCTGCCATTCCCCAGCGCTCAGTCGCATCGGTACCAATAAAAATGCCATCTTTGCGATAGAGCGCAAAATACTTGTCCCAATCCGCTGAGCTGGAATATTGGTTTAGTGCATCGAGCACTTTTGCCGCGGCTTGCTCATCCTGATTGTGTTTAATTTGAGTGCTAGCTCCAGTATCACTGGCTTGAACCCATTGCGAAGTCATACCCAAAAGCGCCACCCCGACAAATAAATGCGGGATTAACCCCTTTGCAAAATTCCGCTTTAATATTTGCACCGATGGACTTAATAGTAAGTGATTCAAGCTTGTTGATTTCAAAGTCGTTGTCTCCTTGCTCATAACTGTCATTGGATTGTTATCCTAACTCGATTTTGACGTTTAAATACAGCCTACTGCCAGTTCATGGGGTCGAGCTGATAGAAATGTCTTAATTCCTTGTATAGCGCGGGATATTGCCGATTCAAGGCATTAGGTTGTGCGAAAAATGTCTCAGTCACCACGGCAAAAAACTCGGCGGGATTCGTCGCCCCATAGGAGTCAAAAATGCGACTTTCGCCCTGTGAAGTCGCCGATATTAACTCTTGATATGCTTGACTAAAAGCCTGAGACCAAGCGAGATAATCTTGGCTGTGTGCCAAGATGGGCGTGCCGTTGGCAATACCGTCCTCTTGGTCGAGCTGGTGGGCAAATTCATGAATGACCACATTATTGCCACCATGGGGATTGGCAGCGCCTTCTAGGGTATTTTTCCAAGACAGTAAAACCTGCCCCTGTTCCCAGGACTCGCCCGCTAACAGTTTACGTTCATGCGAGACTAATCCAGCACCATCTTGTTGCTCGCGTTCAACAAAAAATGCATCTGGGTAAACAAGGATTTGTCTAAGATTCGGGTAAAAATCTGTTTTTCGATTGAGTAATAACAGACAAGCTTGAGCGGCAATGGTCACTCTGATTTCATCGTTAATCTTTAAGTTATCACAGCCGATGAACAACTTTTCATCCAAAAATACTTGAATGTGGCGTTTGAGCTGTAGCTGTAAATCCCAGGGCAGGGTATGAAAGTAGGGCAATCTGCGCTTGAGAATGTTGCGCCAGCTTTTGGGAAAGGGTTTGGCCATGACGCGTTGGCGCCTGAGGGTTTTACGCCATCGGCTCGAAAGCAGCCAGGTAATAGCACCGAGACTAATCATGAGCATTAACAAAATGGCGAGCATACTTGCTCCTATCGAAAGGATCCTATCATGCTAATGGGGACAGAGACTCAATTACTCAATCCTCGTGGCAATAAAATGGCTGTTTTTAATCGAGCCTAGATATCGATTCAGGGGAATGGATAAATACCTCAGTTCGATTTCTGCCATACTGTTTGGCTCGGTATAGCGCTGCATCGGCTTGTTCCACAAGCTGATTTGCGTCGAGGGACTCAGACGGTTGCCAGCACGCCACTCCAAGACTGATAGTGACAATGCCGTTATGGTCAGAGCATTTATGCGGGATGGCTAATCCAATGATGGTTTCGCGAAGATGCTCAGCCATTTTATAGGCATATTCAACATGGCTTGAGGGAAGGATAAGCATAAATTCTTCGCCGCCATATCGGGCAACAACATCCGTTGGTCGTTGTAGCATCGCTTTGGTGGCCTGTACGATTTGTTTAAGGCATTGATCTCCAATTACATGGCCGTATTCATCATTAAACTGTTTAAAGTAATCGATATCGAACATCACGATACTGAGGGGCATATTGTGATCGATGGCATAGGCCATTTCCTTTTGAATTTGAGTATCTAAATAGCGGCGGTTATAACAGCCAGTTAAGCCGTCGGTCTCTGACATGGCTTTGACTTGGGCGGCATAGATTTTCAGTGTTTCGAGGGAATTCACCATTTGCTGCAGCTCGAGGTTATCGGTCACCGGCATTTGGGTATCAAGCTTCTCATTGGCGATAGCATTCATCGCATCGCGGGTTGCCATAACAGGTTGAATGATTCCTTTAGCGATAAAATGCCAGCTCGCAAGCCAGATAAAAAAGCAATACAGGATACCGCCACAAAAAATGAGCACCACAAAAGAGGTACTGTCATTTTTTAAGTGGGCTCCGGAAGTGAGTATGTCGGATTGGATTTGGCTGACAAGCCCGCCTGTAAAAGAAATAATTTCCTGCGCTGCTTGGGCTTGATTGGCAAAATGGCTACTGGCTATTTGAGTACTTTTAATGGCATTGCGGGTTAATTCGAATAGATTACCTTCTCCCACCATATTTTGTTTGATTTGGGATAACCCCACTGCGTAGAGCTCGCTTTCATTATCTAAGGATGCTGATATTTCCCCAAGCTGAATGAGTAAACGCATACCTTCTCGTTGGAGCTGATTTAATTCTCTAATATCGTTGGTACTTTTTACTTTCTCAAGCAAGGTGAACAGATGTTCCCCTTGATGCAGGTATTCAGTGAGTCGCTGATCTTCCTGTAAATTATTGGAGAGAGATTTTAAGTTTTGGGTTTTAATTAAAGTATTGTAATCATTATGAATTCCATGAATTTGGGTTTGCACTTGTTCGGTGAATGTTAACGCCATACCGGTGAGATTCACTTGAATCTCCAAAGCTTGGATTTTGGCTCGTAATGCTGTGTCAGTGAGGGTATCTAATAAGGGGAGTTGTTGTTTGTAGTAAATTTGAGTTTCCATCGCATTGTTAAGTGCTTTGTTAATCTCAGGGGACTTCTCAATCCGAATAAGGGTTTTGGTATCTTGGGACAATAACTCCCATTGAGAGGCTAAATCCTCAAGCAAACTGAGTCGCTGTTCTTCGGTGTCATAGTGGTTTAATGCGGTGGTGATAATCTGTAGTCGTTCGCTGTTTTTAGCCAATTGAAGGGCTGTCATGACCTTGACCACATCTTGGTTCACCAGTTGTTCTATTTCGGAGCGAATTTGTTGGGATAGTAAGATGGCAATTATTCCGTTAAGTAATGCCATGCCCAAAATGATCAGGAAGGCAAAGGTGATCTTTTGTTTTAGGCTTGTGAGTCGTTTTGGATTCATTGGCGATTGATCTTATCCAGTGCTGGAATTTCTCCAAATGTATTTTGTAAATACTTAATTTTGGCGCTTAAATCGATAAAAATTTCTGCGCTGTCGGTATTCGACTGACTGGCGGCATAACAGGCTTTGGTGAGTTCAGGATAAATTAGCCCCATGGTAGTGGTGGTAAAGTGTCCGACTTCTAGCACTTTGTCAGACCAATATAAATTGGCTACATGGCTGGCTTCAAAGGCACCTGCGACATTTCGGTTATTTTCCCCCTTGAATTCTGCTGCGGTTACTACATCCATTCGGCAAGGATTGCCACCACCAAGAGCATAGGCATACTGGGCTTCATAGCTGCCCATATACTTGAGCAGCCAATAGGCAGCTTGGGGATTTTTACTGTCGTAACTCACGGCAAAGGCATAGGCACCATTATAGGGGTGGGCACCTGGCACTTGTGCGACACCAAGGCGAGCGCCAGGAATATTGTTTTCGACCTTAAAGGATGCCGACCAGAGATTGTTATAGGCAAAGGGCCAAATTGCAGCTTGCCCAGTTGCAATGGCATTGGCCGCTTCGTTAAAGGCAAATTGCTCATCCCCAGGGACGGCGTAGCGGAGTAGTTTTCGATAGATATCCGCGGCTTTCAGGGCTTCTTGATTAACCAGCGGAACCTCGAAGTGGGTTAGTTGTTTTTGCTCATTGTAGACGGGCCATAACCAAGCGCCGCCTAAGCTCCAGATGATGCTTGAGAACTCATCATTGATATGGGGTTTGTTACCTGACATTAAGGCTAGGCCATAAAAGTCATGGGTTAAGGGTTTATCGGCGAGTAGGTCACCTTTTTTGCGGGTGAAAAACATGGCTTGATCGAGAAGTTCATCGGTATTCAAGGCGGGTTTTAGGGCATAGCCAAAGCGTTTCTTAAAATCGGATTGCTCGGTTTTATTTTCGAACAAATCCGCTCGATAATGGCTACCCATCACATAGTTATTGTAAGGGATGGCGTGGGGTTCCCCATGATAGGAGAGAATATTGAGCAGCGAGGGATAATAGGGTTTGAGGTAGCTTTCTAAGGCTTTCTTGCCTTCTGTGTCATAGAGCTTTGCAAGCTCGACTAAGGGCACCGTATATCCATTTGACGCCCAATCTTTCGCCCAGCCCGCCTCCATGCTTAACAGATCATATTTGCCCTTACCTTCTAATAGCGCTTGGGTCTGCAGCGTATACATTGTTTCTAATTTAGTGCTGATGACATTTACTTGAACACCGGTTTTGGCGGTAAATTGGGGTAACATGTTTTGTTTAAGGTGTTCTGTCCAAAAACCTTCTTCGGCCACTAAAGTAATAGGTGTGGTATTAGATAGCGGAGGAATTTGTGCTAGCGAAAATTCAGCCTTGGCCGTGTGCTGCAGGCTTAAAACAATAAAGGTCAACAGAACTCTAATGACGGTTACCAAGACTTGCCCCTTAAACATCCTATTGTATCTGTCCATTGCGAGCGTTGGTGGACGCGGTTATTACCGTACATTAAGGATAGGCGGGTTGGCCAATTTGACTTGGTTTTTATAGGGTTTTTAAGTAAAAAAAACCGGATGACCTAATTTAAATAGGTCACCGGAAAAGGAGTGGGGGGAGATGAAGTGGGATTTACGCGTTTTTAATTTGCTGTTCTCGCATCTGCCTTAAGGCGGTAGGCAATGCATAATGTTGTTCGATCAAGAAACGGATCAACTTAGATTTCGATATTTCACTCTCTTGGGAGAGCAAGGCCAAATGGCTGATTGCCACTTCGCTTAACGAGAAGGTCGCTTTACGAAAATGGGGACGTTCAACATCGGTGCCCGCTACAAGTGCCATCGTTTGAGGTCTGTGTAGGGTGACAACATTGGATGAATCAATCGTCACTTCAAACTCACCGCTTGTCCAATCGTCATCGGCATAGGGAGCTGCGGTACTTGGCATACGGGTTTCACCCATTGCATATAAAGTTGCCGCATCAATAAACTCATCGAGGGTGAGTGCCTGAGCGCTTCCCCTAGATGGCATAACGTTTTTCTTGAGGTCGCTGAGTCCCATATTGTCCTCTCAGTTGATTTGGCTGAGGTTGATTTATCTGTGCTCTGTGTGCAACGTTAGCGGCTACAGGACGCATCAGATTCACTATTGCGGCGGCATTTTCCACTTGGAACATCTCGCATGCGATAGCGCGAATTTCTGCAGCGGCTTTACCCTTAGGTTCGATTTCAATGACAGATAAACCTGACTCTTCACTGTCATCGTAGATATTACGGCTATAGGTAATAGCATCTAGCACATTGATATCATAGGTCTTACAAACCTCTTTAGCCTCAAGGATTCGATTGGCTTGGTTTGGCAAGTTAGGGCATTGGGTGATAACAAAAGAAGCGTGTAATTTGGGGTTAATCATCTTACAGGTCGCCACGATATCATCCATATGACTCACGGTTTTCAAATCACGACGTTTAGGTCTTAGTGGCATCAAAATATGGGAGGCCACCGACATAGTCGCCCGTAGCGCTAAGTTATCTTGGCCGCCACAGTCGACTAATACAAAATCATAATGTTGTTCTAAGCTAAGGAGATCATTACGGATTTTTCCATAAAGCTGCACACAATTAATACTTGGCAGTTTGGGATTATTATTTCTAGCTTGGATCCAATCAGATGTAGTGCGCTGCGGATCGCAATCCACCATAATGACAGAGGCACCACATTCTTTGGTTAGAAATACTGCGATATTTTGAGCAAGACAGCTTTTGCCGCTCCCGCCTTTTTCTCCGCCGATCAACACTATCATGATGTATTCCTCAATGCTTAGAGTGACATTTGCACGGTGCAGTTTACAAGTTTGTTTGCAACCGTACTTTGTTCTTATTACTGAATGTAAACTCTGTGTTAATTAAGGTCAATTAGCTGATTTTTGACGTTTTTTTTAAATTTGTCTTGCGCTGGTAAATTGGCAAAATGTTCTCGTGTGTCATTATTTTGACTAAGCATTTTCGGGTGGAATTTAAAGGGTTTACTTAAATTAACTTGTTGATTTTTAATGTATGTTAATTTTTTTACGATAAGGTGACACAAATACACACCATATTTCAAAAAAACGTGGTTTCGTATTATCTATTTATATATAGCCAAAACATAATATTTTAATAATTTATATTCCAAAATATTATTTATTTTGAGCGCCTATTTTAAGTTTGGTACAGCTCTGTGTAAGCATCTGCTCGAAACTTATGTCATCAAATTGCCAACTTCCTCGGCTAGGATCCTGAAGACCAGCTCTAATCACTATGATTTTTCGAGTATTTCTTTTGGGATGCCATTATGGATATGAAAATGCCGACACCAATCGAATTTGAATTAATTGAAACTGCGCCATTATTTCATGAATTGCTAAATCTAAGGGTTGAAGCTGGCCGTCACTCGATTGGGGTTGAGCATGAAGTTGAACATCAGCAAAGCCCTTTTTGGATTTGTATTCGTATGAAAGCGCTGGCGACAATCGATGCTACGCCTTCTTTGGTCAATTCATCGATGATTGTGGCAACAGCCTGTGTAGTTAAAGTCACCGCATGTCATTATGCTATCGAGGATTTTTTAACCCTGCCAGCATATCGGCATTTAGGATTAGCCAATATTCTATTAGGGCGGATGATGGACTTTATTGAGATGAATTGTCAGGTAGGTGACACCGTTAGCATTAGCGCTCTTGGAGAAGATGAGCTGCTGTGTGCAGAATATGGATTTGTACGTTCCCACTGCGCTTCCTTTGGGCCAAATTTGCTTAAACGGGTTGAGTAATATCCTCGGGCGTAGTCCAGACAAATGCTCTGTGGTTAATCTATGGTCAGTCCAACCCTTTGTTGCGGGTCATTTGATTGTGAATGGGATAGCATTAGCTTAAGAATTCCTAAGGACTCAGTTATGGACCAGCAACAATTAGTCGAAGCAGTGAATCAAATCATGCCCTTTGGTAAATATGCTGGGCGGCGTTTACTCGAGTTACCCGAGCCTTATCTTGTATGGTTTCATCAGCAAGGGTTCCCTAAGGGAAAACTCGGTGAGCAATTAGCGCTTATCTATGAGGTGAAACTTAACGGTTTGGAAGGGATGTTAAAACCCCTATTGAAATGAGTTCCCTAACCTGAGATAAAAATAATGCTTTTGCGATAAGTGTTGTATTTCGTGATAGAGATTAGCGATTTATTGTTTTTAGCGTGTTTTAATGCGGCATATTAGCAAATCAGAAGGAACACTGGCATGAAGGCAAAATTAGTGAAATTAGCAGCGGTAGCAACCTTAGCACTTGGTATGTCGAGCGCTTGGGCGCAGGGTGTAGCCCATGAGGGGACGGTTGTCGACACCATGAATAGTGGTGGCTATACCTATGTTGAAATTAAAGAAGCGGACACTACATTCTGGGCAGCAGGTCCTCAAACTGAGCTAAAAAAGGGCGATAAAGTGGCTGTGGTTGAACAAATGTGGATGAATCAGTTCACCAGCAAAACCTTGAACCGCACCTTCGACAAACTATTGTTTGTGGGCCAAATTGAAAAGAAATAATGAGTTTTTAAGGTCTTAGCATATTTCCTAAGCCTTCATCTCCTTAAAATAGCCTCGACTAAGCTCGGGGCTATTTGTTATCTGGTAGGCTCAGTTAACAATCCACTACCTATCTCAGTGATTTCACGGCAATATAACCGCTTATGAACTTAAGGATTGGATAAGAGTTTGTTAGCGCATTCAAAGATCTCGATAGCGCCCTATCAGCACCAATATGCTCGAGAGATTAGTGATTTGTACCATATTAGTGTGCAGCACATTAACCATGAGCGTTATAGCGAGTCGCAGCTCAATGCTTGGTCGCGTTCACCACGTTCAGCTAAGCATTGGGATTTACGCCTTAAACGCTCGAAGGCGTGGGTACTTTTGCTGACCGATGAAATAAGCCATAAAAACCGTTGTATTGGCTTTATTAATGTCGAAACCGTTTTCCAGCGCCGTGGCTACATAGACAGTCTGTACATTCATCCCGATTGGCAACGACAGGGATGGGGTGAGCAACTATATCGGCAGTTAGAGTTATGGGCAAAAGTGCAGGGCTATCAGCGTTTAATGACTGATGCCTCTTATCTATCTAAGGGATTGTTTATTAAGATGGGGTTTACTCAGGCTCAACGCAGCTACCAGCAAAAATCGGGTCAGGTGCTAGCAAGTTTTTATATGATTAAAAATTTGTAATCGAGTAGGAGTATACTCCCAGTAACGGCAATGGGCTGCGATTAACCGAAGGAGTGGACGCCAATGCAAGTACGTTTATTTTCGCCCCAAGATGTGAGTCAGGTGGCCGCGGTATTCGATGCCAGTGTGATGGGATCGCAGGAATACTATTCGCTCACCGAGCGTTTGGCATGGGTTCAACACAAGGGGGGAGCCCGTAGCGAAGCCTATTGGCTGGCCAAACTCGAAGACACCACCACTTTCGTTGCAGAGGCTGATGGTAAGCTGGTGGGCTTTATCAATCTAAGACTATGCCCAGAGCATGAATTTGACTGCTTAGTCGGTGAGGTGGACTGTTTGTTTGTGCACCCAGACTACAGCCGCGCCGGTGTGGCGACTCAGCTCTATTTAGCCTTACTCGAGGCGGCTAAAAATCGTAGCGTGAAACGCTTGACGGTTGAAGCCTCCTATCAAGCACGGCCATTTTTTGAAAAGCAAGGTTTTAACTTGCTGCGTCGTAATGAACTGCGGCGCTATATTACCCCTGAGGATAAGATGCAGGATAAGGCGCAGGTGCTAGTGAACTTTAGTTTAATGCTGTCCCTTACCTAAGTTTTGAAACTTAAGTTGATTAAAGTTGTTAGCATAACGCCATACAAAAACCGCCTATTCTATGGGCGGTTTTTTTATGGGCTCAACAGACTGCAATCACGCTAAATCGAACACTAGGGCGCAGACTTTACCCTGTCTTGCGTTAAATATCAGGATCTTCTCTTCTGTGATATGGGCGCCATCTCCCGCAGTTAAGTCCATGTCATTCACATTTAACCTGCCTTCAATCACCTGAACATAGGTATTACGACTTGGCACTTGGGTTAACACTGTTTGCTCCTCTGCGTCCAGTAATAAGCGATACAGGGTCGCATCCTGCTGCACTTTTAAGGTGCCATTCTCGCCAGTCGGGGTGACAACTGCCGTTAGCGGTGATGTTTGTTCAAAGGCCTTTTGCTGATAGCCCGCCTCTATGCCTAAGGTATCCGGTTGGATCCAAATCTGCAGAAAGTGCAGCCCCTCAGTGTTGGATGCGTTGAACTCACTGTGGTAAATCCCTTTACCGGCTGACATCAACTGAAACTCACCTGCGGGCAAAGTTGTTACATTGCCGAAACTGTCCTTATGGGTGATGGTGCCAGAGATCACATAGCTAATTATCTCCATATCCCTGTGACCGTGGGTATCAAAACCCGCGCCGGGGGCGACCCTGTCATCGTTGATAACCCTAAGTGAGGATACGCCCATATGTTTCGGATCGTAGTAGCTCGCAAAAGAGAAGCTATGTTGACTCTTTAACCAGCCAAAGTCGGCCTGACCTCGGTCTTCTGCCTTACGAATGCGGATCATTTTTGCCTCCTACTTATCTAAACGACGAGCAATAATATTATCTACCGCCAGTCGGCCAGCACCCGAGAACACCAGTGATGCGGTTGCTGCTAACAGCGCCAGACCAAATTCATAACCATTGTTGCTTAGGAATAGGCCATTACCTATGTGAACCGACAGAATCGCGATCACCATGGTAAAGGACAACACTACACTACTGAGGCGAGTCAATAAACCGATGATAAGTAATAGCCCACCGAAGAACTCGCTCGAACCCGCCATCAGAGCCATCAAATATCCAGGGGTTAAGCCGATTGATGCCATCCACTGTCCTGTGCCTTCTAGGCCGTAACCTCCAAACCAGCCAAACAGTTTTTGTGAGCCGTGGGCCATCAGGATAATCCCTATGGGCAGGCGCAGCAGTAAAGGTGCAAAGCTAGGGGCTGATGTTAAGGTTTTTGCAATAAGTGCTTTCATGGGATGTTCCTTCTTTCAAATCTTTTAACAGAGTGAGTTGACCTTTTTTGGAGGATGCCTTGTTGCTGTTCTCCATTGATAATCAGCTTAGGCTTGATCTTATTGAAAGAAAATCGGAACATTTTCACATACTATTTCAAATTTTTTGAATAAGGGGCGATTATGTTGCCAGTGATCAGTCTTGATGGATTAATAGTGCTCGATGCGATTGATAAAAAAGGAAGTTTTTCGGCTGCGGCCGAATCTTTGTTTCGGGTGCCCTCGGCGCTGACTTATACGATTCATAAGTTAGAAAGCGATTTAGGGGTAAAATTATTTGAACGAAAGGGGCAGAGGGCGGAATTAACCAGTGTCGGTCAGTTGGTATTACGCCAAGGGCGGGAAATATTAGTTGCGGCGACTCGCCTTGAAGATGCCGTTAAACAACTCGAAACGGGTTGGGAGTCGACCCTGACCTTAGCTATTGATACCGTTGTGCCAAACCTGCCGCTACTAAAGCTGATTGGCGAGTTCACAGACCTTGGTAAACAGGTCAACATCAATGTTCGTGAGGAATCCCTTGGCGGTCCTTGGGATGCACTCTATTCGGGGCGGGCGGATATTGCGATTGGAGTGACGGGGGAGGTGCCAACGGGGCAATATCAAATTGCCGAAATCGGCACCCTCGAATTTGTGTTTGCTATCATGCCTGGGCATTCCCTCGCTCAGTTTCAACATCCAATCCCCAGCGAAGCGCTGCTGCAGTTCCCTTCCATTGTCGTGGCTGACAGCTCAACAGCCCTTGCCCAGCGCTCGAGCGGGTTATTCGATAGCCGGCAAATTATCCGCGTGCCCGATATGCAAACCAAGATTAAGGCGCAGCAGTTAGGCCTTGGGGTGGGCTATTTACCAAAACACTTGATTAGGGAGCAGTTGGTCAACGGGAGTTTAGTGGCCTGTGAAATGGAAATGCCAAGGCCTTCTCAAAGTTTGTTTATTGCCTGGCGTAAAGGGTGTCAGGGTAAGGCTCAAAGCTGGTTTACCGAGCGCTTACCTAAGTGTGATTGGCAGATTTAGCCGCAACTGGCTTAAATCGAGCGCTTAATATGGCTAGTGTAATGCACATGGGGCGAGAGCAAATCCGCTAAGTTTGGATTGGGCGCGCGGTTTAAAAAACGAATAAATGCCTGAGGCAGCGTCAGAGATTCCATGGACTCCTGCCAGCGGGCATTAAGCAGCGGATGATAACCTTCTTTTCCCGCAGCCGTGTAAGCGGTCGATACCCCAACATAAAGCGCATCGAGCTCCACCGGATACCACACCGATTTATCTTGCTGACACATCAGCTCGAGCTTAAACAGTCTTTCACCTAAGTCGCGGCGACCATCGTAAAAATACCTTAAACCGTAGGTGTAGGGGAAACTACCCGCGCCCGTACCCTGCACACTGTTATTGGTGGCAGCATTAATCGCCGACTCTAAGGCTTGGTAAAGAAACTGGCCTTCAATTTCATACTTAACCAGCGGCAGCTCAAAGGGGAGTAGTTGTCCCATCACATCGGCAAGGGTAAGCTGACCTTGAGCGACCGATTGCCTGACTCCGCCCGCATTATGCAGGGCGAAATGCACCCTTGGATCTTCAAGTTTGGCTTCTTGGAACATACTGCGGCTGACCCAAGGGGCGATTTCACTGCCGTGGGGTAGGGCCTTTGAGGGCAGGCGAGTATGAGTGAGATTTTTTGGCACCAGTGCCAGTACTTTGCTTTCCATCTCCGCAATGGCGGGGCGGTACTGGGTTAAAATGATGTCATTAATATTACTATCCGCCTCATCCCACAGAATGTGGGGATGCTGCAAGAGGCGCTCACGTACTGCTTGGTAATCGTGTTCGCTCACATTGTCATGTGAGCTCAACATAAACTGCGAGTCGAGCATAAAGTAATTGCCGCCAGAAAGCTGAATGGCGCGACCATCCTTATCGAATTCAATTTGCGAAAGGCCTAAGGTTTCGGCGTATTTACCCGCATGGACAATCGGTGTGCCATTAATGGTTTCACCATAGGGAATATTGTTTAAACCTAGCTCGCTAAAGTCACCCTGCAAGGTATGAGTATGGCCACCGACAATCAGACTAATACCAGATACTTTTTCTGCAAGGGTTCTGTCCTGATCTAAACCAAGGTGGCTCAGCACGATAATGTGCTTAATGCCGATACTGCGAAGGTGCTCGACTGTGCGCGCAGTGGTGGCAATAGCGTCGACAAAATGGGTGTCGGGATCGGGCCGTGCGATTTCCTTCATCTGATCGAGCGTAATACCGATAATCGCCATTTGCGTATCGTAGAAGGGCTTAAGTAAATAGCTCGCAAGCTGAGTCTCGCTATTAAAACTTAGGATATTATCAAGGCTTCTAAGATTGCCCGGCTTGTTCGTATCCTCTTGGCTGAGATCCATATTGCCCGCAAGCAGAGGAAAATCGATTTGCGCGGCAAATCTTGCAAGGCAAGCGTTTCCTTCGTCGATATCGTGGTTGCCAATCACCATAGCATCGGGGGCGAGTAAATTCAGTAAGTGTGCATTTGCCTTACCCTTAAAATGGCTGAAATACAAAGTGCCTTGGAAGCTATCGCCCCCATGTAAAAATAAGAAAGGGGTTTGCTCAAGTTTGGCCTGCTTACGTGCCTTCGCTAATTGAAATCCTATGCGGGCGTAGCCACCACTGTGGCTAGTAATATCGAAGGATTTATGCGCTATGTTGAGGCAGAATTGTACGCGGCTAGGCTCGAAATTCGAGTGCGTATCATTAACGTGGGCGAGCGTGAGTGTGTATCCCTTGGTCATAATCTACCTCTAATGCGGCGGGCGATTATAACCTTGCCACCTAAAACAAGAAAGGGAGCAAAGCCCCCCTTATTTCATTCTTAACTATCTTACGTAGCTGATTGACCGCTTATCCCGATTTGGACTCATCGTCTTCGGCGGCGGCTTCGAAGTCACCGTCATCGGAGAGGCGAATGCCTTTTTGTTTCATCCGTTTGGTCCAGAGTTTTCGCGCCAGCTGTTGCATATCGGTGGCAGGGTCGTTCACATCAACAATCTCAAGACCTAATAGCGACTCGATAATGTCCTCTTGGGTCACAATCCCTTGGCTACTGCCGTATTCATCCACCACCATGGCGATTTGAGTATTGCGTTTAATCATGCGCTCAAAGAGTGGCAAAATCTTAGCCGTTTCGGGTACCACAAACAGGCTTCGCTTGAGCTCGCCAATCGGCGCATTTGGAGTGTAACGCTCGGCGAGTAAAACATCGGTGCGGGTGACGTAGCCAATAATGTCATCGTGATCCTTGTCGAATACCGGAATTCGGCTAAAGGGTTTGTCACGGTAAAGTTTTACGAACTCAGTTTGCTCTAACGAAACAGGCAGAGAAAACATCACAGTGCGGGGGGTCATAATGGCGGTTACCGGTACATCACGTGCGCTTAGCATTTGAGTCAGAATCTTTGATTCTTGTTCATCGAGCTCCCCGGACTCTTGGCCGATTTTGGCCATGGCGCTCATCTCTTGGCGGATATATTGCCCTTCTTCGCCTTTGCCTAATAAACGCGTAACTTGGAGTGACATCCAAATCAGCGGTTTTGTTACCCGCTTCATCCAAGTGATGGCGATTGATACACTCGGCGCCAGACGGCGCCAATTGTTGGCACCTACGGATTTAGGAATAATTTCGGAAAAGAATAAAATCAGGAAAGTTAATATACCGGAGAATACCCCCAACATTTCGTCCCCAAACACCTTGGCAGCTTGAGCCCCCGCAACCGCTGCACCTACTGTGTGTGCAATAGTGTTAAGGGTTAAAATAGCAACGAGCGGCGCTTCTACGTTTTCTTTGAGTTTGCGTAATCTAGCAGCAGCGGGCGCGTCGGATTGCTCGAGGGAGGCGATATAGCTTGGGGTGACAGAAAGCAGGACGGCTTCGAACACGCTGCAAAGAAAGGAAATTCCCACAGCGACAAGCACTATAATAATGAGGGTTAACATAAAGGTGGTATTACAACTCCATAATTTAGGCCACATTAGCCCGCGATGATTCTACCATAGGGCGTGTGGAGTTGCTGGCTAAAATTTATTTGCATCTGTATAATTCGCCGCCCTGTTGCAGGTTTTGGTGTTGAGGTTAGTCCCATGAGTGAAAAAAAGATCAATTTATTAGACCTTGATCGTAAGGCGATGCGTGCATTGTTTGCGGATCTTGGCGAGAAGCCTTTCCGTGCCGATCAACTGATGAAGTGGATCTATCATTTCGGTGTCAGTGACTTCGAAGAGATGACTAACATCAACAAAGTACTTCGCCAAAAATTGGCGGCGCGCTGTGAAATCGTGGCACCTGAAATTTCAAGCTTCCAAAAGTCTACCGACGGTACGATTAAATTCGCTATTAACGTGGGCGAAGGTCAGGAAGTAGAAACCGTTTATATTCCTGAAGATGACAGAGCCACTTTGTGCGTGTCATCGCAAGTGGGGTGTGCCCTCGAATGCACCTTCTGCTCTACGGCACAGCAGGGCTTTAACCGTAACCTGACCGTTTCTGAAATCGTGGGTCAAATTTGGCGCGTGTCTCACTTCTTAGGGTTTGCAAAAGAAACCGGTGAGCGTCCAATCACCAACGTGGTGATGATGGGCATGGGCGAGCCGCTGCTTAACCTCGCAAACGTTATCCCTGCCATGGACATCATGCTGGATGATTTCGGCTTTAGTTTATCAAAGCGCCGCGTGACCCTATCGACCTCTGGTGTTGTGCCAGCGTTGGATAAATTAGGTGATGCCCTCGATGTAGCACTTGCTGTGAGTATCCACGCCCCGAACGATGAGCTGCGCGACATTTTAGTGCCAGTGAACAAAAAATATCCGCTGCAGGAATTCCTAGCGGGTATCCGTCGTTATATTGCTAAATCTAACGCTAACCGTGGCCGTGTGACCGTTGAGTATGTAATGCTTGACCACATCAATGACAGCACAGAGCAAGCCCATGAATTAGCTCAATTAATGAAGGACACCCCTTGTAAGGTGAACCTGATTCCGTTCAACCCATACCCGGGCTCTCCCTACGGTCGTTCGTCGAATTCTCGCATTGATCGCTTCTCAAAGGTCTTGATGGAATATGGTTTAACTGTGATTGTGCGTAAGACGCGTGGTGATGATATTGATGCGGCCTGTGGTCAGTTAGCGGGTGATATTCGCGACAGAACTAAACGTTTAGCAAAAAAACGCATGCAAGAAAACCAGATTTCGGTCACAATGAATTAACTCTTTGTTTGCATAGATTTATAGGTTTACCCATGAAGCATGGATTGTCAGGGTTATCGTTAGCCATTGCACTGTCGTTATTCACAACAGGTTGTGTGACTGAGCGTACCTATTCTGGGACGGATGTGCCGGTATCTGAGCGCAAATTAGACAAAGTTGCTGCCGCGAGGGAACGTATGCAGCTCGGTTTAACCTATTTGAATCGGGGTAACACGGAACAAGCTAAATATAATCTCGATAGAGCAATTGAATATGCGCCTGAGCTTGAAGATGTGCACGTTGCCATGGCTTATTACTATCAAACCGTGGGCGATTTAGTCCGTACAGAACAGGCATATCAGAACGCTATTAATACCAAGGACGTCACGGGCGATTCTTTTAATAACTTCGGGGTGTTTTTGTGTCAGCAAAAACGATACGACAAAGCTGAAAAAATGTTTTTGGCTGCAATTGAAATGCCCAAATATACCCGTACAGCTTCTAGCTATGAAAACCTCGGGCTTTGCAGCCGAGAAGCGGGACAAAAACAAAAGGCACGACAGTATTTTCAGATGGCGCTAAAGTATGACCCGAGACGTTCGGTGTCATTGCTGGAGCTGGCTGAGCTTGACCTAAGCTTGAATGATTATCTCCAAGCGCGTAATCAACTAGCGCGTTATCACCAAGTGGCGGCTCAATCTCCAGAGAGTTTAGCGCTCGGAATCAAAATTGAGCAGGCGTTGAATGATGATGCAGCCGTTCAGAGATTTGGCATTATATTGATGGCCAAGTTTCCCTCATCGCTTCAAGCCAAGCAATATAGAGTTAATTTGAATCGATGAAAGATAATGAAATCAATGCGTCTGTTGATCTGCAAGCTAACGAAGAAGCTTCAGCTACAGCGTCTGATGTAACGCTTGGATCTTTACTTAAATCAGCCCGTGAGCAAATGGGTCTTAGCATTGCAGATACAGCAGTGAAGCTGCATTTGCGTCCTAGTATTGTGCAAAATCTCGAAGCCGATGACTTTTCCAATATCGCCTCTTCAACCTATGTGCGTGGATACGTTAAAAATTACGCCCGCATGCTCGGTATTGATAATGCCCAGATTGAAGCTTGTTTAGCGCGTCAAGTGCCTACAGTCACGCCACCTGCAATGCAAAGTTTTTCCCGCAAAACAACGCATCAAGCTCGAGATACCCGCCTAAAATGGTTGAGCTTTGTCATCGTAGCCGTGTTATTTGGCTCCTTTGTGGCGTGGTGGGTACAGCGTACCAATATGGTCGCCCATATCGATGTGTCTAAGCCCACAGCAGAAGAAGTCGCTGCGGCAAACCTAACCTTGCCCGGTGATGTGTTGCTGACGGAGACCGACGCAAGTGAGCGTTTAACCGATATCGCTGTGAATGGCTCGATGGCAACCGACGGTCCAGTGCAAGACACTGATCCTAGCACTATTGTTGCAACCGCGGAAAATGGTGCAGAAGGTGCAATGGATATACCGGGAAGTCCAATGGATGCTGAGAATCTGGATTCGACGAACGCTGCACAAATGCAGGGTCAAAATGGTGCTCAGGCTCAAGCGCAGACGGCTGCACAAGTGGTCACTCAAACGGTTAATCAGGCAGTAGCGAGTCAGCCGACTAGTACTGCTGAAGCTAACCAGCCAAGCACAGCGCAAACTGCTGCGACTGAAATTGCACCTATTGCGGGCCAATCAACTATCAATATTCAACTGAGCGGTGACTGCTGGATCAATATTCTCGATGCCAATGGCAAAGCGATTGTTGATGGCGTTCGCGGCGCGGGTGCCAATATTCAGGTTAGCGGCGTGCCACCCTTTAAAGTCATTCTCGGAGCACCAACCGTAGTTACGAGCTTTAGTGTGGATGGGCAAGCCATTAGCCTTGCAGAATATCCCAAAGGACGTGTTGCCCGTTTGACTATTCCAAAGGCTTAGGTCATAAAGACGCAAAACACAGTTGTACCGAAAAAGAGCGTATTGAGTATGTATAGCGAAACACCGATTAAACGTCGTCCTTCTACCCGTATTTATGTCGGTAATGTACCGATTGGTGATGGGGCGCCGATTGCCGTGCAATCGATGACTAATACAAAGACGACCGATGTCGAGGCGACTGTGGCTCAAATCCGCGCCTTGGAAAACGTTGGCGCCGATATTGTGCGTGTCTCCGTGCCCACCATGGATGCCGCCGAAGCCTTTAAGCAGATTAAACAGCAAGTTAGAGTACCTTTAGTCGCTGATATCCACTTCGATTACCGTATTGCCCTCAAAGTAGCCGAATATGGCGCAGATTGCCTGCGTATCAACCCGGGTAATATCGGTAACGAAGAGCGTATCCGCAGCGTGGTGGAATCTGCCCGTGATAGAAATATTCCTATCCGTATTGGTGTGAATGGCGGTTCATTAGAAAAAGACTTGATGGACAAATATAAAGAGCCCACGCCAGAGGCGCTGCTCGAATCAGCCATGCGCCATGTGGATATTCTGGACCGTCTCAACTTCGACCAATTTAAGGTCAGTGTGAAGGCATCCGACGTGTTCCTTGCGGTTGAGTCTTACCGTTTACTAGCCAAGCAAATTCGCCAACCTTTGCATTTAGGGATCACCGAAGCCGGAGGTGCCCGCGCCGGTGCGGTTAAATCTGCCGTGGGTTTAGGTATGCTACTTGCCGAAGGTATTGGTGATACCCTGCGTATTTCATTGGCGGCCGACCCTGTTGAAGAAATTAAAGTCGGATTTGATATTTTAAAATCCCTGCGTATCCGTAGCCGCGGCATTAACTTCATTGCCTGTCCTTCTTGCTCGCGCCAAGAGTTCGATGTAATTAGCACAGTGAATGAGCTTGAGCGACGCCTCGAAGATGTGACGACCGCGATGGATGTGTCGATTATCGGCTGTGTGGTGAATGGTCCAGGTGAAGCGTTAGTGTCGCACATTGGTCTCACCGGTGGGCATCGTAAAAGTGGTTACTATGATGAGGGGGAGCGCCAAAAAGAGCGCTTTGACAACGATAACCTCGTGGATTCCCTCGAAGCAAAAATTCGCGCCAAGGCCAGCCAAATGGCTAATCGTATTCAGGTAAAAGATACAACTGAGTAATTCATTCCATTGCAGTGAACACTCCCAAGGCTTGAGCTAGACCCCGAAAGCAAACGGGGTCATTTTACGTTTAGTATTGAAAAGCCTATAATGCCTGACATTTTTATTAATTAAGCGAAATCGGACGAGTCGATACAGTGGCAAAACAGATCCAAGCGATTCGCGGAATGAATGACATTCTGCCAACTCAAAGTCCTCTATGGCAAAAAGTGGAAGGCGTATTACGTTCAAGCGTAGCGGCTTACGGTTACAGTGAAATCCGCACCCCAATAGTGGAAAATACCGATCTTTTCAAACGCTCTATTGGTGAGGTCACTGATATCGTTGAAAAAGAAATGTATACCTTTGAGGATCGTAACGGTGACAGTTTAACCCTGCGTCCTGAAGGTACTGCCTCTACAGTCCGTGCTGGTAACGAACACGGCCTGTTGTATAACCAAGAACAACGCCTGTGGTACATGGGCCCAATGTTCCGCCATGAGCGCCCACAAAAAGGTCGCTATCGCCAGTTCCATCAATTTGGTGTTGAAGTGTATGGTATTGGTAGCGCCGATATTGACGCCGAAGTGTTGATGTTATCCGCCCGTCTGTGGGAAAAACTTGGCATTACTGAGCATGTGACACTAGAGCTAAACACCCTAGGCGATCCTGCTGAGCGCGCCGCGTACCGTGAAGCACTGATTGCGTTCCTTGAGCAGCATAAAGATAAGCTCGACGAAGACAGTCAACGCCGTATGTACAGCAATCCACTGCGTGTTCTGGACTCGAAAGATGCCAACGTGCAAGCCATTTTGGCGGATGCGCCCGCGCTGATGGATTACTTAGGCGAAGAATCTTCACAACATTTTGCACAATTACGTGAACTCCTTGACGCCGTTGGCATCCAATACCGAGTTAATCCGCGCTTAGTTCGTGGTTTAGATTACTACAATCGCACGGTTTTTGAATGGGTTACCAATAGCTTAGGCTCACAAGGCACAGTCCTTGCGGGCGGTCGCTACGATGGTTTAGTCGCTCAGCTTGGTGGTAAAGATACCCCTGCAGTTGGTTTTGCTATGGGGTTAGAGCGCATCGTTTTATTACTCGAAACCCTTGAATTGACCCAGGATATTCCTGCTGCTGTCGACGTTTATGTATCGGCGATGGGCGATAGCTGCCTAGTGGAAGCCATTAAGGTTGCCCAAGAGCTGCGCTCTGCATTACCGAACCTTCGTGTAATGAGCCACTGTGGTGGCGGTAATTTTAAGAAGCAAATGAAGCGTGCCGATAAAAGCGGCGCACAAGTGGCCTTACTCCTCGGCGAGGAAGAATTAGCCGAGGGTGTGGTTACCGTTAAATATTTACGCAATGACAACGAACAACAACGAGTGGCTCGAAATGCGTTAACGGCATTTTTAGCAGATCTCAACTAATTAAGAGGACGTGCGCGTGGAAATTTATAGCACAGAAGAACAACAAGTTGATGCTATCAAGCAGTTCTGGAAAGACTATGGTACCTCGGTTGTTATCGGGGCGGTCGTTGGTTTAGGCGGCCTATACGGTTGGAATACATACTCTGATCATAAAGTGGCAAAGGCAGAAGAAGCCTCTGTTGCATTCCAAGCCTTGATGACTCAAACGGCTGACGAAAAGGCAATGTTAGCTGGGGCGGAAGCGTTCGCTAAGAACCACGACCAAAAAGGTTATCAAGCACTGTTAGATTTAATCGTGGCAAAATCTGCGGTTGAAGCAAGCGATTTTGCTAAAGCTGAGGAAGCTTTGAAAAAAGTCATCGCGGCAAAACCTGGCGCAGGCTTAGATTCTATCGCAACACTGCGTTTAGCCCGCGTTCAAGCGGAACAAGGTCAAGTTGACGGTGCGTTAGCGACCTTAGAACAAGTCACGGATAAAGCGTTTGTGGCGCAACGTGAAGAGCTAAAAGGCGACTTATTTGTGCGTCAAGGTCAAACCGATAAAGCAAAATCTGCCTATCAAGCGGCAATGGACAATGGCGGTGTCGTCACCAGCCCTGCGCTAAAAATCAAACTTGATAATCTAAATCAAGCATAAGGGATCCCTTGATGAAGTCTTGGTGCAAGAACCTGCTAGCCGCTGGGTTAAGCCTAGCTCTGTTATCCGCCTGTTCTTCTAGCGATATTGAAGAAGAACCGGTAAGTGAGTTAACTGCGATTCAGGTAACCGTGTTTCCTGAAGTGAGTTGGAGCGCCTCTGTCGGTGATGGGGTTGGGGATTACTATTCTCGCCTCACGCCTGCCGTTCGTTACGGTAAAATCTTTGCTGCCGACCGTTATGGTGAAGTCGTTGCTTTTGATGAAGCAACGGGTGAGCGAGTTTGGACTAAGGATTTCAGCGAAGAGTTTCGTGATAATGCCCTGTCTAAAAACAAAGGTGCGCGTTTAGCCTCTGGCATTACCGCTGCGCGAAATAAAATTTTCGTCGGTGGTGAGAGCGGTCTATTAGCAGCGCTACATGCTGAAGACGGTCAAGTCTTATGGCATGTCGTTGCGGGTGGTGAGTTACTTTCTAAACCTACCGTTGCCGATGATGTGGTCGTTGTGAGCACGAGCTCAGGTTCCCTTGAAGCCTTTAACGTAGACACAGGTGATAAACTATGGTCCTACGAGATGCAGCTACCTAATCTGACCTTAAGAGGCACGGGTGCTGCGGCCTATGAGGCGGGTGGTTTCTTTATCGGTACCGCCGATGGCAAAGTGGCGGTTGTGGTTAAAAACAACGGCCAAGCTGCTTGGGAGCAACCTATCTATAATCCAACGGGTGGTAATGAATTTACCCGTATGGCTGACGTAGATATGACGCCGCTTATCCTAGGCGATAACCTGTATGCGGTAAGCTACAATGGCAACTTAGTGTCGATGGAGCTGCGTACTGGTCGCGTGATTTGGTCGCGTAAGTATTCTAGCTTTAACGAATTAGCTTCAGAAGGTTTAAGCTTGTTCCTGGTGGATGACCATAGCCGCATCTATTCTGTAGATAAGCGCAACGGTTTAGAGCTGTGGAGCAACTCTGAACTAGCTAACCGTACATTAACCTCGCCAGCGGTCTATAAGGACTATTTGGTAGTAGGTGATTTTGAAGGTTATGTACATTTCATTGACCGCGGCACGGGCAGTATCGTGGGTCGAGTCCAAGTGGATAGCTCTGGATTATTCAGCCAGCCATTAGTGGTGGATGATAAAATCTACGTGCAAGGTCGCAGTGGAAAGCTCGCTGTTGTAACACTTCCTTAGTTAAAAGTGTTATCCTTGTAGAGCCCCTGGAAGTGTGTTCCGGGGGCTTTTTATTGAAAAGTTTTTTAGAGGCAAAATCATGATCCCTGTAGTGGCCCTTGTTGGTCGGCCGAACGTCGGTAAATCCACCTTATTTAACCGCCTTACGCGTACGCGTGATGCGCTGGTTGCTGACTTTCCTGGCCTAACACGTGACCGTAAATATGGTCGAGCATTCCTATCCGGCTATGAATTTATCGTAGTGGATACCGGCGGTATCGACGGCACTGAAGAGGGGATCGAAACTAAGATGGCCGAGCAATCCCTTGCCGCCATTGAAGAAGCCGATGTTGTTTTATTTATGACCGATGCGCGTGCGGGGTTAACTGCCGCGGATTTGTCAATTGCCCAGCACCTGCGTAGCCGCGAGAAAACCACTTTCGTTGTCGCTAACAAGATTGACGGTATTGATGCCGATTCGGCTTGTGCTGAGTTTTGGTCTTTAGGTTTAGGCGAAGTCTATCAAATGGCTGCCGCCCAAGGTCGCGGCGTGACCAACATGATTGAATACGCCCTGACACCTTACGCCGAAGCTATGGGTATTGAACGCCAAGGCGAAGAGGAAGAAGTCGACGAGCGTCAGTACACCGAAGAAGAAGCCGAAGCCGAACAGAAACGTCTACAAGATTTACCGATTAAGCTTGCGATCATCGGTAAGCCAAACGTGGGTAAATCGACGCTGACTAACCGTATCTTAGGTGAAGAGCGTGTGGTGGTTTACGATGAGCCTGGCACCACCCGCGACAGCATTTATATTCCTATGGAGCGCGATGGCCGCGAGTACGTGATCATCGATACCGCTGGGGTGCGCCGTCGCAGTAAAGTCCATGAAGTTATCGAGAAGTTCTCGGTCATTAAAACCTTAAAAGCGGTTGAAGATGCCAACGTCGTACTGCTTATCATTGATGCACGTGAAGGTATCGCCGAGCAGGACTTAGGTCTGTTAGGTTTTGCCCTTAACGCAGGCCGTGCCTTGGTTATCGCCGTCAACAAGTGGGACGGAATCGATCAAGGCATTAAAGATCGGGTTAAGAGTGAGCTTGACCGCCGTTTAGGCTTTATCGATTTTGCCCGTATTCACTTTATTTCTGCATTGCACGGTACTGGGGTGGGTCATCTGTTCGAGTCGATTGAAGAAGCTTACGACAGTGCGACTCGTCGCGTCAGTACTTCTATGTTGACCCGTATTATGCAGATGTCACAGGATGACCATCAGCCGCCATTGGTTAACGGTCGCCGCGTGAAGCTGAAATACGCCCACGCAGGTGGTTATAACCCGCCAATCGTGGTTATTCACGGTAACCAGGTGAGCAAGTTGCCGGACTCTTACAAGCGTTACATGATGAACTACTTCCGTCGTTCATTGAAAGTAGTCGGCACGCCAATCCAACTGCGTTTCCAAGAGGGAGATAACCCATTTGAAAACAAAGTTGAAAAGCTGACTATGAGCCAAGAGCGTCGTCGTAAACGCGCCCTAAGCCATATTAAAGATCGCAAAACTAAATAATGCGTTTTGTAAAAAGCTAAGTTGAGCGAACAGATAAAAGGAACCCGAGGGTTCCTTTTTTGTTGGTGTTACCAGCTAAATACCGTCAATACTCTTTTAAACAGGTAGTTAAGGCTCTTGGATGAGTTCTGTAACCGTTGATACTACCTTGCCTTGCAGTAAACGAGTGTAAATGCTGTCGCCAATATTCAGCTTGGCGGTATCTTCGATCACTTGATTACTTGAATCTGTGGTAATGCTGTAGCCGCGACTTAATGTTGCTAAAGGGCTGACGGTTGCAAGCTGATGGGCGACGTACTTTATACGCTGCTCGCTTTGATGGAGTTTGTCTTGCATCGCATCTTGCAAACGACTGGCTAAATAGCTTAAGCGATTGGTCTCAAGATCTAACTTGTGTTTGGGTGATTGCTGCTCAAGACGGCTAGCAAGTAGCTGATGACGTCGAGCCATTAGATGTAAGCGCTGCGATAGGGCGGACTCTAAACGCAGTTGCATTTCATCGAAACGCTGCTCAAATTGTTGCAAGTTGCGTTTAGGATCTAAGCGTTGCAGTCTGTGCTCGAGCAAACTTAAGCGTCTTTCCTGTTTAAGCTGATAGTGACTGGCGCTTTGCTTTAAGCGGCTAAGCACAGTAGCGAGACGCTGACTCTTATTCTCGCTGTCTTGGGAAAGCAGCTCTGCACCTGCTGATGGTGTGGGGGCACGCACATCGGCAACATAGTCACTGATAGTGGTATCGACTTCATGTCCAACCGCGCTTACAACGGGCAGGGCGCTGTTATAGATGGTATGAGCTAACGCCTCACTATTAAAGCACCACAAATCTTCTAACGACCCACCGCCGCGGGTTAACAGCAGTACATCGACTTCGAGTCGTTGGTTGGCGATGTTAATGGCCTGACAAATATTAAGGTCTGCATTTTCGCCCTGTACTTGGGTCGGATAAATAATGACTTCAATAGAAGGGTCGCGCCTTGCGAGCACATGCAACACATCGCGAACGGCGGCGCCCGTGGGCGAGGTTATGACTCCAATACGCTGGATATTTTTAGGAAGTTCCCTTTTAGTGTCGGCAGCAAATAATCCTTGAGCTGCAAGCTTCAACTTGAGGGCTTCATACTGTTGGGCAAGTAAACCATCACCTGCAGGTAACATAGACTCAATCAGTAATTGATAGTCGCCGCGGGGTTCGTACACGCTAATCGCGCCGCGTACCAACACCTGCTGACCATTGACGGGTTTGAATCTGACGTTCTGATTTTTTCCCTTAAACATGGCGCAGCGGATCTGCGAAAAATGATCCTTTAAGGTTAAATACCAATGGCCTGAGCTTGGGGATGAAAAGTTGGAAATTTCACCGTTAAGCCAAATTCTGCCAAGCTGTCCTTCGAGAATTTGCCTGACCTCTCCATTGAGGCGAGAGACGGTATAAACATTGTTGTTATCAGCTTGCATGGAATTTCGCGTACAAATGGGGATTTTTCGTTATTTTCCATTTACCGCACCCAACATGCAAGGTATAATCCCGCCGCAATATTTCACCTCTTAATACTCTTATATCCTACATATGGGGAGATGTTGCCTATGTTACGTTTAATCAAAGAAGCGCTGACTTTTGACGATGTGTTATTAGTTCCTGCGCACTCAACTGTGCTCCCAAATACTGCTGTTCTCAAAACTCGCCTGACCAAAACAATCGAACTGAATATTCCGCTGGTGTCCGCTGCAATGGATACCGTGACAGAAGCTCGCCTTGCTATTGCGATGGCGCAAGAAGGTGGTTTAGGCTTTATTCATAAAAACATGAGTATTGAGATGCAGGCCGAAGAAGTGCGTAAAGTAAAAATTTACGAAGCCGGTGTGGTTCAACAACCTGTGACCGTGACACCTTCGACGACCCTTGCCGATCTGAAAGTATTAACCGCTAAAAATGGTTTTGCGGGTTACCCAGTAGTGAATGAAGCGAACGAACTAGTAGGTATTATTACTGGCCGTGATGTACGTTTCGTGACCGACTGGAGCAAAACCGTAGAAGAAGTGATGACGCCAAAATCGCGTTTAGTCACGGTTGCTGAAGGGACTAAGTTAGATGAAGTGCAGCAATTAATGCACTCTAACCGTATCGAAAAAGTCCTAGTGGTTGATGACAACTACAAACTGAAGGGCTTAATCACTGTTAAAGACTTCGAAAAAGCCGAGCGTAAACCTAATGCCTGTAAAGACGAATTAGGTCGTTTACGTGTTGGTGCTGCAGTAGGTGCTGGTGCAGGTAACGAAGAGCGTGTTGATGCGCTGGTTAAAGCAGGCGTTGACGTGCTACTGATTGACTCATCACACGGCCACTCTGAAGGTGTTCTGCAACGTATCCGTGAAACCCGCGCGAAATACCCAGACTTACAAATCATTGGTGGTAACGTCGCGACCGCTGAAGGCGCATTAGCCTTAGTTGAAGCCGGTGTTAACGCGGTTAAAGTCGGTATTGGCCCAGGCTCTATTTGTACTACTCGTATCGTAACCGGTGTGGGCGTGCCACAAATCACTGCGGTATCCGATGCAGCAGCTGCTGTTAAACACTTAGGTATCCCAGTTATCGCTGATGGCGGTGTACGTTTCTCTGGTGACTTAGCTAAAGCCTTAGCAGCCGGTGCATCTTGCATCATGGCAGGCTCAATGTTTGCGGGTACCGATGAAGCACCTGGTGAAACTGAGCTTTATCAAGGTCGTGCCTATAAGTCATACCGCGGTATGGGTTCATTAGGTGCGATGTCTCAAGGTTCTTCTGACCGTTATTTCCAATCGGATAACGCTGCCGACAAACTGGTACCAGAAGGTATCGAAGGTCGCGTGCCTTACAAAGGCAAGCTGAAGGAAATCATCCATCAACATATGGGCGGCCTACGTTCATGTATGGGTCTGACCGGTTGCGCCACTATTCCTGAGCTGAATGAAAAAGCCCAATTCGTGAAAGTGACCTCTGCGGGTATGGGTGAGTCCCACGTTCACGACGTGACTATCACCAAAGAAGCACCGAACTACCGTTCAGGTTCTTAATCGTTTGAAATGGGGCGGCTTTTAGCCGCCTCGTTATTAAGTTTTGTCGTACCTTCGGTAAAGCCGCAGGCCATGGCCGAAGTTGTTAAAATTAAAAATGAAATAAAGGTTACCCATGAGCGATATTCATGAGCATAAGATTCTCATCCTAGACTTTGGATCTCAGTACACCCAGCTGATTGCCCGCCGTATCCGTGAAATTGGTGTTTATTGTGAATTATGGGCTTGGGACGTAACCGAAGCCCAAATCCGTGAATTTGCGCCTAACGGTATTATCCTAGCCGGTGGCCCAGAAAGCGTGACCGCCGATAATTCTCCGCGCGCACCTGAATATGTATTCAATGCTGGCGTACCTGTATTAGGTATTTGCTACGGCATGCAAACCATGTCTGAGCAATTGGGCGGCAAGGTAATCCAAGGTATTGGTGAAGGTGAATTTGGTTACGCACAGATTGAAATGTTAGCGCAATCAGCCCTGTTCAAAGACATCGAAGATGCGGTAAGTAGCGAAGGTAAATCACTGCTCGACGTATGGATGAGCCACGGCGATAAAGTATCGGCGATCCCTGAAGGTTTCGTTGCGGTTGCTAAAACCGACACTTGCCCATTTGCGGCCATGGCTTGTGAGGAAAAACGTTTCTACGGCGTACAGTTCCACCCAGAAGTAACCCACACCCGTCAAGGTATGCGTATGCTGTCGCACTTTGCCTTAGACATCTGTGGTTGTGCCGCTAACTGGAAACCCTCTTCAATCATCGAAGATGCTATCGAGCGCCTGAAAAAACAAGTGGGTGATGACGAGGTTATCTTAGGTCTGTCGGGTGGTGTGGATTCATCGGTTGTGGCTATGCTGCTGCACCGTGCTATCGGCAAGAAGCTGACCTGTGTGTTCGTTGATAACGGTCTGTTGCGCTTAAATGAAGCGAAACAAGTGATGGAAATGTTTGGCGACCACTTCGGTCTAAACATTGTTCACGTGGATGCAGAAAACCGTTTCCTTGATGCATTGAAAGGCGAAGCCGATCCTGAAGCGAAACGTAAGATCATTGGCCGTGTGTTCGTTGAAATCTTCGACGAAGAAGCTAAGAAATGCGTTAACGCGAAATGGTTAGCCCAAGGCACTATTTACCCAGACGTGATTGAATCAGCGGGTAGCGCCACCGGTAAAGCCCATGTGATTAAGTCACACCATAACGTTGGCGGTCTGCCGGATGATATGGAATTAGGTCTGGTTGAGCCGCTGCGCGAACTCTTTAAAGACGAAGTGCGTAAGATTGGTCTTGAGTTAGGTCTGCCTTACAACATGCTTTACCGCCACCCATTCCCAGGCCCAGGCTTAGGCGTGCGTGTGCTTGGTGAAGTAAAGAAAGAGTACTGCGATCTGCTGCGCCGCGCCGATGCGATTTTCATCGAAGAGCTGCACAAAGCTGACCTTTACAACAAAGTTAGCCAAGCCTTTACGGTGTTTTTACCTGTTCGCTCTGTAGGCGTGATGGGCGATGGACGTAAGTACGATTGGGTAGTGTCACTGCGCGCCGTTGAAACCATCGACTTTATGACCGCTCATTGGGCACATCTGCCATACGATTTCCTGGGCCGCGTATCAAACCGCATCATCAACGAAGTCGACGGTATTTCCCGCGTGGTTTACGATATTTCAGGCAAGCCACCTGCAACTATCGAATGGGAATAACCCCAAGTCTTGATTATATGAGTTATTAACGAAAAGGCGCCGAGTGCGCCTTTTTTATTGGTTAAAGGTATAATTGCCCAAATTGTTGATTAATGAGAATCCTTAAGTGGAGCAGACAAAACTGGATCCCAATACATTGCATGCGAAGACGCTCAAGTGTGATGAACTTGGCTCTGATGAACTTGGTTGTGATGAAGCTAGTGGTGATGTCGCAAATGACGATAAAACTTGCCTTATTCAAGCGGATATAGAACAAGTAGACGTCGATGAGTACTGGATGCGCCAAGCCATGTTAATGGCCGAGAAAGCCGAAGCCGAAGGCGAAGTACCCGTGGGCGCTATTCTCGTAAAGGATGGTAAGCAAGTAGCGGCAGGCTATAACCTTTCTATCAGTCAACACGACCCCTGTGCCCATGCTGAAATACTGTGTTTGCGTGCAGCAGGGCAGGTGATTGAAAACTATCGTCTGCTCGATACCACCTTATATGTGACGCTAGAACCCTGCGCCATGTGTGCTGGAGCCATGGTGCATAGCCGTATTGCAAGGGTGGTGTTTGGTGCTAAGGATGAAAAAACGGGCGCGGCGGGAACAGTGCTTAATCTATTGCAACATCCCGCATTTAATCATCAACTTGAGGTGACATCGGGAGTGTTAGCCAAAGATTGTGCTGACCAATTGAGCCAATTTTTTAAGCGACGTCGTGAGGAAAAGAAAGCGCTAAAACAGGCTCAAAAGGCGCAGCAGGTGGATAAAGCTTAAGGTAAATCCTGCGACTGGATAAAGGTAAAAAACAGTTTGTGACGGTTAAGTACGCGGCGATGGCGCATCTTTAAGAGCGTGCGACGACGCGATGCATTGGTGTTAATCGTTTTTCTTCTCATATCAACCCCTTGATAGACGTTGTGCTTGTGTGTTGGCAGGCATTTGCGTGCCTTTTCTTTATTTTTATGTTGAAATCACAATGACAGTAACAGCAGTGTAAGCTAGCAGCAATCCCTAGCAAATCATCTGCTCTATAAAACAGCGTTTGTAAATCCTGTGATTTTACTATGGCGGGAAAGACTGAAACCAAGCTGAAATGCGGCGTGAGTCGTTACGGTTAATTGTCAGCTTATGGTCGTGATCACTTTGTGCTGTAGCAGTAATCTAGTTGAGCGAATTTGGATAAAGCTTGGCTATTTAGGTGCGTCAGGGCTTAGGCTGCCGGGTGGTAGCGTCGATATATCCTCAGTGGGCAACTCACCAGAATCTTCATCCGTGGTTTGTTGCTGGGACTGATTATCGACCCACACCAGGGTGTCGTAATAACGGCGAATGCTGTCTACATAATGCACCGCTTCACTGCCTCGAGCATAACCATAACGGGTCTTTTGGTAATACTTACGCTTTTGCAAAAGCGGCAGCACTTTCTTTAAATCCCGCCACGCATTGGGATTAAGCTCCATGGATTCGGCTAGTTTTCGGGCATCTTCCACATGGGCATAACCGATATTGTAGGAGGCCAGTGCAAACCACATCCTCTGACTTTCGGGGATAGAGTCGGGTAGGCGATTTATCATGTCGCTTAAATACGCGGCGCCACCGCGGATACTCTGCTCGGCATCGAGTCGGTTGTGGATCCCGATTTCCTTGGCCGTAGGCTCGGTTAGCATCATCATGCCACGTACCCCGGTTGGCGAACGAGCGCTAGGGTTCCAATGGGATTCTTGATAACTAGTTGCTGCGAGCTTTCGCCAATCTAAATTGCCAGCATGGGTTTCAAACATTTGACGATATCGAGGTAACACGGTTTCGATGGCGCGAAGAAAGGCGCGGGTGTCGATATAGTCGAAACGTTTAACGTGACCAAAGTATTTCTCGTTGAGGTGATCGAGTGTGCCGGTCAGTTTTTCCTGATGCCAAAAGGCAAGTAAGCGACTCATTAGGCCATCACTATTATCGGGCGGTAATAGCCAAACCACATCGAGTTTTTCCTCGAGCACTAGACCGGAGCGAAGGTCGGGTAGGTAGCGGCGGTTAATCTGCACACTGCTCGAATCGGCGATGGTGTAATCTATTTCCTTGTTGGCAATCATTGCCAGTAACTCTTCGCTGTCCTTGTCGGTCACCTGATCCCAGACCAGCGTTGGGTAATGTTTTTGAAGCTGAGTTAGGGTTTCGACAAAGGATGAGTCGGCAATAACCGTGATTTTGCTTTTTAAGTCATTGACATTTTTTGGGGTTGGCATGCCTTCACGGTAAACCAACACCTGGTTTACGCGGTATAAAGGAGGCCCTATTCGGAACTGTTCCCGCCGTGCAGGAGTATCAGTTATGCCTGCGGCAATGATATCAATTTCGTTATTTTTTAGTGCGGCAAAGAGGTCTGCACGGTTGGTATAGGGCACCATAGTGAGCGGCACATTAAGGTATTCGGCAAAAGAAACCGCTAAATCGTAATCAAAGCCGCTGTTGCCTTGGCCCGAGGTCATATAGATCTGCGGTCCATAAAGTGTACCCACCCGCAATTCTGTCAGCTTTAATGGCGCGAATTCTGGTTCTTCCACGGTCACCTGCTGACAAGCCGTCAGTACAAATACCAAGATGAAAGCAAACAGATATCGGGTCATAAAAAACACTTTTAATAAGCTAAATCAATAAGATGAAGTTTGAGTGAACTGTGGGGAATCTAAGGTATAACGGCTCATGATGCTGTGATTATATCCGTTTGTGGCCCAGAACGTAAAAAAATCGTACAGATGTAAAGTTTCAAGGACTCTTTAGGGAGGCTTTTTACCGAATTCGAAACACTGTTTTGCGTAAGCGTACAGGTGATTTGTAATGTACATTTCCCTATAATAGCGCCACTTCTGACCCTGCAATTATAATTAATAAGGTGAATAGACGTGATGGAGATCATCCGCGGAGCCCCAGCACTCTCGACGTTTAGAGTGCAAAAGCTGATGGAGGCCTGCGCAACTGCGGCGCTTCCGGTACGCCAAATCTATGCTGAGTATGTTCATTTAGCGGATTTGAGCGAGTTGCTTGAGAGTAATGAGCGTGAGCAACTTGAAAAGATTCTCACCTATGGCCCGGCTATCGAAGCCCATACACCCCAAGGTTCACTCCTATTTGTAACACCCCGCCCTGGCACTATTTCCCCCTGGTCTTCTAAAGCTACTGACATCGCCCACAACTGTGGTTTAGCGAAAGTGAAGCGTTTAGAGCGTGGTGTTGCCTATTATGTCGAGTCAGACACCTTAACCAGCGAGCAGCAACAAACCCTGAAGGGCTTATTGCATGACCGTATGGTTGAAGTCGTTTTAGACGATTTTGCTAAGGCCGATGTGCTGTTTAAGCGCACTGAGCCTGCACCGTTCAAGAGCGTAAATGTCCTCGGTGAAGGTCGCCGTGCATTAGAAGTGGCAAACCGCCAATTGGGTCTGGCCTTAGCCGAAGACGAAATTGATTATTTAGTCGAAAACTTCATTCGTTTGAACCGTAATCCAAACGATATCGAATTGATGATGTTTGCCCAGGCTAACTCTGAGCACTGCCGTCATAAGATTTTTAACGCAGATTGGACCATTGATGGCGAGGCGCAGCCTAAATCTCTGTTCAAGATGATCAAAAACACCTTCGAAGCCACACCAGACCACGTGTTATCTGCCTATAAAGATAACGCCGCGGTAATGGAAGGCTCGGTTGCGGGTCGTTTCTTCCCTGATCCAAACGGCGTTTACAGCTACCACACTGAGCCAATGCACGTACTGATGAAAGTGGAAACCCACAACCATCCAACGGCAATCAGTCCATACCCAGGTGCTGCAACCGGTTCTGGCGGCGAAATCCGCGACGAAGGTGCAACGGGTCGTGGTTCTAAGCCTAAAGCGGGTTTAACAGGCTTTAGCGTATCGAATTTAAAAATCCCAGGTTTTGTACAGCCATGGGAAGGTAACTACGGTAAGCCTGAGCGTATCGTGAGTGCACTGGATATTATGACCGAAGGCCCATTAGGTGGCGCGGCATTTAACAACGAGTTCGGTCGTCCTGCTCTGTTAGGTTACTTCCGTACTTACGAGCAAGAAGTTTCAAGCCACAACGGCGTAGAAGTCCGTGGTTACCATAAGCCAATCATGTTAGCCGGTGGTTTAGGTAACATCCGTGAAGAGCACGTTCAAAAGGGCGAAATCACTGTCGGTGCTAAGCTCATCGTGCTGGGTGGCCCTGCGATGAACATCGGTCTGGGCGGCGGCGCGGCGTCTTCGATGGCGTCAGGCGAATCGAGCGAAGACTTAGACTTTGCTTCAGTACAGCGCGAAAACCCAGAAATGGAGCGTCGCTGTCAGGAAGTTATCGATCGCTGCTGGCAGCTTGGCGATAAAAACCCAATCCAATTTATCCACGACGTGGGTGCGGGCGGTTTATCAAACGCGTTCCCTGAGTTGGTAAACGACGGCGACCGTGGCGGTATTTTCAATCTGCGCAACGTGCCTTCGGATGAGCCAGGCATGAGCCCGCTGGAGATCTGGTGTAACGAATCGCAGGAGCGTTATGTTCTGTCGGTTGCAGCCGAAGACTTACCTTTATTTACTGCGATTTGTGAGCGTGAGCGCGCACCATTTGCAGTCGTGGGTGAGGCGACGCAGGAGAAGCATTTAACCCTAGCCGATAGCCATTTCGACAACAACCCAATCGATTTACCACTCGAGGTTCTATTAGGTAAAGCACCTAAGATGAGCCGTAACGTGGTATCTAAAAAGGCAGTATCGCCTGCGCTTGAGCAAAGCAAGATTGAGGTAAAAGACGCGGTTAAACGTATCTTAAGCCTGCCTACGGTTGCGGATAAGACCTTCCTTATCACTATTGGCGATCGCAGTGTAACGGGTTTAGTAAACCGTGACCAAATGGTTGGCCCTTGGCAGGTACCTGTCGCAGATTGTGCGGTCACCGCAGCAAGTTTTGACACCTACGCCGGTGAAGCCATGTCGATGGGCGAGCGCACGCCGCTGGCACTGCTTGATTTCGGTGCCTCTGCCCGTATGGCGGTTGCAGAATCGATTATGAACATCGCAGGTGCAGACATTGGTTCGTTCAAACGCATTAAGCTGTCTGCTAACTGGATGTCGGCTGCGGGTCACCCAGGTGAAGACGCGGGTCTTTATGAAGCCGTTAAAGCCGTTGGTGAAGAGCTGTGTCCTGAGCTGAGCCTGACGATTCCCGTGGGCAAAGACTCAATGTCAATGAAGACGGCGTGGCAGCAAGATGGTGCGGATAAAACCGTTACCGCGCCAATGTCGCTCGTGATTTCAGCCTTCGGTGTGGTGCAGGACATTCGTAACACAGTGACGCCTGAACTTCGCAGCGACAAAGGTGACAGCGCTCTGTTACTGGTTGACTTAGGTGCAGGCAAAAACCGTTTAGGTGGTTCTTGTTTAGCCCAGGTTTATGGCGAGTTAGGTGATGTTGCACCGGACTTAGACGATGCAGCCCTGCTGCGTGGTTTCTTCGAAACCATGCAACAACTGGTGGCTGATAAATCTGTTATCGCCTACCACGACCGCAGCGACGGTGGTTTATTCACGACCTTAGTGGAAATGGCGTTTGCGGGTAATACGGGTTTAAGCATTGACCTTAATGCACTGCAAGGCACGGATATCGAGCGTTTATTCAATGAAGAACTCGGTGCCGTACTGCAGGTGAGCCGTGATAACGCTGAGCTGATTGCCGCGCAATTTATCAAAGCAGGCGTACCTTGCCACGTGATTGGTACATTAGCTCAGGATCAACGCATCACCATCAAGGATGGCGCGCGTGAAATCTTCAGTGATACCCGTGTTGCACTGCGTACTATCTGGTCAGAAACGACTTATCGCATGCAAGCGCTGCGTGATAACCCAGCGTGTGCGTTAGAAGAGTTCAAACTTAAGCAGGATGAAACCGATTTAGGGTTAACCGTTAACTTAAGCTTCGACCCAAGTGAAGATGTAGCGGCGCCTTACATCCTCAAAGGTGCTGCGCCTAAGATGGCGATTCTGCGTGAACAGGGTGTGAACTCCCACGTAGAAATGGCCGCAGCATTTGACAGAGCAGGTTTCGAGAGCCGCGACGTGCATATGTCAGACATTCTGTCAGGCCGCATCAGCCTAGAAGAATTCCAAGGTCTAGTGGCCTGTGGTGGTTTCTCCTACGGTGATGTATTAGGTGCAGGTGAAGGTTGGGCTAAGTCTATCCTGTTCAACGAGCGTGCTCGTGATGAGTTCTCACGTTTCTTCGAACGTGACTCAAGCTTTGCGCTAGGGGTATGTAACGGTTGTCAAATGCTGTCTAACCTGAAAGAAATCATTCCAGGTAGCGAGCACTGGCCACGTTTCGTGCGTAACCGCTCAGAGCGTTTTGAAGCACGCTTTAGCTTAGTTGAAGTTCAGCAAAGTCCGTCACTGTTCTTCCAAGGTATGGCTGGTTCGCGTATGCCAATCGCCGTGTCTCACGGAGAAGGTCATGCGGAATTTGCTAACGCGCAGGCATTAGCATTAGCAGAAGCCTCTGGCACCATCGCGCTGCGTTTTGTGAATGGTAAGGGCGAGATTGCGACCCAATATCCACAAAACCCGAACGGTTCACCTAACGGTTTAACCGGTATCTGTACCACAGATGGCCGCGTGACTCTGATGATGCCGCACCCTGAGCGTGTATTTAGAACCGTAGCGAACTCTTGGCACCCAGATAACTGGGGCGAAGACAGCCCATGGATGCGCATGTTCCGCAATGCACGCGTAAACTTGGGTTAAGAGAAAAGGTTAAGCTTTTTAAGCACAAAATCTTAAGTTAACTAAATGAAAAAAGGAGCGAAATTTTCGCTCCTTTTTTATTTTCTTCGTACCAACTCTGGTAAAGTTCATTTTTATCAATCAGATAGTGCTATTTGAGTTAGTTTCATTTGTAATTAAGTTCTTGAATCTTTCGTTTTAGTGTACTTTTGTGTGAAGAATCTATTTCTGATGGCTTACAAGCCGAAGCTGAATCTGGAATCCCAGCCTAAGCGTGTCATATTTTTCAGACTAACAAAGCAAAAAGCCCCCATCATAGGATGATGGGGGCTTGTTTTGCGCTAACAAAACGTCAAGTCAAGATCAAAATTCAGCTTATCACGCAGCTTAAATTACAGCTCGTTTGCAGTATAAAGTTCAACAAAAACACGCTTATAGCGATTCACTACACGCTCAAATAATTGGGCCATTTTACACTCCACACTAAAATTAAACTAAAGTCGGTACGGTGGAAATGATCTGGGACGCTTCACCAGAGCTGTCAAACCGTTTATCGAATATGGGTATATATTAATCAGCTTGTTGACCTGGTTCAAACGAGAAAAAATACATTAATTAATAAAAAAAACTAATCCTTTATACTTTTAATTTGTGGTTATTTTAATTATTAAGAAATTAATCCTAACTAAACCATGGTCTTATTTTGATAAAATTATTGATTCATTTATTTATGGTTAGTTATTTTGTGTATTTATTTTAGATTTTAGTGATAAACGGGGGTTGTTGGCTTTAATTTAGCTCAAATGGTTAAAAGTGGTGATTCATGTCGAGTGATAGTGTCTCTCTACCGTATTTTAAAAAAACTGTCAACAGGCTGTGAAAGTGAAGTGTGTGCCAGCTTGCAAAACCCATCTAAACCCTTGAGTTCGATTGATTTGAATCAAAGCGCAGTGGTATAAATCAAGTCATAATGCAGATGAGTTAATGCTGTAACTATCTGATATTTATAAGAGTTATCTCTTTGTTAAGTTTTGGCGGTGAGGTCTATCTCTCAATACCATTTGATAGTGTGACATGTGTCTCGGTATATAATGGGTGTAGTGACTTTTAAGCCTTGCCACTTCAATGTAAAGCAAAAAGTGAAATTTAACGGTTTATACTGAGTTTAGATATAAACATAAAATGAAAACACACTATCCTACAACGGCAATTGCTATGTATGGGACTTCCTATATGGCAATAGGAAGCACCAAGTAAGGAGTCACCGATGATTGTTGAAGAGGTTGTTGAGCTATCGCGGCTACAGTTTGCGCTGACAGCCATGTATCACTTCCTATTTGTTCCCTTAACCCTGGGGCTAGCATTTTTGCTGGCTATCATGGAATCACTCTATGTGATGACGGATAAACAAATATATAAAGATATGACGAAATTCTGGGGTAAGTTATTCGGTATTAACTTTGCCTTGGGTGTTTCGACAGGTTTAGCGATGGAGTTCCAGTTTGGTACTAACTGGTCCTACTATTCGCACTATGTGGGTGACATCTTCGGTGCGCCTCTCGCGATTGAAGGTTTAATGGCCTTCTTCCTTGAATCGACCTTCGTCGGTATGTTTTTCTTCGGTTGGGACCGTTTCTCTAAACGACAGCATTTGGCCACGACTTGGTTAGTGGCTTTCGGTTCTAATTTCTCTGCACTGTGGATTTTGGTGGCGAACGGGTGGATGCAAAACCCTGTAGGTTCTGTGTTTAACTACGAAACCATGCGTATGGAGATGACCAGCTTTGCTGATGTGCTGTTCAACCCTGTTGCGCAGGTGAAGTTTGTCCACACTGTCGCATCAGGCTATGTGGCGGGTGCAATGTTTGTATTGGCGATCAGTGCTTACTACATCCTGAAGAAGCGCGACTTACCTTTTGCACGCCGTTCATTCGCGATTGCAGCAAGTTTTGGTATGGCATCGATTCTGTCGGTTATCGTATTGGGTGACGAATCAGGCTACAAAGTGGGTGAAGCGCAGCGTGTTAAATTAGCTGCGATTGAATCTGAGTGGCACACTGAGCCTGCTCCTGCAGCCTTTACCGCGGTCGGTTTCCCTAATCAAGAAACCATGCACACCGATTACGCCATCAAAATCCCTTACGCTATGGGGATCGTGGCAACGCGTTCATTAGATGAAGAGGTTACAGGTCTTCGCGATCTGATTGAAGAGCATGAGGTACGCATCCGTAACGGTATGAAAGCCTATGAAATGCTGGTTCAACTGCGTGCGGGCGATAAATCACCTGAACTGCGTGCAGCCTTTGAAGAAGCTAAAGTGGACCTAGGTTATGGCTTACTGCTTAAGCGTTACACCGACAATGTTGTTGATGCGACCGAAGAGCAAATTAAAGCTGCCGCTAAGGATTCTATTCCTAAGGTAGCCCCAGTGTTCTGGAGCTTCCGTGTGATGGTGGGCGCGGGCTTTATTATGCTGTTGGTTTTTGCGGCCGCTTTCTGGCAAAGCACACGTCATCAAATCGAAGAGAAAAAATGGGTACTTAAGGCGGCGCTTTACAGCTTACCTTTGCCTTGGATTGCCATTGAATGTGGTTGGTTTGTAGCAGAATATGGTCGTCAACCTTGGACCATTTCTGAAGTTTTACCCACGTTCATGTCTGCTTCTAGCTTAACGCCGGGTGATCTGTGGTTCAGTATTATCTCTATCTCATTGTTCTATACGGTGTTGTTGGTAATCGAAGTGTTCTTAATGTTGAAATTTGCCCGTCTTGGCCCAAGTAGCCTAAAGACTGGTCGTTATCACTTTGAGAATTTAGAAGCCTAAGCAGAGGATTTCATTATGTTTGATTATGAAATGTTGAGATTAATCTGGTGGGCTTTAATTGGCGTACTGTTCATCGGATTTGCAATTACCGACGGTTTTGATATGGGTGTAGGTGCTTTGTTACCGATAATCGGTAAGGACGATACCGAGCGCCGCATTATGGTCAACACCATTGCTCCTCACTGGGACGGTAACCAAGTGTGGTTAATTACTGCAGGTGGTGCGTTATTTGCTGCTTGGCCAATGGTATATGGCGTGTCTTTCTCTGGCTTCTACGTCGCCATGATGTTAGTGCTGTTTGCCTTGTATACCCGCCCCGTAGGATTTGACTATCGGTCTAAGATTGAAAATCCAAAATGGCGTAAGTCTTGGGATTGGGCACTGTTCTGTGGTGGTTTTATCCCGCCGCTGATCATCGGTGTGGCTTTTGGTAATTTGCTGCAAGGCGTACCGTTCAACTTCGACGAGTTTTTGCGTGCAACCTACCACGGCGGCCTATTCGGTCTATTAAATCCCTTTGGATTATTGGCGGGTCTTGTCTGTGTCAGCATGTTTATGATGCAGGGCGCGTCTTGGTTACAAATGAAAACCGACAGCGAGCTCCGTGTGCGTGCAGCCAAAGCGACTCAGTTCTTTGCGCTGTTAGTATCAGTACTGTTTGCTGCTGCAGGTGTATGGTTAGCCAATGGTATTGACGGTTATGTAGTGACATCAACACTGGATCACTACGCGCTGTCTAATCCAACCTTAAAAACCGTTTCGGTAGAAGCGGGTGCATGGTTGGCAAACTACGACAAGTATCCAATCACTATGCTATTCCCCATTCTGGGAGTGACGCTGCCGCTGCTGGTGATTGTAGTGAGCCGTTTAAATCGATCTGGTTTTGCGTTCCTATTCAGTTCGCTGACCGTGGCGATGGTGATTCTAACTTGTGGCGCAGCTATGTTCCCATTCGTGATGCCATCATCATTAGAGCCGAACGTAAGCTTAACCATGTGGGATGCAACGGCGAGTGAAATGACACTCACGGTAATGACTTGGGCTGCAATTATCTTTGTACCTATTGTGTTAAGTTACACAATTTGGACTTACTTCAAAATGTTTGGTCGTTTAAACCGTAAGCATATTGAAGATAACAAAGCCTCACTCTACTAATTCAGGAGCATCTACTATGTGGTATTTTACGTGGATTTTAGGGGTTTTGTTGGCCTGTTCCTTCGGTATTATTAACGCGCTTTGGCTTGAAAATACCGAAAATATGGACCGTTCAACCGACGATGCTGAGTAACATCAAACCTCTTAGTAATGTTGACTAGAATTAAAACCCCGCCATAGCGGGGTTTTTTATTGGCATTTTATTGCAAGTCACTGTACTCAAGACCAATATAGTTTTGTCATTAGATTTTGTGTCTGGAATGGGGGCTATTTAATGGGTCAAACAGAGAAGGTCAAAGGTAAATGCAGCTGCGGCGAAATAGAGTATGAACTTACCGCAAAGCCCATGTTTGTCCATTGCTGCCATTGCAGTTGGTGCCAAAGGGAAACGGGTTCAGCATTTGCGATTAATGCGATGATAGAGCGCAGCGAACTGAAACTGCTAAAAGGTTTACCCGAAAAAATTGATCAACCTTCGAATAGTGGGTTAGGGCAGCAAGTTTGCCGCTGTCCTAAATGTAAAACCGCGTTGTGGAGTCATTATGGCTCGGCAAAAGAGGCCGTGTGCTTTGTTCGTGTAGGTACGCTTTACGATCCAAATTTATGTCCGCCCGATATCCATATTTTTACCTCGACTAAGCAAAAGTGGCTCGTGCTTGATGGCTCAGTGCCTGTGATGGAGGAGTATTACCAGCGAAGTAAATATTGGCCCGAGTCGAGTATTGCGCGCTATAAATGCGCCATTTCAGCCTAAAAGAGGAATACTCTATCGCGAGCATTTGTTCGCACTTCTTAGTTATGCCATTAAAACAACACAGCCGCCCATTGGGCGGCTGTGTTTAGTCTTGCTAACTTGTTATTGCTTAGGCCTTAAATTGGCTAATTTGCTGTTTAAGGGCGATAGCAATAGAGGTGAGTTCATTGGCCGACTGAAGTGTTTCGGCTGCGCGCTGCTCACCTTCACCCGCCAGTTCACTTATCTGATGCAGATTATGAGTTATTTCCGACGCAACGCTGCTTTGCTGCTCGGTTGCTTGGGCGATATTGCGCGAGCTAACGGCAAGTTCACCGATTCGGCGAGTGATTTCCATCAGTTGTTCACCTGTCGCCTCGCCTTGGCTGGCAGAGGCCATGCCTAATTCGTGGCTTTGGGCCATTTGGGTGGTGGTACTTTTAACCTGAGTTTGCAGCTTATTAATGGTTTGAGAAATTTCGAGAATCGATGCCTGTGTGCGCTGGGCCAAGGTTCTGACTTCATCTGCAACCACTGCAAAACCGCGTCCTTGATCGCCCGCGCGAGCGGCTTCAATGGCGGCATTAAGTGCGAGCAGGTTAGTTTGCTCCGCAATGCTATTAATTACTTCAGTGACCTTACTGATGGCTTCACTTTCTAGGCTGACCTTTTCAACCGATTGGTGACTATGGCTCAGTTGCTCACTCAGTTTTAGTAAGTCTTCGACCACTTTGACCTGCTGCGCTTGGCCTTCGCGGGCGGCGATATCGACTTGTTGGCTTTGATCTGCGCCGTCCTGGGCGTGGTTGGCAACATCGCGGATTGACGTCGACATTTCTTCAATCGCGGTGGCAATTTGGTCTGTTTGCAGCATCAAGGATTGCGCTTCCTCACCATTTTGTTTAGCGATACTTTGGGCCTTGGCGGCTTGAAGCTCTAGGCTGCTAACGGAATCGTGCAGTGCCACAATCAGATGTCTTAACTCATTTGACATTGACGATACACTGTTAGTGATTCTATCAACTTCATTTTGACTATCAGTCTCTGCCAAGGTGATTTGCTTGCTGAAGTCCCCACGACCAAGGGTTTCCATATGCTTTTGCAGGGTATAAAGCGGCTTGAGGGTACGGACTAGCGCGAAGGATAACAGTAGTGTAATAAGTGCAATGCCAGTTAAGGCAACGATAGCATTTATTTTGAATAGGCTGATGCTTTCTTCGTTTAATTCATTGGCATCTACCTGACCCAGCATGACCCAGTTCCAACCGCTTACATATTGTGTGTGGGCATACATGGGGTGGCCCGAACTGTTGGTGTAATGCCAATCTGAATTTTCTTGAGTTGCCTGCGTTAGACTCAAGCCGTTTAGCATGGCTTCAGTGACGGTGTCGCCTGCGGAAAATTGCGGATGGGCAATTAACACGTTGTCGGATTTACGCATTAGTAGGAAATGCCCACTTTCCTCTAAGGTGAGGCGGTTTACCGCTTCCTGTAATTGCTTGAGTGAACTAGTGATCTCAAAACCGATAAATAGAATACCGATGACTTTGCCCTGGGCATCTTTTTCGGGGCGATAGACAGTCATGTAATCTTTACCGAAGAGCTTGGCATAACCTTCGTACGCTTCACCCTTAATCAAAGTAGCGTAACCCGGGTGGGTTTTACCTAAATACGTCCCTAGTGCGCGGCTACCATCGGGCTTTTTAAGGGAGGTGGAGATACGAATGAAATCATCGCCATCCCTTGCGAATACCGTTGCCGTACCGCCGGTAAGGTTGGCGAAACGGTCGACTTTACTCTTTGAAGAGTTAATTTGCTCACTCTCGTGGACCAACACCGGAGTCTCAACACCCAGCACGTTTACGGTTTTTCCGGGCATGCTGAATTCACCTGGATACATGCCTTTAAATACTTCGGCATTGCGGCGGGCAAGTTGCAATAAACTGTCGTATTGAAGTTTCAACATATCCGAGACGGCGAGCATTTGCGCCTTCATTGCGCTGGTGCCTTTATCTTCTAATACGCTCGAAGCTGCCTTGTAGGAGAGGCTGCTTAAAATGCTAAATATGATCAGGGTAAGTAAAAAGGCGAGGGCGCCAATTTGTTTTGCAATGGGCCAATTTTTATAGTTCATTCTATGGTTCCTGCGTGATTTATTAATGCTAATGTAACCCAAATGATATTTAGCCGTCTTGATGTGGGTCTAAAATTTCCTATCATTTATAGATAGTTCGCAACTTTTATCGGTTAGAGATCATTAATCTTTAGCTAATTCAGTAAATATTAATCTGGCTATTTTTGCGAATGTAAAATGCCATATTTTTACTGTGTAAATGAGACGGTAAGCGATGCAAATAAACCAAAGTGAGTGATGACTTTGGTTCCCTACAGGAAGAAAGGAGTCAATTATGCTGGGTGAAAATCATGCATTAGTGAATGAATTTGCCGAATATGTCGACAAAATACAGCAGCTCAAGGCGAGCCATCCGCTGTTTGCGACACTGTCGACGCGTTACCACGAGCTGGATCATAAAATTCGTGCATTAGAATTAACCAAAGTGCCCACCGATGATGAGCACTTTGTGGCTTTGAAATTAGAGCGACTACAACTTAAAGATAAGCTGTATCAGTACTTGATCCATGATGCGCTGTAGTTGCGGGATTTTCCTGTTTAGTTTTACGCGCCATTAATAACAGGTACATTGTTGGCACCCAGACGAGTGACAGCAGTGTGGTCAACAATGTGCCGCCAGCAATCGCGATAGCAAAGGGCGGCCAAAATCCACCGCCTGCAATGATGAGCGGTATAAATCCTCCGACAGTGGTAATTGTGGTCGAACTGATATGGCGACCACAACTGCTTACCGTGCTGATGATGACTTCTTTGTCGCCCCCCTTGGCATTCGGGGTGTCCTCAAGCTCAGCTAAGATCACAATGGCGGCGTTAATTGCCAGTCCCATTAAGCCTAATAGCGCAATAATAACGGGGAAACCAAAGGGGTAACCAAACACAAACACTGCGAGTAGACCAAGCCCTGCCGATTGCATTGCGCTAAAGAGGATAATGGCCGTGAGTCTAAAGGAGTTGAACGACAGCACTACAGTCGCAAACAGCAAAGTGATCACTAGGATGATATTCGACAATAGATTCCCTACAGCTTCGTTGCGTTTTGCGCTCTCGCCGCCTACTTCAATCCGGTAACCCGGTGGCAGCGGTATTGCATCAATTTTCGCTTTTACATCCCCAAGCACCTGTGCGGGTAACACACCGCTGACAATATAGGCTTCAATGGTATTCACTCGCTGGCCATTACGTCTTGGAATGGCGCCGCGGCTGACTTGTACCTCATTATGGGACAGTGCCGACAAAGGTACAGCTTGCCCTGATGGGGTGACGAGCTGAATTTCCGATAACCGATTTGCCTGTTCACGACTTCCATCGCCTAATCGAACGCGAATAGGCAGAGATTCGGTTTGCTCGAGTACACTGCCGCCAATCACTCCCGTGGTCGACATTTGGATTTGTCTGGCGATATCCGTAAGGCTTAACCCGCTCATTAAGCTGGCATCTTCATTCACCTGCAGCCAAACCTTGGGCGCTCCGGCGCTTAATGTAGCGCGGGTGTGTAGCACATCGGGCGTGGCGGCCAGGACATTACGAATTTCATCACCCAAATCGCGAAGCGTATCGAGGTTAGGACCATAAATCATCAACTCAACCGGTGCATTAAAAGGGGGGCCCTGTTCGAGTTTTCTCACTAATACCTGAGCGTCGGGGAAGCGTGCATCAAAGTCTTGCTGCAGTTTTGGGATTAATGCATTGGCGTGTTCAAAATCGGTCACTTTGACCATCGCCTGGGCATAGTTGGTTGCACCCTGTTGACGTTGGGTTAGATTGTAATAAAAAGAAGGCGTGTTCCCCCCGACAACCCAATCAACCTGCAGTACGCCCTCCAATGTGTGCAGCGCGCTATCCATTTGTTTAACCTGAGCGAGAGTATGTTCAAGGCTGACGTGGGGGGCCAAATACACCTCAATTTGAAACATATCCCTGTCCGATGGCGGAAAGAACTGCTCCGTCATCTTTGTTGATGCTATAAAGCCCACGACAGGGATGACCCCAATAGCAAGGGCACTTAAGAGCGGTCGATTAAGGGCAAACCTGAGGCTTGCCTGAAAGTAACCACTTACTAGAGGTACATTGATCCCGTGTTGATACCAAACATCGTTTTTGCCTTCGTGGCTAAAACGGCCCGCAAGTCCAGCAATTAGGGTGTGGGAAATCACATAGGATCCAACCAAGGCAAACATGACCGATACGGCAATGCCACCAACGAATTCACCCGCAGCACCAGGCATAAGTACTATGGGAGCGAAGGCTAAAATGGTGGTGATGGTGGAGCCTGCAAGCGGTAACCACAGGTGATGTAAGGTCTCACTTACTGCGGCAAGTCGGCCCATCCCCTGCTGGCGGCGCTGGGCGATAGCATCGACAATAACAATGGCATTATCAACCATGATCCCAAGGGCAACCACTAAGCCTGTCACTGACATTTGATGAATGGGCAGGCCAATGTATTTCATGCATGTGAGGGTGAACAGCACTGTTAAGGGCAACGACAGGGCAACAATCACCGCATTGCGAAGTCCGAGTGTTAACAGAAGCACGGTGAGAATAATCACAAAGCCCTGCAGCAAATTGATGATAAGGCCGCCGAGTCTGTCGCTTGTATAACTGTTTTGCTCAAATAGCCAATTAACCTTGATATTGGCGGGTAGCTCTTGATTAAGTTCATCGACTAACTGTTTAACCTGACCTTGCCAAATATCTACGCGGGTATTATTCAACATGCGAGCGGCAACAAATACCCCCTGCTCGCCGTCGGCAAGGGCGATGCTATCGGCAGGGGACTTCGCCTGACGGATGACGGTAGCAATATCACCGAGGCGAATAATTTGCCCCTGTGAATCGACCTTTAACGGCACTTGGCGAATGCGGCTTTGGGAGTCTAGCTCCCCCGAGACTTCGACTAAGGCCTTAAAGTGATTATTACTGATTTCACCTGCGGCAATTTTACTGTCGGCGCTACTTAGGATTTTGGCGATGGTGGCTGCGGTCAGTTGTAACTGACTCATCTTGTATCCATCTAATTGAACTAGGATTTCTTCCTCTGGCGCACCGAAGAGTTTGACGAAATCTGTACCAGTGAGCAGCCTAAGACGACTCTGTAACTCCTTAGCATAGCGATTTAGCATGTCAATGCGTGGCGCACTGGAATCGTTCCAAGCTAAGGACAAAATAGCGGTATAAGCGTAGCCTACTTGGTCGTCTAAGGTGGGCGTTTGCGCGCCTTCGGGAAGATTATTTTTACCGTCGGCGAGTAAATCACGCGCACGCGACCATACAGGATCGGTATCTTTTACCGAATCCTTTAACTCAAGCTGGATGACCGAAATACCGGGTCTTGAAGTGGATTGAATGAGTTTTATCTCTTCGAGCCGTCGTAGCTGATTCTCTAGTACTTCGGTCACGAGTGCTTCAACTCTTTCTGCTGAGGCGCCAGGATAGGGAGTAATCACTGATGCGAAACGGTTAGTGATATAGGGATCTTCGGTGCGTGGAAGGCTGCTGATGGCCCCAAATCCTGCTACGATCAGCAGCGCGATCACTAGGCTGACTAAGCGGCCATTTTCGACAAAGGCTTTTATCATCATTACCTCGTTGCCGCTAAGGTTGAGACAGCTTGACCGACGACTAGTTTATGTAGCCCTTGGGTAACGAATTGCTCGTTGGGTTTGATTGCCCCCTGAACATAGGCCATATCCTGCGTGGTGTAGAGGATTTCTACATCGCGGCGTTCGATTTGTTGCGGTGATTGAGCGCCTGCTACCACATAAATATTCCAGCGTCCGCGAATGCCATCGGTAAGTGCTGAGATTGGTATCCAATAACCGGCTTGGGCAACAGTTTGTTGTTGGTGAAGATAGGCTATTTCGCCATTAATCACCTTCGCATCTTTTGGCAGGCTGATCCTAAGTTGAAGTGTGCGACTAATGGTATTCACTTCGGCACTTATGCCAGCAATGGTGGCTTTATAACGCTGATTTTGCACACTGATATCAACCTCTTGCCCAGTATTAAATTGGCTGGCAAGTGCTACGGGCACGCCGATATAAGCCTCGGGCTTCACATCACCGACTAGGGTGAACACAGCACTGCCTGCTGAAACAACTTCGGCCAAATTATGTAAGCGGACACTGATAATGCCATCAAAAGGCGCTCGAAGCTGTGACTTGTCGAGTTTGAGTTGATTAGCATGCTGCGAGGCTAATAAGCGTTTTTTTGCCGATTCTAAACTGGACAGTTGTGTGCGATTTTCATCGAGCAGTTGTTCTGAAACATAGCCAGATTTTTTAAGCTCTTCATTCCGCTTAAGGGTGCTCAAGGCAAGGTTGATATCCGCTTGGGTTTGCGAAAGGCTAGCCTCGATTTCCTGATGTTCTGCGTCCAATAATCGGGTGTCTAATTTGGCCAGAAGTTGGCCCTTGCTAACCTTGTCACCACTGTCAACATAGAGTTCGCTTATTTTGCCGGATAACTCAAATCCTGCCCCAGTGGTATTACCCGCACGTATAGTGCCAGTAAAGGTTTGCTCACTCTGATAGCTAGATGACGCCAGTAATGGCGCTGTAGTGACTGTTGGCAACTGCGCGCTATTGGCGTGTTCAGTCAATTCCTTTTGGCAAGCTGTAAGTACCAGCATACTGATAAATGCGGTACTGATTACACGCCAATGACTTCGGGCTGAATTTTCCATGGGATCCCCACCAATGTAAGCATATGGTTAATTTCATGTAACTAGACTGCCTAGTCTAGAATTGTAAAACTAGACTGTCTAGTCTATTTTGTGCTTAACTAATACTCATTTGTAAGGCCGAGCGTCGAGTAGGGATATGACTCAGCAAAAAATGAGTGCTAAACCACAGAGCCGAAGTGAGCAAAAAAAACAGCAAGTACTTGTTGCTGCTATTGATTTATTCTGCAGCCAAGGCTTTCCTAATACCAGTATGGATGAGGTGGCTAAGCAGGCTGGGGTATCGAAACAGACGGTGTATTCCCATTTTGGCAGTAAGGATGAGTTGTTTGTCGCTGCAATTGAATCGAAATGCGTTGGTCACAATCTGAATGACAATCTGCTGAGCGATCCTTCACAGCCAGAAGCAATAATCAGCCAATTTGCCCAGCAATTTGGTGAGATGATTGTGAGCCCCGAGGCCATTACCGTATTTAAAGCCTGTGTTGCCCAGTGCGAAAGCCACCCTGAAGTGTCACGGTTATTTTTTGAAGCGGGCCCTCAGCATATTCTCGGCATGTTGGCGGAATATCTGGCCGCCGTTGAAACCTTAGGCCAATATCAGTTCGGCAATCCGCAACATGCAGCGGTACGTTTATGCATGATGCTATTTGGTGAGCTAAAGCTACGATTAGAATTGGGACTTGAGGTAGAGAGCATTTTAGCTGAACGCGAGACTTATATACGCGGTTGTGCCGACATGTTTTTAAGGGCCTATCGCTGCTAATTTTCTTAGTATCAGTTTGTATCTATTGCCAAAAAACTAGAATATTTTAACGCTTAAAAAGCGTATGATTCTCGCCTTAGTCGTGCAATAGATGCCATGTTGAGTTGATTGCAAGGAGCAACCGCGTGACAAGTAAATTTCCCATCTATGTTTTTTCCACCGCCATTGTTGCATCTTTAGTCGCATGTCCGCTTATGGCGGCAGATGCGGGTAAAGGCTTTCGCCCCTATAAATTGAGCGTGACTCAAATTAGCACCCAAAGTACGGCGATTGATAATTCAGCGACTGAGCTTCAGCGAAGCAGCTTACTGCTAAACGCGGGGGCGAATTTACCGCTTAATAAGCAATGGTCTGTAGGGGTTAGGGGCGGTTACGATCGACTTGATTATGACTGGCGTAACTTAAGTGTTACAGACGGGAATTATAACTCTCCACTATTTGCTGACTCGGGCGAAACGTGGGACCAAATTGAGCGTTATCGCTTAAGTGCGGCCCTAAACTACCGTATGGATAAACACTGGAGTTTCATGCTCGCACCGCAGCTTCAGTATGCATTTGCTGATACAGCCTCCATGGGAGACAGTCAGAGTTATGGTGTAGTGGCTTCAGCCATGTATGCTTTTGACTCAAGCAATATGTTGGGATTGGGGATTGCCTATCTTAATGATATTGATGAGGTCCGAACCTTGCCATACCTTGCGTTGCGCTGGCAAATTAACGAACGCTGGAAACTGGCTAACCCCTTTCAGGCTGGCTTTAGTGGCCCTGCGGGCTTAGAGCTAACTTATCAACTCAATCCCCTGTGGGAGTTTGGCGTTGGCAATTCTCGCCGTACCGAACGCTTCTTAGTGAGTCGCGATAATATTGTTGTTGAAACCAATGAATGGGTGAGTTATTTCCGGGCTGGTTGGCAGTTAACCCCCGTGATTGGGGTAAATATGTACGCCGGCTATTACTTTGCCGGTGAAATTGAGATAACCCATCAGGCAACTATGGATATGGATAACCAAGGCGCAGCGGCCTTGGATATCGAATTTAGATTCTGATTATTTGCCCAGCATCGCCTCTTTTAGGCTTTTCTGGGCGGGTTTTTCGCCAAGCCAAATTTTGAGTAATGCTTGGCGGAACATCTCACCTTCGATAGTGGCCTGTTCTTGGCCATTTTTATAGGCGGTGACCCCTTGTGCCTTGCTGGCAACAAAGGTGAATTGATCGCCTAACTTAATTTCATCCTTAAACAGCGCCATAAAGGCATCAATTTGCGACTGGATGTCGGTAGTATTGTCAGCCGTAGCGGCTTCAAACCCTTCGATGATCGCATCATGCATTTTTTCTGAGGTGATTAAACCGGAGGTGATATTAAGGCGAATTGCTGCAATCGGTGCGTCGATAACTTCAGCAGTGGTTTTCATGTGGGTTGGCACATAGAGACTGCCAACATATAAATCCATAAAAAATTTGCTGCGAATACCTGCGCCATTTAGGGTTAGTGGCTGTTCTTGCAGGGTTATCTTGTCAGCAATTTGAACTCCAGATACTTCTATCGCCTGAACGAATTGAGACGAGAGTAGAGCCGCAGTTAGCGTTAATGCTGAAAAGAACTTCATGATAAACCTCGACTTGAGTATTTTTGATTAGGGAAGCACAAGGACAGTCTGCTGACATGCAGAGAGATTGCCGCACGATACTAATCGAAACAAAATGTTCGTGGTAGCGCTCAACATTAATAAAATTACTAAATTTTGCGCGGCAATTTTAAGGTCTAAAACGGCTTTAATGCTTGCGTTAGCCGCGCATACCCACTTTATATTGTCCGGATTGTTCAAACATCACCGCTTGTGTTTGTTTGGGCGAAATCAGAATTGGGCCATCATCGAAGAATAAAAAGCACTTCCAATTGCGGACGAATACATCCCAGCGGGTTTCGATAATTTGATATTTCTCGTAGCAAAAATAAACGGTTGTATCGTCTGGCCATTGAATGTGGGCTGCGATGGTTTCAGGTAAGCTGTTATCTTCACTGTCCCAAGCACTCTGCCAATGAGCTGTTTCTGTCCAGGCTGTGGCTTTAGCTGCCCAGTCTCCCTTAGTAAATTGTTCAGCACAACTACTCTTATTGCTAATCCATTGATTCCACACCTGCATGGCACTTTTATCCGTTAACGGAAGAATATGGGTCTTATCTTCATCGCTTACGGGAAGGTCTTTGTGGTTGAAAATCCACTTACGGCGATAATTTTCTAATGGAATGTAGGTATGAGCCAAACGAGCAGTCCTCGGTGAAGTAAGTTTATTGCTGATTAAACAATTGAAGGGGAAATTATACTTGTTTTAGGAAAACTAAGAAATGATGAGAGAGTGAGAGATGAGCTTAATGATAATTCTCAAACTGGTCTCTCCACAGGAGACAGTTAGCGACGTTAATGGAAATTAACCAAATTTATTAAATCTATACAAAACATAACGTTACGAAAGTTTTTGTGATTTTGACATTAACCAGAATTACTGTATTTTAGTCTAAATTAATGCCTGTGGTGGCACATAGGCGGCACAGGATTTAGGGCTAAGTGACTATGGCTATTGAAACAACCTTCACAAAACGTGCTTTCGAACAGCTCGAAATCGGTCAAAAACGCTTCAGAATCGCCGATTTTGGCCATCGAGACTCAATTAATGGATTAATCTTAGATGTTTTCCCATCGGGAAAAAAGGTTTTTCGCTTTCGCCGCAAGCATTTAGGTAAAGACGTCACAGTGACGATCGGGGAGTTCCCGCATTTAACCATAGAGAACGCTCGCAAGCAGGCCAAATATATCGCCGTAGACTTGGCCGAAGGTATCAATCCCAACGAAGCAAAGCGCCTCGCAAAACAAGAGGCTGAGCTTAAAGAAGCCCTCTCGATGACGGTTCAACAACTGTTTGAATCCTTCGAAGCCGAGTTTATGGTCAAAATTAAAACGGGTGAGCGGCGACTCAATTCCCTTAAGGATATTCACTCGATTTGGAAGAATCATATCCAGCCGCGTATTGCCCATTTGCCGATTGATAACATCACTGCCGTTGAAGCTGAAAACCTACTCAAGCTTATCATCACCAAAAACTCTGCTGCCGTTCGTAACAAATGCCTGACCTTGCTCAAGTCGATGTTCAATGAACAACAAATCAATCCCTTTGGCCGCATCAAAAAACTCGCTGCCGTGAAGCGTGAGCGGATTTTAAATCAGCATGAGGTGAGGGCATTACTTGAGTCATTAGAATTTGAGCCGCCACTTTACCGTGATGTGGTAATGCTGTTGCTGTTAACGGGTCAACGTAAAAGCTGCGTGTTCAGTATGGAGTGGCGCGAGATAGACCATCAGCGCGGGGTGTGGATTATCCCGACCAGCAAGATTAAATCGAAAAAGCCCCATGCAGTGCCACTCACTAAAGAGGTCATGGCAATTCTTGAGCGCCGTAGTAATGAGGCGGTGCAGGGGGATAAATATGTATTCCCTGCCGAGCGAAGTCATTCAGGCCATATCACTGAAAACGCGGGAAAGGGCAGCTTTTGGTATCGCATCACTGAACGGGCAGGGCTTAGGAGTCCTGAGAAGTCAGCAACAGCGAAAGAGGATAATGTCACTATCCATGACTTAAGGCGAACCATCGCCAGTTGGAGTGTGATGCGCGGCGGCAATATCCAGACGACAAGTAAGCTGTTAGGTCATAGCGATATCAGTATCACAGCAAGCACTTATGCTCACTTAGATGTGGAAAACGTCAGAGCTGAATTAAGCATAACCACTGCTCAATTATTAGGGACTGAATCAACCTCAACATCAAAGGTTGAGCAGTTAGTTCGAGAAATTAATTCTCTAACTTTTGAAGAACGACTTCTTCTGAGTCGTTACCTTTCCGATTTGAATGTTTTGGATAGCGTCGATAGGACGAAGGTTTGAAAGGATAAATCATTTGAGCTAATAAGCCTTTACCTAATTTATGTGAAACTCCAAGCGGAACATTACATTGACTTGGTATGCGGTGTGTTCCAAACATTCTGTCAAAAATGGAAAACACGGTTGCAAAATTGGTGTTATGAGCCGCGCTCTCTTTCGCATGGTGCCAGCGATGCATCGTTGGAGATACAAAAATTTTCTCTAAAAATCTTGATCGCCAAGGAATGTCAGCATGAATAAAATAACCATAATAATGTCGGAATAATCTGTTTGCGATGACAGCATATGGAGGAAATCCAAGCAAAATCAAGAATGTCGTATCAATTACGAATGTTGATAAAAAATTTATTGGGTGAAAACGTTCTAACGTCAACCAAGTCATATGTTCATCGGAGTGATGAGTTGCATGTGAAGGCCAAAGTAATCTTGAATGCTCGAATCTATGCCGCCAGTAGCCAATAAAGTCTCCTGCAAACACTGCTATTACTATAACTAGCAACTCATTCAAATTAGTCCACAAACCTGTAAGGTATTGGGGTATATAATCCAATAAAAATTCTTGACTGTACTGAATGATAGGTAGCATCACTGCAAGGTTGATAAGGATGCATCCAAGATTAAAAAATGTGCTTTGAATAACTTCTTTGTAATTTTTAAAAATGTCTTGTCGTCTTATTAAAGTAGATACTAAGATGAAAAGTACGGATAGCAGTATTAATTCACTGAACTGATTGAGTATTTTGTCTGTTAGTAACATCAGATTGTCTGCCATCAGAATTATTCTCAGTCAGTAGTGTGAGCATAGGTCTTTATATTAGCGATTGTAACCCAAAGTGTTAACTCCTTGTGAGAATATTAACTCCAGAAGTAATTCCGCCGTAAATGGGATTAGTGTAATCCCTGCCGAGTGTAGTCATTCAGGACATATCACCGAAAATGCGGGCAAGGGCAGTTTCTGGTATCGCATTACTGAGCGGGCAGGGCTGCGCAGTTCTGAGAAGTCAGCAACAGCGAAAGAGGATAATGTCACCATCCACGATTTAAGGCGAACCATCGCCAGTTGGAGCGTGATGCGTGGCGGCCAGATGTTAAATTAACGGGCAGACCACCAGTAAGCTACTCGGCCATAGTGATATCAGTATCACAGCAAGCACCTATGCCCACTTAGATGTGGAGAATGTCAGGGCAGAGCTTGGGATCACCACGGCACAGCTTTTGGGGACTTATGTTCAAGAATCTAGGGTTGATAAGTTGGTGAGGGAAATTGAAGCGTTACTACCTCATGAAAGGCAGACATTATTTGAGCGATTGAGGAATATTTAAATAAGGCCTAATATACAGTTCATGACATAGAAAGCTTTATTAATCTTTTAAATTAACATTATCACTTTGGCGGAATAAGACTCTAGCTCCCCCTTTTTTTGTTGTCTCTGTTTTAAACTCGAATAGTTCAGATGCGAGCATTAAACATTTTAGTGATTTAAATCCAAGTTTTTCTCGAATTTTGCATAATTCATCTGGAATTTGATTTTTAATAAACTGAGCAGCTTCAGACAATGGTGCCCACCCATCACTCCTTTTACTCATCACCAAATATTGAATCAGATGAGTTATAATTTCACTATTTCTTATAAACAATAACTCTAGTTGATATTTTCCATTATCGCTGGTTAAAAAAATTACTGATTCTCTGTAAGCTTTTTTCATTCCAATTATTTGGTGATTGATTGTTGCAATTTGTTTGCGTAGTTCTTCTGTAAGGTTGTCAAGTTTTTTTATTAATTCTACACAGCTTTCGATGGAGCGGTTATCAAAATTAGGAAGTAAATGATGTATCATCTCGTTTCGCTGTTCAACCATATGGCTCAAAGCTTTTTTACATTGTTCATATTCAATACTGCTAGTCTCAATCGTTAGTTTTATAGAAATGAAAACATCTTTTAAAACAATATGTTCAGAGGTTTTATCTTCGGCTTCAGGTTGGATGATTTCTACATATTGATTAACTAGTTGACCCATAGTCTGTTTATGGATTTTATTAGATCGTTCTTTTTTATTTGCTCAATCTCGTCGGCATAACCTGCGAAACTTCCATTAGTAATAATGTACTTTAATAACTGTTCTAACTGTTGAAACAGTAGTACATTTCTACCAATTTTATTTAAAACATTGTTATATAGTGCGTCTAAAATCATAAGTTCACTAGTTAAAAAATTTAATTTTAGTCATGAAATGTTAATATTTTTTATTAAATATCCAAGCGTGCTCTAGTGCCGTTTTAAATTCTTTACCAATAGTTTCATTAATGTTGTCATTTAAGAATGTATTAAAGTCATCAGCAAGTTCATCTTGTAATTCATAGAGCTCTTCAATTTCATCCTGTATGGCTAAAATAGCATTTTTTCGTCGGTTAAATAGAGTTGTATCGTCATTTAAGTTTAGTACTCTAATCGTTTCTTGAGCTTTTTTAAGGTTTATTTCACTTATTTCATTTTTTGGTTCTATTTTTCCACTAGTCAAAAATAAAAAGTATTCATTAGGATCATCAACATCTGGTTTTATAATTTCATTAATATTATAGTTTCCGGCTCTAGAATCTTTGTAAATTCCGCATCGATTCCAACCACCAGGTTTTGTACTATCACCACATGAACCAAACAAATTATCCCATTTAAAAGTGTCTTGAGGGAATTCATCACGTGTTTTAAAATGTTCAATATGTTTTCTAACTAGTTTACATTCACAATATACACAGAATCCCCCTTGCATTTTATCGAGAGCTTCCCAGATTTCTTCTTTAGGTACACTCATCCAGTCTGAATTGGCAAGTGAAAAATCATCCAAGAATTTTAATTGTGTCCTAACTAATTTTTTCATTTAACTTGCCTATTTCTTTGACTTTTCTAAAGCTTTTTTCCTCATAGCTTGAAGTCTAATTAAGCTATCACTTTTTTGTATTTCAAAACTACCCTCACCAAAATGGTATTTTATTTTTCCATAAAGGGATTTAGCATCTTCGTTTTCAGAATAATCAGCAGCTATTAGCATTTTTTCAAACTTTTCTAACCAATGAGACTCTTCTACACGTGCAGGTTTTGCAAAAGTTCCCATCAATTGTTCTAGGATATCTGAATTTAAGATGCCCTTCGTTTGGTAATCAGGGGCTTCGATTATTGTGCCACCATTAATATCAAACCCAGAAAAATATCGTATGTTTTTTCTATCAACTGTTGATAAAACCAATGGGCTATGTGTTGATATAATAAACTGTATATTTGGGAAACAATTTTTAAGATCTAATAATACATCTTGTTGCCATTTAGGATGTAAATGTAATTCGATTTCATCGATTAATACTATCCCTTGACCTTCAAGAGGGTTATTGAGTTTAGGGTTTAACATTACTAGGCGACGAACAAGATCTGCAATGAGTCCTAAAAAAGTGCGTTGACCATCAGAAAGTTGCTCAATCGTAATATCTACTGAATCATTAGTTACGAATACGATATCTGAACCAGACTCAGTTTCAACCCAAATATTGCTAATGCTAGGTATTACTTTACATATAGCTGCAACAACTATTTCCTTTTTTGTAGCATCTGATAAAAACGAATTATCATTGGCACGCTCAAGTATTGCTAATGCATCATCTAGTTGTTTTTGTGTGGTCTCCAATAACGGGATTAAAGCTGTTATCCCGCTCTTTACAGATTCGTTTAGAGCCTTAACCTGTTGTTCCAGTTCTTCAATTTTTGCAGTATTATCATTAACTGTTTTTTTGTGAAGTGAAATGAACCATTCAACGAAATGTTCAAATTTACCAGATCCTACTAACGAAAAATTATAAGCATCAAATCGTTCGTCTCTTAAATTTGCGTTATCTTTTGTTGTTCTCTGAAGCTGGTAAGAACGATCAACTGAATAATAAGCGCATAATGGTAAATTTAATAGATGAATTTCATTTATAATTCTGAAAATATTTGAAATCTCTCGTAAATTCTTAATGTCACTTTCTCTTCTGGAAGAAGCACCTAATTTTGATCTTGATAGTCGAGCATTAATCCGTTTCAAGCCAGAGCCGAAATTGAATTCTGAAAGTACATCAGTGAAATCTTTTTCTGTTCCTCTTCTTATATCATATAGCTCACTTAATCGCTGTCCTTGTCCTTCTTCCTTTAAAATATTAGCGTTAATCCAGCTTAATGTTTTTGAAATAGCATTAAGAATAGTAGTTTTACCTTGTCCGTTGTTACCGATTATTACTGTTAAATCTGGTTCAAAAGACATTTTTAAGTGCTTAAAAACTCTTAGGTCAAATAACTCAATGTTAACCAAGGTTAACTTGTTTTTCGGTAAGTAAATACCTAAAGAGTTAGATTTGATATTTTCAATATAATCAATACACTGTTGAAGATATTTTTTCGATAAATTACTATCTACTATTACATCATCTAAACCATCTTTATAATTTAGATATAGCTGAAATGCAGATAGTAGTTCTCCCTTGCGAGCCTTTCTTTCTAACTCTTTCGTATTTTTAGTTTTTGTGTTCATAGCTGAGCCTCATAGATATTTCTTATTAATTCATCAGTATATTTTATACTTAATCTTTTGATGAAAATGGGTTCTATATGCTTAGCAAAAGAGAGCATTCCTCTTAAATGATGTATTTCTGATGTATCTAATTGGTTATGCTTAAATTGATGGATTAAGTGTTTAATATATCTTTTACGATCTCTACCTAAAGAAATTTTTCCATTATTACTTAGGGTTACACCTGTTACATGCCTATTATGTGCTTTTGATGAAAAAACAGTTTTACTATGATTCAATTTTATATTAAATGAAAAATTTTTAGTTAATAATGACTGAATTTCAGGGATGATTTTAAAAAGGAGGTTCTCTTCATTTGTCGAAAAAGTTAAATCATCAGCATATCTTGTATAGACTATGTCTTTTACTTTACATAACTGACTCAATTGCTTGTCAAATTCACTCATGCAAAAATTTGATATCGTAGGTGAGGTTGGAGCACCAACACTTAAAATTAGTTTCCCACTTTTTGTCTTACTAGGGCACCAAAACAACAGCTTTTCAACTAGTTTAACTTCCTGACTTGTAAATACTTTCATTAGATCTGTGTTTTTTCTGACAACTTCCCAAAAAATTCTGGGTGTTATTGAGTTAAAAAAATTTTCTAAGTCAGTTTTAAGTAGGTATTTTTTTGAGGCATGGGCTTGAGCGTTTTCTTTGATACTTTTGCCTTTGCAATAAGCCATAGCCGCTCTATGCACTGGAAAGGTATAAAGTTGCAAAAAAGCCCTTTGATAATCCTTAAGCTCTTTAGATGGCTGTGCAATGACTCTATGCCCATAGGAACGCTTTGGAATTTTGTATACACGGTACTTATTTGGAGCATCAGCCAAGAATCGTCTAACTTCCGATTCTCTTTTACCTAAGTTATTGGCTAAATTTTTTACTAAGTCCATAAATATCTCAACAAAAAAGCCCAAGAGTAAATACTCTCGGGCTTAGCTCTTTACTAGAGACAGCGAAATGTTCGTACTTCTTCGCAGCCTAAAGGAGGAACGAGTTTAGGGTGCGAAGAAGTACGAACATTTCGCAACCATTCCCGTTCAATAAGTTAGAGTCTGGCTAATCACCCGACTAGACGAAATTCGTCCTAAGCTAAAGAGCAGTTTGATCTTACTTTAAGCCTTTAAGATTAACAATGCTTTAGACAGAATGGTACTGAATTAAATACTATTCTGAGTACTTGCTCTCTTTTGGGATTGTGATTAATGCTTCCTCGTACACTTATTGACAGAACTCCAAGTGAGAGCAAAAAGCTTTTTTCTGAACCTGAGACTTCGTTGCCAGCGTCCAAGTGTGGACGCGGGTGATGATCTCAACGCCAAAAGACACAATCCCTTTAAGTTGAGTTAGTGCGGCATCGCCATAGCGATTAGTTTTGAGTGGCTGATAGTTTTCAGGCGCAGATTCTGAATTGATTTCTGCAATTCCTGTATCTATTCCAGAAGCTAATCCCGATTCTAATCCCGTATCTAACCCCGAAAATCCTGCAACTGTTCCTGAAGCCTTTACTGGCATTTCAGGAAGGTGATCCTGAGATTCCCAAGATGATTCCTGCATGTTCCTGAAAGCGTCCTGTAATTGGTTCACGGAGTTTTCAGCATTACTGCGGTAATTTTTCAGACTATTCCCGCAATCCAGAATTGGGTTTTGGGAAAGTTCCTGCATGGATGCGGTAATTTGTTGGGATTTGTGCTTATAGAGTGGGTGAATAGTTTGCTCTGAACGTTTGCAAGTAACACCGCCCATAAGGTGAGTATATAAATTCCAATTGCTACTATCGGCAGCTTGGCGGATAGCCTCAATCCAATCGAGACTCGGATCTTTAATTGGATCAATCCGTCTTAATTCGCGCCATACTGTAACGCCCACGCCACCAATTTGTTGAAATTGGCGAATGCCCCAACAGGATGCCCATACTTTTACTCTGATTGCAGATGTTTTGGCATCTTTGCCGTAGTTGTCGTACTCAATACCTTCACCATCGATGTTTTTACTGATGTATTTCATAAGGTAGCCAGTTGCAGAGCCTTCTTCTAGGTCGATATATTCCACCTTTAAGCGGCATTCTTTTGCGCCTTGTTCGTCACCATCTTCTTCTAGGCAATAGTGACAGAAGGTATCTACTAGGGTTTGTAGTTGCTCGGCAGGGACGAATAACAGTAAATGCCAATGCGGTGTGCCGTCATGGTGTGGCTCTGCCACACGAAAGCCAAATGGGGTGATTTGCTTACGGGCAAGATCGGCACGAATGCGGGCGAAAGTGCGGTTAAGGTATTCTTGGGCATCGAGCGGAGTTGCGCCGCTCCATTTAGGATTTTCATCCCCTGTTATTGCAAATGAACGATGGTATTTTGATGGAGTAGTCATAGTTAAGAAGACTGCGCTGATACCTGCTTCTTTAGCATGATCTTCAAAGCCACGGCTACGAGCCATTAACTCAGCTTTGCGAATAGTGGGATTTGATACATTGCGTTTGGATAAATCGGCAAGGCTTGCACTGAATCCATGCTCATTAGTTGCAAAGGTGTTTTCTAAAAGCTGTTGGTTGTTCTTCCATTGGCTTTGAAAATTGCTCACCGTAATGTGACTGGCATAAATCCCTCTTCGCTTACTCACCAGATTGAGTAAGCGGGAAACTGTTTCAATACGTAGATTCTGCTGCCGTCTTAATTTACGTTTCCACCAAACTTCATCTTTTGCCCGAGCGAAAACACCTAGGACTTTAGCAAGCTCGATGTTATCGAGCGTATCGAGTTTGAGGTTGTTGATAATGGTCTGACTCAGTTTAGGCGGATTGATGCTGTAACAAGCCATGTAATGCATAAGCGTGTTGTAAGTAGTTAGTAATCCCTTACCTTCAATTTGAGTAGTAATTTGAATACAGCGGCGGGCATGTTGCTTGGCCTTTACATTAATATCTTGATTATCAATATTCACATTATAAAAATACTTATCCTTGCCCATGATCTCAGCGATTCGCTTTCTAGTGTGCAGCACGCTTAAGTTAGCTTCACGACGTGTCGGCAATTGGAGGTAGATGTGCATCATTGCTAAGCGGTGTGGAGTGGGCAGGCCATAGAGTTGTTTCTCTAGCCAATGTTTATCGTCAGCATGAACCTTAGGCATCAGTCTTTACCTCGCTGTTAGTCAGTAGTTGCTTACCTCGCTCGTTAAGCGTGAGCTTTTGCCAGCGAATACCCATTTCAAACGCGGTGGATTCAGTGAGTAGTCCTTCACGTTTTAATCTAAAGAGGGTGCGTTTTTGAAAGTGCCCGTTAAAGGTTGCAATACCGTCAACCTTGCCAAAGTCGCTGCAAATTTCTGAGCACAGGAAAAGGCTATTGCCCTTTGAAAGCCATTGGGCAAATTCCAGTTGTTCATCGGTGAGTTTGGGCATGGATAAAGTAGGGGAGGTCATCATTATTTAGCCTCCCCGTTATGTAACGAAAATACGTGTCCTTGGTCAGTGATTATTGCCATGTCCCCGTTAACGGTGTCGGGACTCGTTAACAGGTACAACTTTTCAATTTTGCGCTTTGTACCCGTTAACGGGTACATGGACTCGTTATGTAACCTAATGGATTTCACACTCTCGGATAGTGTGTGATCCATCATCGCTAGTTGAATGATGATGCAAAGCGTGGCTGAGTATTTAAAGAGTGTGATCATAAACCCTCCCGTTAACGAAGGATTCCACATCGCTTTGGCGGTACTTAACGCTGCGGCCTACTTTAACGAAGCGTAAAGGATAGCGGCCAGTACATCGCCAAACCGAAAGCGTGCCAATGGTGACGCCGAGAAATTCGGCGACCTCGGAAGGGGTGAGCAAGATATCGTTCATGGTAACTCCTGATTAAAGTGGATTTGTCAGGAGTTAGGTTAGGGAAGTGCTATTAGGATGTAAGTCTCGCTCGCAGGGAGAAACATACCTCTCGCAGTGAGAAATGTATTTCTCGCCGCGAGAGGTAAAATTATTTGTCTTTATCTGACGCCAACAGCCATTTGTAGAGACGATCGAATCCGTTGGTGTGCCACTCCAATGGTGAGCCTCTTTGCTCGGAGATTGCTGCGACTTGCGGGAGAAGCTGACGGGCTGCATGTCTGGCACTATGGAACTTACCCGCTTTGTAGAGTTTGACAGCATCAGCTTTAAGAGTTCGGTTGATAGCATGTTTGGAGTCATTGCCAGCTTTAGCTGCTTTCTTGACAGAATTACGTTTACCAATAGCTTCAAATAAGCCAGCTTTGATTTTTTGTAATGACCTGTTTTTACTTGAAAATAGGCTTACTGTTAATTCTTTTTTGAGTGTGTTTGCTGCCTTTTCAAGCCCTGCCATCTCACAGGATAGTGCTGCGTGAAGAATGTCTGCTTCACGTTCCTCCAGGAGGTGTAGTAAATCTTCGTAATGCTGAAACTGGTCATGCTCTTTAAATGCATCTGAAAGAGTTTTTGCGGATGTGAACTTTTCGAGTAATCGAGAGTTTTTCTCCGGTGCCGCCAAAGGAAATTTGGTGGCGAAATCGAAGAATAAGTTAGCAACGTCTTCTGCTGTTAAATCAACCAAGTCAGAGATGTTGTCGATCACCGCGAGACGCTCAATAATCTCGTTATGGCTAAGGTTTTGACTATCTTCCGAGTTTGGCAAGAGTTTGTATACGTATGAGCCTAGCCAGTCATGGGACAAGGCAGTGATCAAAAACTCAGCAACAAATTGAAGTTTTGGGTTCTCGTCATTTTCCCAAACCTCCATTAGCTGTTCAGCCGTTCCTTGCATTTGGTATTCGGCAGCTTTCTTTAGAACGGCATCAATAGAATTCATGATGATAAAAACTTTGCTAGTTGTTCTGGATAACCAAAAACTAACGGAAATGAGCCTGAGAGTCCAGAAAACGGGTGAAATGCGTGAAAGCGGGATTTTTGAAAATGTTACGAAAAAAAATTCTAAAAAACGTCATTCCTATGGTGGCACATAGGCGGCACAGGATTTTTAATTTTTCGTAAGTTGTTGAATTTTATAGTAAAAAAGTGACTTATGGTCTCTCCACAGGGACTCGAACCCCGATCGGCCGCTTAGGAGGCGGCTGCTCTATCCTGTTGAGCTATGAAGAGACGTCAGTGATTATACTGGTTTTGTCTTTGATTAAAAGTCTCAAGATTTAGTTGCTTAAATCTTAATCGCTATATCGTTTATCTGTACATTGTAAACTGCATTCTGGTCCGTTAGCACGGCTGTTGCACTTTCTTCACTGACCTGTTCAATTTGTACCGTTGCTCGACTCTTACTGGCTACAGCGCGCATTTCATTGAGTCTATCGGGTAGGTTTTGCTGTAAAACCACTTGGAATTTATCGTTTACTCGTATTCCGTGTTTACGACCTAAATTTAGAATAATTCGGTCGCCTTGGCGACTGACCACTTGTCCTAGAAGGGGGCGGCAATTGAGGGTGCTATCTATATCCCGTGTCGCTTCCTGCATGATGAGACTAATATGACGGCCGTAGGCTGAGTTCCAAAAGCGATTACTATTTGGGGTGACAATGGCATTTTCTGCAAACTCCCAAGGTGCACTTGTGCTGTAGCTTTTGCTCCAAACTTCTTCTCCACTAATGCCATGGTAGAGGCTGAGTTTGAATTGAAATTGTCGATGTGGCGCTTCATCCCACCACCCCATAAAGGTTCGGGTGACAGGCTCGGTCGAGATATCAATAATCTGCGGCAGTAAAATGTATTGGCTATCGGTGATTTCACTGAGCCAGCTAGGAAGGCGATAACCTCGGATATCGACAAGCGCCTGGGTGATATCGAGCCGCTCTTTGGCGTGGATATGGCTAAAGCTGGTGGATGAGTAACCATCAATACTATTGCCGAGTTTCTCCGAAATCACTTCTTCAAATCCAGATAATTGGCCGTAGCGTAATTGTGCTCTGTCTTTAATTTGTGCTTGGGGAATAAGAATGGCCGCCTTTAGCTGACCCGCAGGGCACTGTTGCGTGGGATCGTCATTGAGGTCGAGTCTTAAGGACACATATATTCTATTGCCTTCAATCCGTTCACTCACTAACTGGATACTGATCGCCTGGGCATTGCGATTAATGGAAAAGTTATTTTGAGTGAGGTTGCCGTTAGTGGTTTGCTGCTCGCTGGAAATCTGGATGCCAGTATTGAGGGTTGCATAGCTCACGGCTTGATTGATGGCTTCTTCCCGCGCTTGGGTCACATTGCCATTGATAATAGTGGCATCACCGCTGGCATTCACCCACTCGGCTTTAGCGGGTATTGCAAATAGCGTAAGGCTCCCAATCATGAGCAAGGTGGTACTTATTTTGTTCATTAATAGAGTCCTTAACGAAAGTTACTACGCTCTGCCACGACAAAACTGTGTGACAGCCAAAAGTCAGGATCTGCCGATTTACTGACGTTATTTATTTAGCCGAGTTAAAGCAAATTCTGTGCCTGTTATTGAGCGGGTAATATTGCGGGTGACTACTGAGGTTTAAGGATACAGAATTGAGGTCGATAACAACTCTGCAGGGAGATAGCTGAGGTATTTCTCAACATGCGTCCTTTGCAAATACTCTTAACCTGGTCTGATAATTGCTAGCCATAAGACAAAGTGGCAAAGGTAATGGGTCATTTGTGACCGCATATAACCATTGAGGTAAGACTAATGCTCAAACGTGCATTAATTTATATGGCAATTTTAGTGTTGGCAGGTTGTGCTTCTGGCACAAAAGAGCCGCCAAAACCGAGCTTTGTTGACGGCAATGGATTGCCGCCGACGGCAGTTATCAATCATATATCACAGCGTATTACGACTGAGTTAACACAGCAAAATGATGCTTTGCGTCCTGATCAGCCTTTGGTTGTTCTAACGCCTGTACTAGTTGGGGACTTGAATAGTACCAACGCCTTTGCCCTGCAATTACAGCAGGGGTTAATGGCGTCACTGCATAGCTTTCAGTTCAATGTGGTGGATTTAAATTTAGGTGATGGCATAAGAGTGACTGAAGAAGGTGATTTTATTTTGACGCGCGAGTGGCAAAAGTTATCAACCAACCTGCCTGTCGACCATTTAGTCGTCTCGACAATGAGCCCAGCGACAAATGGCATGGCGATTAACACTCGTATTGTTACCATCAGTAACAATCGGGTGGTGTCGACCTCTCAGACCTTTATTACCCAAAAAGAACTTGGCAATTACCTGCAGCGTTCTGAGCAGGTGGTGTCCCACGATGGCATTTTATATCGTCAATCCGCACCGGGAATGAACGAAGTTCGCGTGTTAGGAGATAACAAATGAAACCCTTTTTTGTCTTAGTGGCCTTACTGATGCTGACTGCCTGTAGCAGCAAAGATAGATACGTTCAGTGGGAGGATGTGCCACCCCCAAGTTTTCCCAAACTGACGGCTATCGGCTATGCACCTTTAGCGACTCAGCCGGCAAAAGAACAATCACAACGGGTACTGATGGCGATGCAGGCTTCAAAAATTGTGGCTTACCGTGAGTTAGCCGAGCAGGTTTATGGCCAGAAAATTACCGCCAATAGTAGTGTGAGTGAATGGATGCTAACCGATGATAATGTAAAAGCCTCGGTGACGGGGATTATTCGTGGGGCTAGGGTCGTGAAAAGTTATCCTGCGGGTGATCATTATGTGACTGAGTTGGAGCTAGATTTCGCTCAAGTATGGCAGCTCTACCAACAGCAAAGCCGCCCACAGCGAATCAAAGAAGTTACTTATTTCTAGTGTGACATGAAATTTTCGCTCATTAAAAAGCCGCGTCGATGTCGCGGCTTTTTAATGGATTTCATATCGCTGATTTCAGTCAGTGGTATCCTGAACCTTAAGCTTTAATATCATTACCTAAGCTTGATATCGTCGACGTTTTGCCTTTTTCGTTATAGGTGAGACTCGTGGCATTTCGACTTGCCTGTAATGCTTGGGCAAAGCGATTAAGGCTTGCAATATTCATCTCGATAAGACTAGCATTTTGAGCATTTAACGCTTTGCATTCTGCTAGGGTTTGCTTGACCGTGGCCATTTTAGTGGCGAGGTCCTGCTGCTCTGTCAGTAACCCAATCTCGGGATGCTGAGCAATGAACTCGTCGTTTGCTTTAAGCGTTTTTAAACAATCGGATTTTTCGGCAGCAAGGGACAATAGCAAATCGGCGTTTTGGTCTACCAAAGCGCCTTTTTCGTTGACGATGATTTGCTTAAGTACATCCAAATGGGCTTGTTGTTTGTCGACCAGTTCAGCAATGGGCGTCATAGTTACTCGTTATTAAGATCGTTTAATTCAGCTTCAAAGCTGGCGATATTGGCTGCCAATTTTTCAGGATCAATTTTGTAGCGACCCTCAGCAATCGCTTGCTTAATCTCTGCGACTTTTTTCTGATCGACTTCAGGAAGACTGGCCATTTTCGTCTGAGCACCTTGTAACTGCTGAGCTTGAGCCGTAATGACAACAGAGTCACTTTTTTGTGGAGTCGATTTAGCCGATACCTGAGTAGATACCTCGCTTTCGCTATTTTTCTTAGCGGTATTTGAACGAACTTGCGAAGTCGTTGTTGTATTTAATTTGCTAATATCAATTGCCATGTGAGGCTCCAGCGTCGTGTATACGGGATTTCTTAACTGGGGTATCGGCCGCTTCCTGAAAAGCTTTAGCGAATTTTACATTCTTACTTCAACTTCGCCAATGGCCGTCACTATAGCATCCAGCTCTTTGTTTGACTTGCTATTTTTGACTCTTATTTGGTCACCGACATTGCCATCCTGCAGCGCCTCCCCCAAAGTTTTTAAGGTAAAATTATTTGAGCGAACATAAATCGATACCGAATCATTCTTACACACAAAACACAGGTTATTCGCAAAAATCGGGGTGTTTTTGGCGACTCGGCGTTTAACTCTAACCCCAGATAATTGGGATGTGTCGTTAAATTGCAGTCCGCGCAGCGTGTTTTGGTCGACATAGCGGATTTCAACTTGGTTTGGGGAGATGAGTTCACCCGGTGCAAGGGTTTCACTGGCTACGACCACGGGAAATAGGATCTCGACCCTAACAGACATAAAGATTTGCCAAGGGTAGCTGAGGTCGGGAGTCTCGCAACTGACTTTTAAGGTATTGTTACGACTAATTTCTCGCTGTGATGCCAATTCAACTTTAATGGGTGTTGAGCACTGAGAAGGTAGTGTTCTTGCATCTAAATTTTGCGGTAGGATTTCAACCTTGGCATTTTCTGGTACCGAAATTTTTTCATTAACAAGGGCTTTAGCTAATTCGCTGATGGTCGATACGCTGGGCACTATGGGTTCCGCCTTGGCTAAAGGAGAGACAAGGAACGCAAGGGGGATAAAAAAAATGCCAAAATTTACTTTCATAATGAATACACTAGCTTGTAACGCCAGATTGCACCTATACTTTTATCAAATTCGAAGCTGATGATTGTGTGAAAATTGGATCTGTATGTCAGAAGATTGACTCAGTTTCGATTACAGTTACTTATTTTCAAGTCAAGCAAGTAATGTGCCTATACTCGCATGAGTCTTAAGGCCAAGCATAAACAGAACAACAAGGCAGACTTATGTCGAGTATTCTTGATTCAGTCAATAAACGCACCCAGCTCGTTGGTCAAAACCGCTTAGAACTACTGCTATTCAAATTAAATGGTCGGCAACGCTTTGGGATTAACGTATTTAAAGTTAAAGAAGTTTTGCAATGTCCACCTTTGACTCTGCTGCCTAAACTTAATCCCTATGTGAAAGGTGTTGCCCATATTCGTGGCACCACTATTTCGGTCATCGATTTGAGCGCGGCAACCGGTGGTCGCCCCCTCGAAAATATTGAGAACTGCTTCATTATTATCTCCGAGTATAACCGCAGTGTGCAGGGATTTTTGGTAAGCTCGGTTGAGCGCATTATCAACATGAATTGGGAAGCCATTATGCCGCCGCCCCAAGGAGCAGGGCGATATTCCTATTTGACTGCCGTGACTGAAATTGAAGGTGAACTGGTCGAAATTCTCGATGTGGAAAAAATTCTCGATGAGATTTCACCGGTCAAAACCGCCATCAGTGACGAACTGAATGAAAAGCTGACCATCGATAGAAATCAACATTTCCATATTATGGTGATTGATGATTCTGCGGTCGCCCGTAAGCAGATTATTCGTGCCCTCGAATCATTGAATTTGCAAATCGATACTGCCAAAGACGGCCGTGAAGCGCTAGCTAAGCTAAAATCTATCGCGAGTGAAATGACCAATGTGGCAGATGAAATCCCGTTGATTATTTCTGACATTGAGATGCCGGAGATGGATGGTTATACCCTCACGGCGGAAATCCGTGATGATCCTAAACTCAAGCACATCAAAGTGGTGTTACATACTTCCCTCAGCGGGGTATTTAACCAAGCTATGGTGCAAAAAGTCGGCGCCAATGATTTTATTGCTAAATTTAACCCTGACGAATTAGCCGCTGCAGTTAACAAACATTTAAGCTTGTAGTGATTTTAGGGCGTGGGTTAGTGCTGAATTTGGCTTTTCGCTATAATCAGTAGCTTGTAACATGATGTTTTTGCACTTATTTGGGTGCTTGCGATAGGATTTAGGACGTGAATGTGCAAAACAAATCACTCGCTGAGGCTGAATACAACCAGTTTAGGTTGTTCTTAGAACAACACAGTGGCATCGTGCTGGGTGAGAATAAGCAATATCTCGTGCGTAGCCGCCTTGCTCCCCTGATGGGCAAGTACAATTTGCCTTCATTATCCGATGTGGTTAAACATTCGATGAAACCCACCGAGCGCGCATTGCGGGCAGAAGTGATAGATGCAATGACAACTAATGAAACCCTGTGGTTTCGTGATCGTTATCCATTTGAATTGCTTGGTAATGCATTATTACCCGAATATGCCCGCTTGGGACGTCCATTAAAGATTTGGTCTGCAGCTTGCTCATCGGGTCAAGAACCCTATTCGTTGGCGATGACCATTTTAGAATATCAGCAGAAAAAGCCAGGAGCCCTTGCCGGTGGTGCTTCTATTCAAGCAACGGACCTATCGCCATCTATGTTGGAGCGTTGTAAGCACGCGGAATATGATGGATTAGCCTTGGCCAGAGGATTATCCGAGGAGCGCAAGCGGCAGTTTTTTGATCCATTACCTTCGGGCAATATGAAAGTAAAGGATAACGTTAAACGCTTAGTGAGTTTTCGCGCGCACAATTTACTTGAGAGCTATACCTTACTCGGTAAATTCGACATTATCTTTTGCCGAAATGTGCTGATTTATTTTGCCCCAGAGGCAAAGGCCAAAATCCTGCGGCAATTCGCTGCCGCTTTAAATCCAAAGGGCATTTTGTTTTTGGGGGCATCGGAGTCAATTGCCGGATTGAGCACTGAATTTGATATGGTTCGGTGTAATCCTGGAATTTACTACCAGAAAAAAGTCTAATTTCAAGATTCTATTGAGTAATTGCCGACGTTCGTCGGCAATTTTTTCGCTATCACCACCGCATTATCGTAATTCCCCTTTAATAACTAAATGTTTTTGGCACATGAATTGCTTCGTTCACGTGAGTGACATTTAGAGGCAATTTTATGGCGATCAATTTTGATAAGGCACTTGGGGTGCATCAATTCGCATTAGGGATACGCGCAGAGCGGGCCGAAGTGATTTCTAGCAATATCGCAAACGCCGATACGCCGCATTATAAAGCCCGAGATGTCGATTTCTCTGCCGCATTGAATGTGGCCAAAAGTCAGCAGCAACAGCGTAAAAATCTTGAAATGAGCGAAGACGGTGAGTCTTTTGGCATGGCGCAGTTAACGGGGCAATATGTGAAGTTCCGCGTGCCAAATCAACCTGATACCGGTGATGGCAATACGGTCGATATTCAAGAAGAACAGTCTGCATTTATGCAAAATGCACTCGAATATCAGATGTCCCTTGGGTTCTTGGACAGTAAATTCAGTGGTATGAAAAAAGCGCTGAGAGGGGATTAATCATGAGTTTATTTAGTATTTTTGACGTTGCTGGTTCTGGGATGTCGGCCCAATCGGTTCGATTAAACACCACCGCCAGCAACATCGCAAACGCCGATTCAGTGTCCAGTAGTATCGATAAAACCTATCGTGCCCGTCGACCGATTTTTGAAGCTGAGATGGCCAAAGCTCAAAGTCAGCAAGAAGCGTCTCAAAGTGTGTCTGTAAAGGGCATTGTTGAGAGTGATAAACCCCTATTAAAAGAGTATTCGCCGGATCATCCAATGGCGGATGCCGATGGTTTTATTTATAAGCCGAATGTGAATGTCATGGAAGAAATGGCAGATATGATTTCAGCCTCACGCTCGTATCAAATGAATGTGCAGGTAGCGGAAGCTGCAAAATCGATGCTGCAACAAACACTTGGGATGGGTAAGTAAGATGAATCATTCAGGAGGTGAGCTGTGAGCACTATTTCTACAGGAAATTCCTTCCTCGATAGTTTACGGCTTCAATCGACATCGACAACTACCACGGAAGAGAAATCTAATGGGCTGACGCAGGAAGATTTTTTCTCGCTGCTCAGTCAACAATTGTCCATGCAAGATCCATTTAACCCGGTCGATAACGATCAAATGATCTCGCAAATGGCATCTTTCTCTACCGTTGACGGTATTGCCAAATTGAATGATGAAATCGTCAATTTGAACAGCGTGATGACATCCAGCCAAGCCTTACAAGCTTCTGGTTTAGTGGGGCGTAAAGTATTACTGCCAACGGATACTGCTTATGTGTCTTCTGACACCAATGGGATGCAAGGTGTGGTCAGTACTTCTCAAAGCATCCCAACAATTACCGTCCATGTCCAAGATCAATATGGTCAAGTGGTAAGAACCATGACAGTTGATGGCAGTGCCAGCGGTAACATCGATGTTGATTGGGATGGTCTAGATGACAGTGGCCAACCTGTAGTAGCAGGCAACTACTCGTTTAAGGCGACAGGCTTAGTCGATGGGGCTTCGCAGTCGCTTGCGGTTTCAACCTATGCCCATGTGTCAAGCGTGTCCTTAGGCACTGCCAGCACTGGGGCGATTTTAAACTTAAAGGGCGGCAGCGCCTTCTTGCTCTCAGATGTACTTGCGGTCACCGAAAGTTAATTTGGCAGTTTTTTAGGATTGGACGGGTGTCCGTTTTCAAATTGAATAGATTTCAGAGGTGAAATATGTCGTTTAACATTGCATTGAGTGGCATTTCAGCTGCACAAAAAGATTTAAATACCACGGCCAACAACATTGCTAACGCCAACACCACAGGCTTTAAAGAGTCGCGTGCCGAATTTGCGGATGTTTACGCTAACTCTATTTTTGCCAACTCAAAAACCGCGGTAGGTGGGGGCGTTGCAACTAGCCAAGTGGCGCAGCAATTCCATCAAGGTAGTTTGTTGTTAACCAATAACTCTTTGGATATGGCGATTCAAGGCAGTGGTTTCTTCGTCACTTCTAATGAGTTTGGCACTCAGGACTATTCCTACACTCGTGCCGGTGCATTTAAAGTAAATGCCGACAGTTATGTGGTTGATGCTGCGGGTAACTATTTACAAACCTTCCCTGTTGATAGTGACGGTAACTCTACTTCTGTGAGTTTAAGTACGACTAGACCGGTACAAATTCCTGATACTGCAGGAAGCCCCGCGCAAACCCAAAACGTGGGTATTTCGATGAACCTTAACGCTAAGGACACCGAGCTGGATCCTGCCGCGTTCGATCCAACCGATTCAACAACCTATAACAGTGTCACTTCGATGACGATTTACGATTCATTGGGTGAGCCACATATTCTGACGTCCTATTTTGTAAAGCCAATTGGCGGTTCATTTACAGGTGAAAACAACTGGGTGGCTTTTTATGCGGTTGATGGTAATCAGGTCGATGTGGCTGGCGGTGCGGGCTCTTATAGTGCTGACTTAGATGGTGACGGCACTGCATTGGGTAATACACCTACGCTTGCACAAACTACAGGTGGTTGGGCGGGTTCTGTATTAACCTTTAATGCGGTCGGTGTCTACACCGGCAGTAGTCCTGCGACCATTACGACCGAGGCCTTAGGTGTGAGTGGCGCAGGTGTGATTGGTGCTGGTGCAGATGGTAGCCAAACCTTAACCATCAAGTTCAATAATCCAACCCAATATGCCGCTAACTTCTCGGCGACGGAATTAAGCCAAGACGGTACAACCGTTGGCCGCTTAACTAACGTTGAAATTGGTACCGATGGCTTGATTCTGGCGACTTATTCTAACGGTTCGAGTGTTCCATTAGCTCGCGTAGCTCTGGTGCGTTTTGCAAACGAGCAGGGCTTAATCCAAGTCGGTAACACCTCTTGGAAGGCCAGTATTAACTCGGGTCAAGCGATTGCGGGTGAGGCCAATAGTGGTACCTTTGGTAGCATCACTGCATCGGCGCTGGAGCAATCAAACATCGATTTGACTACTGAGCTGGTGGATTTGATATCAGCCCAACGTAACTTCCAAGCTAACTCAAGAACCCTTGAAGTTAATAACACCCTACAGCAAACCGTACTGCAAATTCGTTAAAATGCTCGTCAAAGCTAAGTGTTGCCGCCTACGGCAACACTTAGCCGCTTTCAGTCCCTTCTCGTTATCCCCGTAATTTCCTTCAGTCATATCAACCCATTAGCTGCCCAATTATTTGGCATGATGTTTGCTGTTCTACCGTAAGGTTGAAAATTTGACGGAGCAGTCTGTGGACAAGTTTCTCTACATTTCCATGAGTGGGGCTAAGCAAAACATGAATGAGTTGGCGCTGCGTGCCAACAACTTAGCCAATGCCAATACCGATGGCTTTAAATCGGATATGGCCCAGGCCAGATCGATGCAAGCGTTCGGTGAAGGCATGCCGACTCGGGTTTTCGCTATGGTCGAATCTCCGTCAACCAATTTTCGCGCAGGTCCGATTAAATCTACAGGGCGAGATCTTGATGTCGCCATCAAAGGCGATGGTTGGCTTGCCGTGCAGGCGCAAGATGGCAGTGAGGCCTACACCCGTTCTGGCAGTTTAAGCTTCGATGCCAATGGCTTACTCCACAACGACCGCGGCAATCCCATAATGGGGGACGCGGGGCCTATCGTACTGCCGTTGCCGATTGATAAAGTGACGATTTCTCAAGATGGCATTATCTCGGTTCGCCCACAAGGCGCGACCAGTGAAGTGATTGAAGAAGTGGCACGGCTTAAATTAGTGAATCCCGGCGATGAGCAAATGATGCGCGGGGAAGACGGTTTGTTTCGCCTGATGTCGGGCAATGATGCCCCAGCGAACCCCAGCGTGTATGTCGAAAGTGGGGTAGTGGAGGGCAGTAACGTCAATCCAGTGGATGAGATGGTGTCGATGATTAACATCCAAAGGCAGTTTGAATTGCAAGTGAAGATGATGAAAACCGCGGAAGAAAATGACCGCGCATCCGCTTCATTAATGCGGATTAGTTAGGAGATATAAATTATGCATCCAGCGTTATGGATTAGTAAAACTGGCTTAGACGCACAGCAAACCGATATTGCGGTGATTTCAAATAACGTCGCCAACGCCAGTACCGTCGGCTACAAAAAGAGCCGCGCCATTTTTGAAGACTTGCTCTATCAGACCGTTAACCAAGCCGGTGGGGTGAGTGCCTCAAACACTAAGTTGCCTAACGGCCTAAACATAGGTGCGGGGACTAAGGTGGTAGCAACACAGAAGTTGTTTACCCAAGGTAACATGCTGACCACGGATAACTCCCTCGATCTGATGATTGAAGGTCCAGGATTTTTCGAGGTGCAATTACCTGATGGCACAACGGCTTACACCCGTAATGGTCAATTCACCCTCGACGATACTGGGCAAATTGTGACATCGGGCGCGGGCTATGTGCTGCAACCTGCCATCACCATTCCTGAGGATGCCACTGCTATTACGGTTTCATCCGAAGGTGAAGTGTCGGTAAAAACCGCGGGTACCGCCGAGAGTCAGGTGATTGGCCAGCTCAGCATGACAGATTTTATTAACCCGTCGGGATTAGATCCTATCGGGCAAAACCTCTTCACCGAAACCGGTGCGAGTGGCACACCTATTCAAGGGACGGCGTCATTAGATGGAATGGGAGCAATTCGTCAGGGCGCGTTAGAAACCTCTAACGTGAACGTGACCGAAGAGCTGGTAAATCTCATCGAAAGTCAGCGGATCTATGAAATGAACTCCAAGGTTATTTCTGCGGTGGATCAGATGCTTGCTTACGTGAATCAGAACCTATAGAGGTAAAGATCATGGCTAGATATGTGGTATTGGCCGTTGCACTTTTGCTCGGAGCTTGTAGCTCAACACCTAAAAAGCCGATTGCGGACGACCCCTTTTATGCGCCTGTGTACCCCGAAGCGCCGCCAACCAAAATCGTGGCGACAGGGTCAATTTTTCAGGACAGCCAAGCGGCGAGCCTATATTCGGATATTCGCGCCCATAAGGTTGGCGACATTATCACTATCGTGCTGAAGGAATCGACGCAGGCGAAGAAAAGTGCGGGCAATCAGATCAAAAAAGGCTCTGATATGAACGTCAATCCACTCTATGCCGGTGGTAAAAACGTGACCATCAGTGGTGTGCCCTTGGATTTTGGCTACAGCGACAGTATGGACACCAAGCGTGAGTCCGATGCTGATCAAAGCAACAGCTTAGATGGCAGCATATCGGCCAACGTCATGCAGGTGCTCAATAACGGTAATTTAGTGGTGCGCGGTGAAAAGTGGATTTCCATTAACAATGGTGATGAATTTATCCGCGTCACAGGCATAGTGCGCTCTGAGGATATCAAACCCGATAACACCATTGATTCCACGCGTATGGCCAATGCCCGTATTCAATATAGCGGGACAGGCACCTTTGCCGAAGCGCAGCAGGTGGGCTGGCTTAGCCAGTTCTTTATGAGCGACTGGTGGCCATTCTAGGGCGTGTTTACATTTCAGGGTTATTTTTGCAGCGGTTTGGCGGGTGTTTATGCAAGGAAAAGTCCGTGCAGTGTAGTTGTTCTACATAAACGGACGCTAACGCAGCAGAAAAGCCTGCCAAACGCTGCCCGAAGGGTTCGCTAGGCAAGCGCTTACTCTTTGTCACTCGTCATTTGAGTAGAATAACTACACGTCACTCCTCGTTTCGCGAGTACGAGCTTGCCATAACGAACAAAATTTAATCTCGAAAGGTCAACACGCCCTGGGAGCCCATCATGAAATCAATCATGAAATTAAAACTCGTACTAGCCGTTGCCATCTTGGTGTGTTCATTACCAAGTCATGGTGAGCGGATTAAAGATCTTGCCGATATTCAAGGTGTTCGCAGTAACCAACTGATTGGTTACGGTCTAGTGGTCGGTTTACCCGGCACTGGCGAAAAGACCCGCTACACCGAGCAAACCTTTATGACCATGCTGAAAAATTTCGGGATTAACTTACCAGATAATTTCAGACCCAAAATCAAAAACGTCGCCGTAGTGGCAGTGCATGCGGATATGCCGGCTTTTATTAAGCCCGGACAGGATTTAGACGTTACGGTTTCGAGCCTCGGTGAAGCCAAAAGTTTGCGTGGTGGCACTCTTTTGCAGACCTTTTTAAAGGGAGTCGATGGTAATGTGTATGCGATTGCCCAGGGCAGCTTAGTCGTCAGCGGTTTTAGCGCCGACGGTTTAGATGGCTCCAAGGTCATTCAAAATACGCCCACCGTTGGACGTATTCCAAATGGCGCAATTGTTGAGCGCAGTGTAGCGAGTCCGTTTTCGACGGGCGATTATTTGACGTTTAACCTGCGCCGCTCCGACTTTTCGACTTCGCAGCGCATGGCCGATGCGATCAACGACATGCTAGGCCCTGATATGGCGCGTCCACTGGATGCCACTTCAGTACAAGTATTGGCGCCGCGTGATGTGTCGCAGCGAGTGTCCTTCCTCGCGACCCTTGAGAATATTGAACTTGAGCCTGCTGAAGAAGCTGCCAAAGTTATCGTCAATTCCCGTACGGGTACGATTGTAGTAGGGCAGAACGTTAAGCTGCTGCCTGCTGCAGTGACCCACGGCGGCCTAACGGTTACCATTGCCGAGGCGACCCAGGTATCCCAGCCTAATGCCTTCTCAAATGGGCAAACAGCAGTCACCAATAACAGTACAATTAACGCTACCGAAAGTGACAGACGGATGTTTATGTTCAATCCAGGTACGACCTTGGACGAGCTTGTGCGCGCGGTTAACTTAGTTGGCGCTGCACCCTCGGATGTACTGGCAATCCTAGAAGCACTAAAAGTGGCAGGTGCTTTGCATGGTGAACTTATCATTATCTAATTTTTGTCACCAACACCATGGAAAAACTTGCTAATTCATCACAATTTCTGGACCTGGGTAGCCTAGATTCGCTACGCGCCCAGGCTCAGAAAGATGAAAAGGGTGCCTTGAAACAGGTCGCCCAGCAGTTTGAAGGTGTGTTCATCCAAATGCTGATGAAAAGCATGCGTGATGCCAATGCAGCATTCGAGTCCGACAGCCCCCTTAACAGCCAATACACTAAGTTCTACGAGCAGATGCGGGATCAACAGTTATCCCTTGATTTGTCTGACAAAGGTGTACTCGGCATCGCCGATTTAATGGTGCAACAACTCTCCCCTGAATCGAGTGGTATGACGCCAGCGTCAGTGCTGCGAAACGATGGTGGCGATAAACTTGAGCATGACAATAGATTGCTCAATCTTTCACGCCAAAGCGCCCAGGGCGAGAGCGCCAGTTTAGATGCTACTTCTGACACTTTGGCTACGGCTAAAGCGGCTGCGGCAAAGAACGGAGTACCAGACTCAATTGCTTGGCCAAGTTTTGCCTCCGATGCGACCGATGGCGTGACCTCTTCAATGGATATCGATAGGCAAGCGCGTTCACTCGCCATCGATTCGCCTTCACCCGCTTGGAGTGAACAGCCACTTTCATCAATTGAACCTGTGCTCAGTGGTCAAGTCACGCCAACGACGGCCTTTAGAGAAACTCAAAGAACCATTAAATTTGGCAGCCGTGAAGAGTTTGTCGCCACCCTGTATCCCCATGCTGAAAAAGCCGCTAAAGAGCTGGGAACAACGCCGGAAGTGTTATTGGCGCAATCGGCACTCGAGACCGGCTGGGGACAAAAAATTGTCCGTGGCAATAACGGCGCGCCAAGTCATAACCTATTCAATATCAAGGCTGATAGGCGTTGGGAAGGGGATAGGGCTAATGTCACCACTCTTGAGTTTGAACAGGGTATTGCCGTAAGACAAAAAGCCGACTTTAGGGTCTACAGCGATTTTGAGCAGAGTTTTAAGGATTTTGTGTCTTTCATCGCAGACGGTGAGCGTTATCAAGAGGCGAAGAAAGTGGCGTCATCGCCAACCCAATTTATTCGTGCGCTACAGGATGCGGGTTATGCGACCGATCCTAAGTATGCAGAGAAAGTGATTAAAGTGATGCAGTCCATCAGTGAAGAACTGAAATCGATACTGCCAGGAGACGACAAATGATCCTTCGTCATAGAGAGTTATTTTTGGGGAGTATCGGCTAATGGCAATTGATTTATTAAACATTGCCCGTTCGGGCGTGCTGGCTTCCCAATCCCAATTGGGGGTCACCAGTAACAACATCGCCAATGCGAATACCGCAGGCTATCACCGACAAGTCGCCAGCCAATCGCCATTAAATTCTGAGCGCATTGGTAATAGTTATTACGGTACTGGTACTTATGTTACTGATGTAAAGCGTGTTTATAACGAGTATGCCGCGCGTGAATTGCGCATTGGGCAAACGACCTTAAGTGCAGCCGAAACCAGTTATAGCAAGCTCAGTGAACTAGATGAGCTGTTTTCGCAGGTGGCGAGCATCATTCCTGAAAACTTAAACGAGTTGTTTGCAGGCATAAACAGCATGGCGGATTTACCCGCCGACTTAGGTATTCGTAATACTGTGCTATCTAACGCTCAGCAATTGGCCGATAGCCTGAACCAAATCCAAACTGCGCTGAATAGCCAGATGACCAATACCAATGATGAAATCTCAAGTATTACTGACCGTATCAATGAGATTGGCGCTGAGATTGCCAACATCAACCAGGAAATCATGAAATTCCCCCAGGAAGATCCTGGGTTATTGGATAAGCAAGACGCGTTAATCCAAGAGCTAAGTCAGTATGCGCAGGTGAACGTGATCCAATTGGATAATGGCGCTCGCAGCATTATGTTAGGCAGCGCAGTGATGCTGGTCTCCGGTGAGGTCGCTATGGCGATGGGGACGACCGAGGGCAACCCCTATTCCAATGAAGTACAGCTTACGGCAACCATAGGCACCAAAACCGTCACGGTTAACGGCAGTAAATTGGGCGGCCAATTAGGCGCACTGTTTGACTATCGCGACCAAACCTTAAAGCCTGCGGGGTTAGAGCTTGACCAATTAGCACTGGGTATTGCCAATAGTTTTAATGAAATGCAATCACAGGGTTTTGATCTTAACGGTCAAATCGGCAGTAATCTGTTTACCGATATTAACGACCCTAGCATGGCGTTTAATCGCGCTGCGCCCTACACCACAAATAACGGCTCGGGTTCAGTGAGTGTCAATATCGATGACGTGAGCGCCTTAACTGGCGGTAGTTATCTATTGTCATTCGATGGTACCAACTATCAATTAACGGATTTAACCACGGGAACGGCTAAGACGTTAACTGTGAGTGGCACTCAGTTAATTAGCGATGAAGGCTTTACGCTTGATATTACGGCGGGCGCGGTGGCTGGGGATAAGTTTGAAATTAGGCCAACGGCTGGTGCTGCTGGCAGCATAAAAGTGGCGATGACGGATCCCAAAGGGTTAGCTGCTGCGGCGCCAGTGGTGACAGCAGCATCAACAAATTCGGGCAATACTCAAGTTAAAGTCACTCAAATTACCGATAGAACCGATGTTAATTTCCCGATTACTGGCAGTGAGTTAACCATTCAGTTCGATACCACAGCAGTTCCACCAACTTACCAGGCTTTTGATGCCTCGGGAGCGGCTATCGGTGCAGCCACTGCATACACTCCACCATCCATCAATGCTTTTGGTTTTACCTTCGAGGTTGAATCTACAGCGGCGGCAACGGATAGCTTTACCTTCGATTTATCCTTTGCCGAAGGCGATAACACCAATGCCGTTGCTATGGCAAATTTGAGCGAAGCCAAACTGCTCAATAACGGTAAATCGACCATGGCCGATGTATTTGAGAAGACTAAACAAGCTGTGGGAACTCAAACTAAAGCTGCCGAGGTACGCGTGGGTTCTGCTCAGGCGGTTTACCAGCAAGCCTATGCGCGAGTTGAGAGTGAGTCCGGCGTAAACTTAGATGAAGAAGCGTCTAACCTATTACGCTTCCAGCAAGCCTATCAGGCCTCGGCGCGGATCATGACCACCGCCCAAGAAATCTTTGACAGCCTGATCACTTCAGTGCGTTAGGAGACTACATCATGAGACTTTCGTCCGCGCAAATGTTTAACCAAGGCCTCACTGGCATTCTGCAAAAACAGTCGGCTACCAGTAAGGTGCTAGAGCAGTTAAGTACGGGCAAAAAAGTTAATACTGCAGGCGATGACCCTGTCGCGGCGTTGGGGATTGATAACCTCAATCAACGCAATGCGGTGGTGGCCCAGTATATGAAAAATATTGATTATGCCACTAACCATTTGCAGCAAACTGAAAGCCAATTGGGGCAGGCCGATACCTTAATCTCCAGCATGAAGGATTTGATGTTACAGGGGGCAAACGGCAGTTTAACCTCTGCGGAGCGGCAAACAATTGCCGATGATCTGCGCCAAAGTCTCGATCAACTGTTAAGCATTGCTAATACCAAGGACGAATCAGGTAATTATCTGTTTGCGGGCAATAAAACCGGCACTTTACCCTTCGAGTTCGATACCAGCGGCAACATTGTCTATCAGGGTGATTCAGGCGTGCGCACTGCTATTGTCGCTTCGGGCGTACAATTAAATACCAACGTCGCAGGTGATATGGCCTTTATGAAAGGCCTTAATGCCATGGGTGATTACAGTGCCAATTATTTGACCACACAGCAGGGCAGTTTTAGAGTTGAAAGTGCCCAGATTGTCGGCGCTCCTAGCGTTTCAGCTTATCAAATCAATTTCTTAGATGATGGCGCGGGTGGCATAAATGTTGAGGTTACTGACACTGCCATTCCTGCCAATGTGATCCTAGCTGCAGCTCCTTTCGACCCCACCGCCACCATTAGCTTTGATGGTGTAGATCTTAAAATTACGGGCACTCCCGAGATTGGTGACAGTTTTACCCTAGACCAAACTTCCGAAGTCAGTATTTTCGATACCTTCAGTAAAGCAATTAGCTTATTTGAGAATGGTGGCGAGGTACAAACACCTGCAGGCCAATCTCAATTGGCACAATTATTGAATAATGTTACTAGTGGTGTCAAACAGATTAGTCAGCAACAGGGCTTAGCGGGTATCAGCTTAAAAACGCTAGAAAAGTATACCGACAAGCATACTGACGAGAAGTTAATCAACACCTCGGCATTATCCAAATTGGAGGATGTCGATTATGCCACTGCGGTGACCGAATTAGAGAAGCAACAACTTGCCCTCAATGCGATATCCAGTGTGTTTAGTAAAGTGGGTTCTGTATCGCTGTTTGACTATATCTAGATCTAGGCCCAAGAAGCTTGAAGCTAGGTGCTAAAAAGTGAAGCAGAACTTACTAAAAAATAACGGAAAATTTTAGATTAAACGTTGCAGTGGCCGAGGGATAGCGATTCTAGGCCAAGCGTAACAAGATGTAGCCAGGCTTCCACGTCTTGGCACCAAACTTAGAAGAGGAATCTACTATGGCTATTACCGTCAACACAAACGTCACTTCAATGAAGGCGCAAAACCAGTTAAATGGTGCCAACGCAAAACTGTCGACTTCGATGGAGCGTCTATCGTCAGGACTGCGCATTAACAGCGCCAAAGATGATGCAGCGGGTCTGCAAATTTCGAACCGTATGTCTAGCCAAATCAATGGTATTACAGTGGCAATGCGTAACGCCAATGATGGCATCTCTATTGCTCAGACTGCTGAAGGTGCAATGCAAGAATCGACTAACATTTTGCAACGTATGCGTGATTTATCCTTGCAATCGGCAAACGGTTCGAATTCTGTGGAAGATCGCGCTGCAATGCAGAAAGAATTAAACGCCTTACAGTCTGAACTGACTCGCATTTCTGAGACGACATCCTTTGGTGGTCAAAAGTTACTTGATGGCACTTACGGTACACAATCGTTTCAGGTTGGAGCTCAAGCCAATGAAACTATTAGTGTTTCTTTGAAGTCGGTAGGCGCTGCAGATATTGGTAACTACAGTACGACTACAGCAGGAACTGCTGTGGGTGATTATGGTAATGGATTTAGTACCACAGCAGCCAATGGTGTAGCTGGAAGCACAGTTGGCCTGATCCAAGCAGGTAAAACCACAAATGTGACAGTTAATCCAGGAGACACTGCATTAGAAGCAGCAAAAAGCATAAATAAAGCAGGTACAGGTGTTAAAGCGACAGCTATAACAGTATTAGAAGCCGATGTAACTGCAGCGTTTACTGGTACTGGTTCTTTGACGATGAATGTTACCGATGGAACGACTTCATACGCAGTAGATTTAACAAACGTTAAAGATAATGAAGAGTTAACTAAAACAATCAATGCGTCTTCAGGCGAAACTGGAGTATCTGCAAAACTTGAGAATGGTAAGGTGACAATTACCAGTTCAACGGGTCAAGATATTGGTTTTACTACTACAGCTGGTGCAACGGGAGCAATGGCTCTCACAAATATGTCATCAGGTATTGCGAATGGTACTGCTACCGTAGATGGTACTGCCGCAGCAACTAATACTGCCGCAGGTTCGGTTACCTTGTATTCGTCATCAGATTTTACTGTAAGTGGTGCTGCTGAGTTATCAACTGATACTGGTGGAGTATTTACAGGGGTAAACACGATTAATATATCCACTGCAACAGGGGCTCAAGATGCAATCGCGATTATTGATGGCGCGATAAGTGGTATCGATAGTTCTAGATCTGATTTGGGGGCTGTGCAAAATCGCATGAGCTTTACAATCAGTAACTTATCTAATATCCAATCAAATGTGACCGATGCCCGCAGTCGTATTCAAGATGTAGACTTTGCATCAGAAACCGCTGAACTGACCAAACAGCAAATATTGTCACAAACTTCTTCTGCTATGTTGGCGCAGGCAAACCAATTGCCACAAACTGCATTATCGCTGTTGGGATAATCGCAAGTCGTTGTGAAATAAATATCGCTAAATTTCAAAGCAGGCTCATGCCTGCTTTTCCTTTTTTTATGATTAATGTATTGAAAGTCAAATTAATTTTTACCGTAGGAAAAATTTTAAAATTTTTCCTAAAGTTCCTTTTCGCTCTGCCGTTACTATCTATGTAAAACTTCAACTCCGCCTGACAACAATGGCAGGCACTATTTAAGTTAGGTAGAGGGCAATATCATGGCTATTTCAGTAAACACTAACGTCACTTCAATGAAGGCACAAAACCAATTAAATAGTGCCAATTCGAAATTGTCGACGTCAATGGAACGCTTATCATCAGGTCTGCGCATTAACAGTGCTAAAGATGATGCTGCGGGTCTTCAAATTTCTAACCGTATGTCTAGCCAAATTAACGGTATTGGTGTGGCAATGCGAAATGCTAACGATGGTATTTCGATTGCGCAAACTGCTGAAGGTGCAATGCAAGAATCGACCAATATTCTGCAACGTATGCGTGATTTGTCTTTACAGGCGGCTAACGGTTCTAACTCTGCCGAAGACCGTGCAGCAATGCAAAAAGAAGTAAATGCTTTGCAATCTGAACTGACCCGTATCTCAGATACTACTTCATTTGGTGGTCAAAAACTGCTTGATGGTACTTATGGGACACAATCATTCCAAGTTGGCTCACAAGCGAATGAGACGATTAACGTTTCATTAAAATCGGTTGGTGCAGCGGATATTGGTAATTACACGACAACAGCTGCGGGTACTGCTGCTGGTGACTTTGGTAATGGTTTTGTGGCAACAGCCGGCGTAAACGGAGTGGCTGGTGGCGCATTGGCTCTTACTCAAGCTGGTAAAACCACAAGTGTTACTATTGCTGCGGGTGATACTGCGTCAGAGGCTGCTGCTAAGGTTAACAAAGCGGGCACTGGTGTTAAAGCGACCGCTCAGACAGTTATAGAAGCGGATATTACAGCGGCTTTTACTGGTACTGGCTCTCTGACTATGAATGTTACTGATGGTACGACGTCATACGCAGTAGATTTAACAAACGTGACAGATAATGATGCGCTAACCAAGTTAATTAACGAGTCTTCAGGTGAAACGGGCGTATCTGCAAAACTTGAGAATGGTAAAGTTACTATTACCAGTTCAACTGGTCAGGATATTGGTTTTACCACTACAGCAGGTACAGCTGGAACAATGGCTCTGGCAAACGTGTCTTCAGGCACTGCAACAGGTACAACTTCTGTTAATGGTGCTGCTGCAGCATCAACGGTCGCCGCAGGTTCGGTTAAATTGAGTTCTTCAGCATCATTTTCATTTACTGGTGGTGGTGAGTTAACCACACTGACAAGCAGCAAGTTTACAGGTGTTAATACAATCGATATTTCTACTGCTGCGGGCGCACAATCTGCCTTAGACATTATTGATGGTGCGATTGGCGGTATCGATAGTTCACGTGCTGACTTAGGTGCTGTGCAAAACCGTTTGAACTTTACCATCAACAACCTAGGTAATATTCAATCTAACGTAACCGATGCTCGTAGCCGTATTCAAGATGTGGACTTTGCCTCAGAAACTGCCCAATTAACTAAACAGCAAATTCTGTCGCAAACTTCCTCTGCAATGCTGGCTCAGGCTAACCAATTACCACAAACAGCCCTGTCGCTTCTCTAATAATGCTATAACAGAGTTTCAGCGATAGCAGATAGATAAGATTAGGGAGGGTCGGCAACGATTCTCCCTTTCATCTTTTAGTGCGATAGGTATAGTGAAGATAGGCAGAGGGATTAATCGCAAAAGGTATTTTTCTTTTAGTATTAGATTGGTCTGATTTTTGCCTACTCTTTGTCGAGTAAACTTTAGTTTCAAACTGCAGTTTCTTTTTTGTTTGATACTGTCAGTTGGGAAATCATAGAGGTGAGCCATGGATGTAATTAGTGCAAATGTGCCAAATCAGGTATTGAGTCGGGACCTTCCAAAGCCTCAAACCCAATCAAACGAGCAGGTTAATTCCGCTGTGCAGCTGCAGAAAGTAGCCACTTCCGCTGATGCTTCCCAAGCAAAGGATAAGAGGCAGCAAGAGCCTAATGATAAAGGGTTAGAATTACAGCAGGCTGTGGAGAACATCTCCGCCAGTATGGATTTAATTCAAAAGGGCCTAGCTTTCAAAATTGATGATGAATTAGGTGAGCCCATCGTTCGGGTGATTGATGTTACAACGGGAGATTTAATTCGCCAAATTCCCAATGAAGAAGCATTAGAAATTGCCAAAAAATTGAATGAAGTGACTGGTTTGTTAATGAAAACAGAGGTCTAGCCTCCGGTTTTATTTGGCAGATGTGTGCGTGGCCAATCAATTATTGTGAGGCGCTATCTCGCACTCAAAGTCACTGTGTAAAAGTTTAGAGAGGTTGTTATGGGCTTAACATCGGTAGGTATTGGTACGGGCATGGATATCGGCGGTATTGTTACCGCGTTAGTTAATGCTGAAAGTGCAGCGAAAACTGCTAAGTTTGATACCAATCAAGGTAGGATAACCGCACAAATTTCCGGAATTGGCGCCTTGAAAAGTGCCATGTCTGAGTTTAATGACAAGTTAAAGACCCTCTCAAAGACAGACACCTTTGGCAGCCAAAAAGTGTCGGCATCGACCAAAGACTATCTGTCTGCTAGCGTAGATAAAACGGCGGTATCAGGCAGTTATCAGGTCAAAGTTGAGCAACTTGCTCAAAGCCAAAAAGTGGGCTCGGCTGTCGCTGCTGATACCACCTCGGCAATCGGACAAGGTACGCTTAGCATCACCCTTGGCAGTAATGGCGCGTTTGACATCGAGGTTAGTGACACCGACTCGCTTACCGATATTATGAAGAAGATTAATGACGCCGAAGATAACAGCGGTGTTACTGCGACCATTGTGAATGGCGAATTAGGGCCACAGTTAGTCTTAGGTTCAAGCAAGACGGGTGAAGATAATTTAATATCTGTCAATGCCGTAGATACAGGCACTGGGACAGGGCTTTCTGATACCTTTACCATGACGGAAGTGACCCCCGCCAAAAACGCTATTGTGCATATAGATGGAGTAAAAGTTGTTTCGCAATCTAACACCCTAGATAATGCCATTACAGGAGTGACTTTAACTTTAAACTCTGCGGATGTGACTAAAACTACCACATTAACAGTAAGTAAGGATTCGGCTAAATCACAATCGGCGATAGAGGATTTTGTAGATTCCTATAATACCTTAATGTCGACTATTCAGGATTTAACTAAATACGACGCTGAGACGCAAACCGCAGGAATTTTACAGGGGGATGCACTTCCCCGTAGTATCCAGGGCCAATTACGAACACTTATTTCTAGCCAATATGAAACTTCAGCAGGTAATCAAGGTTTAGCTTCAATAGGGATAAAAACTACCACCGAAGGTTTATTGGACGTTGATACAACCAAATTATCTGAAGCACTCAAAAGTGATAATGGCTCAATTACCGAGTTGTTTACTAAAGAGGATACGGGGCTTGGCGCTAAAATGTCCAGTATGGTAGATACTTATGTCAAATCTGGAGGCGTTATTGATAGTCGTGATAATTCACTTGATGAACAATTAGCGCGAATAGGCAAAAGCCGCGAACAGTTAGCAGCACGTATGACTGCCTATAGTAATCGTTTATATACTCAATTTAATGCCATGGATTTATTGGTGGCAAATTTGAACTCACAGTCAGATTCAATTTTATCTCGTTTAGATTCACTACCTGGGGTTGTGAAGCAAAACAATTAGGTTAACGTATAAATCGACATCGTCGATGAGTTAAGCGAATTTGAAAATATTACTGATAAGTTGGAACCACAATACAAGCAATTTTAGTAACGCAATGAATTTGTTAGCGAGGCAATGTGGATAATCTAATGGCACAGCTAGCAGAGGTTAATAACAACATCCTGTTAACCTTAGACAAAATTAAAAATGAAAACGCATCCGACGAGATTTTTTTGACGTTGGTACTAGAATTGCAGGGCTTTGTGGAGCAGCGTGAGGCTTTTATAAAAACCTTGGTAGCCGACAATGTATTTCCTGACAGGCAATATTTAGTAGACCAGCTTAATTTGAGTCAGGTCTTTACTGAGCAGGCCAAAAAAGTCATGGAAGATTGTCGCGCACTTGTACAAGGTGAAAATAATGCTAAACGTTATATCAAAGCTTACAAGGCTATAGAATCAAATAGGTAGGTGTGTTTATGCGTGGTTCAATGCAATCGTATCGAAAAGTCTCTGTAGACAGTGATTTAGCTGTCGCTTCTCCGCATCGTATTATTCAAATGTTATTTGCCGGTGCGTTAGAACGTCTAGCCCAAGCGAAATGTGCAATTGAACAGGGTGATGTGGCTCAACGTGGTGTTTTAATGGGCAAAGCCATTGGTATTGTTTCCGGTTTAAATGACAGCTTAAATATGGATACCGAGGGGGATGTTGCTAATAATCTCACAAGGCTTTATGACTTTATGCTGCGCCGCATGTCAGAGGCCAATATCAATAACGATGTGCAGGCAATTGATGAAGTGGTTGCCATTTTAAAAACCATTAAAGAAGGTTGGGATGCCATTCCTTCTGAGCAGCATAATATCTCATCCCACGGCGATGCACGTTAAGAATGAACGCTGAACAAGTGAGCTAACATCAGGAAAATAGGCGCTTATTTTGCGCCTATTTTTTTGGCTGGCGTCAATTTGTTGACCTTGTTAGCTAGAATCATGGCTTAAATGAACTAAAATCAATTCTGTTTGGCAGAATACGCATTCGAGGCTTGCTTCTGGAGTGCTGATAATACAATATTCATCAGAGTAGTAATGGTGACACAGATTGTTACTTTGAATTTGCTCAGCTTTTTACAGCAACTAATCATAAAATAATTAATGCGAATTAATAGACATTAGCGCTTGACGGCCTACTAAATGATGCATACAGATCAACGAATTTTACTAGTCGGAACTCCATCAGAGCGCGTAAGTCGCCTGTGTTGCATTTTTGAGTTTTTGGGTGAGCAACTTGAAATCACCTCTATCGAAAAATTAAGCACACACCTTAAAGAGACCCGTTATCGCGCTTTGGTGCTTAGTACCGACAATATGTCAGAAGAGGCGCTTAAATCTCTTGCTGGCCAATATCCATGGCAACCCATCATTTTATTTGGAAATGCAGCCGAGCTGCAGGTATCCAACGTATTGGGTCACGTTGAAGAACCATTAAATTACCCTCAATTGACCGATTTACTGCATTTCTGCCAGGTTTATGGACAAGTTAAACGTCCACAGGTTCCAACGAGTGCCAATCAAACAAAGCTTTTCCGAAGTCTCGTCGGGCGTAGTGAAGGCATTGCTAATGTGAGGCACTTGATCAATCAAGTCGCTTCATCCGACGCGACTGTACTGGTTTTGGGGCAATCTGGCACAGGTAAAGAAGTGGTCGCCCGTAATATCCATTACCTGTCTGATCGCCGCGATGGCCCCTTTATTCCGGTTAACTGTGGTGCGATTCCCCCTGAATTACTCGAGAGTGAGTTATTTGGCCACGAGAAAGGCTCGTTTACCGGGGCGATTAGCTCCCGTAAAGGCCGTTTCGAATTAGCCGAGGGTGGCACGCTGTTTCTCGATGAAATTGGTGATATGCCGCTGCAAATGCAGGTAAAACTGCTGCGTGTGCTTCAAGAGCGCGTGTTTGAGCGTGTCGGTGGCACTAAAACCATGACGGCAAATGTGCGCGTGGTTGCAGCAACTCACAGGGATATCGAAAGCATGATTGGCACCAATGAGTTCCGTGAGGATCTCTACTATCGCCTAAATGTGTTTCCTATTGAGATGCCTGCTTTATGTGACCGCAAGGACGATGTGCCATTGCTGTTACAGGAGTTAGTGAGCCGAGTATACAACGAAGGTCGTGGTAAAGTTCGATTTACCCAGCGTGCTATCGAGTCCCTTAAGGAACACGTTTGGTCGGGTAACGTCCGGGAACTCTCTAACCTTGTAGAGCGTTTAACGATTCTCTATCCGGGCGGGTTGGTTGATGTAAATGATTTGCCAGTGAAATACCGCCATATCGATGTGCCTGAATACAGTGTTGAACTCAGTGAAGAGCAGCAGGAGCGTGATGCGTTAGCTTCCATCTTTACCAGCGATGAGCCGGTGGAAATCCCTGAAACGCGTTTCCCAAGTGAGCTACCGCCTGAGGGGGTTAACCTTAAGGATCTGCTCGCTGAGCTTGAAATCGATATGATCCGTCAAGCACTGGAGCTGCAGGATAACGTAGTCGCCCGCGCAGCTGAAATGCTAGGTATTCGCCGTACTACCTTAGTTGAAAAAATGCGTAAATATGGTATGACAAAAGAATAACGCTATTCTTAACGTCTTATCTTCTGATTTTTCAGCTAAAATCTCTCTTCAATAATTTGGCATAAAATCTGCAAACACTCCGTCAGAAGCAATTTTTTGACGGAGTGTCTATGTCAGCGCATCCACTAACGCAAACCGAATCGTTTACCCCAAGCAATAAACGATGGAACCAAATGCGTGAAGCCGCCAATATGTCCAATCGTATGGAACATATTCTGCAGGCTATGCCCTCTGGCGTAGTGATTTTGAACGGTGATGGCATTGTCACCGACGCAAATCCCGTCGCAGTCGAACTCCTAGAGCAATCTTTATGCGGTACCCGCTGGATTGATGTGATCCATTCGGCTTTCGCGCCGCAGGACGACGACGGTCATGAAGTTTCCCTTCGTAATGGTCGCAGGGTGAAACTTGCCATTACACCGTTGACACCTGAACCGGGTCAGCTGATTGTGCTGACCGATTTGACCGAAACCCGTCTGCTTCAACAGAATATCTCCCACCTGCAGCGTTTATCTGCCCTTGGGAAAATGGTGGCAACCCTTGCCCATCAAGTTCGTACGCCTTTATCTGCGGCGCTGCTCTATGCCGCAAACCTTGCCAGTACTAAATTATCCGACTCTGCTAAGGCTAAATTTCAACAAAAGCTGGTGGATAGACTTAATGAACTCGAGCGTCAGGTTAACGATATGCTTCTGATGGCTAAGGGGCGTCAGGATGAGATGGGCGAAGTTGTCACCTTGAGCGAGGTATTAAGCCAAGTCATGGCTAACTGCGAGCCCATTGCCGCTAAGCAAGGTAAATCCTTGACCGTGATTCATCAGGCAAATCAGCCGCTGCTTGCCAATGTCAATGCCTTAAGCTCTGCGATAAACAACTTGGTGATCAACAGCCTCGAGGCGGGAGCCAGTCAGATCCATATTGTTACCAGTGATGTAGGCGAGCATGTGCAGCTGAGGGTGATAGATAACGGCAAGGGGCTTGATGCTAAGATGCAGAAAAAAGTCCTTGAACCCTTTTTTACTACTAAGCCACAGGGAACAGGATTAGGTCTTGCCGTGGTGCAATCCGTAGTACGCAATCATGGCGGCCAATTACAGTTAACTTGTACTCCGCAGCAGGGCTGCACAGTACTGCTAACGTTCCCAAAGGCTAAATCGGCTCGCCCTCTGCCATTGGAGAACAGCCATGTCTGAAGCCAGAATTTTACTCGTCGAAGACGATGCATCACTAAGGGAAGCGCTGCTCGATACCTTGATGCTTGCTCACTACGATTGCGTCGATGTTGCCTCGGGCGAAGAAGGCATTATCGCCCTTAAACAGCAGCAATTCGATATGGTGATCAGCGATGTGCAAATGGAGGGAATTGGCGGTCTTGGGCTGTTAAATTATCTTCAGCAGCACCATCCCAAAATTCCTGTGCTGTTGATGACGGCCTATGCCACCATCGGCAGTGCTGTGAACGCCATTAAGCTTGGCGCCGTGGATTATTTGGCTAAACCCTTTGCTCCAGAGGTGTTATTAAACCAAGTACTGCGTTATTTACCCATAAAATCAAATGGCGATAGTCCCGTTGTTGCCGACGAGAAGAGCCGATCGCTTTTGTCATTAGCGCAGCGTGTTGCCGCATCCGATGCATCCGTGATGATCTTAGGTCCTAGTGGCTCGGGTAAAGAAGTTCTGGCGCGGTATATTCATCAAAATAGCAGTCGTGCAGACCAAGCTTTCGTGGCGATTAACTGCGCAGCAATTCCTGAAAACATGCTAGAGGCAACTCTTTTTGGCTATGAAAAGGGGGCTTTTACGGGGGCCTACCAAGCTTGCCCTGGCAAATTTGAGCAGGCCCAAGGTGGAACCCTCTTACTCGATGAAATCTCTGAGATGGATTTAGGACTGCAGGCCAAACTGCTACGGGTATTACAGGAACGTGAAGTTGAGCGATTAGGTGGTCGTAAAACCATAAAGCTCGACGTCAGAGTACTTGCGACGTCTAACCGTGATTTAAAGGCCGTAGTGGCAGCGGGGCAATTTAGGGAAGATCTCTATTATCGAATCAATGTTTTCCCGCTTACTTGGCCTGCGCTAAATCAACGCCCAGCGGATATCTTGCCGCTGGCGCGCCATTTACTTGCTAAACATGCTAAGTCGCTCAATATAGTGGATGTGCCTGAGTTTGATGAACTTGCATGTCGTCGTCTGTTAAGTCATCGCTGGCCAGGAAACGTGCGTGAGCTCGATAATGTGGTACAGCGGGCACTTATCCTACGCTCAGGGGGAAATATCAGTGCTAATGATATCATTCTCGACGCCCAAGATGTGCCTCTCTCATCTGAGTCGGTAGAGCAGGCTAATGAACCTGAAGGTTTAGGCGAAGAGTTAAAGGCCCAGGAGCATGTCATTATTTTAGAAACTTTGGCCCAATGCCATGGAAGTCGAAAATTGGTGGCCGAAAAGTTAGGTATAAGTGCAAGAACCCTAAGATACAAAATGGCAAGAATGCGTGATATAGGCATCCAAGTGCCCAGTTAAGTTTACCCCATTCAAATTCTCCCTTTAGCCTACGCAGCGAAGGCGTCATTTCATTAGTGAAATGGCGCCTATTTTTCTTCGCACGGCTTAGTTTTAAATGGTTAAGTACAACTTGGCCATCATTTTGCATATCCCTATTATCAGGTTAGATATATCGTCAATAACTCGACGATGGGAGCACAGTATGCAAATCGGCGCAAATTCATTACTGCAAGAAATGCAGTCACTTAAAGGGGAAATTACCCCCTCATTGGGCATAGCGCCCAATAATCTAGTGCAGCAGGTGAATAACACTGCGGGATCCGATTTTGGCCAGTTACTTTCCCAAGCCATCGGTAATGTGAGCGGTCTGCAAAATACTTCCTCCAATCTAGCTACGCGCTTAGAGCTTGGTGATACCACCGTAAGCCTGTCTGATACCGTGATTGCACGTGAGAAGGCCAGTGTTGCCTTTGAAGCCACGGTGCAAGTGCGTAATAAGCTCGTTGAAGCTTATAAAGAAATCATGAGTATGCCGGTTTAGGCCCATCTTTAACCCATCAGTAGGTACGAATCGTGAGCACAGAAATGATTGTCGGGTCTAATAGCAATCTGGCCGACCAAGGGGTGGGGCAGGAGAATAAATCTGGCGTTTTCGGCGGAATCGGCGGCGTTGATATGATGCGCCAAGTCACTATGGTATTAGCCCTAGCGATATGTTTGGCCGTGGCTATCTTTGTGATGATTTGGGCACAAGAGCCTGAATACCGTCCATTGGGTAAAATGGATACCCAAGAGATGGTGCAAGTTCTTGATGTTTTAGATAAAAATAAGATCAAATACGAAATCAATGTCGATGTCGTCAAGGTACCAGAAGATAAGTATCAAGAAGTTAAAATGATGCTTAGCCGCGCAGGTGTTGATACAGCGGCTTCCAGTAATAAGGATTTTTTGAGCCAAGATAGTGGTTTTGGCGTTAGCCAACGTATGGAGCAGGCACGACTCAAGCACAGCCAAGAGGAAAACCTAGCCCGTGCCATCGAGCAATTACAAAGCGTGAGCCGTGCTAAGGTGATTCTGGCGTTGCCAAAAGAAAATGTGTTTGCCCGCAATGCCTCCCAACCTAGCGCGACTGTTGTTATCAACACTCGACGTGGTGGTTTAGGTCAAGGTGAAGTCGATGCGATTGTAGATATCGTTGCGTCGGCCGTTCAAGGCTTAGAGCCTTCTCGTGTGACAGTAACAGACTCGAATGGACGTCTGCTTAACTCAGGCAGTCAGGATGGCGTTTCTGCAAGAGCCCGCCGCGAACTTGAGTTAGTACAGCAAAAAGAATCGGAATACCGTACCAAGATTGAATCCATACTGACGCCCATTTTAGGTCCAGATAATTTTACCTCTCAAGTCGATGTCAGTATGGACTTCACCGCCGTAGAACAAACGGCAAAACGTTTTAACCCGGATTTACCTTCGCTACGGAGCGAAATGACGGTTGAAAACTACTCATCTAATGGCAGCAGTGGCGGCATCCCTGGTGCGTTAACCAATCAACCGCCAATGGAATCAAATATTCCACAGGAAGCGACGGGTTCATCGCAATCGAGTGTGAGTTCAGTGGGTAATGCCCACAGTGAAGCAACGCGCAATTTTGAGCTCGACACTACCATCAGCCATACCCGTCAGCAGGTAGGAACGGTTCGCAGGATAAGCGTTTCGGTCGCCGTTGACTTTAAGGCTGGCGCGGCCGGTGAAAATGGTCAAGTGGCTCGTGTTGCCCGTACCGAGCAGGAGTTAACCAATATTCGTCGTCTACTTGAAGGCGCAGTCGGCTTTAGCGCTCAGCGTGGTGACGTGCTTGAAGTCGTTACTGTGCCTTTTATGGATCAACTAATTGATGAGTTGCCAGCCCCTGAAATGTGGGAGCAACCTTGGTTCTGGCGCGCGGTTAAACTTGGTGTCGGTGCCTTGGTGATTCTGGTGCTCATCATCTTTGTGGTACGCCCAATGCTGAAACGTTTGATCTATCCAGATAGTGTCAACATGCCCGAGGATACCGGATTAGGTAATGAGTTGGCCGAGATTGAAGATCAATACGCAGCCGATACCCTAGGGATGCTCAACACTAAGGATGCCGAATACAGTTATGCCGATGATGGTTCGATTCTTATCCCTAATCTGCATAAAGATGATGATATGATAAAAGCTATCCGCGCGCTCGTGGCCAATGAGCCTGAGCTTTCTACCCAAGTCGTGAAAAATTGGTTACAAGACAATGGCTGAGAATAAATCAAAGGAAAATGAAGGCGGTTCAAGCGCCAGCATAAAGGAAATGAGCGGCATTGAGAAAACGGCCATTTTACTCTTAAGTCTGAGTGAAGCCGATGCGGCATCGATTCTTAAACACCTTGAGCCAAAGCAGGTACAAAAGGTGGGGATGGCGATGGCGGCCATGGCCGACTTTGGGCAGGAGAAAGTAGTTAGCGTCCATAAGCAGTTTCTCGATGATATTCAGAAATTTTCCGCCATCGGTTTTAACAGTGAAGAGTTCGTCCGTAAGGCATTGACGGCTGCCTTAGGGGAAGATAAAGCCGGTAATCTGATTGAACAAATCATTATGGGCAGCGGCGCTAAAGGCCTAGATTCCCTCAAGTGGATGGACGCAAGACAAGTGGCGACTATCATCCAAAACGAGCATCCTCAAATTCAAACCATTGTGTTGTCTTATTTGGAGCCTGATCAAGCCGCAGAAATTTTTGGGCAATTCCCTGAAAATACCCGCCTCGACTTGATGATGCGTATTGCTAATCTCGAAGAAGTTCAGCCTGCCGCGTTGCAAGAACTGAACGACATTATGGAGAAACAATTCGCCGGCCAAGGTGGTGCCCAAGCTGCGAAGATGGGCGGTCTAAAAGCCGCTGCCAACATCATGAACTACCTCGATACCGGAATCGAAAGCCAGCTAATGGAAACCATGCGCGAGACCGACGAGGAAATGGCGCAACAAATCCAAGACCTGATGTTTGTGTTTGAGAACCTGATTGACGTCGACGACCGCGGCATCCAAGTGCTACTTCGTGAAGTTCAGCAGGATGTGTTGCTTAAAGCATTAAAAGGCACTGACGATCAGCTCAAAGACAAAATTCTGGGTAATATGTCAAAACGTGCGGCAGAGCTGCTGCGTGATGACTTAGAAGCCATGGGGCCCATTCGCATTAGTGAAGTGGAAATTGCCCAAAAAGAAATCCTTTCAATCGCCCGTCGTTTAAGCGACAGTGGTGAAATCATGTTAGGTGGCAGCGGTGGCGATGAGTTCCTCTAATTCGAGCGACAACAAAATGACGCCAAGTGCGGATGATGCTGTGGAATTTAGCCATTGGGCGCTGCCCGATGTGACTGAATTACCAGATGAATCCGTATCAAATCTATTTGGTCGCAGGACCGCGCAGCAAGCAAAGCCTGAAACGGTTGAAACCGTTGCGCCGCCAACTCTTGCCGAAATCGAAGATATTCGCGCTCAAGCCGAGGAAGAGGGCTTTAACGAAGGTAAAAATGCGGGTTTTGCCCAAGGCGTTGAGCAGGGCAGGCTCGAAGGCTTAGCGCAAGGTCATACAGAAGGCTTCAGCCAAGGACATGAGCAGGGGTTAGAAGCAGGGCTGAACGATGCTAAACAATTGGTTAGCCGTTTTGAAGGGCTGCTCAGCCAATTTGAAAAACCACTGCAATTACTCGATGGCGATATTGAACACGCATTAATGACGCTCACCATGGCGCTGGCAAAATCCGTTATCGGCCATGAACTCAAAACGCATCCCGAGCAAATTCTCTCTGCGCTGCGTTTAGGGGTAGAGTCACTGCCAATCAAAGAGCAAAGCGTGAGTATTCGTTTGCATCCCGATGATGTCAGCTTGGTCGAGACACTCTATTCGAGTACCCAGCTCAACCGCAATCAATGGATATTAGAAAGTGACCCCTCGTTAACGCCTGGCGATTGCATTATTAACAGTCAGCGTTCGCTGGTGGATTTAACCCTAAATTCCCGCATCGAAGCGGTATTTGAAACGCTTCGTGCCCAGCAATCCCACCTCACACAGCAACAGCATCTTCGTCAAGAAGCCTTAGATAAGGAAAATGCGGCTAAGATGCAGAAAATCCAAAGCGAACAGGCTGAGGGTGACTTCGAGTCTCAGAGTACATCGGCGCAGAGCGCCGGAGAGCAAAATGCAAAATCGTCGCCACCAACTGCTGAGTAGACTCAACCATTACACCGATAAGGTGCCACCTTTTCGCGCTGTGGCCAGTGGGCAATTGGTGCGAGTGGTTGGTTTGACGCTCGAAGCCAGTGGTTGCCGTGCACCCGTTGGTAGCTTGTGCTCTATTGAGACTATGGCGGGGGATTTGATTGCCGAGGTTGTTGGTTTTGACGATGAACTGTTATATCTGATGCCAATCGAAGAACTGCGCGGTGTGTTGCCAGGCGCCCGAGTGGTGCCGCTCGGCGAGCAAGCGGGGCTCAATGTTGGTTTATCGTTATTAGGTCGCGTGCTCGATGGCAATGGTGTTCCTCTCGATGGGTTAGGGGCGCTACCGAGCGATCAACAGGCGTCGCGCCACAGTACGGCCATAAATCCCCTCGCTAGGCGTGCCATTACCGAACCCTTAGATGTGGGGGTTCGCGCTATTAATGCCATGCTTACCGTAGGTAAGGGGCAGCGGATGGGGCTTTTTGCAGGCTCTGGCGTGGGTAAGAGTGTGCTGCTAGGTATGATGACCCGTGGCACAACAGCAGACATTATCGTTGTGGGATTGGTTGGCGAGCGTGGCCGCGAAGTTAAAGAATTTATTGAAGAAATTCTAGGTGAAAAGGGCAGAGCGCGTTCCGTTGTGGTCGCGGCCCCCGCCGATACTTCACCCTTAATGCGTCTTCGCGCCTGTGAAACCTCGACCCGAATTGCCGAGTATTTTCGCGATTTAGGCTATAACGTCCTGCTGCTGATGGACAGTTTAACCCGTTACGCCCAGGCACAGCGGGAAATCGCCCTCGCCGTGGGAGAGCCGCCGGCAACCAAAGGTTATCCGCCGTCAGTATTTGCTAAGTTGCCGCGCTTGGTTGAACGCGCCGGTAATGGGGGGCCTGGTCAGGGCTCTATTACCGCGTTTTATACCGTGCTGACCGAGGGGGATGATCAACAGGATCCCATTGCCGATGCTTCGCGGGCAATTTTAGACGGTCACATTGTGCTATCTCGCACATTGGCCGACTCCGGCCATTATCCTGCCATTGATATTGAAGCATCGATTAGCCGTGTTGCACCTATGGTGATCTCTAACGAGCACTTAGAGGCGATGCGCCGGGTCAAGCAGACCTATTCGCTTTACCAGCAGAATCGCGATTTAATCTCCATTGGCGCTTATGCTCAGGGCAGCGACCCTAGAATTGATAATGCCATTCGTTTGCAACCCGCGATGAACGCATTTTTACGCCAAACCATGCGCGATGCTTTTAGTTTCGCCGACAGCCAAGTGATGCTCGGGCAACTCGCGGCGCAGTGTAAATAACAGTAAGAGTAGTTGAGGCTGATATGGCGCAGGATCCCCTACAATTAGTATTAAAGTTGGCCTTAGAAGCAGAAGAGCAAGCCGCACTGCTGCTTAAGTCGGCACAACTGGAGTGCCAAAAGCGTCAACAACAACTCGCCGCACTCAGTAACTACCGCCTAGATTACATGAAGCAGATGCAATCCCAACAGGGACAAAGCATTAGTGCCAGTCATTACCATCAATTTCATCGTTTTATTCGCCAGATTGATGATGCCATCACCAAACAGAATCATGTGGTTGCAGACGGCGAGAAACAAAAGCAGTATCGCCAGCAACATTGGCTAGATAAGCAGAAAAAGCGTAAAGCAGTGGAATTATTGTTAGAGAATAAAGAGCAGAAACGTCAGGCGCTTGAGCTTAAAAAGGAGCAGAAACTGACCGACGAATTTGCTTCACAGCAGTTTTTTCGACGTAGGCAGTCCTGATGTGCCAAAACGCTGTAGCGGTAAAAGGGTATAAACTCTTTGTTGGCATCTTCCTTGCTTTGATTTAGTCAGACTTTTGCCCTGGCGGCAATAATTGACGTTCAACCTAGCATTTTTGCCATCTTATTCGCTGGGTGTTGTTTGGGAGCCTGTATGCAACAAATGAATAATATCTTATTAGCCTCTAGCGCTAAGACTGGCCAAGCTGCCAGCAAGCAATCTATGCAAGATGCTAATAGTGAAGACTTTTCTGTTGCGCTTGCCTCTGCTTTTCAGCCTAAAACACCCCCATCAAGCAAAACTCTCTCTACAGAAGTACTTCAATCGGATAAGGAATTGCAAACCGAAGGCGTGACTGAAGCGCTCGAAACCAGTGACGACAATGCCGATATGGATCTGATTTTTGCCCAAATCGGTATGGCAAATGATTTGAAAATAGCGGCAGATAAGGGCGAAGGTTTGCCGCTTGAGCGAGTTGTGGCGGCAGTTGATGAGTTAGCGCTGACAATAGAACCCAATTTTGATGCAGAAACGGCGGAGCAGGGTAACCTTTTAGTTCAAGAAGAGATGGCCTCCCTCGATGCAGCTTCTTTTACTAATACGCTAAATAAATGGCTGAATGATGACGATGAGAGCGCCCAATCAGTTTTCAACAAACCTGTAGCGGGATTGGAAGCCGTTAAGGCCAGTGGCGTTGAGACCAGTGAAGCTGTCGAAATGAGTGAGCGCATTGAGGGGCGCGGAGTCATAGACAACATCCTTACCCTAGATGTGAGTGCTGAGTTAAGTTCACCCGCAGGCAATGATATTGTGGTGGCAGTTAAAGAGCCGGAGCCAATGCAGCTCAACCCGAGTCTTAGCATGGCGGCGGATATCACTTCGGTTACAGAACTTTCAGAGGATGTTGAGTCAATTCGTACTGAGCTTAGTCATCTAAACCCTGTTGATGAGCTTATTGCAGCTGAACTTTATCAAGATAGTCAATTTGAGGGCATGCAAATCGCCATCGATTTAGATGTTCCAACTCAAGCACCAAGCGAGTTAATTACACCAAAGGCCATGATGACTTCTCCTGAGGTCGACTCAATGACTATCGAAGTTCCGCCGAAGGTAATTGCAGCTGAAGTGTCTCCTCAGCCACTGAAAACAGAACCGCTATCAGTCACGACTCCTGAGTCTACACCGGGGATTGAGCCATTAATTGCTCAAGTTAATTCCCAAGGAAAAGCTAACACTACAGACAATCCGCGGACTTTAGCGGTGAAAGAGCTAAGTATCGGCGCCTTATCTACTGCAAATGAGTCGATTAGTTCAAACGCTGTGACTCAGGCTACGGTGGCTCAGGCTGCTGGGCGTGAGGTTGTTGGAAATCAGGCGGCGCTTCCATTAAACGATTCGAAAGCACCTGATTCAATGGATTTAGACCCTATTGTCAGCCAAGCGGCCGTTATCCAAACCCTAAAAGATGCCAAAATGACTGTGAGTCTTGAACCCATAGCAGATAACACTATGAGTGCAGATATTAACAGCGATGCTGGCAATGAATTTAAACTCACAGAGTTCAAATCCCTTAGTCAAACGAGTATAGGTTCGTCACAGCCTCAACGAGCAGATATTCCACAGCTCCAATTATCGTTACGCCAAAACGTGGAAGGTCAAAACCAAATGCAGGACATGATCCAACGTTTCTCGCCAGTGATGAAGCAGCAGTTAGTGACTATGGTGAGCCAAGGTATTCAACAGGCAGAGATTAGGTTAGACCCACCTGAGTTAGGTCATATGCTGGTAAAAGTGCATGTGCAAGGGGATCAAACCCAAGTACAGTTTCAAGTGAGCAACGCGCAGACCCGAGATGTTGTCGAACAGGCGATTCCACGTTTACGGGAGTTATTACAGGAGCAGGGTATGCAACTTGCCGATAGCCATGTATCCCATGGTGATCAAGGACAGCATCAACAGGGTGCTTTTAGTGACGATGCGGTAACAGGCTCAGGCAATATGGACGATTTCTCAGCAGAAGAGCTAGATCTAAGTTCAAATCAAGCAACTAGTTTGACATCAGGTATAGATTATTACGCTTAAGCAGGTAACCTATAGGATTAATATCTGGGGATATTCTTCCCCACATTAACCTTTAGCCTCAATTAAAGAGTAAAGTGCATGGCCAAGGACGAATCATTAGAACTTGCAAGCAGCGAAGCACCAAAGAGTAAAAAGAAATTATTTCTCTTTATCGGTATAGGTGCAGTTGTCGCGCTACTCGTCATTATCGGCGTGTGGTTGTTTATGGGGAGTAGCAGTGAAGATGTGCCTGCTAATACCGAACAGTCACAAGCAGACAATCCCACGGTACAAACCGGTGATGCCGTGATGGCCGCCTATGTGCCTATGCCAAGGCCGTTTCTGTTTAACCTTCCGGGGCCCGATCGTACGCGCCTTGTTGAAATCAAAGTACAGTTGATGGTTAGGGGCGCAGATGACGATCTCTTGACCCAAAAACATATCCCCTTAATCGAAGATGCGCTGCTCACCACTTTTAGTGGTGCCGATGTCCAGAAGCTGAGTACCCAAGCTGGCAAGGACGAGTTACGTCAGTTGGCGTTACTTAGCGTACAAAATACCCTGCAATCAGTAACGGGTCGCAAGGTAGTAGAAAAAGTGCTCTTTACGGGTTTTGTAATGCAATAACCTTTATTTTCAGTACCTTAAAGAGGCGATGCAATATTGTGAGTGATTTATTAAGCCAAGACGAAATTGATGCGCTATTGCATGGCGTCGATGATGTCGATGAGGATGATGGCTCGGATGCTGCAGGGCATGACGCGCGTTCCTACGACTTTTCTTCCCAGGATCGTATCGTGCGTGGACGTATGCCCACGCTCGAAATTGTCAATGAACGTTTTGCCCGCCACCTGCGGATCAGTATGTTCAATATGATGCGCCGCGCCGCCGAAGTGTCGATTAACGGCGTGCAAATGCTCAAGTTTGGCGAATACGTTCATACTCTATTCGTTCCGACCAGTCTTAACATGGTGCGTTTTCATCCCTTGAAGGGGACTGCGCTTATCACCATGGAAGCGCGCCTAGTCTTTATTTTGGTGGATAACTTTTTCGGCGGTGATGGCCGTTTCCACGCTAAAATTGAAGGCCGCGAATTTACCCCAACCGAGCGAAGAATCGTTCAGTTGCTACTGAAAATTATCTTCGAAGATTATAAGGATGCTTGGGCACCCGTAATGGACGTGGAATTTGATTATTTAGATTCCGAAGTTAACCCCGCGATGGCAAATATTGTCAGTCCAACCGAGGTGGTGGTAATTAACTCTTTCCACATCGAGGTGGACGGTGGCGGCGGTGATTTCCATATCACTATGCCCTATTCGATGATTGAACCTATCCGTGAATTGCTCGATGCCGGCGTGCAAAGTGATAAACAGGATACGGATATGCGTTGGTCACAGGCGCTGCACGATGAAATTATGGATGTACAGGTGGGCTTTAATGCCAATATTGTTGAGCACGAAGTCACCCTCAAAGATGTGATGAATTTTAAAGCCGGTGATATTATTCCTATTGAATTGCCGGAATATATCATGATGAAAATCGAAGACTTACCTACTTATCGCTGTAAAATGGGGCGCTCTAGGGATAATCTAGCACTTAAAATTTGCGAAAAAATCCCCCGTCCAGAAACGGTGAAGAGCGAGCTGCAGCTAGTGACGCGCAAAGGCAAGGCCAGAGACATATCAGAATTATAAGGTGAAGTGAGATGAGTACAGAAGATTTGGGTGACGATTGGGCTGCGGCAATGGCCGAGCAAGCGCTCGAAGAGGCAAATGCCATCGATTTGGATGAGTTAGTTGATGAATCTCAGCCTATTAGCAAAGCTGAGGCGGCGAAGCTCGACACCATCTTAGACATTCCTGTGACGATTTCGATGGAAGTGGGACGCAGCTTTATCAGTATCCGTAACTTACTGCAACTTAACCAAGGTTCAGTTGTTGAGCTCGACCGAGTTGCCGGTGAGCCGCTCGATGTGATGGTCAACGGTACGCTTATTGCCCACGGTGAAGTGGTGGTTGTGAACGATAAATTTGGTATCCGTTTAACGGATGTGATCAGCCAAACTGAGCGCATTAAAAAGCTTAAGTAACAGGCTCAAGATGAAAGGATTGAGATGAGCGTATCGGCAATATCGAGTTTAGTGGTAGCCACCCAAGCAAGTGTTGCAGAGGTGGCAAAGGACGGAATAGCCACTACGGCAAAAGTCACTGAGCCGAGTCAAGTGGCATCTGCAGCCAGTATGCTTGGTGGTTTGATTTTAGTGTTGCTGCTCATCTTTGCCTTAGCTTATTTAATGAAGCGTTTTAATCTCGTGCCCAGTAATCACAATGTGCTAAAAACCCTTGCAGTCACTTCTCTTGGTCAGAAAGAACGATTAGTGCTTGTTCAGGTTGGCGAGCAGCAATATTTATTAGGGGTCAGTGGGCAGCAGGTAAATCTGATAGATAAATTGGCGCAGCCCATTGAAATCGAAACGGCATCCTTTGCCGAAAAGCTAAGGCAGGCGAAATTAAAACAATGATGAAGTTCATCCTCGGCTTAATTGGACTAAGTGCGTTATTTTTGGCGTTTTCGGCAGGGGCGACCGATGGTGTTTTGCCTGCTGTCACGGTAAAAACGGCTCCCGACGGGTCAACCGAATATTCGGTGACCATGCAAATACTGCTGTTAATGACCTCGCTGAGCTTCCTGCCTGCGATGGTGATTATGCTGACCTCTTTCACCCGCATCATCGTAGTGCTGTCAATCCTGCGCCAAGCCATTGGTTTGCAACAGACACCTTCTAACCAAGTGTTGATTGGTATGAGTCTGTTTATGACCTTTTTTATCATGGCGCCAGTATTTGATAAAATTTATGACCAAGGGGTAAAACCCTATATTGATGAGCAGCTCACTCTTCAACAGGCCTTTGATACAGGCAAGGAGCCCCTGCGCCAGTTTATGTTGGGTCAGGTGCGCACTTCGGATTTAAAAACTTTTATTGATATTTCGGGTTACCAGGATATTAAGTCCCCTGAAGAGGCCCCAATGAGCGTACTGGTGCCCGCTTTTATTACCAGTGAACTCAAGACCGCATTCCAAATTGGTTTTATGCTGTTCGTGCCATTTCTAGTATTAGATCTCGTTGTCGCGAGTATTCTGATGGCCATGGGTATGATGATGTTATCGCCTATGATTGTTTCCTTACCCTTTAAGATCATGCTGTTTGTATTGGTCGATGGTTGGGGACTCGTTATGGGAACCCTAGCCAACAGTTTTGGTTAGGAAGCATAATCGATGACACCAGAAGCCCTAGTCGATATTTTCCGTGAAGCCCTCGCAGTGATTGTGATGATAGTCTCTGCCATCGTATTACCTGGGCTGGGGATTGGTTTAATTGTGGCCGTATTCCAGGCGGCAACCTCAATTAACGAACAGACATTAAGCTTCCTGCCTCGTCTATTAGTGACCCTGTTTGCCCTAATGTTTTTAGGACATTGGCTGATAGAAATCATGATGGATTTCTTTGTTGAAATGGTAAACCGCATTCCCCAAGTGGTGGGTTAAGTCCATGGAGCTGCTGCTCGATACCTTGATGCAGACCATTGCCTCCTACATGTGGCCTTTATTTCGCGTGGCGAGCATGTTGATGGTCATGGTGGTCTTTGGGGCAACAACCACACCCGCGAGGGTCAGGCTGTTACTGGCGATGGCCATTACTTTTGCAATTGCCCCCGTACTCCCCCCCGTGAAAGACGCTGAGTTATTTAGCTTAAGCGCGGTATTTATCACCGCGCAGCAAATTATCATCGGTGTAGCGATGGGGTTTGTAACGCAAATGGTGATGCAAACCTTTGTATTAACAGGTCAAATTATTGGTATGCAGACAAGCTTGGGCTTTGCCTCCATGGTTGACCCAGGCTCAGGCCAGCAGACTCCTGTGATTGGTAATTTCTTCCTATTGTTAGCAACGCTGATATTTCTAGCTGTCGATGGCCATTTGCTATTAATTCGAATGTTGGTGGCGAGTTTTGATACCATACCCATTTCGAATCAAGGGTTAACACTCACTAGTTATCGCGCCCTTGCCGATTGGGGCTCGTATATGTTCGGCGCTGCACTAACCATGTCGATATCCGCGATTATAGCCCTATTACTGGTGAATTTATCCTTTGGTGTCATGACAAGGGCCGCGCCACAACTCAATATTTTCTCTATTGGTTTTCCTATCACTATGATTGGTGGGTTGTTAATCCTCTGGCTAACCTTAACTCCCGTCATGGCGCATTTTGAAGAAGTATGGTCTTCGGCACAGCTTTTGCTGTGTGATGTGCTAGGGCTTCAGTGTCAAGCCGATGGCATTTTGTAAGGTAGGAGTGCGTAATGGCTGAAGAAAGTAGTGGCGAACGCAGTGAGGAACCCACCGGGAGGCGCCTCGAGCAGGCGCGGGAAAAGGGGCAGGTTGCACGCTCTAAAGAATTAGGTACGGCAACAGTATTACTCTCGGCAGCCGTAGGCTTTTATATGTTAGGGCCTGGGCTTGCAACCGCGCTGTCTCGGATTTTTGAGCGCGTTTTTACTATGGATCGCGCTGAAATCTTCGATACCAATCAAATGTTTAAAGTTTGGGGGCTCGTTGGTGGTGAAATCATCTGGCCGATCCTCAAAATTATGCTGCTCATCGTAGTGGTGGCCTTTATGGGGAATATTGCCCTTGGGGGAATGAATTTCTCTACTCAGGCCATGTTACCTAAGGCGAGTAAAATGAGCCCTATCGCAGGTTTTAAGCGAATGTTTGGCGTGCAGGCTTTAGTTGAATTGACTAAGGGGATCGCTAAATTTTCAGTGGTTGCGATTGCGGCATATTTACTCCTCAGTTTTTATTTCAACGATATTTTGCTGTTATCCACCGATCATCTGCCGGGCAACGTGTATCACGCTTTAGATTTATTGGTGTGGATGTTTATTTTGTTGTGTTCGTCTGTGCTGCTGATTGTGGTGATTGATGTGCCATTTCAAATATGGAATCACAATAAACAGCTTAAAATGACCAAGCAGGAAGTGAAGGACGAATACAAGGATACCGAAGGCAAGCCAGAGGTTAAGGGCCGTATTCGTCAAATGCAGCGTGAACTTGCCCAGCGGCGAATGATGGCTGAAGTGCCTAATGCCGATGTCATTGTGGTTAACCCCGAGCATTATGCTGTGGCAGTGAAATACGATGTAAAACGCTCTGCAGCGCCCTTTGTCGTCGCCAAAGGTGTGGATGACGTCGCCTTTAAAATCCGTGAAGTCGCTAGGGCACACAATATTGCGATTGTTTCCGCGCCACCGCTTGCGCGGGCGATTTACCATACCACAAAGCTTGACCAACAAATTCCAGAAGGGCTCTTTACTGCGGTTGCACAGGTGCTCGCCTATGTATTCCAGCTGCGTCAGTATCAAAAAGGGCGTGGCCGTAAGCCGATACCTATTCCGGTAAATCAGCCAATCCCCGATGAGCTGAAATACTAATTTGTGAATGTAGGCAACTCCAGCACGCGCGTTTATAACTTCTCGCCTTGAGTAAGTCGCAACCAACTTCCCCCGTGATATTTGCATTCTCTTGTACTCATTTAATTGGCGTGATTTTTGCTTTTAAGCTGCTATACGTCAAAGTTTAGGTATGAGTGAATGGATGTTAAAGCCTCCCTTGGCCAAGTAAAGCAGTTGAAATTGAGTTCTTTCAAGGGCATAGGTACACCTATGCTAGTGCTCGCCGCACTGGCTATGATTGTTTTGCCCATCCCGCCATTTCTACTCGACGTCCTCTTTTCATTTAACATCGCACTGGCGCTGATTGTCTTGCTGGTGGCGATTTATACCGATAGACCTTTAGATTTTGCCGCCTTCCCTACTGTGTTGCTTGTAGCAACCTTGCTTAGACTTGCACTTAACGTCGCCTCGACCCGCGTCGTATTACTCGAAGGTCATAATGGTGGCGATGCGGCGGGTAAGGTGATTGAGGCCTTCGGCTCTGTGGTGATTGGCGGTAATTATGCCGTAGGTCTAGTCGTCTTCATCATTCTGATTATTATCAACTTTGCCGTGGTGACTAAGGGCGCTGGTCGTATCGCCGAGGTAAGTGCTCGCTTTACTTTAGATGCGATGCCCGGTAAGCAAATGGCGATTGACGCCGATCTCAACGCTGGGATTATCAATCAGGATCAGGCCCGTGCTCGCCGCGCCGAAGTGACCCGTGAAGCGGACTTTTACGGCGCGATGGACGGTGCGTCAAAATTCGTAAAAGGTGATGCCATTGCTGGGATCATGATTTTGCTGATTAACATCCTCGGTGGTTTCATTATTGGTATTGTCCAACATGGACTGACTTTTACTCAAGCCGTTGAAATTTATACGCTGTTAACGATTGGTGATGGCTTAGTCGCTCAAATTCCGGGGTTGCTGTTATCCATCGCTGCGGCCTTGATGGTAACCCGTCAGAATGAGTCTGGTGATATGGGGCAGATGCTGATCAGTCAGATGTTTGACAGTCATAAGTCCCTGAGTATTGCCGCCGGCCTGTTGTTTGTGATGGGTATAGTGCCAGGTATGCCGCATATTGCGTTTTTAAGTTTTGCGGCTGTAACGGCTGGTGCCGCTTATTTCGTGTTTAAACGTAATGAAACCAAGCGTACAAAAGCGTTAGAGCAAGTGAAATCTGGACCTGCCGAAAGACAGGATAGAGAGCCAAAAGAGCTTAGTTGGGATGATGTTCACCACGTTGATACCATTGGCCTTGAAGTTGGCTACCGCCTCATTCCGCTTGTCGATAAAGGCCAAGGTGGTGAGCTACTGAGCCGTATTAAAGGCGTGCGTAAAAAACTCTCGCAGGAACTGGGCTTCCTAGTACCTGCAGTGCATATTCGCGACAATCTGGATTTATCCCCTAATGCCTACCGGATTTCGTTAATGGGCGTGGTTGTGGGAGAGGCCGATATTCGCCACGACTGCGAGCTGGCAATCAACCCTGGCCAAGTGTATGGCAAGCTTGATGGCATCGAAACCCGTGACCCTGCGTTTGGCCTTGAAGCGGTGTGGATTGCGCCTGAGCTACGTGAGCACGCCCAAACCCTAGGTTATACAGTAGTGGATGCGGCGACTGTCGTGGCAACGCATATCAGTCAGCTGCTCACCAACAATGCGGCCAAACTCCTTGGTTATGAAGAAGTGCAACAACTGATGGATATGCTTGCAAGGCATTCTCCTAAATTGGTGGATGGCTTTATCCCCGATGTGATGCCACTGGGTAGCGTCGTAAAAGTGATGCAAAACCTATTAAATGAAGGAGTTTCGGTTAGAGACTTGCGTACCATAGTGCAAACTTTGTTAGAATACGGCACTAAGAGTACCGACACCGAAGTGTTGACCGCAGCAGTGCGTATCGCATTGAAACGCATGATAGTTCAAGAAATCTCCGGCCCAGAATTGGAAATTCCCGTCATTACTTTGGCGCCAGAGTTGGAACAGATGTTGCATCAGTCAATGCAAGCAACCGGCGGCGAGGGGCCAAATATCGAACCCGGTCTTGCGGAGCGCATGCAGCAATCGCTAGCTTCTGCGGCGCAAAAGCAAGAAATGGTTGGTCAACCCGCCATCTTGCTGACTTCTGGTATGTTACGTGCGACTCTGTCTCGCTTCGTTAAATATACTATTCCGAACCTTAGAGTGATTTCTTATCAAGAAATCCCCGACGAAAAACAAATACGTATTGTATCTGCCGTCGGCCAGTAGAGGACGCATAAGTGAAGATTAAACGTTTTTTTGCCAAAGATATGCGTGCTGCACTGGCTCAAGTGAAAGATACACTCGGCTCAGATGCAGTCATCATGTCGAATAAAAAAGTCAACGGCGGCATCGAAATCGTTGCGGCGGTTGATTATGACGAACCTAAAGCTAAGGCAACCACCAATAATGCCCCAACCTTTATGGACGATGTCAGTGATGATTTAGTTTCACTAGGCGCAGCTCCTATGAAAGCCCCAATTAAAGCGGAGAGTCGTGTTAAGCCTTCTGCACCAGCGGATTCTTTGCTGGCACTGCTGGAAAAACAACAAAGTCGCTTAAATCAGCAATTATCCTATAAACAGCAAGATGAAGAATTACCTTCATGGGCTAAGAGCCTAGAAGCGCCAGCTGCACCTAAGGTTGACCGCCGTGAAATGGCATCTGGTTTTGATAACAAATCACAAAGCAGTCATAAACCACAGAGCAGTCATAAACAAAGTGCCGAAATCGAAGCGATGCGTGATGAGTTAGCATCTTTACGTAATCTACTGACTCACCAAGTGTCATCTTTGATGTCAGAGCATAAGAAGCGAATCGACCCCGTGGGCGCAATGCTCGAATCCAAACTGTTAGAAGCCGAATTTTCCCCAGCGGTCGCGGCAAAATTAGCGGCGTTAAGTCAGCATTACACGCCTGCGGAATTGGTGCGCGCTCTGCCGCAAAGTCTTGCTAATATGCTGGATAATCAAGGTGATGATATTGTAAAACAGGGCGGTGTAGTCGCCTTAGTTGGCCCAACTGGTGTGGGTAAAACCACATCCCTTGCCAAATTAGCGGCTCGCTTTGCCGCGCACCATGGCGCGGATCAAGTTGCCTTGATCACTACCGACCATTACCGAATTGGTGCCTATGAGCAGCTGGCGACCTACGGCAAGATTATGGGGTGTCCAGTCAAACAAGCTCATGATTTAAATGAATTAGAGCAGATCCTATATCAGTTTAGAAATCGCAAGCTAGTATTGATAGATACCGCGGGTATGGGGCAGCGTGATATGCGTCTTTATCAGCAACTTGATAATTTAACTGCAAATAGCAGAATACCTATCCGGAGTTATCTGGTACTGTCAGCAACAGGGCAGCGCCGAGTGTTGCAGGATGCGGTGAATCATTTTAAGCGCATTACACTATCTGGTGTGGTACTGACTAAACTCGATGAATCGGTATCACTTGCAGGCGCATTGAGTGTATTGATCCAAAGTGGACTGCCGTTAAGTTATGTCACCGATGGGCAGCGTGTGCCTGAGGATATGAAGGTTGCCGATACCTTTATGTTAGCTGAACAAGCTTTATCGGCATTAGATGGAACCGAACAACAAGCATTACAAGACACAGCGTGGTCAGATAATTTGACCTGTGCATTTGAGTAGAGTTATGACCCTGGATCAAGCAAGTGGTTTACGTATGATGAATCAACCCTATAACGAAAAAGTGAAAGTAATCGCGGTGACGGGTGGTAAAGGTGGCGTGGGTAAAACCAGTGTATCCATCAATACTGCTGTGGCATTAGCCGAAAAGGGCAAGCGCGTGTTAGTGCTTGATGCTGACCTTGGCTTAGCAAACGTCGATGTCATGTTAGGGATCCGCGCTGAACGTAATCTCTCCCACGTATTGTCTGGCGATGCGGAATTAGACGATATTATCGTCCGTGGCCCTAAGGGGATTGGCATAGTGCCAGCAACCTCAGGTACTCAGGCGATGGTGGAGTTAAGCCCTGCGCAACATGCAGGCCTAATTCGTGCATTCAGTGAAATGCGCACCCAGTTCGACATTTTAATTGTTGATACCGCAGCGGGTATTTCCGATATGGTGCTCAGTTTTTCACGCGCCTCGCAGGACGTGCTCATCGTGGTGTGTGACGAGCCTACCTCAATTACCGACGCCTATGCACTCATTAAAATTCTCAGCCGTGAGCATGGTGTGTTCCGCTTCAAAATTGTCGCCAATATGGTCCGCAGTTTGCGCGAAGGTATGGAATTATTTGCTAAACTCAGTAAAGTGACCGACAGATTTTTAGATGTCGCACTTGAACTTGTCGCAACCATTCCATTTGATGAAAATCTGCGTAAATCTGTGCGAAAGCAGAAATTAGTCGTCGAGGCTTTTCCTAAGTCTCCAGCGGCGATTGCGTATCAGGGACTGGCAAATAAAATTATGAGCTGGCCTGTGCCGCAACAACCCGGCGGACATTTGGAATTTTTCGTTGAGCGATTAGTTCAGCGACCAAATATGCAAGAGGAAAAAACGAGTGAATAAAGCCGCTGCGTATACTTGTTTAAACAATAAATCATCTATCGTTGAACAGTATGCACCGTTGGTTAAAAGAATTGCACATCATTTGCTCGCCAGATTACCCGCCTCAGTGCAGCTCGATGATTTACTGCAAGCTGGGATGATGGGCCTCTTAGAAGCATCGTCGAAATTTGATGGCGGCAAAGGTGCAAAGTTTGAGACTTTTGCCGGCATACGTATTCGCGGGGCGATGCTGGATGAAATCCGTCGGGGTGATTGGGTACCTCGTTCTGTCCATCGTAACAATCGTCGCGTTGCCCAAGCCATCGATGAGCTCGAGCAGGTGCTCGGTCGTGATGCACGGGACACAGAAATCGCCGAAAAACTTGATATGACGCTTGCGGAGTACCATCATATTCTCAATGATGTTTCTGTAGGTAAAATCATAGGGATAGAAGATCTTGGCGTTTCTGAGGATATCTTAACCGCCGAGGATCACGTCGGCGATGGCACCTTTGAGCAATTGGCTGAGAGCCAGTTTCATACCGCGCTGGTGGAAGCAATTAAGTTATTGCCTGAAAGAGATGCGCTAGTTCTGTCGTTGTACTACGATGAAGCATTGAATTTAAAAGAAATTGGCGCCATTCTTGAGGTAAGTGAGTCCCGTGTCAGCCAGATATTAAGTCAGGCCATGTTGCGACTCAAAGGCAAGCTCAAGCACTGGACATAATATAATTATTACTTTGAGCTCAAAATGTTAGCTCACCGGAGGAAACCTTGGACAAGAATATGAAGATTCTCATCGTTGACGACTTTTCGACAATGAGACGTATCATCAAGAACTTGTTGCGAGACTTGGGCTTTAACAATACCCAAGAAGCAGACGATGGCTCAACCGCTTTGCCTATGCTGCAGAAAGGGGATTTTGATTTTGTGGTTACAGACTGGAATATGCCAGGGATGCAAGGGATTGATTTATTAAGAGCAATTCGTGCAGATGACTCCCTAAAGCATTTACCTGTGTTGATGGTAACCGCAGAGGCTAAACGTGAACAAATCATTGCCGCAGCTCAAGCTGGGGTAAATGGCTACGTGGTTAAGCCATTTACGGCAGCGACATTAAAAGAGAAGTTAGACAAGATATTCGAACGACTTGCTTAAGCAGGGATGAGCTATGAAGTCACACACATCAGGGCTCATTTCGCTTGAGCAAGCTCAGCATCTAGTTGAACTGCTAAGCGCTAAACAACAGACTCAAGCCGATGATTTCCTAAGGGAGCTTGCCGCTCCACTCCAAAGGGACCTGTTTGATGAGGTCGGTAAATTGACCCGTCAACTCCACAGCGCCTTGATGGATTTCCAAGTCGATAACCGTTTAGTCGAGCTGACTAATACTGAAATTCCAGATGCGAAGGAACGATTAAGCTATGTCATTGATATGACAGAGCAGGCAGCCAATAAAACCATGGATGCAGTGGAAGAGTGTCTGCCATTGGCGAATGCATTAACGGCTAATATTCAGCAAGTGATGCCGTCGTGGGAAAAATTGATGCGCCGCGAAATCGCGCTCAGTGACTTTAAAGTACTTTGCCACGATGTGCAGCATTTGATGTCCCGTAGTGAGTTGGATTCCAATCGGTTGCGCGAATTACTGAACCAAATTCTGATGGCGCAGGATTTTCAGGATCTCACTGGGCAGATGATCCGCCGCGTAATCGATCTCGTCATGGAAGTTGAAAACAATCTGGTCTCTATGCTGACGGTATTTGGTGATCAACCGATAAATGATAGTCCTGTCAGGCAGAAAAATAATATTGAAGCCGAAGGGCCGATATTGAATGCAGAACTTCGTCAAGATGTGGTCACAGGCCAAGACGAAGTGGATGATTTGTTATCGAGTTTGGGTTTCTAACTGGGAGTCAAGTTGATGGCTTTTGATGTGGATGAAGAGATACTCCAGGACTTTTTGATTGAAGCGGGTGAGATTTTAGAACTGCTTCAGGAGCAGTTAGTTGCCCTTGAAAATAATCCTGACGACACCGACTTACTGAATGCGATTTTCAGAGGCTTTCATACGGTTAAAGGCGGCGCAGGTTTTTTAAGTCTGACGCCCATGGTGGATGTCTGCCATGAGGCAGAAAACACCTTCGATCTTCTTCGTACCGGTAAGCGCAGTGTCAGTGCCGAATTGATGGATATCATTCTGCAGGCTGTCGATGCCATCAATACGATGTTCGCCCAGACCCAACAGGGTGAGCAGCAGGACCCCGCCGATCCAAGTCTGCTTGCTCGCTTAAAATTGTTAAGTTCGGGTGAGCCGTTGCCCTCTGAACTCGGTCAAGCCGCCGTTGTTGACATAGAACCCGTGGTTGAACATCAGCCAGAGCCCATTATCGAAGCTGTGGTCGAAGCTGAAGCTGATGACAAAATGCCCGTGGAGTCTAGCGCGACCGATGAGGCGAGTATTGACGAAATCGATGAAGCTGAGTTTGAAGCCCTGCTCGATGCCCTGCACGGTGCGGGTAAGGGACCTGGTATTAAGGCGCAGGCTGAGAGCAAAGCCGCCGATCGTCAAACGAGTGATATCGATAAAGTGGCATCTCAAGCTGCTGTGAGCTCGAGTGATGATATCACCGACGATGAATTTGAAGCGTTGCTCGACGAGCTGCATGGCTCTGGAAAATTTAGTGGTAAAGTTGATGCTCCTGCAGCGTCAAAGGCTGAACCTGTGCCCGTTGCAGCAACGCCTGTTGACGCCGATGAAATCACTGAGGATGAATTCGAGCGTTTACTGGATGAATTACATGGTAAAGGCGGGGCTCCCGCTAAACCTAAAGTGGGTGGTGTCGCAACAAAATCGACTCCAGAGGCGAGCACTAAGGCCCCTGCTCAAAACGCGGCAGTGCAGCCAAAAGCTACCCCTGCGCCAGCTGCAGTCACTCCGCCAGCTGTTGCTCCCAAGACAGAAGTTGCCGTTGCCGAAAAAGCACCAGCAAAAGTCGGGGGCGCTTCTACAAATGCTCCCCAGGGGGAAACAACCGTACGCGTGGATACTGCAAGGCTCGACCAAATCATGAATATGGTGGGTGAGTTAGTACTAGTGCGTAATCGGCTGCTAAGCCTTGGGATAAGCCGTGATGATGAGGAAATGTCTAAGGCTTTAGCGAATTTGGATTTAGTGACCGCAGATCTGCAAGGCGCTGTCATGAAGACGCGCATGCAACCGATTAAAAAGGTATTTGGTCGCTTCCCAAGGGTTGTACGTGACTTGGCCCGTACTCTGAATAAAGAAATTGATCTGGTATTGGTAGGCGAAGAAACCGATCTCGATAAAAACCTCGTTGAAGCACTTGCCGATCCTTTAGTTCACTTAGTCCGCAACTCGGTTGACCATGGTATTGAGATGCCAAATGACCGTGAGGCCGGCGGCAAACCTCGCACCGGAACCATCACCCTGTCCGCCAGCCAAGAAGGTGACCATATTCTGCTGAAAATCGAAGACGATGGCGCTGGTATGGATCCTGAAAAGCTCAAACAAATTGCCATTAAACGGGGAGTGCTCGATGAGGATGCAGCCTCTCGGATGACCGACAGCGAAGCCTATAACCTCATTTTTGCCCCTGGCTTTTCAACCAAAGTCGAAATTTCCGATATCTCCGGCCGTGGGGTTGGCATGGACGTGGTCAAAACTCGCATCACCCAGCTCAATGGTACTGTGCATATCGATTCGGTGAAGGGAAAAGGCACAATCCTTGAGATTAAAGTGCCACTAACGCTGGCGATTATGCCAACACTGATGGTTGATGTGGCTAAGCAAGTCTTCGCCTTACCGCTTTCTAGCGTAAATGAAATCTTCCACCTTGACCTGACTAAGACCAATATTGTTGATGGTCAGTTGACCGTAATTGTACGAAATAAGGCAGTACCACTGTTTTATTTAGAGCAATGGCTGCATCGCAATCGCACCAACTTTAAACATGGTGATAAAAAGTTCGGCCATGTGGTTATTGTCCAATTAGGCATGATGCAAATTGGGTTTGTGGTGGATGCACTCATTGGGCAAGAGGAAGTGGTCATTAAGCCATTAGGGGCAATGCTTCATGGTACTCCTGGTATGGCTGGGGCGACTATTACCTCCGATGGTGGCATCGCCTTAATCTTGGATGTGCCTGGATTATTAAAGCATTATGCCAAGAAAAGTTAGTTTCCAAGCGAAGGAATGGAATGGCCATTAGAGTATTAGTCGTTGATGACTCAAGTTTTTTCAGACGACGCGTCAGTGAAATAGTCAATCAAGATCCCGAGTTGGAAGTCATCGCAACGGCCTCGAATGGGGCCGAAGCGGTTAAAATGGCGGCGGAGTTAAATCCACAGGTCATTACCATGGATATCGAAATGCCTGTCATGGACGGTATTACTGCCGTTCGCGAAATTATGGCAAAAACGCCAACGCCGATTTTAATGTTTTCATCGCTTACCCATGATGGTGCTAAGGCCACCTTAGATGCCCTCGATGCAGGCGCTTTGGACTTTTTACCTAAGCGATTTGAAGATATAGCAACAAACAGGGATGAGGCGATTCAGCTCCTACAGCAAAGGGTTAAAGCGCTTGGCCGCCGCCGAATTTTCCGTCCGCTTGTTCGCCCATCTTTAGCGATAGCGCCAAGGATTGCAAACAGCGTACAGTCAGGGGCAACGGCGAGGGGTGAAACACCTGCTGCATCGACACCTTCGCGCGCTATCCCCTCAACAATCCGCCCAAGTGGAAAGCACTACAAGCTGTTATTGATTGGGACATCGACAGGGGGGCCTGTTGCACTGCAAAAGATTTTGACTCAGTTCCCGGCAAATTACCCCCATCCAATTCTGCTTATTCAGCATATGCCCGCTGCATTCACCCCCGCCTTTGCCAGCCGTTTAAACGGATTGTGTAAAATTGAAGTCAAAGAAGCGGCAAACGGTGATGTGCTACGACCAGGTTGTGCCTATTTAGCCCCTGGTGGCATGCAGATGATGCTGGAGCGCACGGGCACAACCGCTCGGCTTAAAATCCTCGCAGGCAGTGTAGAGCTCAATTACAAACCAAGTGTTGATATTACCTTTGCCTCAGCCTCTAAGGCCTATGGCGGTGATGTGCTGGCAGTTGTGTTAACCGGTATGGGCGCCGATGGGCGAGAAGGAGCCAGAATGTTAAAAGCGGTTGGTGCCACTATTTGGGCGCAGGATGAGGCCAGTTGTGTGGTTTATGGCATGCCGCAGGCCGTGACCAGTGCAGGTATTTCCTCCGCCTCTATTTCTTTAGATAATATGGCGGAATCAATCCTCAAAGAGTCTGCCCGTGGCTAAAACAAAAACGCATTTGAGCACCAATGTGATGCTCGTATTTGTGTTAATGGCGATTGCTATTATTTCGCTGGCCGCGCTAAGTTTAGATTATTCGCATAAAATCAGTTTGTTGCGGGAGGATGTTAAGCGATTAGAGTCATCGCAAGTGCTTTTAATGGTGCCCGATGAACAGGCTAAACCCATCGCAGATTGGTTAGCATCGCATCCCGATCAAACCAAAGCATTGCTAAAACTGGCAACGCCTGGGGAGCAGAAACAAATTACCCTTGGACCCGAGAGCGAGCCTAGTAACGCAGTGCCTCCTTTGCTCGAGAACAATACCAAGCCAGAAAATCCTACATCCATAGAGCAAACGCCTAATGCGGAGCAAACATTGTCACCACTTGCTCCTAAAACGTCTGCTGATGTAAGCGCTAATTCTCATGTAACAGACACTCTTGGACAAACTGCCGAACAGCCTATTACCATTTCGGAATCTGCCGATGGGGTAAAAGTGATCAGTCTACCCAATGGCGGCATCCGTATTACTACGCGAGAAGCGGATTAACTCGCTGGATTTCGCTTTAGATTGATGTGCATAATGGTAAACAACACAGATATTTAGGGAGGCGCCTTTTGAAGGTTTGGACTGTTGCGAATCAAAAGGGCGGTGTAGGGAAAACAACTACCGTTGCCAGTTTAGCGGGAGCACTCGTTAAAGCTGGCAAACGTGTATTGGTCCTCGATACCGATCCCCATGCATCCTTAGGTTATTACCTTGGGATTGATTCAGAAGAAGTTCCTGGTTCCCTCTATGATCTGTTTCTTGCCCACCGTGAGCTGACCAAATCGCAGGTTCAATCCCATATAGCGCCGACACTGGTCGATGGACTGGATTTATTACCCGCGACAATGGCCTTGGCAACCTTAGATAGATCTTTAGGCCACCAAGAGGGCATGGGGTTAGTGCTGCGTAATCTGCTCAATTTGGTCACTGATGATTACGATGTGGCGATAGTCGATTGCCCTCCGGTGTTAGGTGTCTTGATGGTCAATGCCCTTGCGGCCAGTCAGCATATTGTTATTCCCGTTCAAACGGAATTTTTAGCCATTAAGGGCTTAGAACGTATGGTTAAAACCCTCGAAATCATGGGGCGCTCAAAGAAGACGCGTTACAGTTACAGTATAGTGCCGACTATGTATGATAAGCGCACAAAAGCATCACCAGCGGCCCTGCAGGTGTTAGTTAAGCAGTATGCTGAGAATCTATGGCGTGATGTTATCCCTGTCGATACTAAATTTAGGGATGCGAGTTTAGCGCATTTACCCGTTTCACATTTTGCAAATGGTTGCCGTGGGCTTAAAGCCTATGAAAGGCTGTTAGATTATTTACTCGCGGGGGAGTTTGACCATGTCAAAATCGGTTGATGAAACTGTTTTTGATTACTTTGAATTATTACTGCATGAAGAAGCGCATGCGGCGAACGCCTCCTTAGCCAAATCGACAGTGACCGCAGCTGAGGATGTGTTGAAAAAACAAGCGCTAGAGAAGCTGCTCGCACCCGTATCTAAACAAGAAACCGAGTTACCACCGGAGACGTCTCAATCCGAGATTAGGCAAACAGCGGAGCCTGCTGAGAACATCTCCGCTGAGGCGAAGTTTATCGTTGATGCACACGAGCAAGAGTTAGAGCAAGAAGTGCTAAGTAATGTCAGTCATGACTCCACGGCCAATGAGTATTTAGCACCACAGCCCCAAGTCGAGATTAAGTTACCAAGTGTGACTCAAGGGCTTCAGGAACTGCTTGATGATGAATTCCAAGTCTTATTCTTTAAGGTTGCAGGTCTGACGCTCGCCGTGCCGCTCGTAAGTTTGGGCGGTATTGTGAAGGTTGAACGCATCAACCATATTATCGGCCGACCCGATTGGTTCCTCGGGGTCCAAACCCACAGGGATGAACAACTGAATATTGTCGATACCTGTGCTTGGGTTATGCCAGAAAAATACACAGATGAACTGGCACAATCGGTAAATTATCAATATCTTGTAATGTTAGAAGGCAGTAACTGGGGATTAGCCTGCGAGTCCTTGGTCAATTCTGTCAAAATTGATCAATCGCAAGTAAACTGGCGCAGCAAAGCGGGTCGACGCCCTTGGCTAGCCGGTATTGTTAAAGAACAAATGTGTGGCATTTTGCACGTACAAGCCTTAGTACAAATGCTTGATGCTGGTTTAGGCTGTCAGGATTCCATTGGTTGAGGTAAGCATGAAAGATTCAAGAAATGTTGCAGCCGTTGCTGCAAGCAAGGATGACGCAGTTTTACAGTGGGTGACCTTTAAGTTAGATAACGAAACCTACGGTATCAATGTAATGCAGGTTCAAGAAGTGTTGCGTTACACTGAAATCGCCCCTGTACCTGGTGCGCCTTACTATGTATTAGGCATTATCAACTTACGCGGTAATGTTGTGACCGTCATCGATACCCGTTCTCGTTTTGGTCTGCAATCTGCTGAAGTCGACGATGCCACCCGTATTGTCATCATCGAAGCTGAGAAGCAAGTGATCGGTATTTTAGTCGATAGCGTTGCTGAAGTGGTGTATCTACGCCGCTCTGAAATCGATAACGCTCCGAATGTGGGTACAGAAGAAAGCGCCAAGTTTATTCAAGGTGTGAGTAATCGTGAAAATGAGTTATTGATCCTCGTTGACCTCGATAAACTGTTATCGGATGACGAATGGGCTGAACTTAACCAACTCTAACAGGCACTAGTGAAATAAAGGAACACGTCTAGCTTGGCTTGTTCCAACTGAGAGCCGTTGTTCATTTGGACGCATAAGGATATTTGATGGGCGATGAATTTTTAGTCGCAGCCTTAGTTTATGTTATTGCTTGCTTAGGATTGGTGCTGTATTTACAAAAGCAGTTGAGTAAATTACGTAATAAAGTCGAAGCCTTAACCGTACTCGTGAAAGAGGGGGACCGCCAACGGGAATCCTTTAAGCGTGAACTGCAGGAGCTTCGTAGTGGGACAATTGGTGTCGGTCGCCGAGTGATTGAAATGGAAAAGCGCATAAACCAGCAATCTGAGCGCATTGAAGAGACCACACAACAAGATCCGCAGGCCAAACTCTACACCCGTGCGATGAAAATGGTCGCACTCGGGGCGGGTGTTGATGAGTTAATTAAAGAATGCGAATTGCCCAAGGCTGAGGCTGAATTGTTGATCCGTCTGCACCGAAAATAACGCATGTTTGATTATGCCTTATCAAGGTCTCAATCGTTGACAAATGCCGCTCGTCGGCATTTTTTATCACTATGATATCCACCGAATTTGAATCGCTACGCTAGACGTTCTCAACAATTCTGTTATGCATATTGTTCCATTGCTCAGGAAATTTACCGTCGAGCATATAGACAAAGGCAATTAACTCAGCGATTAACAGATACAATTCTTTGGGGATTTCTTCTCCGACTTCCAGTAGGCGCAGAAAATCACTTAAATGGGGATCTTGGTGAATAAAAACCCCAGCCTCTTTCGCCAACGCGATAATTTCTTCGGCAACCAATCCTTCCCCTGAGGCGACAATCTTAGGCGCATGTTGGCCATCATAGCTTAGGGCTACGGCTTTCTTGGTTTTAGGCTCTTGATTATTTTCCATCACTACTTCCTAAGGGATATGTTAAGCCTTGGTTTTCACTAAAAAGTGATCGCCTGGTAATAGGGTTGCCGGAACTTGGGCTATTTGTGTTGAAAGCTCACCCGGCATGAATCCCAATTGACTGAGCTTCTGCCCAAGGGGGGGCAGGAACATGTCGACACGATGAAGGAGCTGCTCACTGTTGCCCTTAAATTGCAGATCTAAGGTTTGCTGGTGGTAGCGCGCCGTAATTAGCAGTGGACCTTGAGCCAGATTAAATTTTAATTGCAGGTGCCAATTCGGTGATTTTTGTTGTTCATCCTCATCGGCTTGCTGCTCAAATTTACCCTCTAACTGCTCCTGACGTTGATTGATGCCGTAGGGTAGGGCAAAAAACCAGACCAAGTTACCGTTATTCTCATTACTGGCTTGTTGGTATAAATGAAGACTCGATGCCAATTGACTCATACTTTCCAAAGCGCCTGCCTTAGTTAATTGCGCAAGGTGATTATCGGTAAAGCCTGTTTTAGCTTGTAGTTGGTCTAAATAATTGGCCAGTTTTTTGCTAATTTGGGTTGTATCGTTGTTTGCTCTAAATCCCAGCAATAATTGAAACAAGGACGTAATGGCATTGGCGTTTAAATAGGGGGAGGTCGAATTAATTTGTGGGGATGCAAGGTTCAACGATGCAAGCCCAAGTAAATTGTCTTTGAGCTCTGTAAGCTCACTTAATTGGCCTAGCGGCGTAGGATGAAGTTGCGGCAAATGTTTAAGCAATTCGGAGGCTAAATTCATCCCCGTTTTTGTGATGAGTTGTTCAAGTGGCATTGCGCCTGCCTTAGAAAAAGCCTTTCGCAGCACCTCGGTTACGTTGAGTTTGGTCTCCTTCGAATCCAATGCTTTTGGCTCTGAGGTATTTACTATAGGTTCAAAACTATTCGATTTCGGCTTTATGCCATCGTTAAGTGGCTGTTTGTTAAGCTCTGCTTGGGCGAGTGGTTTCGCTATTTCTACCTTCTGCTCTGTTTTAGGGCTATCTTGGGAAAGCGAATTTACGGCCTTGATTTCTAATCCTGCCGGATTCCCCTTCTTCATCTCATTCGAATCTGCACTTATAGATTGAGTTTCTGGTGTTTTTAACTCACGGTTTACCTGCAGGCCTTGGGCGATTGCTTTGTTTGTCGATAAGTTCGCAGTAGTATTGCTAACTGGAGTTTGAGGTTTTGCTGTTGCAGGGAGATTGAGTTCTGGGATGACACGTTTTGACTCACTGGCAATAGGTGGCTCGCTTTCATCAACAAAGACGTTGATGGGAGTCGTGGCTATTTTAACTTGGGGATTGGTTGGAGTAGCTGTAGCAAGTTCTGGTGACTTACCCACTTTTATTTCAGGAAGCTTAATGTTTGAAACCTCAGACTCTTTTACAGCCGCTATTGCTAAAGATTTTGGAGTGGCTATATCAGAGGGTTTGATTGAGGCGGTCTCTGCGGCTTTAAGCGTCGAAAGTTCGGCGGGCTTAGATTCGACAGATTCTTTGGCTACAGGCGGTAAAGTGATTGTTTCTAAACGGCGCAAAAATGTTCCCAGTATATGGGCGGGTTCAACTTTACTTACAATGATATTTGCAGCTTCTTTGCTAATAATGGGAGTTTCAGTTTCATTTATTGGAGCGCCAATCTGGATTTCGAGTTTGCTCAGAATAGGGGTCAGTACTAAAATTGGTCGTCCTTGTGCGAGCGAAACCTTGGCTTGGTATGTCCCCTCACTGAGTCGAGTTCCTGGATCCTGTGCAACCGTGGTGCCGTTAGAGAATTGGAACTCTTTGTTTGATACTACAACGTCGGGCAAGGGATAACCCTGTGTTCTGGCTGCAAATAAGGCCAATCTATCCTGTGAAATACCATTCTGCTGCGCGAGTTCTGCAATGGCTTTAGGTAATGCGAGTGTCAGTGCAGAACCTAAGGCTATGAGTTGTGCTGGCTGGTTTGTGAGTGGCGCTGATGACGGGGATAAAGCCGAAATTTGATTGAGTAGAAATCGGCTAGCGCTAATGAGGTTTTGTCTTTGCTGAGGATTAACGAGTTTTAAGTCATACTCGATATTATCCACAACGATACTATCGCCTTGTGTTGAGATGAGTATGTCTGCTGGTAGGAAACGTGAAGAAATAGCTGTTTTTTCGATTCGATTACCTAGCGATATTAATTGGATATCAGCACCGTTAGTGGGAGTAATCGACTCCATACCAGCCCCTTATTGATTGAATTTACGGCACCTTAGGTACAAATTAACAATTGACCAAAATATTTTGCCGAGTATGCTAATGCGCTTTGTCAAATAACTGACAACTTCTCTGTCATACTTGAGTATGTCATGAGATGAATGATCATTATATCGGCACTCACCGCCGGTCACTTTAGCAAAACTCGATTGCAAAGCAGTATATTTATATTAAGAGAGTATTATGAAGTTGAAATGGATAGGGTCTGTTTTAGGATTGGTGTTACTGCCACAGGCTCATGCTGCTGAGGAGGCTAATGCTACGGCGACAGCAGAGCAACCAGCGGTCATAATCAGCTATGATGATCCTAGAGATCCCTTCGAAGGTTTTAACCGAGCGATGTGGGATTTCAATTATTTATACTTAGATAAATATATCTATCGCCCCGTTGCCCATGGTTACAACGATTACTTACCCATGCCGGCTAAAACTGGTATAAACAATTTCATACAAAATTTAGAAGAACCAAGTAGCTTAGTAAACAATGTTTTACAAGGTAAATGGGGATGGGCTGCTAACGCGGGTGGACGTTTCACTGTAAATACTACTATCGGGATTTTAGGTGTGATTGATGTCGCCGATATGATGGGAATGCCCCGTAAGCAGGACGCATTTAATGAGGTATTAGGTTACTATGGTGTACCAAATGGGCCTTATTTCATGGCACCATTTGCAGGTCCATATGTTGTTCGTGAACTCGCAACAGATTGGGTAGATGGTCTATACTTCCCCCTATCTGAGCTAACTATTTGGCAATCCATTGTTAAATGGGGTTTAAAAAGCCTACACAGCCGTGCATCGGCGATTGACCAGGAAAGGCTTGTTGATAATGCACTCGACCCATACACTTTTGTGAAAGATGCGTACATTCAGCATATGGACTACAAGGTCTATGATGGCAATGTTCCTCAAAAACAAGAAGATGATGAGTTACTCGATCAGTATATGCAGGAACTTGAGTAAGCCTTTGCGTGGTAATTGGCTGTGAGTCGTTACTTTGCAGCCAAGCCCTTGCCCTATTGATTGTTTCTTCCGAAGTGATGGATGAGTTGCAGTTGCAATGAATTTATTCGGGAATCTTTATGGCGTTAAATGATGTTTCAATTCTTTGGGTTGAAGATGACCCTGTATTTAGGCAAATTGTTGCCACATTTTTAAGTGGTAGAGGTGCCGAAGTTGTTCAAGCCAGCGATGGAGAGCAAGGCCTTAACATCTTTAAACAACACCGTTTCGATATCATTCTTGCTGATTTAAGTATGCCAAAACTCGGTGGCTTGGATATGCTCAAAGAAATGAGCAAATTAGAGCCACTGGTCCCTTCAATAGTAATCTCTGGCAATAATGTGATGGCCGATGTCGTTGAGGCGCTTCGAGTTGGAGCTTGTGATTACTTAGTTAAACCTGTCCCAGATCTTTATATCATCGAGCAGGCCATTAAGCAGGGGTTACAACGTAACCATGATCAGGACGTTAGCCAAGCAGACTTTGATGCATTATCTCACCAAGAACTGAGCGATAATCTCATCTTACTAGAGCAAAGTGTTGAAGCCGCTAAGCAAGTACAACAGCAACTTTTTCCTGCATCCAATATTAGTTATCCAACTGCCAAGGTCGATTATAGTCTGTTCAAAAATAACGATATTAGTAGCTATTTTATCGACTCGACTATGATTGGCAGCGATCACCTTATTATGTATATGGCGCACCTTTATCCAGAGGATAATCGTGCGGCGTTTGCCTGTGTTCTATTACGTAGCTTTGTGAATCAAAAGCTTAAGAGTTTTCGAAGTGGTCAAAGCAATACCATTATTGAACCATTCAATATGCTTTGTTATTTGAATGAGCGTTTGAGTAAATCGGGCCTCGATATTAGAGTAGATATTATTTATGTCGCTGTTGAACTAACAAAGTACCGTGCGGCGATAGCTCAGTCAGGCCAAGGTCTTCGATGTTATTTACGTAATGAACAAGGATTAAGTCCACTGGCATTGGCAGAAAGTTTACAAATGGGGATAGTAGGATGGGGGACGCCGAGTACTCAATTTCGCACATTATTACCCAACGAGAAATTATGTATCGCCACAAGTGTGCCTGAGCATAGACAATATTTGCTTGAAGACAACTTTAAAGGACTGGTCTATGACGCTAGCATTGCCGCAGGTGGATTTATGCAGCTAAGCCTCTCATAGTGCTTTCGTTGTTGATATCCAGCTAACTAATTCTTTGCTGCAGCTAGAAACAAAAACGCCCCGTTGCATATGTAACGGGGCGTTTTATTATCAAAATTTAATGAAGATTAACGCTTAATCGCTTCATGCTCGCCAGTAACAGCAATTTCATCTTCTAAGGCTTCAGCTTCTGAATCATGCTTGCTTTCAGCGCCGTGCATCCAGTCAACTAGCTTGTCTGCCATGAAGAACAGGATCACACCAGAAATGGCAGCAGTGATGGCAATACCAGAGAAAATGGCCATCGCATTGGCAAGTTGCTCTTCTTTCTCACCACCGTGACCGATGAACGAACCAACCACACCACCGATTTTGTTTGCCGCTGCAACGAATAGGAACCATGAACCCATCATTAATGAAGCAATACGTAATGGAGCCAGTTTTGTCACCATCGACAGACCGATTGGAGATAAGCACAGTTCGCCCATAGTGTGGAAGAAGTATGCACCTACTAACCACCACATACTTGATTTAGCGCTAGCATCGCCACCCATTTCAACCACTGCGCCGATCATGAACAGGAAGCCAACGGCAAGTAGGACTAGACCAAGGGCAAATTTAACTGGTGAGTTGGGTTCATTCTTGCCTAAACGCACCCAAATTGAGGCTACAACTGGCGCGAAGATAACGATAAACATGGCGTTAAGGGATTGGAACCAAGTGGTTGGTACTTCCCAAGTGCCAATCATACGATCAGTAAAATCGTTGGTGAACAGGTTCATCAGACCGCCGGCTTGTTCGAAACCCGCCCAGAAGATGATAGTGAATAAACCCATTACCATGATGACTTTAATACGGTCACGCTCAACTTTGGTTAGTGGTTCTTTACGTACTTCACCTTTTTGAGCCGCTTTTTCACGTTCAAGTTTGGCTGCTGGTGTACGACCGATATCACCGAGTAATTTTTGCGCAAAGACGAGTTGGATAATAAGTGAGAGTATCATACCGATACCGGCACAAATAAAGCCTGCTTGGAAGTTACCATCGAATGCGGCAACGACAGATCCAACAATGATGCCCGATAAGAACGCACCAACGTTAATACCCATGTAGAAAATAGTGAAAGCACCATCACGGCGATGATCGCCTTCTTGGTAAAGGTCACCTACCATTGTCGAAATGTTCGGTTTAAACAGACCGTTACCTAAGATTAATGTGCCTAAGCCTAAGTAGAACATCTCTGTTTCCATTCCAGGAACCCAAGCGTGTGGAGTACCAAGAATGAATTGACCTGCGGCCATTAACGTACCACCAATCATAATGGCGCGACGCTGGCCTAAATAAGTATCTGCTAACCAGCCACCTAATAATGGTGTCAGGTAAACTAAACCCGTAAATGTGCCATAAAGTGAGATTGCATCTGCTTGAGACCAGCCTAAGCCATGGCCACCTTCGCTTTGCACTCTATCTACAAGATACAGAACCAAAATGGCTCGCATCGCATAATAACTAAAACGTTCCCAGAGTTCTGTTGTAAACAGCAGGAACAGACCTTTGGGATGACCAAGCATGGTTCCCTGTGGTTTTGCTACGCTCATGAAGTTTCCACCTTAAGTCGTGATTGCCCTGTGGCGCCCCTGATTACAGGATGATGTCACCACAGAAAATAGTTTTTTGCGCTTATATTGTCACTAAATCAATTCTGTTAATCGCTGAAATCACGATTTGATATAACGTATTGATATTTATTGTTTTAACATAAGGCAAAAGTTAATATTTTATAATAAAAGTTATATTTTAAGCGTTAAATGGGATCTTTTCGCCAAAATCCAACCTTATATACCCTTGAAAAGCCATTAAAGTCAATTTTAGCGAATGAATTGGTGAGATAAACAGTATGGTGATAGGTTAATTGCTAAAAGGTCTTCGTTCAGTGGAAACCACTAATTTAATACTACCTTTACGGTCTGTTCAGTTACCGAGCAGAAGAGGAATTGTGGGAAAAAACTGCTTTCATCTTGTAGTTTTACTTTGCTATGATGCCAATTCGTGAATGGACGTCACTTAACATAGGGCAGTGAGAAGTAGATGAAGGCGTGGTACCTTTTGTATTGCAAACCTCGAAGCGAGGCTAGGGCACAACAGAATTTAGCTCTTCAAAACTTAGAGACCTATCTACCTATGGTTTCAGAACAAAAATCTCAACGAGGGCAGAAACGGATCTGCCGTGTACCCTTATTTCCAAATTATTTGTTTATCAAATTCGACCCAAGTTTAACCAGCGTTAAACAGGTCAACTCTACCCGTGGTGTTAGTAGCCTAGTGAATTGTCGCGAACAAATGACGCCAATTGACGACAGTATTATCCACGCCATTCGCATGAAAGAACTAGCCCTCCCTGAGTCAGTTTTAGCAGAAAACGAAGCGCTCAAAACGGGGGAAAAAATCCGTTTTATCGATGGACCGTTTGTTGATTTAGAAGGTATTTTTCAAGAGAAATGCCCAAACAAGCGTTGCAGTATTTTATTTAATATTATGGGACAAGTTAAAAAAATGGATGTCCCAGAAGCCTCAGTGGTTAGGGCTGTGGCTTAATATCGTACGAGTTTACACAACGACACCGTAATTAAGTCATTATTTACCTAACCTGAACAAGTTACTCATTCTGATTGACAATTTCGATTACTGTCAGCAGATTGGTCATTGCAGGTTATAAAGTCTCATATAGCAGTATGTTGTTTGCCGATTAGGCTTTATCGAAAGTGAAAGACATGTATCAAAAGACTTGTAACACAAGACCTGTTGCACAAGATAATAGATACGATGAATTCGCTTGCAACCTTAAGTTCAGTTTTTAACTGATATTGCGCGGTAATCTTTCGATAAGATATTGTAAATATTGCTGAAAAATAAGGATATTCGCGAGGCGAAGGGCAATTTAGAGGCCGCAATCTATGGGCGGTAGCGTGTCTAAAATGCAGGCTTTCATCACTTCCCCACATATCCAAATCAAACCTAGTCAACTTTAAGTTTTGCTTAGTTGACGTTTTTCGTAAGGCCAAAGATATTTTGAATGTGCCAATTTGTGGCCGCTAAATGCTCATAAATAGCATTAATGCACTTATCTAACATTTTAACTATTTCATTGATTTTGTACTGTCATCGTTACCAGCGGAGATATCAGGTGTTACAACAATTCAAAAAATTCATCCTCGTGGGTCTCTATTCCACATTGTTAATAGGTGCTCCGGCTACAGCCGTAACTCCATCTCCGCAGATGATTGAACAGTTCAAACAACTTCCCAAGTCAGAGCAGCAGCGTATTGCAAGGCAATACGGCATTGATCCGGCAATGATTTCTGGGCAGCAAACTCAAACGCAGGTAGACAATCCACAAGTCGTAAATGCTAGGGATGTCGACACTGCTTTCTCCCAAGCTCAGCGACAAGAAAAAGCTGCGCTGGATTTTTCAACTGATATCGACAATCTCACTTTACGACGTTTTGGGTATGAAATGTTCGCGGGTGAGCCGAGTACATTTGCGCCGGTATCGGATGTGCCAGTCCCTGGGGAGTACCTAGTAGGGCCTGGCGATAACATTAAAGTTCAGCTCTATGGCAAAGAAAACAAAGAATACGATTTAGTAATTAATCGTGATGGTGTGATTCAATTCCCTGAACTTGGCCCAATCCCTGTTATGGGGCTAAGTTTTTCTGAATTAAGAGAAACGTTATCGCAGCGTATTGCACAGCAGATGATCGGTATCGAATCAAATATCACTATGGGCGAACTTCGCTCGATTCGTATTTTTGTCGCGGGTGATGCCTACAAACCTGGTTCTTATACTGTTTCTAGCCTTTCAACCATCACGCAAGCTTTGTTTGTCGCTGGCGGTGTTAATGAAATTGGCTCGCTACGTAATGTGCAGCTGAAACGCAATGGCAAACTTGTAGGCACACTTGACCTTTATGACTTATTACTCAAGGGCGATGCCTCTGGCGATTTACGTTTGCATTCGGGTGATGTGGTCTTTATCCCTTCGGTTGGTGGTCTTGTCACTGTGTCTGGTGAAGTAAGACGTCCCGCGATTTATGAGCTAAGAAATGGCGAAACCATGGCAGATGTGATTGCCATGGCTGCGGGGCTTAATCCAGGTGCATATCCAAAGAGTAGTTCAGTTGAACGTTACAACAGCAAAGCGCTTAAGGCGATTGTGAATGTTGACTTAACCACTGAACAGGGGAAATCGACCTTAGCGAAGGCTGGGGATGTGATCAGAGTGAAAAGTGCCTCTGAGCAATATGAAACCGCCGTAACACTCGTCGGTGCCGTTGTTCGCCCAGGTAAATATCAATGGTTTACTGGACAAACCATTAGCGACGTATTGCCCTCAATTTGGAGCGATCTGCGGATTTCCGCTGACTTGGAATATGGTTTAGTCGTTCGAGAATTAAATCAGTACGGTGATATTGAAGTTCGCCAATTCTCACCGGGTAAGGCCATTGGCTCTAAAGACTCTGCGAATAACCTCGTCCTCAATCCGCGCGATAAAATTATCATCTTCAATTTTTCCGATGACGAACAGAGCCGTTATGAACTTAACAAGCTGGTTAAACAGCGGGTTCAAAAGGTGACATCTTTAAATAGCGACAATCTACTGGGTGCGGATCTCTTCAAAACGGGTTTTGCCCAACTTGAAGATGTGAAACTGAGCAAGCGCTCGCAAATCGCGGGTGTGGTAGTCAATGATTCGGTGCAAAATGAGCAGGATTCCGTTGTTAAAGGTGTGGTCAATAAGATGTTGGCAAACCTTTTTGAAGACAACGAGCTACTGAAGTTAAGTGATCAGATGCGCCGTCAAGAGCTGTTATATCCGGTTATGGTCAGACTGAATAATCAAGGCCGTGCGGGTAAAGGGACTAAAATTGTCGCCATTGACGGTCAGGTCAAGTTACCTGGTGCATACCCATTAACAGTCGGTGCTCGAGTAAATGATTTGATCACCGCTGCCGGAGGATTAAAGGAAGGCGCCTATACCGTTAGAGCCGAATTAACTTCAACAGTCACAGACAATGTGGGTACCAATATTTCGCACCGTAACGTGGATTTGGATTTAGCATTGCAAGGAGACAGTACTGCTAATGCGCTGCTAGTTGAGCGAGATATTTTAACTGTGATGACCACGCCTGACTGGCAAGAAAGTAAAGTGGTTGAAATTCGCGGTGAGGTAAAGTTCCCTGGCCGCTACAATATTCGCCGGGGTGAAACCTTAAGTGAACTGATTACCCGTGTTGGTGGATTTACCGATTACGCTTATTTGCCATCGGCGGTATTTGTTCGTGAGTCTGTTCGCCAACAGGAACAAATCGAAATTAAAAAACTGGCAGACCAACTTCGCCGTGACATCGCAAGTCGCGGTGTGTCGAAGGATGGTACTACGGTTAATTATGCTGATGCACAGTTGATGCTGGCCGATCTTGAAAACATTAAGGCCGTAGGACGTCTGGTGGTGGATTTACCTGCTATCTCCCTTGGTATTAAGCAAGCTGACTTGCAACTCGAAGATGACGATATTCTCTATGTCCCATCAACTAAACAAACCATTGCCGTAATGGGTGAGGTTCAGCATCCTGCGACTCACAGGTATAAAGAAGGCCTAACCATCGACCAGTACCTAGCCATGTCGGGTGGTTCACGAAAACGCGCTGATGACGACCGTACCTATATCATCCAAGCGAATGGTTCCGTTTCTATGCCATCCCGTTCTAGCTGGTTTAACGATGGCGGCCAGTTGCAACCTGGCGATACTGTGATTGTTCCACTCGATACCGAGTACAAGGATAACTTTACCCTTTGGTCGCAAGTGACAGGCATTATCTACAATACCGCAGTTGCCATTTCAGCGATTGCAGGTCTGTAAGAAGAAGGTGCTAGACCCTAGACTTTTGAACATAGAACCTATTTTTGCTTTTTAAAGGACTTTTATGCGATTCGAACAATTGGACGTTTGGAAACGAGCCTGTCGGCTTTCCTGTGATGTTTATAAGGAACTTAAAAATTGCCGCGATTATGGACTCAAAGACCAAATGACCCGAGCAGCCGTTTCGATTCCTTCGAATATCGCAGAGGGGGAGGAACGTGAGTCAGATGCCGAATCAGCAAGATTTCTTTATTTTGCTAAGGGGTCATCTGGGGAACTGATAACTCAGATATATATCGCGATAGAAATTGGCGTAATAGACAAACAACATGGAATGACTCTTATCAAAGAGACTAAAGAAATTGCAGCAATGATTGCTTCTTTGATCAAGATAAGAAAAGGTAGTGTCCGAGAAGAGTTAGCAGAATATAAAATAGAACCTAGAACCTAGAACCTAGAACCTTCTTTAAACATCTTTAAGCTTTCCTAGGACCTAGCACCTAGGGCCTAGAACCTAAAAAATGAATACACAAATTACAAACAATCCAAACACATACGAGTCTGACGCCAGATTTTCCCAAGTGCATGATAATGAAATCGATCTACGAGAGTTATTTTCCGTTTTATGGCAAGGAAAGTGGTTAATTATTTTAATAACTGCCCTATTTGCCATAGGTTCAGTCATATTTGCGGTAATGCAACCTAATATCTATAAGTCTGAAGTTCTGCTTGCACCTGCATCAGAGGAGCAAGCTGGAGGCTTAAGTGCGCTTGCATCCCAATTCGGTGGCCTTGCAAGTTTAGCAGGAGTTAATTTGGGGTCTAAAGGTGGCACTGATAAAACCCAATTAGCTATCGAGGTGTTAAAGTCTCGCCAATTTACCAGTGATTTTATTCAAAAGCATAATATTCTTGCCGAACTAATGGCGGCAGAGAAATGGGACAGGGAAAATAATAAAATTATCTATGACCCAGAGTTATATAATGAGCCAAATAATACTTGGGTACGTGAAGTTAAAGCACCATTAAAGCCTCAACCTTCAATGCAAGAAGCCTATAAAGAATTTTCCAAAATCATTGCTGTTAATTCTGCTAAAGATACTGGGATGGTAACTATTACTGTCGAGCATTTATCGCCAGTTATTGCACAGCAATGGACAACTTGGTTAGTCGAAGATATTAATAAAGTCATGAAGGAGCGAGATGTTGCAGAAGCAAACCGCAGTAGTGATTTTTTAAATAAGCAGATAGCTTTAACTAATGTCGCAGATATTAAAGCCATTCTTTATAAGCTAATTGAAGAGCAAGCAAAAACAATCATGTTCGCTGAAGTTAGAGATGAGTATGTTTTTAAAACTATTGATCCTGCATTTGTGCCAGAAGAAAAGGCAAAGCCTAAACGCGCTTTAATTTGTGCATTAGGGACAATGTTAGGTGGCATGCTAGGAATCATGTTTGTATTAGTAAGGCATTTTGTTCGTAAGGATTAACTAATCAGATGTTTAAAAAGTAGAGCCTATTGGGGAAGGTAATACACAATATGTAAAATCTAGTAATTATAGATAGTTAACTAGTTAAGCCTGTCTCAAAATGGACAAGAATGGTCTCAGAGTATGTTAAACAGTTGAGACTTTTGTAGTTGGAGCAGCGGTTAAAATTCACAATTAAAAAGGTCTGATTTAATGACAAAAAAGAAAGTGCTTACTGTTTTTGGTACCCGTCCAGAAGCAATTAAAATGGCCCCTTTAGTTCATGCGTTAGCATCCGACGACCGTTTTGAAGCAAAGTGTTGCGTAACAGCACAACACAGGGAAATGCTCGATCAAGTACTCGAATTATTTGAAATAACACCTGATTACGACCTTGATTTGATGAAAGCGGGGCAGACACTTAATGATGTCACCGCCGGTATTATTCAAAAGTTAAAACCAGTCCTTCAAGAATTTAAGCCAGATTTTGTGCTTGTACATGGTGATACAGCAACCACTTTTGCAGCGAGTCTTGCCGCTTACTATGAACAAATTGCAGTAGGGCATGTAGAGGCAGGCCTTCGTACTGGCAATATTTACTCTCCTTGGCCAGAAGAAGCAAACCGCCGCTTGACGGGAGTGCTGACTAAGTATCATTTCGCACCGACAGAAACCTCTAAGCAGAATCTTCTCAAAGAAAACTTTGAACCAAGCAATATCATAGTAACAGGTAATACTGTTATCGATGCGTTATTGATGGTGAAAGATAGAATTGACTCAGACACAGACCTTAACAATACGATAGCCGAACAGTTTCCTTTCTTAGATGAAAACAAGAAGCTGATCTTGGTTACAGGTCATCGTAGGGAAAGTTTTGGTGGTGGATTTGAGCGTATTTGTGAAGCGTTGGCAACTGTAGCTAAAATGCATCCTGACGTACAAATCCTATATCCAATGCATTTGAACCCCAATGTAAGAGAACCAGTAAATCGTATATTGGGTGATATCGACAATATTTTGTTGATCGAACCTCAGCAATATCTTCCTTTCATTTACCTAATGGACAAGGCGCATATCATTCTTACGGATTCTGGCGGAATTCAGGAAGAAGCGCCTTCTTTAGGTAAGCCTGTTTTAGTTATGCGGGATACGACAGAGCGCCCAGAAGCCGTAGAGGCGGGGACAGTTAAGTTGGTTGGTACTGATGTGAACCAAATAGTGACTAACCTAGATGATCTCCTGAGTGATGCAGATGCATACCAAATGATGAGTTATGCGCATAACCCCTATGGTGACGGTAAAGCCTGCCAAAGAATTTTAGAAGAATTAGTTAAATAAAAATTTAGGAAAAAAAATGTCATTCGAAACGATTTCAGTCATTGGACTTGGTTATATCGGTTTACCTACTGCAGCAATGTTTGCTTCTCGCAAAAAGAAGGTTATTGGTGTTGATGTTAACCAGCATGCAGTAGATACAATCAATCAGGGTAAAATTCATATCGTAGAACCTGATTTGGATATGATTGTGCATTCAGCAGTAACTGAAGGCTATTTAAAGGCCGTAACGACTGCTGAACCAGCGGATGCATTCCTTATTGCAGTGCCTACACCATTTCTCCCATGTGAAGAAGGCGAGATTCCTGAGCCCGACCTCAGTTATATCCAATCAGCTTGTAATGGAATCGCACCAGTATTGAAAAATGGGGATTTAGTCATTTTAGAATCAACTTCCCCCGTTGGTGCTACAGAGCAAGTTGCTGAGTGGTTGGCTGATGCTCGACCAGATTTATCTTTCCCACAAACAGCAGGTAATGAGGCAGATGTAAACGTGGCGCATTGTCCTGAGCGTGTTTTACCTGGTCATGTGGTCCGAGAGCTTGTCGACAATGATCGTGTGATTGGTGGGATGTCTTCTCGTTGTTCTGAACGTTCAGTAGAGCTATATAAAACGTTTGTTCAAGGCGAGTGTTTAATCACTAATGCGCGTACAGCCGAAATGGCTAAGCTAACTGAAAATAGCTGTCGTGATGTGCAGATTGCATTTGCAAATGAGTTATCAGTAATTTGTGATAAATTAGATATTGACGTTTGGGAATTGATTGCCTTAGCCAATCGCCATCCACGTATCAACATTTTGCAGCCAGGCCCAGGCGTTGGCGGTCATTGTATTGCCGTCGATCCTTGGTTCATAGTGTCTAAGACACCGGATGAGGCTCAATTAATTCATACAGCACGTAAAGTTAATGATGCGAAGCCTGAATGGGTGATTAACAAAGTCAAGTTGGCCATCGTAGACTTTTTACAAGCTAACCCAAATAAAACAGCAAAAGATGTAACTATTGCTTGTTATGGACTTGCTTTTAAACCTGATATAGATGATTTACGTGAAAGTCCCGCACTTCGTATCACCAAACAGATTTCAGGGATGCATGTAGGTTCGGTAATAGCGGTAGAGCCAAATATCAAAAAAATACCAATATCAAATAATAATATTGAGCTTGTTTCTACTGAATTTGCATTTAATAAAGCAAATGTTCATGTATTGTTAGTTGACCATCAGGAGTTTAAATCGATAAGACCAAAAAATGGATTTTTGATCGATACTAAAGGAATATGGGGCTAAAAAAATTTGATTAGGAAACTTTATATAATAGCAACTCTATTACTAATACAGCTACCCAACCTCCCTATACCCGGGAGGTTTACATTAGTTCTGGCTGTTTGTTTATTACTATTATATGTGACAAAGCTGAATTATATTAAAGATGTTAAAAAATCAGCATTACTTATTTTATATGTTATTTTCGTTTCAATTGTAACTCCATTAATATATTTAGATGATTTTTATTGGAGTGGCTCAGTAATATTTAAACAAATAATGTATTGCTTAGGGTTTTATATACTGTTTTTATCTGGTTATACAATGGCTGAGTTTTTATATCGTAAGAATCAATTTGAGTTATTAATTTACACTCATGTTTTTTATTTGATTCTTGGTGTTGCCGTTGTTTTTGGTGCTTCTGATCTAGTTGCTTATTTAAATGCAAGTCCAGTGATTTTAGACAGCGGAAGGATATCGGTAACAGAGTTAGAACCTTCCGTAGCCACTTTAAGACCTGGATTTATTTTATTTGTAACTTATATTATATTCTCATATAATAGAAAGGTTTCTAGTGTCACCGTTTATATATTGACTGCTTTGGTATTGTTTGTTTTATTTAACATAAAGTCAAAGTCTATTATTTTTATCCTACCACTCTCAATTTTGTTTTCAACAATGTTGGTGGTTTTAATCGCAAAGGGTAAGCTTGTCAATAAAGTATCAATTCTATTAACCTTTATTCCAGTTGGATTAATAGCCTCTCATTATATACTGCAATCAGAATACTTTACCTATGCCTTTCATTTTACTTTTGTAGATGTCTCTGGATCGTCATTAAGCCGTCTTTTATTTGCTCAAACAGGGGTAAATTTGTTTGTCAACAATCCTTTTGGATATGGTGTTACATATTACCCATTCTTCAAGGAAGAATTATTAAATGTAATCTCTATTAATAATTTCATTCTTAATGAAGAATTATTGTATATGCAGAGTGATGGAGATATGAGTAGTTTATTTTCACCTAAGAGTGGGCTTTTAACTTGGTCAGTGAACGGGGGGGTTGTTCTCATACTAGCATATTTGGTTTATAGTTTTTCTATAGTCCGTAATTGCTTAAGAACGAACTTGAATAGTAAACTTCAAATTGCAATTATTTCATCAATAATATTTTTTGTTTCTTTTAGTATGATTTCTGAAATTAATGCTTCGTTTGTATTGTATTTTGGTATCCTTACTGGAATGTGTAGGTTAATAATAAGAGAATCAAATGGTAAACTTAACTAAACTTACTCGTTACCATTCCATTGTGTTAGCATTTGATAAAATATTTTATTTGCTTTTGAGTGTTGGTACAGCAAGGTATTTCACCGTCGGCGAGTTTGGTGAGTTTCAAACTATTATTTTTCAGGTTGGCATATTGGCAACCTGCATAGGTTCTTCACTGCCTTACGTTATTAACAACTATGTAAAAAGTGACTTAATAAAACTTAAGTTTGTATTTTTATATGCATTTATAATTTCAACTTTGTTCCTTTTAGTTGTTCTAATTAGTTCTTTTGTTGCAATGCAAAGTGAAGTAAGTGATTTCCTTTTGCTTGTCTTTCCTTTATTATTGTTTCAAATATTACTTCCTCTTTCTAAACAGGCGTTTATAATTTCTGAAAGAATAACTTATTCTATAATAGTAAATTTGGTTTTATATCCAGTATCACTATTCTGTATGTATTGTCTATATTTACAAAATAATCTTAATACCGAAAGTACTGTTAGGTTATTAACAATTCTTTATGCTTCCATATTTGTTTTTTCATTTTTAGTAAACTCTAGAGTAAAAGGAGGTACTTTCCCTTCTATATTTTCTATAAAATTATCTGCATATAAAAGTTTAGCTGTGACTATCAGTGTAATATCCATTTCCGCACTGTATGAAAATCTTGATCAATTATTTGTGTCATGGGTGTATTCAAGTGAAACTTTTGCACTATATCGTATCGGTAATTTTAGACTTCCTTTTATAGAGATAGTAACTGGATCTTTAGCTGCTGTATTAATAGCTAAAGTTCCATCTATGATAAAAAATGATGATTTTGATCTGTTAAAAAAAGAATGGAAGGCAGTGACTAGTAAAAATACCCAACTGCTTTTACCTATCATAATTTTTTGTATCTTTACTCCTAGTTATGCGATTCAGTTTATCTTTGGAGATAAATATGTTGAAGCTGCTATTATATATAGTGTTTACTTATCTAAATTTTTACTTGCTTCTATTACAATAGCGCCTGTAATTATTTCACTAGGTGGTGGTGGAGAGTTGTCTCGTTTATACCTTATTTTCACAGTATTAGAATTGTTTCTATTATATGCTATTTATAATTTCTTCCATAATAACGTGTTAATAATTGTAATTCTAGCTTTATTATTTCAATATATCATGGTGTTTTTACAAGCGCGATATTTAAAAATAAAGCATGGGATAAGGTTCCTAGAGGTTTTTGATATAAGAGTTTTCATTAAAACATTAATCATTTCGATTTCTTTGTCTATTTTGTTCTTATTTTTGTTGAGTTATTTTTCGTTTGGATATATTTATACCTATCCATTTTTTGCAGTTTTATATTATGTGTTGGTTCAGTTGGTAATGGGAAAATTAAATGATTCTATATCGATTCGTAGGTAGAGTAAGAGCTATCTTCAAAGGTTTTTTTTTTACAAGGCTAAACCATCCGTATTTTATTGGTAAAAGTTTAAAGTTAAATCTCCAAAACGGTTCATATATCGGTAAGAATATAAAAGTGTCTGATAATTGTTCAATTATAGTATGGCCTAAGCCGTTTGGCGAGCAGTATATTAAAATAGGCAGTAATGTTGAAATATCTAGAAATGTAGAAATAATTTCTCATGGGGGTTATGTTGAAATTGGAGACAATGTGTTTATAGGACCAAATAGTCAAATTCAGGGAAAAGGTGGAGTGTTAATTAAGAATGGATGCAAAATAGCGGCAAACTTTTTTTTAGCTTCCTCTGATCATGACCTATCTGATATTAGTTCAGGCTCCCTTGAAAGAGAAGTTTTAGGTAACGTAATTATTGGGGAAAATGTTTGGATTGGGGCTAATGTGACAGTGACTAAAAATGTTGTCATCGGGGATAATAGTGTAATAGCCGCTGGTAGTGTCGTTACTAAGGATGTTGCTAGTAATACACTTGCGGCAGGAGTTCCTGCGAAAACAAAAAGGCTTTTATACTGATGAAAAACTATTTTATAACTGTAAATTATCGTTCTAATGATTTAACTGCTAAATGTTGTAAGAGAACTTTTGATGCTATAGGAGATGATTGTTTTTATATCATAGTTGACAACAGTGAACTCTTAGGGAACCAAGAGAAATTAATTTCATCTCTAAACGGTTATGGTCTCGATAAAGTAACAACTGATAAAGATATTTTTTTTCAAGGTGATTTTAATGTACTTGTTTTAACCGCATTAAGAAATGGTGGTTTCTCCTATGGTAATAACATCGCTATAAACTTAATGTTAGAGTCTATTGATGCTCATCCTGATGATATAATCACATTGATTAATAGTGATGCATATATTGAAAGTGGTTTTTCATATCTTAAAAATAATATCGTAGATAATTGTATTTACGGGGCTACTTTAATAAGTTCAGATTCAAGGCTGATTCAAACTCAAGGAGGATCAGAATTTATTGATTTTAGAATAAATACAAAAAACATTAATGAAGGGCTTCCGGTTGAATTAGGCCGTAAGGATATATTTGCAGTTAATGGGTATATTAATGGTGCTTTTATGTCAATGAGAAAGAGAACTTTAACCACATTAGGTATTATGGATGAATCTTATTTCATGTGGTGTGAAGAAATTGACTGGTGTTTGACTGCAAAAAAACTCGGTATTGAAATGTTTTGTGTTCCAAATCTTTATGTTATTCATGTGATTGGTGGGGCATCAAGTAAAGATGAAATAAAGTCTTTTCTAGGAAGGAAGAGTAAAAGAAATAGTTTTGATCGGTTTGTTATTAGAGGTTACTATCACTTTAGAAATAAGATAGTTGTATATAGAAAACATTTCAATAATAATTTTTTAAAATTTTATTACAGTGTGTTTTGTGAGTTTTTGGTAAGAAGTGTAGGTGTTGTTCTTTATGATTCAAATAAATTAAAGAGAGTCGGGGTTATGCTTAAGGGGATTTATCATGGAATAATTAACAATCTAGGGCGGAATGATTCAATATGAAAGTTTTGTACCTAACTTATGAAAATGTTTTTAAGACTGGCATACTCCAAGCACAAGTCCTAGAACCTGTATCTTATTTATCTGAAAAGCATAATGTTTATTTTGATATAGTCTCAGTTTTAAAGTCTGCTGATTCCTCTGATTTTATTTATAGCAAAAACAAGAGTGCATTTGAAGATAAAAATTCTAAATATATAAAAGTTCATGAGTGTAAAAAGCGGCTCTCTAAAAAAAATAATTTTTTTGATTTTATTTTTGACATGTTTTCTTTGTTTTTTCTTTCGGCAAAGTTAGCAAGTGATGCCGATATAATTCATTGTAGAAGCTATTCACCTTCATTTGTTGGGATCTTTTTTGCAATCATTTTTCGAAAAAAAATCATATTCGATATGCGAGGAGTTCAACCAGAGGAATTGGTTTTTGATGGTCGGTTCTCATCTGGCTCTTGGAAGTTTAAACTTTTAAAGTTATTGGAAAGATTTGTTATTAACAAATCTAATTATGTATTCGTAGTTTCTGAACCTTTTATGGAATACATTAAAGAAAACTTTAATCAGGAAAATTTGTATAACATATCTAATCCTACTTTTTTTCATAAGTTTAATTGTTTACAAAATTTGGGTAGTAAAAAGAAGTTAAGATTTATTTTTAGTGGTTCGCTTCAACCATGGCATGCTGTTCATGAAACTTATCAAACATTTTCACAACTATATCAAGTTTTCGGTGATAGCATTCATTTAGTTGTTGCCGCTAATGATCTTGAAGGACATAAATCTTTACTGGCTGAATATAAGCTGCCTCAAGATTCGTTTACAGTAAGTCGTATTCCGTTTGAGGAAATGCCTAGTTTAATATCTTCTTGCCATGTTGGATTTTGCTTGACTAAAAAAACGTTCCTTACAAAAGTGTGTTGTCCTGTTAAGTTCGCAGAGTACATAGCGGCGGAACTTATGATTATTACTAACGAAGAAATTGGCGACATCTCTAAGCTTGTTAAAGATAATGAGATTGGAGTGGTCTTCGTCGATACAATTCCAACTGAGGAGGAGTTTAATAATCTCACCTTATCCATTGAAAAATATCTTAAAAGTTCAGCGCCTTTGTACAATCGCGAGATATTTTCTAACTTCGATTGGTTACGTAGAGTGGATGATTTACATGCAATTTATAAAAAGTTACTAGAGAGTTAAGTATGGGTCTGTTCATAGAAGAAAATAAGTATCATGGAGATATATTAGAGTGTGGTTATCATTTCCTGTACGATAAGGACACTTCTAATTACATTTTTTCTAATGCTCCTATAAATATTAAAGTTGAGCTCGTTAATCAGTTTTCGTTTTTTAAATTATTTATTAAAATGTTACTTCTGCGAATAAAAGGGCAGGAGCATATTTATTTTAACACTATTGAGAAACCTAAAAGTGCTTTCCTATTTCTTTTTTCCCTAATATTAGGTTATAAAGTTAGTTGTACTTGCCATAACTTTGATGCTTTTTATGACTTCGGTAACTTTGTCAAGTTAAAAAAAAGATTGTATAGGTTTTTTTTTGGAAAGTTAATACTGAATAATGCCAAAGTTTATGTGTTAACTTCCGACGTTCTTAGTTATGTTACTTCAAATATATCTAACGGTTATAGCTGCGATATATCACTTTTGAACCTTTCTGCAATGAATGAGAATGAGTTTATTTTACCTAGCATCAATGATAATTACTCGGTTGTTTTAGGGGGCATTGATTATGATAGAAGGGATTACGATAAGCTTTTGGATTACATAGGTTCTAACCCTGACGTAGTCGTGTATATCTTAGGAAATGCAACAACTATCGATGGCCCACACTTCAAGAAAAGGATTGGTAAATTAGGCTTGCTGAAAAATTTTGTTTTCTTTGATTATTTCATTGCTCAGCCAGAATTTATTGGATACGTTTCTCAAGCAGAATATATAATTGACATATCATCCGGGTCTGCCTACGGAAAATATAAATCCTCTTCAACAAGTATTATCGGAACAGCATTGAATAAAACTGTTCTAGCTTTAACTTTATAGGCATTTTATGAAAAAAATATTAGTAACAGGTGGTGCGGGCTTCATCGGTTCTGCAGTAATTCGCCATATTATTAACGACACTCAAGATAGTGTTATTAACGTTGATAAGTTGACTTATGCTGGTAACTTAGAATCTTTAGCGTCTATTAATGACGATGCTCGTTACACATTTGAGCAAGTCGATATCTGTAACCGCACCGAACTAGATCGTCTTTTCTTGCAATACCAGCCGGATGCAGTGATGCACTTAGCTGCGGAATCTCACGTTGACCGTTCTATTGATGACCCTGCGGCCTTTATCGAAACCAACATTTTTGGCACTTACATACTGCTAGAAGCAGCTCGTCACTACTGGAATGCTTTAGAAGGTGAACGTAAAGGAGCGTTTCGCTTCCACCACATCTCTACTGATGAAGTTTACGGTGATTTAGAAGGCACAAACAACCTGTTTACCGAAGAGACCTCTTACGAACCATCGTCACCTTATTCGGCTTCAAAAGCGTCCAGTGATCATTTAGTGCGAGCTTGGTTACGCACCTATGGTCTACCGACCATAGTGACCAACTGCTCCAACAACTATGGTCCGTTCCATTTCCCTGAAAAACTGATCCCATTGATGATTCTCAATGCATTAGATGGCAAGCCGCTGCCTGTGTATGGTGATGGTATGCAGATCCGGGATTGGCTGTTTGTAGAAGACCATGCGCGTGCTCTGTACAAAGTAGTGACCAAAGGTGCGGTCGGCCAAACCTATAATATAGGCGGCCATAATGAAAAAGCCAACATTGAGGTGGTGAAAACCATCTGTTCACTCCTTGAAGACCTTGTGCCGAATAAGCCACAAGGCGTTGCTCAATACCAAGACCTGATTACTTACGTAAAAGACCGCCCTGGGCACGACGTGCGTTACGCGATTGATGCTCGGAAAATTGAACGTGAACTTGGTTGGAAACCGCAAGAAACGTTTGAGAGTGGTATTCGTAAAACCGTGGAGTGGTACTTGAACAACACCACATGGTGGAGCCGGGTATTAAACGGCTCTTACTGCATGGAACGTTTGGGGCGAGGAGAATAACCGATGAAAGGCATTATTTTAGCTGGAGGCTCTGGTTCTCGCTTATATCCAATTACGCGTGGGGTTTCTAAACAGTTACTACCGGTTTACGACAAACCGATGATCTATTACCCGCTTTCAACACTGATGCTGGCGGGTATTCGCGATATCCTTATTATTACTACTCCTGAAGATCATGGTAGCTTCAAGCGTCTGTTAGGCGATGGCAGCGATTTTGGCATTAACCTGCAATATGCGATTCAACCAAGTCCCGATGGTTTGGCTCAGGCGTTTTTGATTGGAGAAGATTTTATTGGTGACGACAGCGTATGTTTAGTGTTGGGCGACAATATTTTTTATGGGCAGTCATTTGGCAAACAATTAAAGCACGCATCTGAATTAAGCAGCCAAGGTATTTCGACGGTATTCGGTTACCAAGTAAAAGACCCAGAACGTTTCGGTGTGGTGGAATTTGATTCACAAATGAAAGCGGTTTCAATTGAAGAAAAGCCACCGCAACCAAAATCAAACTACGCAGTGACCGGTTTGTATTTTTACGATAACCGTGTTGTATCAATGGCAAAACAGGTTAAGCCTTCTGCTCGCGGTGAATTAGAAATCACTACTTTGAATGAAATGTATCTGAACGATGCTTCATTAAATGTGGAATTGCTTGGCCGTGGTTTTGCGTGGTTAGATACGGGCACTCATGAGAGCCTGCATGAGGCATCTTCGTTTGTACAAACCATTGAAAATGTGCAAGGCCTTAAAGTTGCGTGTTTGGAAGAGATTGCATGGCGCAATGGCTGGTTAAGTAATGAAGAGTTAATCACTATTGCCAAGCCGATGCTGAAAAACGCTTATGGTCAATATTTACAGTCGTTAATTAAATAAGAAGGTGTGTGATGAAAGTGTTGATTACCGGATGTAACGGGCAAGTGGGTCATTGTCTGACCGAACGTTTAAACCACCAAGTAGAAGTATTAGCGTTAGATTATGAAGGGTTAGACATTACTAACCGTGGTGCGGTTTTCAGTACGGTCACAGAGTTTCAACCCGATTATATTATCAATGCCGCTGCACACACAGCTGTAGACCGAGCAGAGCAAGAGGTTGAACTTTCTTATGCGATTAACTGCGATGGTCCAAGTTATTTAGCGCAAGCGGCAAAAGAATGTGGTGCGGTTATGCTGCATATTTCTACCGATTATGTGTTCGATGGTACAGGCGATAGGCCTTACCAAGAAAGCGACAGCTGCGGACCGCAAGGTATATATGGACTAAGCAAACTGGCGGGTGAGCAAGCCGTTGCCGAACACTGCCCACGGCATTTGATTTTACGAACTGCTTGGGTATTTGGTGAGCATGGCAATAACTTTGTAAAAACCATGCTTCGCTTGGCAGAAAGACGTGATGAGTTGAGCGTTGTTGGTGACCAATTCGGTGGCCCAACCTATGCGGGTGATATTGCAGATGCGCTGGTGACTATGGTGCAATACCTTGAGCAAGGTAATCAAGCAAAATGGGGCGTTTACCACTTCTCTGGCATGCCTTACGCCAGCTGGTTTGATTTTGCCAGTACAATATTCAAAGTGGCAGAGCTGCATGATGTACTCTCGAAGCAACCTAAGCTTTCGGCAATTCCTACATCTGCTTATCCAACCCCAGCAAAACGACCTGTGAACTCTCGTCTAGATTGCAGCAAAATAGAAAATCAATTTGGTATTAAACCAAGTGATTGGAATACAGCGTTAAACAATATTAAAGCTTATAAGTAATTAAAATTATGAAAGTTATTGATACTAAAATTCCCGATGTGAAAATTATTGAGCCAACCGTGTTTGGTGATGAGCGTGGTTTCTTTATGGAAACATGGAATCAAAAGCGTTTTGAAGACCTGGTGACAGGTAAACCAACAGAATTTGTCCAAGACAACCACTCAAAGTCCAAAAAAGGTATTCTACGCGGATTGCATTACCAAGCCGAAAACACACAAGGCAAATTAGTGCGTGTAGTATCGGGAGAAGTATTTGATGTTGCCGTAGATATTCGCAAAGAATCAAAAACCTATGGTCAGTGGGTGGGAGAATACCTTTCTGCTGAAAATAAACGCCAATTATGGGTTCCGGAAGGGTTTGCGCACGGTTTTTATGTCACTAGTGATGAAGCAGAGTTTGTTTATAAGTGTACTGATTATTACAATCCTTCTGCCGAGTATTCCATCATTTGGAATGATCAGTTTATAGGAATTAATTGGCCAATAACAAGAAATCCAATTCTTTCCGAGAAAGATAAATGTGCGATGAGCCTAGAACACTTTCAAGGTAATATTATATAAATGGCTGTGTTTATTTCTGTTGTTTCTCACAATCACTCAAAAATAATAAATGAAATAAGCTGTCTTGAGTTGTTAGCGGAGCATTTTAATGTTGTAATAAAAAGTAATACGCCAGATGAGGATTTTAGCTTTCTAGAGAATATCTCTAATATTAATGTGATTAGAAGTGACTTCTATAGAGGTTTTGGTGAAAATAATAATTTGGCATATAAATATTGTAAGGAAGAGCTTGATATGAAAGGGGATGATTACTTTATCGTATTGAATCCAGATGTCTCTATCTCTCACCTACAAATATTTGATCTGTTAGATTCTATGAAAAGTGAGGAATGTGTTTTTTCATGTATTAATTTGTTTAAAAATAGTGAAATGAATATTTATGATAATTCTGTCAGAAAGTTCCCTACTTTTAAGCAATTTACATTTTCTCTATTAGGGTTAGGAAACTCCTCGGTTATAGATAGGAGTAGCATTTGTCATTCATGTGAAGTTGATTGGGCTGCTGGTTCATTTCTATGTTTTCAATCTCAACATTACTCTATGATCAAAGGCTTTGATGAGAAATACTTTATGTATTGTGAAGATGTTGATATTTGTTATCGTAGTATGAAAAAAGGAGTTAGACTTAAATACTATCCTGATGTTAAGGCTATTCATTATGCTGCACATAATAATAGAAAGGTTTTTACTAAACATTTTTATTGGCATTTAAAAAGTGCACTTAGATTTTTATGTGTTAAAAATCTAAGTGCTTAATGTGAAGTTTTGGCATTATACAGTGCATTATAAGTTCAAAAGAATATTATTAGTGAGGATGAATTTGTGTTAGTCCCAATTATTATGGCTGGTGGTACAGGGAGTCGTTTATGGCCGTTATCTCGAGACCTATACCCCAAGCAGTTTTTAAAGCTAACTGGTGACGAGTCGATGCTGGAGCAAACGGTTACTCGCTTGCAAGGCTTAGAGCATCAAGATCCTATATTAATTTGTAATGAAGAGCATCGCTTTATTGCTGCAGAGCAAATGAGACTGGGAGGTTTCTCTCATTCAGGAATTATTTTAGAACCTGTAGGGCGTAATACTGCCCCAGCCATAGCTTTGGCGGCACTACAAGCCTTAAAGCAATTTGAAGCAAATCCCAAAAATGAAGAACCAATGTTATTGGTGTTAGCAGCTGACCACGTAATAAAAGATGAAGCCGCATTTTGTGAATCTATTGAAAAAGCTGTGCCGTTTGCACAAGCAGATAAATTAGTCACTTTTGGTATTGTGCCCATTACGCCTGAAACGGGTTACGGCTATATTAAACGCGGCGAAGTTCAAGGTGATAATGCGGGGTTTAGAGTCGCGCAGTTTGTTGAAAAGCCTAATCTAGCGACTGCTCAAGACTATCTCGCTTCGGGTGAATATTACTGGAACAGCGGTATGTTCTTATTCAAAGCCAGCACTTACTTGGCCGAACTAAAAGCACATCGCCCTGATATGTTTAGTGCATGTGAGCAAGCCATGGCAGAGACACAAGCCGATTTAGACTTTATTCGTGTTGATAAAGCGGCCTTTGAAGCGTGCCCAGATGACTCTATTGACTACGCTGTTATGGAAAAAACTACTCAGGCTGTCGTGGTGGCAATGGACTGCGGTTGGAGTGATGTGGGGAGTTGGTCTGCACTGTGGGAAGTATCAGATAAAGACGAATATGGTAATGCTTGTCGAGGTGATGTTATTAACCTCAATACTCGTAATACTTATGTTCACGCGACAGAAAAGCTCGTTACTACAATTGGTTTGGATGACCTAGTAATAGTCGAAACCAAAGATGCGATTTTGGTGGCGAAACAATCTGAAGTACAGCAAGTAAAAAAGATTGTGGATCAGCTAAAAATAGAAGAGCGTCGTGAGTGGCAACATCACCGCGAAGTTTATCGTCCTTGGGGGAAATACGATTCGATTGATAATGGTGATCGCTTCCAGGTGAAACGCATTACGGTTAAGCCTGGTGAGAAGCTTTCTATTCAGATGCACCACCACCGCGCCGAGCATTGGATTATAGTGACAGGCACTGCTAAGGTCACCAATGGTGACAAAGAGCTATTGCTAACTGAAAACCAATCTACCTACATTCCTGTAGGTGTTATTCATGCACTAGAAAATCCGGGCAAAGTGCCACTTGAATTAATCGAAGTGCAATCAGGCTCCTACCTAGGTGAAGATGATATTGTTCGTTTTGAAGACAGATATGGCAGGATAAATTAATGAGCAATCCAACTGCTTCCCAAGTCATTAATGAAAGCGGTGTGACTTTTGGCACCAGTGGTGCTCGTGGTTTGGTTACCGACTTTAAACCAGAGGTGTGTGCTGCTTTTGCTGTTGCGTTTATTGAAGTCATGAAGCAAAGCTTTGCTTTTGAGCGGTTAGCAATTGCGATTGACAACCGCCCAAGCAGCCTAGACTTGGCTGCAGCTTGTATTGCTGCAGCTAACGCCGTTGGCGTAGGAGTTGATTACTATGGCGTTATCCCAACGCCAGCATTAGCCGTCACTTCGATGGCCGATAACATTCCCGCCATCATGGTCACTGGCAGCCATATCCCGTTTGATAGAAATGGTCTAAAATTCTACCGCCCTGACGGAGAAATCAGTAAAGAAGACGAGTTAGCTATCTTAGCAGCCTGTGTCGAGTTGCCAAGTGTTGAGTTATCACCTCTACCTAGTGTTCAAACTAAAGCTGTAGATAGCTACCTAGCGCGTTATCTTAATATCTTTAAAACTGATTTACTCAAAGGTAAACGCATCGGTATTTATGAGCACTCTAGTGCTGGGCGCGATTTATACGCAAAGCTATTTGAGAAACTTGGTGCAGCGGTTGTTACATTGGGTCGAAGTGATAGCTTTGTGCCTATCGACACTGAAGCTGTGAGTTTAACTGATATTGAAATGGCACAAAATTGGCAGCGTGAATATCAACTGGATGCGATCTTTTCCACTGATGGTGATGGGGATAGACCTTTACTATCAGACGAAAGCGGCAACTATTTACGTGGTGATATTTTATGTTTGCTCGCTGCAAAATATTTAAATATTGAGGCTTTGGCAGTTCCTGTGAGTTGTAACTCATCAATTGAACTCTCAGGTGTTTTTAATCACATAAAACGTACAAAGATCGGTTCGCCCTATGTGATTGCCGAGTTTGAACATCTGATGAAGTCTAGTGGCAGGGTTGCTGGTTTTGAAGCAAACGGCGGTTTTCTCTTAGGTTCAGATATTGATGTTAATGTTAATGGTGCAAAGCTTGCCGCGCTTCCAACACGAGATGCAATATTGCCTGCTTTGGCTGTCCTTGCAATGGCGGACAAAGAACCTATCTCTAGTTTACTGAAACAACTGCCGACTATCTTCACTGCCAGTGATCGTATTCAGAACTTTTCTCGTGAGAAAAGTCTGTTACTTATTGAACAAGGATTATCGGAACCGTTGCTGCTGTTGTCACAATTAGGCTTAGGTGATGTCAATGTTGTAAAAAATGATGTTACAGATGGTTTGCGTATGACGTTGAATAATGGTGAAGTCGTTCACTTACGTCCTTCTGGTAATGCCCCTGAACTTCGCTGTTATGTCGAGGCAGATTCTCAAAACCGTGCTCAAGAGTTAGTTAGACTCATCATAAATAATATTGAAAACATGCAGGTATAAATAGATGAAAGTTGCCATTGCTAGTACTGGTTACGTGGGGCTTTCAAACGCAATGCTTCTTGCTCAGAATCATGAAGTAATAGCCGTTGATATTATTCCCGAAAAAGTAGAAATGCTAAATAACAATCAATCCCCGATTGTTGATAGTGAAATAGAATATTTTTTAGCAAACAAATTGCTAAATTTTACTGCTACGCTTGATAAGCAAGCTGCTTATCAAAATGCCGATTATGACATCATAGCAACACCCACAGACTATGACGTTAGTACTAACTGCTTTAATACTTCGTCTCTTGAAGCCGTTATTAAAGATGTCATGGCCATCAATCCAAAAGCCGTTATGGTGATAAAATCTACTGTACCTGTAGGTTATACTGAGCGTATCAAGCATGAATTTGGATGTGAAAATATCATTTTTTCACCTGAGTTTTTACGTGAAGGTAAAGCCCTTTACGATAATTTATACCCCTCTCGGATCATTGTAGGTGAAAGATCTGAACGTGCGAAGGTATTCGCGCAGTTACTTGTTGAAGGCGCACAAAAAGATGACGTAAAGGTATTATTTACCGAGTCTACAGAAGCTGAAGCCGTTAAGCTGTTTTCGAATACTTACCTTGCTATGCGCGTGGCTTACTTTAATGAGTTGGATTCTTATGCTTAAACTCATGGGTTAGATGCACGGCAAATCATCGAAGGTGTGGGATTAGATCCTCATATTGGCAATCACTATAACAACCCTTCATTTGGTTATGGTGGTTATTGTTTACCTAAAGATACCAAGCAGCTGTTAGCTAATTACCAGGATGTGCCCAATAACATCATTGGGGCGATTGTAGATGCTAACCGTACCCGTAAAGATTTTATTGCCGATTCAATTTTAAAGTGTCAGCCTAAAGTCGTGGGTATTTATCGATTGATTATGAAGGCTGGTTCAGACAACTTCCGAGCATCAAGTATCCAGGGGATCATGAAACGGATTAAGGCTAAAGGTGTTGAAGCAGTCGGATATGAACCCGTACTTGATGAATCTGAGTTTTTCCATTCAGCAGTGATAAAGGATTTATCCGAGTTTAAGTCTAGCGGTGATGTGATAGTGTCTAATCGCATGGTGGAAGAACTTAGTGACGTGGCTGATAAAGTGTATACCCGAGATCTGTTTGGTTCAGACTAATAACATGTTTGATGTCAAGCCTATTGGCTTGTGTGACTTTTTAACTCAATAAATCAATGTGATATCCAAATGGATGAGACGGTTTTGAGACATGATCTTGAAACTGTCTCATTTTGGTTTTTTTAGTTTTATCTTAATCTTTGATTAACAAGCTTGTTTTTTGGTCGTTGTCGGTCTTAGACCTATTGCTTTCTTTAGGTCTTAACTTTTGTTAGAACAGTAGAAATTCTGTCTCAGGATCGTTTAACTGACTGAATTTAGTACAAGGACGTTTTATTTTATATTCATCTGTTCGGACGCTGATCCTGTCACTAGGACGTTCGCTTTGTGTTCCACTTTATTCCCTTTTTATATCTGTAAATCATAGAGTCTTGTATGTCGACCAGCTTATCGTAGTCAGTATCTTTCTGAGTTCGTTTATCTGTCTGTTTGTATTTCAAAAATTAGCGAAAATAGTCGGCCTAGTTGATAAGCCTAATGAGCGAAAGCTCCATATAGGCCAGATCCCTTTGATTGGTGGCATATCGATCTTTGTTTCAGTCATCCTTATTTCTTGTTTAACTTTTGAGATGACTCAAGGCACTCTTTTGTACATCATTTGTTCGTCGGTGTTGATTATTCTAGGTGCGCTGGATGATCGGATCATGAAAAAGCGCAGCCAAAATGGCTGCGCTTTTTGCTTTATACTCGATTTTCTATAGGCCCTTCATTCATCATCTGACTGAATGCTAACCCATCTAGCCTCGATGCATTGGCGACGTACGGTGCATAGACGTTAAATAACAGCTTTGTGTCACTGTGTCCGAGCATTTGTGAAATATAGAGTGGGTTTTCATGAGCTGCTATGTGTAAAACAGCAGCAGTATGACGAGTTTCATAGGGACGTCTTTTCCGTAATCCAGCTTTAAGTAGTGTAGGGAACCACAGTTTTTTGCTCACAAAATGCGTATCTAAAGGTATCCCTTGGTGAGTAAACACATACTCAGCATGTTTATCTGCTCTGTTTTTTAAGCGGCTGAAAACGTCAAACAAGGTATCGCACATTCTTAATTCTCGGCGCGATTTTGGCGTTTTTACGGCACAGGCTTCGCCGTTTACCCAGTTTTGCCGGATACGGATCAAGCGATGGTTAAAGTCGATGTTATCCCACACGAGCCCATGTACCTCACAGCTACGCATTCCTGTCCAAAACCGCACTACAAAGTAATCCCGCCATTCGGGAGTTACGGCTGCTAAAAATTGATTTACCTCAAGTAAGGTCATTGGGTGGCTATCAGCACGTTCCTCCCTAAGTGCTTTATAGCGTCTCAATGGATATCTAAACTCTAATTCGTCAGCAGCAAGGCTTAGTATGGCGACTAAAGGCCACAAGATCCCATTAATACGTCGACTAGAGAGCTTTTTCTCACCCTTGGGATCAACCTCTTGCATTAAGGTTTCTCGATAAAACTCCACCTGTGAGAGGCTAATTTCTGATATCAAACAGTTACCAAATTGCGGGATGAGATATCGGTCTAGGGTATTTCTTACTGTGCTTTGATAGCTTGATTTCCATTTGGCTTTTTGTCTGTCGAACCATTCCTGGGCGTAAACGTCGAAAAACGGATATTGGCGATCTGGATGACGTTCGCGCTGCAATGATTCAAATAACGCAATCTTCTTGCTTCCAGGGAAGTAGTCGCGATATTGAAAGGTGCCGAGATCAATTTCGGCATTCATCTGCTTAAGCGTGGCTTTGGCTTGATTGAGGTTTTTGGGGGTTGCCAGCATTTTCGTGCCTTCACGAAAACGGCGACCATAGAGAGAAAGGTCGAACTGAATACGTCCATTTGGGCGCACGCGAATCTGAGCCATTATGGCCTCCATTAAATAGATCTGTCCCTATCCGATGGAATTCGCTAAGATCGCGCCATCGGCTGGGTTCGGTTAATAGTCGTTGCAGCCGATACGGGGTAGGGTGGTTGCCGCCACTCTGCCCCAACTGCTTTTCTGATTTCCAATAGCCAAACTATTGGTGAAAATCTCACCTTACAATATGAATCTATACTGTACATTTGTCCAGTATTATTGTTGTTTACTTGGACTCTTAATTAATCCAGCCTGAATCCAAACAAATCCACTTGCTCTTCTTTAGGCGTTGTCATTTCAGTGGTTTTCATTTTTTCTATTAATTTCAGTATCTTGGGTAGCTGATAATCGCTATTTTCAATTGCAATAGAATACGTTGGGAGTTTGTTCTCAAGTGTTGAATAGAGCCCAAGTTTTAATTCGCCCTTACTGCCCTGTAATATTTCAAGCTTGGTCTGTTGGGCTCGAGTTAAATCTTTTATCTTCATTTCTAGAAGTTCCTTTGGTCGGAAACGAAATGCTTGATGGTCAAAACCTTGTGGGAGAGGGCTTATCTCATGCACTTTCAAACGACGAACAAATTCATAGGGGGCATTGAGTGCGAAAATTGCAATGCTCGTATTGTCGATATAGAGGATCGCTTCGTCGGCCTTTTTGATATTGTTGTGGTGCTTTACCCATTGCTGGACTTCATTTTTTATTGTGTAAATATCAACGATGAGATATCTGATAACTTGATTAGGCGGCGATTTTTGTTTGAAAAATGCGTCGATACCGCTAATTGTGGTTGTGATAGTCTGTTCACCGGTACTAAATGTAAGTTCTTCACCTTGTTGGGCAATATCAATGCTGGTTACTGATGGGTCATTACACAGACTTTTCAACTTTGTCGTTGCAGCTTCAGTTAACACTAGGTTTACTGCGAGTTTTAAGTGTGCAGGAAATGCTTTTTCTTCAATTTCATCATTGCGTTGAAGCTTGATGGTTTTAGTGTCTTTATTAAGTTCAATGTAAGCGAATGGCATGTTATTGCACGCTTCATTAATTGCGAGGCCAAGCGACATGGTAGAGACGGTTGTCATTGAACGTGTTAGGCAGTCCTTTACATATTTAAGGTGCTGTGTTTCGATTTTCTGGCACTGGCAACGATACAATGCCACTGTTCCCGTAATTTCCTTGTCACTCTTACTGCCGACGAGTTCGATGCATTTGGCTTCTGTGGCAGTGACCATTTCAATATCCAGCAAAACATTCTTATCTGGTCTTGAGTCGTACTGTAGGAGTTGTTTACCAAAGCAGCCGTCGATTGCAAATTGAGTATCTTTAAGTTCCGATGATTCAGGATCAATAGAGATGACGCACTGTGCAAATTGAGGCGCAAGACCGCTGATAATCGTTGCGGTTTTTGCTTTTTTGTCGATGATGAAGCTCAATACTGCCGTAGGGTAACTGGTGTCAATATTATTCAATACGGTCTCGAGTACAGAACGTTTTAATGCTGGGATGATAAGCTTCATGCGACCCTCTTTTAACACTGCTGAAATTGATTAATAAATTGCTGAGCATACTCAAGAATATTGGTTGATGTATCAAATTTGGGCTTCATGCGAATGAGCAGTTGTGTGTCCCCTGTGGGTTGTTTTTTGATGTTAATAGGTTCTTTTTTTCTGGCAAATATTTCACGAAGCAATTGCGCTTGTCTGTCGCTCCGTAATTTCCGATTGATTGTTAATTCGAAACTGAACGCTAGCCAATTCCATTCCCTTTGCCTGAACACTTTTGTGAACGCTTTGGCATTTTTGACATTACACGCGAGCATTATGCACAGAGACTGATTTTCAGCATTGAGTGTCACTGGTGGTAAAAACCGCAGGGCGGTTATCTGGCCTTTCTCCAACGACATCATCTGGTGCTGAGAACCGAGCGACCAAACTTGCGATAATGCGCCAAAATCAATGTGTTTTTGTTTGAGCATTTGCCCTATATAAAAACCGAGTTGCGTTGATGAACTGTTTATCAAGCCGTTATTCCAACGGCGGTATACTGCATCCGTAGCCTGAAGCAGTTGGGAAGGCAAGGCTGATATTTTGGGTTTATACACAATGTTGATTAACTCATGCTCTGAAATTCTGATTTTTTGAGAGCGTTTTTCATCGAGTGTTTTTTGCGCATACTCGGGACTGTGTTTGCTTAACACTCTTGATAAATCATTTGACGTTGCCGAGAGCTTTAGCAAATAGCGTAACTCGCTGTGGGTAAATTCTCGTTTTGTGTTCACATTATGAAATGGGCTCAGAACAGGGAGCAAGGTTTCGAGAGAATGTAGGTACGACCAACGGGTTGTGTCGTAGCTGGCATGACCGATTTGAGAACATACTTCATCTAATAAAATGCCATCGTTTACGTGATAAAATTCCCTTCCTTCAAGCCAATATTCGAAGCGCCTATTAATCACCTTATCGCTTAAGACTTCAGCTTCTAGTTTTTGAGTATCAACAGCTCGGTATTGCTCTGATGTGTAACATGCTAAATGTAGTGCTTGCTGCATAAACAGGTGCACACCACTGTGGCGCAAGTGATGGAAGTTAACGTCGTTACCAAACATTGCTTTCAAGGTTCGAGTCACTGGCAACAAGTAATACAGCTGACGGGAGTGTATAGGTTCATTATCAAACCCAATAAATGGGTCGTCAGCAGCAGAGTGTTCTTTTAATCGTTTTATTACGCTAAAAAAATTGCGGTATTGGTGGGGGATTACGGTATTAACAGTTCTAGACTTACCGTTTTTAGTTTTTCCTTCTTTTGTGTGAGTGACTTGAAGCCTCAGTTGATGAGTGTTTGGGTCAAAACTAACATCTTTATTGCGTAATCGTAGAATTTCACCGCGGCGTAGCATGCCAAACACCCCAAGTAGCGCAGAGGTGACTGCAAATAAACTGCGAAATGGGTTGTCAGTTGGACTATCTACTAGCAGTGAGATCAGTACTTCGAACTCTGACATCGCTAAACAGAATGCGCTGACGGTAGGCCGGTTAGTTGGGTAAGTAAAATCTGAAATATCCAGTGATTCAGTTAACTCCTGAACGCTTATGAATTTTAGAAAATAGTAAATCATCAATTGTGCAGAGTCTGACTCTGCAGCATTGAATACCTTTACCGCCCAATTGTTCAGACTGTCTTCATGGACCGCATCAACGTAAGGAAGTGGGTATTGTTCAAGCAACTTTTCAAAGCTGGTGTATTTGACGATAGAACTTAGTGCTAATTTTGATTTTTTAACGCCACCCAATGTGAGTAGTTGCTCCGTGTATAAATAGAGCATGTTCGGCAGTATATCTCCAGCTTCCCAAGATGGCTTAAACGCTGATGTGTTGCTATTTGCAGGCTGTTTTAAAAGCAACTCTTTGTGTGGCCGATACTTTTTATTCTGTTCAGCAGTAAGATGGGTAAACCACTCTAAATCCCAATCGATATTGTAAATGTTCGCAGACGCACCTGAAATAATTGGAACAGCTAGTTTTGAGAATCCCACATGACGTTCGGGATACGAGAGGTCTTTCAAAAATGTGGGTGGAATAGCATAGTGAACAAACCAAAATATTTGAAATCGATGCTGCCATTGGAATCGTATGGCTGCAGGTAAATTGTTTTGCGCTGCAAATTGATTTAACGCTTCAAGTAATTGCGCTTCTGTCACTTTTGAGGAACGTTGCGCATAGTAATCACTTAGTAAACGTTCACTTACTAACGATAGGTAGTAGTGGGTAAAATATGCGGTAACTTCATCTTGCTTTAAATGCCAGATTTTAAGTCTTGGCTTTGCCTGGCTGTAATCAATAGAATCGGAACAGTTCAGAACTTGGCTGATATGCGCTAAATTCAGTGGTGCGATCTCAAATGCAATCGCGAGCGTGATAAAGGCAACTGACATTGAGTTGCGCTTTTCATAGAATGTGATTTTCTCACTCTGGTAACATTGATATAGGCGAGATGCATTGCCCAGTTCTGGCGCAATTTTTTCTAACCATTGATGATCTTTGTCTGTCAGTTTTTGTTGGACTTGTTCTGGCAACTCCCAATTGCAACTATCTGCAAGGTATTGAAGAATTTCATTTAATGCTTGCCGATAGAGTTTCTGTTTTCCCGTAGGTACTTGACCAATTTTGCCCTTGGCTTCTTTAATTTGCTCGTCGCTAAGTTTTCTTTCTTTGGTGAAATAACTGGGCCAGTGCTGTAATACCCAAGCAAAATCTTCGATTGGTGCACAAGGGATACTTTGCCATTCAAAAAATTGCTGAATTTTCTGAGCTTCTTCCTTGATTTTTAAGTCGTTGATTTTGCAATCAGACATAGCGCATCTCTTTCAGACCCAAACGGACAGGCAAAGAATTTAAATAAGATTTCAACTTGCTAGTAGTTGCTGGAAACTGGTTATCTGCGCCCAGATGTTCCCCAACAATTGAGTGACCCATTAAACGGTCTATATCATTGTCATGTAAGCGGCTGGTTGATGGCGTAGTAATCGCGCATTGAGCAAAGAAGTGTCTTAATTGATAGGGGACAACGCCGGGCCAAACCTCATTCATAAATTGGCGTAAGGAGCGATTTGATAAATGGGAGTGTTCCCCTAACTCATTTAAGTAAAACCAAATAACATCCCCTTGCTTAACTTTGGGGAGCTGTTGTATTAGCTTAAATTGAAGTGTTAAGTAATTTTTTATTTCTTGCTGTAGGTAGTCTGCAAGATAGATGCATCGCAATTTGCCCTTATCTTTGATAAATGCGGAATCACTATACGAGTAGTACCTCCACTCGATGCTAATCGAATGGGTAGGTCTTGCACCTGTCAGTAATACAAATAAGAGTGCGATGCGACTAGTAGCTGCATTGTAATATGTTAACCACGCAGAGCTATCTTGCTGCCCGTTGCTCGCTATAAGTCCCCCTTTCGGCTGAAGTAATTTTACGTGTTGATCCAATCTTAATAAAAATTGGCAAACCTCATTTTCATCTAAAAAGCGCTTACGTCTAATGTTGATTGTTTCGCATGGAACCAACTTTTTCTGGTGGTTAGATGTATCCATCTGATACTGACAAATTCGACCTGGAGTAGATAGATATTTTGCAAGCTTAGGAGATTCAAAAATGATATTTCTAGAAAAGTCATGGCTATAGCTGTCAAATTTTTTATGCAAATTAATTTTTCTAGCGGCATCAATGATCCTAGATAAATAGCGGTTGCGAGCTTCGAAAATTCGATAACGGATTTGATCGCTATCCATTTGTTGATAGTGGCTTGCATGGCGGTGATGCAGTGACTTATCCAATATCAGTTGCATTCTAACTGTTGCCGTTAATGTGTTATCAACGAGCGCGCAATCGTTGAAGTAATCAAAAAATGCATCTTTTCGTTCGCGTGAGTGCTGTGTCAGTGAGTCAGGAGTCTTCCACGGTTGTGATAGCAGATTAAATAAAATAGCTCTTGCTTCTTCATTTAAAGCTGGCGTGTTGTAGCGCAATTTACTGATACTTGGTTGTAATAGTCGATTGAGGTGGGCAGGAAGTGGTTGCCAAAGGTAGCGAGTTTGTCCAGCTAGTTGATATGGTGAAGCTAATTCCCCCCACGATTCACTGCCATCATCGATTGTTCGCAGCGCATTTTTAACGCAATCGAGCGCGCCTGATACTCGGAAAAACAGCGGGATATCGTGCTGGCGCTCGATACATCCTAGTTTACCGGTGAGCCAGAGCACGAGTCCTGTGAGTGTTATCTCAGACTGATATGTCGATGGAACTCTGGCGAGTTTACTTAAAAAAATAGCAAAAGTTACAGCATGTGTGTCGGCATCAGGATACACACCACCAGAGTTTTTTTGTCTATTGGATGCTGAAATTTGATTACTTGAAATCATTTGCTGCTCTTGATGTTGTGCAACTAGTGAATATAAATAGAGCAAACACGTCATACGTGATTTCTCAAGATATACGTTATCTATAAATTAAGAAATAATTTGGGTACTTAATTAAACATCTGAGTATGTTGCTTTAATGTTTTTTTGTTTTTTTTATGTTATTTATCAGTTGTTTTTTAAAGCCCCTGTTCATAAAACCTGCACTTGTGGCAATGTCGGGTATGACTGATTTTGAAAAAGGTTAAATTAAACTGTTTTTATTGTATTATGAGTAAATATAATGGTACTGGGTTTATTTTGCGCAGCATCAAGGTTTCATCTCGATATTATTAAGTTGATAAGTGCTCTAAAAATGGCATTGAGAGTAATATTGGAAAGCAGAAACGTGATTTTGGAGTGTCATGGTTTGTTACTAAAAACTGTTTTATAAAGAATTAAGTTATAAATTTTGAATTGATATACGAAATGGAATTCGAGCATTTGGCGAGTGTATCTATTTGTTTTTTTAAAAGATATTTGTCATTTTTAAAGCGAATTCAGTTACAGTGATTACATTTTTTGAGTGGTTTTATGTTGACTGGAATGATTATTTTAAGTGTTTTTTTTGCCTCATTAGTTAGCTTGTTCTTATTTCGGCTTTGTGCTCCGAAAGTAGGTTTGGTTGATAAACCGAATGATCGCAAGTTACATGTAGGTCAAATTCCTTTGGTTGGTGGTGTTTCAGTTTTTACTACTATTGCGTTGACACTATTTTTTAATCCAGAATTACTGCTCGAACCCCAGTTGTATGTTTGCTGTTCTTTAATTTTGGTCATTGTAGGGGTTATTGATGACCGTTATGACATTAGTTTTAAACTCAGACTGTTTATTCAAGCGGCAGTGTCTATTGGGATGATCCTGATAGGCGAACGTAGTTTGCACAATCTAGGCTATTTAATGGGAAGCGATGAAATTCGGATCCCTGAAATCGCGAGTTATTGCCTAACGGTTATTGCCGTGATCGGTGCGATTAATGCCTTTAATATGGTTGATGGTATTGACGGTTTATTAGGTGGATTAGCCTCAGTTACTTTTGCGGGCTTAGGCTTGCTTTTTTATTGGTACGGGATGCATAACTTCGCTTCGTTCTGTGTGCTGCTCGTTGTTGCTATGCTGCCTTACATCATGCTCAACCTAGGATTTCCATTCGGCAAACGTTTCAAAGTATTTATGGGCGATGCGGGCAGCATCTTTATCGGTTTTACCGTAATTTGGTTACTAGTTGTTGGAAGCCAGGGAGAGCATGCTACTGCGATTCGACCTGTCACAGCACTGTGGTTAATTGCTTTACCCTTGATGGATATGGCTTGCATTATGATCCGCCGTATTCGCAAAGGACAATCGCCATTTAAGCCAGATCGCGAACATTTACATCACATTTGTCAGCGTGTAGGTCTATCGTCACGTGCTTCTTTGTTACTGATTTGCACTATAGCGATGATAATAGCGGGTATCGGAATCGTATCAGAAGTCTATAAAGTCAATGAGAACATCATGTTTTTGGCATTTTTGTTGATGTTTTTTATTTATTTTTTGTTGTTAAATAATATCTGGCGGATCACTTCTTACTTTAAACGTAATTTATCTGTGGCGCAGCCTACCGCCGAGAAGCGGATTGAGGTTGTAGAACTAGAATCCCGTCAATAAGCTCTACTGATGGTCAGATATCGTTAAATCTCAAGATACGGTATCTGGCCTTTTGCACTATCTATCATTGTTCTGCTTTGCCTCTTATGTAAGTCCTCATTTATCTCCATGAGTTATCCGCCACTGAGATTAATTAGCACCCTTAAATGTGTTTATCATACATTCAGTTGATTCCATAAACCGTGTTAATTCGTAGAATGAAGCAGTTGGACTTGTTTGTTAACAAACGAACTGGTCCAGCATGGGGTTAAACTGGCTTTTATTTGAAAATATTTTGACACTTCATTGTCAATAAGCGCTGCTATACTGATATGACATTAGCTCAACACAGTATGCGTAAAGGGTTATTTCAAATTCTGTATTAGCCTTAAGGAAGAGTGTTTATGGAATATTTATTGCCGTTTTTAACTGCGTTTGGTTTGACTTGTATAACAATTCTTGTGTTGAATCCCTTAGCCCAGCGAGTTGGGTTAGTTGATGTCCCTAACGAGCGTAAGCTCCATGTCGGAGCAATTCCATTGATCGGTGGCGTTGCAATTTATTGCAGTGTGTTAACAGTTTCAAGCATAGCGATAGAGCAAAGCCAAGTGTTTAATCTTTATCTTATTTCTGCAGCTTTTATTCTTTTCTTAGGTGTATTGGATGACAAGTATGATCTGTCAGTACGGGTGCGTATGACAGCTCAGGTACTTACCGCTTCGATACTGATTTTCGGTGCAGGGCTCTATCTCAATACATTCGGCAATATATTGTATTTTTTTGAGTTAAAACTCGGTTATATAGGTGTTTTTGTTACTGTTTTAGCAGTTATTGGAGCGATTAATGCCTTCAATATGGTGGATGGTATCGATGGGTTAGCGGGCATGCTGAGCTTAGTCACCTTTGGTGCTTTAACAGTTCTATTTTATTTTGCGGGGAATAGTTGGTTTATGCTGCCCTTACTGTTTATCGGGGCAATTATCGGTTATCTACTGTTTAATCTTCGTTGGCCATTCCCGTCGATTGAAAAAATTTTTATGGGTGATGCGGGCAGTATGCTGATTGGTTTAACCGTTGTTTGGTTACTGGTACTGGGCACCCAACCTGCAAGTAATTATATCAGTGGTGAAATGGTGTTTTCACCAGTTACAGCCTTGTATCTTATTGCAATTCCGCTGATGGATATGGCGGCAATTATGTATCGTCGCATCAAAAAAGGGATGTCTCCTTTTAAACCTGACCGTGATCACTTACACCATATCTTCGAGCGTGCGGGATATAACCGTAAGCAGACTTTGGTTGCCATTTCTTGTGCTGCTGTTGTGTTGGCCATGATTGGGGTAACAGCAGAAATTTTACAGGTAGCCGAGTGGATCATGTTTGTGGGATTTTTGGCAATTTTTGCTATTTACAACTGGGCTTTGGCTAATATTTGGCAAATTTTGACTTGGGTAAGAAAAACCTAAATTATTCAATTGTTGACTATTGATTGGTTGTGGAAGGAGTTATAAAGGCTAGAAATGAACATTTCTAGCCTTTAATTTATTAATTGATATTATTCGATAATTTAATGATAAGCCCATTAAATTTTTGATTATTTTTTAAAGTGATTCTAGCTTCTTTCGTGAATATCAATAGATCATAGGCTTCAAGCTGGATTTCGATATCATTAACAAATACAGTAATTGGCTCTAGGGTTAACAGTAACTCATGTGCGAGTGTATATCCAGTTCGTCTACATGCAGTCCAAAGTACTTCACCTATTGTAGCCTGACTGGCATTTGTTAATTGATCGACCTCTGAATGGTACTTTCCCCTTCTTGTCATCACGTTAAAGTCTAAAACGAAGGCGCCTATTAGCTCACTCGTGATATTGTTTTCGCCATCGAAAGCAAAAACGTTTCCCTTAGGTGCTAATAATTGGCTATCGATTACTTGCCCCTCTTCATCCTTAATTATTAGCCTTAAGCCGCTTCCTTCCAGAATGGACAGTTTTCTATCGACGTCTTTAAAGCGCGAAAACAGTCCATTGCTTGACACCTTTGCGATACTGATACGGTAGTCAAAGTTCTCAAGATCTGCCGACTGAGGAGAGATGAATAATTGTTTTGTGCTACCGCCACCATTCTTCCAAGGGGTATCTGGGCAGTCCCGATAGTGGATTAATCTAAAATCTGTATACAAGTTGGTTCCTTTATATGTATCGGGTAAATTCGAGTCATCTCGCATTCACTGCAGGATTTACTGTTAGTGATAGTTGTTTCACTTTGGAGGTTAATTGCTTGAGGATGACAGTTGACCATAAATGAGAAATCGATCATTGACTCCAAATATAGTCATATGATGTCTACTGAACGAGGTTCACTCCATAATGCTTTTCTGAGGTTCTTAAAATCGGGTCACATCAATAAAAAAGGGCGAGGTACAAAGTACCGAGCCCTTAATTTATAGTTTGTTATTTATAACTACTTTCTCTTGTAAACCAAGGTTGTCTTGCATCGGTTAAACCGTAGAGGCTGTACTTACGGCCAAGCATTTGTCCCCCATCTCGGGTTAATGGCAACCAACCGAAGTTCGCCCTGCTATGAGTAGACTTAACGGTCATCAAATCGTAGGGGATTGAGATATAGAAACCTTTGGTAAAGCTGCCTTCACCAAACTCATCTGCCGATAAATCTGTTTTGCTAGCAAAGGCGCCAACAATGACACCACTATCGAATTGTTTCGAAAAGTCGATAGTAACACCTTTGTCTTCTGTCAGGTATTGACCCGCGCTAATTTTCAATAAGGTATTAGGGAACCAATCTGGTTGGTAATAAACGGTAGCATGGCCTGTCATTGTACCAGTTTGAACACGGTAGTCTCGGCCAGTGATTGGGTCAAAATGATTTTCATCTTGGTAGATACCAAACATGCTGTCCGGATCGCGCTGTTTAACATAGTTAACATCGACACCAAATGCCCACTGGCTATTCATTGGTCGGTATAGAAACTCGCTACCGACACCGGCAAACATCATCTCTAAATAACCGCCATAGGCTTGGTAATAAATATTGTCGTTTAAGTTATCCATCCAAGTCAGTTGCAAATTGTTGAGTCTGACAGGGTGATCATGGATATATTCGCGAATGAGTGTTCGTACCCGCTTTAAATCGGTGCCGTCTGGGGGGACGTTATATAGAAATTTATCGTAATTGTCGTAAAGATTTAGGTAAACAGAACTTGATAGGTCTAAGTGATCGCTAAAGCGATAACGGGCAGAAGCTGTCATGCCGATATTGAACATGTAAAAGCCTTCGCTACCACCAAATGATTGCACTAATGTTGGGGCGATATCAAAACTAAAGCTGTCATCCCAACTTTGTTCTTTTTGATAGACAAGTTGTCCTTGAGGAATCGTTGGAACACTTAGAGTGGTAGCATCGGCCATTTTTGCATCAACGTAGCCATAACTGGCAACTTTTGCGAATTGCTTAGAGTCTATGTGGGTTTCTGTTATCGCTTGCCTGTTGCTGGTTTCGATGACTCGGTATTCTATGATACGTGAAGCATCGGTGTTATTCGCCAGTATTGTTGCTGCGCGTTGCAGAGCTTCATTTCTGTTTCGAAACTTAGTTTGTTCACCAACTAAGATAATGCTATCTGACGCGAGATAGATTTTAGGATTGTAATAACCCGCAATGGTTTCTAGTTCTAAAGCGACTTTATCCCAATCAACATTTGGGATGTTTGAGATGATTGCCGTGGTCGCAGGAGAGGATGTTTTTAGTTTAGCAACCGTATTCTCAGATTTGACTGTAGCCACTGCCGGCGCGGTATCAGTAACGGGCTGTGACAAAGGTTTTGTCATTGAAACTGCCGCTAACGGCTTGTATTCACTGGATTCAGGATCGGTTTTAATCTGATTTAAGGTATTAAAGTTCATCTGCAGGCTAATACCTAAGGTCAGGGTATTACCGCGCTCGTAGCTTAAATGTAGATCTGCCCAGTCTTCATAGCGATAGAGGGCGCCAAAGTTAAACTTGCTGTCCTGCGGCATAGCAATATCGCCAAATGTAGTTGGAAAGTCCGACTTATAGTCGTTACCATCATACTCGATTTTAAATCGTAGTGGTTCCCATGGCGTTTGGTACTCTACACCGCCAAAAACGGCGGCACAGCCCTTAAACCATCGCTGATAATCAACCGTGCCACCTTTTCCTCCCCATGAATTGTCACGATCACAATTATCGCTTAAATCTTTATTATCGGAGGTCAGATTGCCACTGTTGCCAATATAACCCCAACCAACGCCAAGGGTAAAATCTAAAGGGCCAACACGTTTAGTTGCAGCGATAAATTCGCCATCAAATAGCCCTGTGCCACCAAAGTCACGCACGCCAATGGAGGTTTCCGGAAGCCAGAAGCTCTCCTCGATTAGGCGAATTTTAAAATCGATGCCCTTGTCGGTGTACTTGGTTTTACCGCTAAAATTGGGGTCATTACTGTAGAGTAAATCTTGCACTTGGGTATAACGAACAGTACTTTCAAACCAAGGGAATAGCTGCACTGAAGCACTAAAATGCTGGTATTCATCGTTATATTGGGTGGCAAAATTAAATTCGCCTTCAGGCGCCATCCGTCCTGTCGGCATTTGCATTAAGCCTACGCCACCAAAATCTGACTGTGAGGGTAAAAGTTGCGGGTAGGCTAATTCATCGGCAGAGGCATAGAGCAGTGGGAAAAGCGCCAATGAAAGGGCGGATAAACGTCCAAAATGTGGAAAAACAGCAATTGACTTCTTCATCACAGCGCTCGATTTTTGAGTAATTCAACAATGTTGTCGTTTAACGTCGCAAATCCATTAAATGGACTGGAAAACTCAACATACAATAAAGCCCCAGGAGCTATATCCTGTGCTCGGTGATTCCAATAGGCTATAGGCTGTTTTATTGCCTCCCCATTGGGTTGAATCAACCATACATAACTATTTTCGGCGTTATCGAGTAAATTGACCTTATCGAGATAATCTTGGCTTTTCGTTGTGACTTGCCAAGGTTGCTGACTTATACCGTTAACGGCGCCTAGAACAGTAATAGTGTTTGGACGTGGGGGAAGAATGAGCTGATATTGCCCTTCTATCAATGGATTCAGTGCTTCGTTAATCCTTATCAGATCAATATCCAACGGTTGCATAATACGCTTACCTAGCTTGAGTTGGCGTATATACTCACTGAATTGACCGAGCTTATGTACATACTCACTTTCGGTCGAGTCTGATTGCATTTGCGACAGTGAATCTAGAATTTCCTTTCGCTTTGTTTCTAGCTCTTGCGTATCTTGCATATCCCAAAGCGCAGCGCCTAACCAGTAGATTGGCTGAGGCTTGGTCTTCGCAGGATTATAGTTAGGCAATTGCACGATGCCTTCCTGAACAGCCTGTTGAACACGTATAGGAGTAGGATAACTTAATTGAAATAATGGGGCTTGTTCAGCAGAGGTGCTAACAACCAATTGGGTTTGCGCGAAGGCTAACGGCTGAAATAATGCACCTGCAAGAATTGTTGAAAGCAAAAAATACGGCTTCATAAAGGTTCCATTTAAGATGCAAAGGGTTTCAGCAGTATCATTTCGATATAAGGCAAGTTTGGCGCTATTTTTTGCCAGCTTTTAATCACACGACCATTTTTCGGGTCTACCCAAAACTCATTTTGATATTGGATATTCAATGAATCGACAGAAACAAATTCACTGTAGTGCAGTGTTGTCTTGGGTGACTCATTAATCATCACTACTTCTTCAGCCACTAATTTGAATTGCGAATTAAGCGTATAGCCATAATGGTAACCTGGCTGCCAATCTATGGTTCGAGTCCATTGTTTGGGTGTGTTATTTAAGTGCAAACCAAGAAGAATTGGATCTGGTTCGGTACTTTCCACAGACACTAGATTGCCTTGGACCAATTTGTGGGTTTTAACTAAGCGGCCATTAATCGTCACAAGCATGGCTTTATCAGCTGACAACCATTTCAGCTCTAATGGGGCTGATTGAGTCGGAGTTGAGTTTAGATAAGTTTTAGGCTCAGCAAATGCCAACGTGATAAATACCTGAGAAGCACCTTCAATTTTGGCGTAAATACTGGCGTAGGGATTGGCTTTTATTTGCTCAGGAGTTAATACGATATCTGGATTACCATAATAGGCGAGGGCAATAGTGTCGTTTAAGGCGCTAATCCGTTGGCTACAGCCAGAAATGCTCAATAGTAATGCCGAAAGGCCGATGAGTGGGAATAATCTGATAATCTTACGCATCCGAGTTGCTTATGTTGAGTTTGTTCACTAGCCAATCTAAAGAGATATTGGTGTGAATTCAAGGGAAACCATGGCGAAATCAAAAAACAAAACTAAAAAAACAACCGCCATAAGGCGGTTGTTTTAAATTCAATTGTCAACTTAAAAAGTAGTGGCTGTCACGCTTCCAACAGTCAGAGGAGTGCCGTCACCACCGCTGCTTGATGCAGCAATACCAGCACCAACTGCAACAACACCTACACCACCTGCAGTAATTGCACCAGCTGCACCTGCACCTGAGCCTGAACCTGAGGCTTTACCTGCGTTATCATCAGCTTGAACTGCAACAGAACCTAACATTGACATAGCAGCGATAAGTGCTAAAGAAGTTTTTTTCATCGTGATTCCCTTTTAGAAAAAATTTACAAATTTTAGCTAATCTAGTACGGCATGATAATTGATTCCATTGAGTTTTTCAATGTGAAATCCGAGATCATCCTCAGACTTATGACTGATTTTCCGCTTAGCTGCCACTGATTTATCCCTTAACTATGTTTATTCAGAAACATGTAAAATGGAAAACCATCAGTCAATTTATAGCAGTTACTACTTTTTTCTTCAAATGCGAAACGTAATATTGCAATGATTTAATTTAAATAGCGTTTACGTTATCAACCTTGATTCATTTGTGTTTTAAGCTTGTAACATGTTGATAGGGTTTGCCAGTGAATGAACACTTTACAATTTAATTAAACTCTACGAACTAAAAATGGTTCTTACACCACATATTACGCAAGGCAGCGTGATATTTTTATGAATGAAATCGCGCCATTTTAACTAATGGCGCCATGTAGCAATATTAGTTCCCTACAGCAGTTGCAGTCGTACTCGGTGACGAAGGAGAGTCACCTCCGCCATTTGCCGCCGCAGCGATGCCGCCGACTACAGCTGCAGTCGTTACTACACCAACGATGATGATGGAACCCGTTGAGCCTCCCGATGCACTGCCGCCAGTTGTAATTCCACTCGTTGTTGTATAGGTTTCTGTCGTAGGCGCTGGTTCGGCTGGCGTGGAACTTGGCTCATTTACAGTCGCATCGGCGCTGTTCGCGTTGCTCATCTCTTCAACTGACGTTTCTTCAACAATCGGTGGCTGCGGAGCCTCTGGTGGTGCTGGTGGTTCAACTGCCATTGTCGGTTCTGGCGTTGCAACGGTTTCTGGTGGATTAATGCTTGCTTGGGCTGACATAGAACCTAGTGCTGCCAAGCTAATCATGAGTGCTAATGCTGATTTTTTCATCTTGCTTCCCTTCCGGAATGATTTTTAATTTATTAACAAATAGGGTGCAGTTATATCATGTATTTCGTTTTATAACTGAATTATCTGAATGCTGTCGGGTAAAGAAATTATGACTGTCTAGTCAGTTCTGAAGCCGCGCTAAAATTATGTATTTTATGTAATGTTTTTATAAACCCCTTCAATTTATAGTCGCTTTGGTAACATAGTTCAAATTCACAGGGGCTGGATGGTTGGGTGTTGTCTGGCATAACAACCTACTCGCTTAGGTTGAAAAACGCTTTTAACTCATTAAGTTGTGCCATGCCATCTTTGTAACCTAAATCGATTAACGCACTGGTATAGGATTTTTCAAATAGCAGATAGGACACAATACTGGAGTCCGATTGCCTATCGATACCGATAAAGCCCAACAGGGTTTTAATTGCCCAGGGCATATCATCGTAATAGCGGGCGGCAATTTTGCTTAAGTCTTCACTGGGTTTAATGACCAAGGTTTTTATCGGCTGCAAACTCATTTGTGCACGGCTTTCTTCTGGAATAAGGCTTAGGGTGTGGTTTACACGTTCGAGTCTTTCTAGGTCGCTATTTAGGGTATCTGAAAAAATAGTATCTAATAGGTGACCTGCTATGGTGGCGGTTTTGGGGTGGTACTCGAGCTCCATCGGGAAGTGTTTGTGAGGGCTATCGAGGTTAATCACTAATAACTTATTAGCGCCTAAATGGATCGGGCTTGAAAGCGGTGCTAGTTGATGGACAGAGCCATCGCCATAGTATGCCTGATTGAGTTTGATTGATGGAAACACCATGGGAATTGCGGAGCTGGCTAACAGATGCTCAGTATTGAGCATCCGCCGCTCGCCGCATCGTCTCGCCCTTGTCCAGTTTTCAATTTCCCTTGCAGCTTGAAAAAAGGTGACTGAGCGGGAATTGTTATAACAAGATGCATCGACGCTTAGCGCTGTAAGTGCGCCATTACGAATATTGCGGTCAATGCGCTTGAAGTCGATAAGTTCATTCAATAAATGCCGTAGCGGCTCGTTATCGAGCAGACTACCTGCGTCGGTATTGACCTTATCATCCTGCATTCCTTTAAGTGCCATCCGACTCAAATGTTTAAGTACACCAGGAATGGATGAGCGATACACCTTGCGGGTTTCGAAATGGCGCCACACCCATTCGAGCTTACGTACCCCAAGGTGAAAACAGGAGGCATGGGTGGCGATTGAGGTGCCGTTGATGGCACCTGCTGAGGTGCCACAAATAATCCTAAAGGGAATGCCATGGTTTCGCGGGTATAGTTGTACCAGCGCCTTAAGCACGCCCACTTGATATGCTGCTCGGGCTCCGCCACCGCCGAGGACTAACGCCGTGGATGTTGGCATTCTATGCCTCACTTGTCTTGTTATTATGATTTTATTAAAGCAATGCCAAGCATAAAAAGGCAAGTCGGAGTTGTTATCTTAATGAAATTTAGTTGTTTTTAGAAATGTTTAGCAAGAAGGAAAGTGGAGATAAGTAGCAACGCCGTTAGTTTTTATGACCATTCACGGATTGCAGTAGAATAAGTGTATTATAAAGGCTAAATCAGCACATAAAAAAACGCACCTAAGCAGAACTTAAGTGCGTTTTAGTTTTACCTCTTGGCGAGGCGATGGGTTTGATTAACCCGCGAGGTTTTTTAAGAAGTCCACGATTTGATCGAATGGGATATCTTGTTTCTCGCCAGTGCGACGGTTCTTATACTCGAACACGCCGGCATCGATATTGCGATCGCCAATCACCACAGTATGTGGGATACCAATCAGTTCCATATCAGCAAACATCACGCCAGGGCGCTCTTTACGGTCATCCAGCAGCACATCGATACCTGCATCGCTTAAGTCTTTGTATAATTGCTCGGCGATATCGGTCACGCGGTGTGACTTGTGCATGTTCATTGGCAGAATGCCGACGCTAAATGGCGCAATCGCTTCTGGCCAAATGATGCCACGGTCATCGAAGTTTTGCTCAATGGCAGCAGCAACGATACGGCTCACGCCCACACCGTAACAGCCCATCAGCAGCACTTGCGATTTACCGTTTTCATCAAGTACTGTCGCGTTCATCGACTTAGAGTAGTTAGTACCCAGTTGGAAGATATGACCGACCTCGATACCGCGCGCCATCGCATAGGTGCCAAGACCATCTGGTGTAGGCTCGCCTTCAACGACATTACGGATGTCGGCAGCTTGCGCGAGTGGCAGGTCACGTTCCCAGTTGATACCAAATAAGTGTTTGTCATCTTGGTTTGCTCCGGCTGCAAAATCGCTCATCACGCCGACGCTGTGATCGATGATGATTGGCATGTTAAGGCCCACTGGCCCTAATGAACCTGGGCCCGCGCCAACGGCGTCACGAATTTGCGCATCGGTGGCAAATTCTAACGGTGATGCCACTAAATCTAACTTGTCAGCCTTGATTTCGTTCAGTTCATGGTCGCCGCGTACAATCAGCGCAACCAGTGGTGCTTCTTCAGTTGCACCTTTAACAATCAGGGTTTTGACCGTTTTAGTGATCGCAATACCAAATTGCTCAACTAACTCAGCAATGGTTTTGGCATTAGGGGTATCGACTAAACGTAACTCTTCAGTTGCCGCGCCGCGCGTTTCGGTTGGCATTGGTGATTCGGCTTTCTCGATGTTGGCCGCATAGTCGCTGCCAGTAGAGTAGGCAATTAAGTCTTCACCGCTTTGCGCCAGAACGTGGAACTCGTGTGACATGCTGCCACCGATAGAGCCTGTGTCAGCTAATACTGGGCGGAAGGCTAGACCCATACGCGACAGAATGTTGCTATAGGCTTGATACATGGCCTCATAGGTTTCATTCATGGTATCAACGTCCAAATGGAAAGAGTAAGCATCTTTCATCAGGAATTCACGCGAGCGCATTACGCCAAAACGTGGGCGAACTTCGTCGCGGAATTTGGTTTGGATTTGATATAGGTTCAGCGGTAACTGCTTGTAAGAGCTGACTTCTTTACGCACTAAGTCAGTGATCACTTCTTCGTGGGTTGGGCCCAGTACGAAGTCACGGTTGTGGCGGTCTTTAAAACGCAGTAATTCTGGGCCAAATTTGTCCCAGCGACCCGTTTCTACCCACAAATCAGCCGGTTGAACCATAGGCATTAGGATTTCAATCGCGCCAGCTTTGTTCATTTCTTCACGAACGATGGCTTCGACTTTACGCAATACGCGCAGGCCCGTGGGCAGGTAGCTATAGAGGCCCGAGGCGTTACGGCGGATCATACCTGCACGTAGCATTAATTGATGACTGATCACTTCTGCGTTGGCAGGAGTTTCTTTTTGAGTAGAAAGTAGGTATTTGCTAACGCGCATTACCGATGTCCAAATTTGAGTTGAATGGGCGCCATTTTATCACCTGAACCTGTGATGTCACCTATGGATTTAGGCTAAATTCAACCAGCTGGTGCTCAAATAGCAATTTTTTAACAAAATCCTCTAGAGGAGTGCTTTAACTTACTTATCTCGTCTGTCGCCAATCATCCGCGCCGGGTTTCCGGCAACGATGGCCCAAGCGGGTACGTCCTTAGTGACAATACAGCCCATGCCGACAATGGCATGGTCGCCAATGGTGACACCATCGACAATCCCCGCTTGTGCACCAATCCACACGTCCTTACCTATCACTATGCCTTTAGAGTGGGAGGCTTGTTGGTAAATCGGGGTATTGGGTGCCATGCCATGGTTGAAGGCATAAATCGTTACATGGTTGGCGATGCGGGTTTGGGAGCCGATGTGAATACCCACTCTGCCGCCATCGAAGGAGCAGCCGTGGTTAATGGCGACTTCATTGCCAAGGGTAATTGGGCCATGCAAAAAACACTCGGCTGCGATCATGCAGTTATTACCGATTTTGATATCACGATTCGGCTCGGCAAATAACTGTGCCTCGGGCGCGATAAAGCAATTATCGCCAATCGTCACGGTTTCGAGCGCGCGGATATTGGCCTGCACTTCTTCCTGCCAAGGTTTAGCCCAGACTAAATGTCTATCCTTTAATGAGAAATACAGCCAAGGCATCCATGAAAGCCGCTTTTTATGTTGGCTTTGGTAATCTGGTTTAGATGGAGCGGTTGATTCTGGTTCAGTCTTTATTCTAGTCCCAGAACTAGGCCCTGAACTCGGCATAGGTTGCGGCTTTTCCATTAGGCACATTTCCCAGGTTTTAGCTCAAGCACCTGAATATATTCCCGCTCATCGCTATCGACCGCCATCTTCCAGAAGATGTCTAAATCGTACAGCGCTACCTGATAAAGCTTTGGGTCATCCTTGGCTTTTTTATAGGCGGGGCGCGGATCTTGGCCTAGCACGCCGTGGATAAGCACGGCCAAGTCGGTATAGGCTTCTTGCTTGCTATAGCTGTCAATTTGCGCGCTGGCCTGCTCTGAAAATTCTACTGTAATAAGCTTTGGTGCATCTTGCGCGATACCGCCGATAGCGCCTTCAATCGAATCTGAGAAGGGGATATAGGGTTTGATGTCGATAATCGGGGTGCCGTCGACTAAATCCATGCCCGAGATCTCAAGACACACTTTACCCTTACGCTGCACAACGCCATGGAGTTTCACCACCGACTGACCAATGCCATTGGGTCTAAAGGTCGAGCGGGTTGCAAAGACGCCGAGTTTTTCATTGCCGCCAAGGCGAGGCGGACGAACCGTGGTTTTCCAGCCCTGGGCGAGGTTCTCGTGGAAACAAAATAACAACCAAAGGTGGGAATATTGCTCAATGCCGCGCACCGCGTCGATATGATTCACATGGGGCTCAAGCTCCACATAGCCGCGCGCCTCAACAAGGCCGGGTTGTCTTGGGATGCCAAACTTTTGTTTGTAGGGGGTGCGGCAGGTAGCAACGGCGGTAATTTGGTTGGTAAAGGTCATGCAAAAACACCTAAAAAAGCAAAACAAAACAACTCAATTTGCAGAGTTGTTATGTTCTCACGCTATCTTAAACAGCAACAAAGTCGATTTATGCTGTGCAGTATACTGCGTTTGCTTAATCTGCGCTGGCTGTTTTAATGGCTTGACCAACACACAGCGCACGGCTGATACAACCTTGGGCGGCTTCTTCCATCATCACACATTGTTTGATGATAATGCCGTTAGCCCCTTTATCGGCGGCAGCTCTACGCGCTTCGGTTCTGGCTTCGCTCATTGAGGCGGGAACCGCATTGCTGTCGGCCTGACAGGATTCCCCTTGAACTAAACCCTTCATGTCATAGTGGCCACTCGGCTGTCTGTCACCTTCGTAAAGGGCGACATCGCCCGCTTTGAAATAGTCATTAATCGCCTCACCGTCCAAATTGCTGTTGAAACTAAAATCGCTGGCACAGGCGCTAAGTAGCAGTACAAATGCAGCTGGGAGAATCCTTTTCATGGTGTGACCTGAAGTTGGGGGACGTGGAGCGCAGTCCAATGGGCTGCGCTTTAATTTGAACAAATTCTAGCGCTTAAGATACTTTTGATAAAGCTGCTGATGACGATTATTCAAATCTATTTGACGTCCATCAATCCAAATTGCATCAATCTTATTACTCATAGGATCTAAGATGTCGCCATCGCTAAGCACGAGACTTGCCTGAAACCCAACGTCTATGGCACCTAAATCGGTTATACCAAGGAGTTTGGCCGCATCTAGGGTAATCGATTTGAGTGCTTGTTCTGGCGTTAAGCCATAGGCCGCGCTGTAACCTGCGGCGTAGGGCAAGTTGCGACTGTTCCAATCCGATGAGAAACCTAATGCAAACGGAATACCCGCATTAGCAAGCAAGGATGGGATCTTAAAGGGTAAATCCACCGGCTCATCCTTACGCTTGGGTAAGCTCAAGGTGTGGGGGTAAATCACACTCGCGTTCACGTCCTTAAGGCTTGCTGCTAATCGCCAAGCATCGTATCCGCCGACAATCACCAGTTTAAAGCGGTACTTTTTGGCAAGGGCAATCACCTGCTCAATTTGGTTTACAGAATCCGCATGGGCAAATAGCGCGGCTTTTCCTTGATAGAGTGGCAACATGGCTTGCCAGCGCGAATAACGTCCTTGCTCAGTTTTGTCTTCTTTAGGCGATTGGAGGAAGTAGCGGTAGCCATCCTCGAAGGCTTGGCTAATGCGCTCAATTGCTTGCTGGTTTTTGGTTATCGCTTCAGCTTTTTTCTTCTCATCTTCTGGCATGCGTTTAATTTGCGGCCAGTAGAGGTGGAATTGTCCAAGGCTAGGTTTAAGGGCATCTTCAACGGTCCAAGCATCGAGGTTAACCACCACAGATTGACCCGCTAAGCCATCACCACTCGGGACGATTTGCGCGTGGGTAATGCCGTTATAGCGAATCGTCGGCAGCAACTCAGAATCTGGATTGTAGGCACCCGCCGTGCTGATCTGCGGATTAAAGTCACCTACCTCAGCATTATCCACCGTGGGACGCACCATCTCAATTTCCACTAAACCTAAGCTGGTATCAAGGGCAATCAGCCCTGGATACAAGTGTTTGCCCGTTGCATCGAGCACTTCGGTTTGACTCGAACTTTGAGGGGCGGTCAGTTGTTGACCCACGGCGCTAATTTTACCGTTTTCAATTAACACGTCGGTATTATTAAGCACGCCATTGCTGACGCTGTGCACTGTCGCGTTTTTAATTAGCACGCTGTGGCTTTGCTTTGGGGTTGGCACTATGTTGTTAGCCAATGCTGGGATAGCCAATGCCATGGATGCCAGCAGGAATGAGGTTGTGATTGGCTTCATTAGTTTGCTTCCCTGTGCTGTTGGCCCCAGGCCAGATAATGGGTATCGCAGTGCCATTGCGGCTCCTTGAGCGGGGTGATTTTCTCACCGGCTTTAGCTTTATCATCACTGCTCAGTATTTTTTGAATCAGCGCCGCGCGCTCTTCAATCACTTGTTGCTGGGCACTAAAGTCCTGCTCGCGGTCAAAATAACGTTTACCTTCAACCCAGGCCTTAGAAACCTTGGCGTAAATTGATAAGGGCTCTGCATCCCAGAGGACGATATCGGCCATTTTCCCAGGGGTGAGTGAACCGACTAGGCTATCGACCCTAAGCTGTTTTGCTGGATTAATGGTCACCATATTCCAGGCTGCTTCCTTAGACATGCCGCAATACATCATCGACTTAGCGGCTTCTTGGTTGAGTCTTCGCTGCATTTCATAGTCATCGGAGTTAATGCTGGTAACGACACCTTTGTTGTTCATCAAGCAGGCATTTTGCGGAATGGCATCGTATACCTCGAACTTATAGGCCCACCAATCGGCGAAGGTCGAGGCGCCAGCACCGTGTTTAGCCAGTTCATCGGCTACTTTGTAGCCTTCGAGCACGTGGGTAAAGGTTTGAACTTTGAACTTGTAAGCCTCTGCGAGGCGTAGGAACATTAAGATTTCCGATTGCACGTAGGAGTGAATATGCACATCGCGCTGCTGTTTAAGTACCTCTAGTACTGCATCGAGGCGATAACTTGGACGCGGTGTTACTGTCTTCTTTTTGTCGCCCGCGCTTAAGGCATTGTAAGCCTTGAGATCGGCTTCATAGGCGAGCGCCGCGTTAAAGGTTTCTTCAAATAATGCTTTAACGCCCATACGGGTTTGCGGGAAGCGTTGGGTGAATTTCTCGCCCCAGTTACTCTGTTTTACGTTTTCACCTAGGGCGAATTTGATGCTCGCGGGCGCCTCGGCAAATTTTAACTGTTCGGCGGTTTCGCCCCATTTCATCTTAATGAGTTGTGATTGACCGCCAATCGGGTTGGCGCTGCCATGGAGTAATTGGGCACTGGTCACGCCGCCAGCAAGGGCGCGGTAGATACTGATATCCTCTGGATTGACCACATCGCCGATGCGTACTTCTGAGGTGACAGCATCCGTGCCTTCATTAGTACCGCCATTGATGGCGATATGGGAGTGCTCATCGATAATGCCGGCGGTGACATATTTACCCGTCGCATCGAGCACTTGATATCCCTGAGGCGTAGTAAGCTTTTGGCCAATTTTCTCGATTTTTCCGTTAGCCATCAGTAAGTCTGCATGTTCAATAATGCCTTGGCTATCGGACGTCCACAGGGTGGCATTTTTAATATGCAGTTTTTCGCTCGAAGGTGCTTTGTTCAAACCGTAGGCGACATTAGGGTAGGTCAACTGGCTGATCAGTTTGCGGGTCGCAGAGGTTTCATCATTTGCTTTTGCTGTGGGAGTAGAGGTTTTAGCAATCACGCCGGCGACATTCGTACTTTTGCTTTGGGCGTCTACCATTCGACCTTGAATACCTTCCTTATCTAACCACAAGGTAAAACGGCTAACGCCTTGAATACCTGCCTCGGTTAAATCGGCACTAAAACTCAATCGACCTGTATCTTCGAGGGTGACATTTGTGAGTGTTATGCTTTTTTCACCACTGCTAAGCGTACCTTGTATTTTAGGCTTACCCTCTTTGTCGTTTTCTTCAAGGTTAAGATCGAGCATGAGTTGATTTACTGTGAGTTGGTAGTTTCCCAATAGATTGGCTTGAGGTATTGAACGAATCGGATGTTCCTCGCCCTGGAGGTAAACACTAAAGATCTGGCCGTCGGTAAAGAGGTTGCCTTTAGCGACAATAAAATCGGCCATATAACCGGGGGCTAATTTACCGACCACATTGTCTATGCCCGCCATTTCAGCGGGTTGGGTCGTTAAGGCGGCGAGCGCTTTATCTTGATTTAATCCCTGCGCCACGGCTTGGCGAAGTCTAGGCCAAAATGCATCATGCTTAATGCCATATTGGGTAAAAGCAAAGGGCAGGGAAGCGTTGGCCACCGCAGCTGGATTGGTTGGCGCGCGCTCCCATTGACGCATGTCAGCTAGGCTGACTTCGCGGTCGGCGTCATCGGTGCCGACATCCGGTGCCTGTGGGTAGTTAAGTGGTAAGATGAGTGGGTAGTTCAATGACTTTAACTCATTGATCCTAGCGTATTCTTGGCCATTACCTAATAAATAAGCGGGCTGTTTAAATTCTTTGAGTAAATTTGCTGCGCGTAATAGGTCATTAAGATTTTTCGTCTCAAAGACAATATTTCTATCGGTCAAACTGCTCAGTTTTTCAAAGGCGACATTAAATTCAATCGGTCCATAATTCGCATTTAATGGTTTATTTTTATTTTGGTTATACCAATTGGCATCGGCGAATGTTTGCCTAATTAAGGCAATACTTCCCATTAATGAATTTGGGTAATCCTGTTCAGAACTGCCTTTATCGAATGCCATAAAAGGTTGGGTGCGTGCACGATATATGATTTCGTTGGTGGATTTATCGGCTAGGGAAAGACTGACTGCGGTACCACGGAATATGCCATCGAGTTTACTACTTTGCACACTGGTAAAGCCATTATTTATCCAGTTTTTCGCTTTGTCTTTGTTAGGGTAAACATAATTAAACCATTCTTTTTCGGCATGAATTGCACCATTTTCAGCATTTCCACCAATGCGTTTAATATCATAAACGGGACGGGTGAGTCCTAGTTTAGGATATTCAAATTCAATTCCGTAATCGGTATAGGGATCGATAAATCCAGGGTAAATGGTATAGCCATGTAAGTCGATTTGTAATGCAGATTTGGGGATATCCTCTTGTTCTATGATGGCCTTAATTTGCTTATTTTCGACTAATAAAGTGGCATTAGTAAGCCTTTGACCTGGTGCAATGATTAGTTCAGCGTGGGTGAATGCTGTCAGCTTATTTACGGGAACGATAGGGTTGGCTTGGGCAAGAATACCGTGGGAAGTCAGGCTTATTGTGAGGCCGCAGCTTATCAATATCTTGTTGTTTATCAGCATGTTTTAGCTCGAGTCACTATAGGTGGATAAAGAGTAACCTAAACTAAAAATAATTACTAAGCGCAAATTGTAACTTGATTTATGTATTTGGTGTCGGCATACCATAGGGAAATTTAGGGTATAAAAAAGCTCGCATCGCGCGAGCTTTTTAACAATTTAGTTTTAATAACCTTACGCTATTAACTCGCTAAATCAATGGATAGATTAGATTAAGAAATCATCCATAGAACGGCCTTTATTGACTTCGTTCTTAAATACGGTTGGCATACGACCTTGACCCGTCCATTGGATCACTTCGCCGTCAACTTCAATTTGATATTTGGCTGGACGAGGTGCGCGTTTTTTTCCAACAGCTTTAACGGCAACACCACCTAAATCATCGATGGATAAACCAACGGCTTCCATTTGTTGGCGGATTTCTTCGATTTTGGCATTGCGTGCGGCAATTGCTTGCTGCTCTTCTTCTGCCATTGACTCACGTTCAACTAAAATTTTATCTAGTTTTGCTGCTAAATCACGCAGTTCTTCAATACTAAGATCTTTAACTGCAGCTTTAAAACGACGACCGTGAGTTAATATTTCTAAAAATTCGCTCATATCTAATTTCGTCCCACTTAATATTTATACAGGATAATGGTGAACAACAGGTAAATGATAGAAACTAATATACTTTGAATCAAATAAAATTATGCGCTAATTAGAAATTAAATATTATTTAAAAAATGAACTTTTTATAATTTGATAAATAAGTGTTCAAAAATGTAGCCATTATCTAGTAGAAAAATGCAAACAGGTGTTTGACTTTCATTGACGTTGACGTCAACAGCACGTAAAGTTGCGCTATCCTGCATTGGTAAAAGACCAATGTTTTGTCCATGTACATGAAAGTGTAGGAAGGAAACCCTATGAAAGTATTGGTGCCTGTTAAGCGCGTAGTTGATGCCAATGTAAAGGTCAGGGTAAAAGCTGACAACACCAGCGTTGATACCGCAAACCTCAAAATGGCGTTGAACCCTTTTTGTGAAATTGCTGTTGAAGAAGCGGTTCGTTTGAAAGAAGCGGGTACTGCTACTGAAGTAGTGGTCGTGAGTATCGGCAGTAAAGCAGTTCAAGAACAATTACGTACTGCTTTAGCGTTAGGCGCAGATCGTGCTATCCATATTGATACTGAAGAGGAATTAACCCCAGTATCTATCGCCAAGCTATTAAAAGCAGTTCAAGAAAAAGAGCAAGCGCAATTAGTGCTATTTGGTAAGCAATCTATCGATGGCGATAACAACCAAACTGGCCAAATGTTTGCTGCATTAACGGATATGCCTCAGGCAACCTTTGCTTCTGAAATCAAAGTAGAAGGCAACAGCGTGCAAGTAGCCCGCGAAATCGATGGCGGTATGCAGACCCTAAGCCTGCCACTGCCTGCGGTAGTGACGACTGATTTGCGCTTAAACGAACCTCGTTATGCTTCTCTACCTAATATCATGAAGGCAAAGAAGAAGCCGCTAGACGTGCTAACTGTTGCTGATTTGGGTGTGACCTTAAAGGCCCACCAAACCGTGTTGAAGGTGACTCCACCTGCCGAGCGTAAGGCTGGCATCATGGTAACGTCGGTAGCTGAGCTGGTTGAAAAGTTAAAAAATGAAGCGAAGGTGATCTAATGGCCATTTTAGTATTAGCTGAACACGATAATGCGGCTCTTAAACTCGATACTGCTAAGGTTGTTTCTGCAGCATTAGCTATCGGTGGCGATGTGCATGTTTTAGTTGTAGGTCATCAATGTGGTGCGGTAGTTGAAGCTGCGCAAGCCATTCAAGGTGTTAGCCAAGTATTAGTGGCTGATCACAGTGTTTATGTTGCGCAACTTGCTGAGAATACATCTAAATTACTGACTGATTTAGCGCCTGCTTACAGCCACATTCTGGCTGCAGCTTCAAGTGTGGGTAAAGACACGCTGCCACGCGTTGCGGCGCTGTTAGATGTAGCCCAAATTTCTGAAGTGATTAGCGTTGTTGATGCAGACACTTTTGTGCGTCCAATTTATGCGGGTAACGCATTAGCGACAGTGCAAAGCCTTGATGCCATTAAAGTGATGACAGTGCGTGCAAGTGCATTCGATGCTGCGGCAAATGGTAACAGCGCTGCTGTGACTGCCGTTGATAAAGTCTTCGAAGCAAAAACTCAGTTCGTGTCGCAATCATTAACCGTATCTGCTCGTCCAGAATTAGGTAATGCTGGCGTTATCGTTTCCGGTGGTCGTGGCATGGGCAGTGGTGAAAACTTTGCCCTGTTAGAGCAGCTTGCAGATAAATTAGGCGCAGCTGTGGGTGCATCACGCGCTGCGGTTGACGCAGGTTTTGTGCCGAACGATCTGCAAGTGGGTCAAACCGGTAAGATTGTGGCGCCAGATCTTTATATCGCTGTCGGTATTTCGGGTGCTATTCAGCACTTAGCGGGTATGAAGGACTCTAAAGTCATTGTGGCTATTAACAAAGATCCAGAAGCGCCCATTTTCCAAGTGGCGGATTACGGTCTTGAAGCTGACTTGTTTGAAGCGGTACCTGAGTTAATCGCAACTCTAGGTTGATTTTCTTCGCGATCTAAGTCACAGTAAGCGGCTTTGCGGTAGCACTGCAAAGCCGCTTATGTTTTTATGTGCCTCACGCCCGCTTTGGGCGTTCTTAGAAGTAGAGGCGCGCCAAATATCAGTAATAATCAGTAGGGTGATACCGTTGATCGATTATGAAAGGATTTGGTGCCGAAGTGGTTCGATTTATCACGATCGACTGCTGGGGTTGTATCTAATAGGTGCAACACTGCCATAGTATTTTCTGATACGGACATCAGAATTAGTTACTATGGAGCGCTACTGATAGGACAGGTGACCTAGGTATTTTATATCCTTTCCCCACCAGTTCAGTCGCCCTCCATTCGTATTTTTGACGAAGAAATAATCAATGACTGTAGTAAGTTATGCCGATTCGGCACTCTCTTTGCTGCCGCCTGTGGTAGCGATTGTTTTAGCGATCTTGACGCGCAGGGTCCTCTTATCCCTTGGCCTTGGGATTTTAATTGGGGTGTTATTACTCAATCAATTCTCACCGATTGCCAGTGGTGAATTTTTATTATCGAGTATTAAGGGACTGTTCTGGTCTGAAGATGGTTTAAATACGTGGAATCTTTACATTCTTGGTTTCTTGATTGTACTGGGAATGATCACCGCGCTCATTACTGTGAGTGGCAGTGCCCGAGCCTTTGCCGATTGGGCTCGCCTGCATATTCGCAATAAACGTGATGCAAAACTGTTAACCATGTTCCTCGGCTGCGTGGTATTTATTGACGATTATTTCAATAGCTTAGTGGTGGGTTCTGTTGCGCGTCCTGTGACGGACCGTTACTACATTTCCCGCGCTAAACTCGCTTACTTACTGGATTCAACCGCAGCACCTGTGTGTGTAATTTCGCCAGTGTCGAGCTGGGGCGCGTATATTATTGCGCTAATTGGCGGCATTTTAACGGCCCACGGTTTTACCGATTCAGGTCATTTGAGTGTGTTCATTCAAATGATCCCAATGAATTTTTACGCCATCTTCGCCCTGTTATTACTGCTATGCGTGGCCTTTATGGGGCTGGATATTGGTCCGATGCGTGAGCATGAATTAAATGCGCAGCGTGGCAACTTGTATGATGAAAATAAGGGGCTACCACCTGGCGCTAACGCAGATTTACCCGAAGCTGACACAGGTAAAATTCTTGGTTTATTCTTACCAATCACAGTGTTAGTTGTGGCTACGTTGTACTTTATGGTGAGTAGCGGTGCGCAGGTATTAGCCTCTGAAGGCGTGGCTTTTAATATTATTTCAGCCTTTGAAAAGACAGATGTAAGTTCATCCTTGTTTTTCGGCGCTTTAGTCGGTCTTGCGGTGACTTTAGTTTTAAATATTATTCAAGGCGTTGAAAAGTCACTGGTATTTAAAGGTGTAGTACACGGCGCTCGTTCCATGTTACCAGCTATCTACATCCTGTTGTTTGCTTGGACCATTGCGGGGGTAATTGGCCAGTTAGAGACAGGTAAGTTTATGGCTAGTCTTGCGACAGGGAATATTCCCTTCGCGTTTTTACCTGCAATGATGTTTGTTCTGGCGGGATTAACGGCCTTTTCGACTGGCACCAGTTGGGGCACCTTCGGCATTATGTTGCCCATTGCCGCCGATATGGCGATGGGGAGCCACACTGGCATGATGTTGCCGATGTTGGCCTCAGTATTAGCAGGTGCGGTATTTGGTGACCACTGTTCTCCAATTTCCGATACCACGATTCTGTCGTCAACCGGTGCAAGTTGTCACCACATCGACCACGTAGTGACTCAGTTGCCCTATGCTGTGATTGTGGCGTTGATCAGCATGGTAGGTTATGTGGTGCTTGGTTTTACCGAGTCTGTCAGTGCTGGCCTGATGACTTGTAGTGTGCTGTTCATCCTGAGTATTGTGTGGCTTAGGATAAAGAGTCGAGCGAAGTAAGCGAAACTTACAAATAAAAACAGCCAGCATATTGCTGGCTGTTTTTTTATGGCGAATTGATTCGAATCAATTCGCCATTTACCTCAAGTGCGTTACCTGATTTACAGGGCTTGTGTTAATCCACGGCGTTTTAGCAGTGCATCTGTGGTTGGCTCTTGGCCACGGAAGTTTTGGTAGGCTTCCATTGGCGCAATGCTGTTACCCACTTCTCGGATGTTTTTACGGTATTTCATGCCGATTTCACGGTTCAGACCGCCTTGGGTTTGCACGTAGGCAAAGGCGTCGGCCGCGAGGATTTCACTCCACATGTAAGCGTAATAACTTGCTGAATAACCGCCTGGGAAGGCGTGGGCAAAGTAAGTTGACTTATAACGTGGTGGTACGGCATCGATATTCAAACCGTGTTTTTTCAGCGCATTAGCTTCGAAGGTGGCAACATCTTGCAGAGGTGCATCGGCGCTGAGTGAGTGCCATTCCATATCAACCAGTGCCGCAGCCATGTATTCTAAGGTGTCAAACCCTTGGTTAAAGCTGCCTGATTTCAATAGCTTTTGCAGCAATTCATCGGGGATCGCTTCACCCGTTTCGTAGTGCTTCGCGTAGTTTGCTAACACTTGAGGATGCGCAGCCCAGTCTTCTTCAAAAGTCGATGGGAATTCGACAAAGTCACGGGAAACTGAAGTACCAGCTAAGCTTGGGTAGGTCACCTTAGAGAACATACCGTGGGTGCCGTGGCCCATTTCATGGAACATAGTTGTGACTTCACGGAAGCTGACGAAGGTCGGTTGGCCCTCAGGCGCTTTCTTAATGTTCATCACATTGAGCACGACAGGCTTAGTGCCTTCGAGATTCGATTGGCCAACGAAAGAGCTCATCCATGCGCCACCACGTTTACCTTCACGGGCAAAGTAGTCGGCATAGAAAATCGCCATGCTGCTGCCATCGGCATCGAACATTTCGTAGGCTTTCACGTCTGGGTGATAAACCGGTAAATCAGGACGTGGTTTTAAGGTTACGCCATAGAGTTCTTTAAGGGTGTAGAACACGCCATCTTCAAGTACTCGGTTAAATTCGAAGTAAGGGCGAATGCTGTTGGCATCTAGCGCGTATTTCTCTTGGCGTACTTTTTCGGCGTAGAACGCCCAGTCCCAAGGCGCTAATTCGAAGTTGCCGCCCGTCTTGTTGATCATTGCTTGAATGTCAGCAGCTTCTTTTTGGGTGTTGGCTACAACTGCTGGCACCATAGAGCCGAACATGCTGTAAACCGCTTCTGGGGTTTTAGCCATTTGCGGCGCTAAACGGTAGCTTGCCCAGTTGTCATAACCTAACAGTTGCGCGCGCTCTGCACGTAATTGCGCTAAGCGGGACACTAAAGTAGCGGTTTCGTTTTCACCGCTCAGGCCACGGTTCGCTGAAGCTTCCCAAATACGTTGGCGTAGTTCGCGGTTTTCAAGCGAAGACAGAACCGGCTGACGAGTCGTGTTGGTGATATTGATAAGGAACTTGCCTTCGTGGCCAGCGTCTTTTGCGTCATTGGCGGCAGAGGTAATCTCTGCGTCAGTTAAACCTGCAAGTTCGGCTTTGGTATCAACCACAATGGCGATTTCTTTAGTTTGTCGCAGCAAACGCTGGGAAAACTCGTTGGTCAGTGTCGATTGCTCTTCGTTCAGGGCACGGATCTTCACTTTCTGTTCATCGGTCAGCTTAGCACCGGCCATGATAAAGCGTTGGTGGTAAACCTCAACCAGACGCACTTGCTCTGGCGTCAGACCTAGGTCGTTACGGCTGTTATAAATGGTATCGATACGGGCAAATAATTCAGGGTTGAGATTGATATTGTCTGAGTGGGCTGCCATTTTAGGCGCCATTTCACCCTGAATTTTACGCAGTGTTGGATTGCTATCAGTACCGGCTAAGTTGTAGAAAACGCTTGATGCACGGCTCAAAAGGGCACCGCTCAGTTCCATCGCTTTGATGGTGTTTTCAAAGGTTGCTGGCTCTTTATTATTCGCGATAGCGAGCACTTCTTGATACTGCTCTTTCATTCCTTGTTCAAGGGCAACTTGAAAATGCTCATCTTTGATTACGCGAAAATCAGGAGCTTGGTATTGCAAGGTGCTCGCTTGGAACAGGGGATTTTGAGTTTGCTGGGCGACGACGTTTGTTGCAGTGGTTTCGTTTGAGCTACATCCAACTAAACTTCCGGTGACGAGCGAGGCGCCAATGGCGATGGCAATAAAACTTTTACGCATAATTGAGTGACTTCCTTAGAATTGTTGTGCCTCGGACACTAGCAAAACTAGCTTAAATAGGGCTGAAAAACGGGGTGTTTTTGGTTAAAAATAAAGCGCCCCGTGGGGCGCTTTGGACTATTTCCTTGCAGGGAAAATGGGAGTCGTTCAATTAACGGGTGAACTTGTGGTATTTCTCAATACCTGAGCTGCTGCCTGGATTGTGGCAAACTGCACAGGATTCACCTGTTGGTTCTTTGAACCAGTCACCAGTCGCTGGCACACTGATATTACCACCATTGCTTCCCATGTGGGCCTTGGCTGCATCGCCTGTATGGCAGGCATAGCAGTTAGCGGTGATAGGGCTGGTCATTTTGCTATCAGGCTCAAGAATGTATTGATTTGGCACTTTGTTTAAATCGATAGCACTTTCGTGGCACGCGACACAACTTATGACCGGGTTGATTGCACTGGCACTGTTAGCTGTATTGGCTTGGGTACCATCTTCTCCGATTTTACTGACTTTCGCACCATTACCCCAGTGCCAGCTGTGGATCATGGGACCAAAACCTGCACCGAGCGTAGCCGATGTACGCGCCATGCCGTTATCGTGGCAGGCAATGCATGCTTTACCACCTTCATCGAATGCACCGTTTTTGTGGAAGGCTGTAGCATCGTTATGGCAAGTGGTACAGCTGTTATCGCTGATCACAGTGCGACGTTCGAAAGCTGAAATTTTCTCTGCGCTTACTGGGCTTACAACATCAGAGTAGGCGGTAAAGGAGACACCCATTGAACCATCATAACCTTTGGCTCTAAGGTTACCGTTGCTTTGATAGCGTTGGTTTCCGTCGTATTCCATCCAGCCAGCAGTGCTGAAGGTAACCCGTGCTGAGTAGACATAGTTAGCGTTTACTGCGTTGATATCTGTGAGCAAGTGACAGATATTTTTAGTACCATCGGCATTGTAACCATAGTAATAGTTAGTACGGTTACCTGGGCGACCTACTAAGGTGTTGTTGTCATAGGCATGCAGATAGGCTCCAGCGTAGACAATCGGTTTCTTGGCATCAAACACCAGTGGATCTGAGTAGTTGAAGTTATCTTTAATGCTAAAGATATTACCCTCAGTGTCTTTCACCGTAATGGTGGTACACCAACCGGGTTCAGCTTTTGCCACGCTTGAGCCATCCGGCGCATAATGATCTGTTAAGGTCGAAATATCATCCACTTTAACTGGTGTTGATAGGGCAACTTGGTACTTGGCACGGATAGCTTGACGCTCAGTAATGCCTACTGCGCCTTCATGCATTGGACGCACATCGAAACCGTTACTTGGTTGGATTGCACCAGGTACGCCGCCAGTGCTGTGACAATCTATACAGCCGGGGCCTGCAATACTGATATTAGTTGGTGCTTCAACGTGGCAGGAACTACAGTTCATCACACTGAAATCTTTAGTGAATTTCTGGTGATTTATGTGACCTATTTTAGAAAGAGTATTAGTTGCGTAGCCACCAATGGAAAAGCCTTGGTCGTTTACGACCGCTTTACTCACCGAGCCATGACAAACCATACAACCTGGAACTAAGTCAATTTCACCGTCCATGCTATAGGCTTTATGACCAGGAGCATGAGACTGCATGTAACGACTGGTTGCAGTTGGATTTGCAACCATATCTATGTGGCAAGAAAAACAGGCTTCAGTGGTGGTTGATAATACACCTTCTGGTTTGTTAACAACGAGCTCGGCAGAGCTGGCGATGGTCGTGGTTTTATCGCCACCGACTTTTAACCAGATGATGCCTTCAGTGCCTGCATTTACACCTGCCATTGGTGCACTAAAGCTGTAATGGCCATCACCTAAGGATGTAAGGGTTGCGCCTTCTGTTGCTTGAGTGACTGCACCACCAATATGAACGTTGTCGGCTACGCCATTTTTATCAGTTTCGTTACGGTTGTTGATAAAGCCCTTATCGGTTAATGCAGCAACTTTACCTTGAACGGCGACTAGCCCATTGATAGGTGCACCATCCTCATTGGTAACTTCAAATTCGTAGTTAATCGTGCCTTCGCCTAAGGTATAGTTAATCACCTTTACATTAGTCACAGTTGAACTGGTTACTGCTGGTATTGTCCACGAATCACCAGGTTTACCGTCCTGGCCGTTCTGGCCGTCTTGACCGTCGACACCATCTTTACCATCACTACCACAACCTGCGAGTGCCCCTGTTAGGGTAAAGGCAATTAAATATGCCAGTTTTTTCGATGTGAATTTTCTCATCATAATCTCCATGTATTCCAATACGCGTATAAAACACGGATGGCAGCACTAAAGTTGCAGGGAGTGGTTAGTGCTTTGAACCGCTGATTTCATTTGCAAGCGTTCGAAAAGATTTTATTTTTATTGAGCTCTTTTTGACTCAAGAGAAATAGTACTTGGATTAGTAAGGGTATTTTTTGAACTCAAGCCCAATTAGGAGTATTACTTTGGAGGTAGATCGCATTTCTAAATCTTTTTTAATATCACTTTTCGTTAATAAACAACGTTTAAGTTTTAATTAAGCTTTGAGTTGCATCTATTTAACAAGTTGAGTTGAGCTCCGTTACTTTCGATTAATCATCTAGGTAAGTACAACTGATTGGCGAGAGTAGACTTATCAGTTCTAGCGCTAATTTCAGTACAAAAGCTGACGTTGCACTAGTGCGCAGGGCGTTGGGGCGATGATAGACTAGCGCTAAGTTCTCTGGTTAATCAGAGACGGTACTTAGAGTTAATTAAGGGATTCGTTTTGGCGCAATTGTATTTTTACTACTCCGCAATGAATGCGGGTAAATCCACATCTTTATTACAATCTTCATACAACTACCGTGAGCGCGGTATGAATACCTTAGTCATGACGGCGTCTATCGATGACAGATATGGTAAGGGCAAAGTCGCTTCGCGTATTGGTATTGAGACCGAAGCACAAGTCTTTAGTGCTTCCGATAACCTGATTGAGATGATTAACGCTGCCCATCAAGCTGCGCCGATAAGCTGTGTGCTGGTGGATGAGTGCCAATTCTTAACTAAAGAACAAGTTAAACAATTGACATATGTTGTTGATAAAATTGATATCCCAGTTTTGTGCTATGGTTTACGTACGGACTTTCAAGGTGAACTTTTCAGCGGTAGCCATTACTTATTGGCTTGGGCGGATAAGTTAGTTGAGCTTAAAACCATTTGTCACTGTGGTCGTAAGGCCAATATGGTGTTGCGTCTCGATGGTGACGGAAAGGTCATGCGTGAGGGGGAGCAGGTCGCTATTGGTGGCAACGAAAGCTACGAGTCGGTTTGTCGAAAGCATTTTCGTGAGTTTATTTGGGATTAAGTTTAAGGCTTAATCCATGGGTTTAACTGGCTGCAATACGGTTAACTATTTTTGTGCTAACCACTTTGAGGCGGATGATTAACTCATTAAAATACGTGCAAGATCTGCAGTACTGACGCGGGATTTGTGCAGATCTTGCTCAACACCCCGTTGAACGGGGTATTGGTAAAGCCAATAGATAAAGTGGGCGAAAACAAATTAACGTGACGTCGTCTTAAGAGCCATCAGGGTTAAACATCGACAGGGAGATTCTCCCCACGTAAAAAGGAATAGTTTAGTGATTTTTGGGAGCCGTTTTGCCTAATTCTACGCAGGAAATGCAATTCGAAAATTATCGTCCTCGTCCGCCAAAACCTGAGCCAAAGGCGAAGCGTAAACGTAAGTCAAAGCTCAAAGGGTTCCTTTGGTTTTTGTTTTTTGTGTTTATTGTCTTGGCAGCCGTTGCGGGTTGGCTTATTTGGCAGGAAGTACAGACGTCTAAATATCAGGCAAAGTATATCCATCAATATGCCAAAACGCTGACCTATGAATTAAAAAACGCGCCAACCGATTCGATCATATACCCAAGTTATGGTCCCTTCGATGAGCGCCATGGTTACAGTAAGCTCCCCCAATATATCGACCGTCTATTGCAGCGTAACTTTCAAGTGACGCAGCAGGTGGCGTTCTCTCCTGCGCTTCGGGAGTACGCTAAGTTGGGCTTCTTTCCGCCATACCATGAAAAGGCGCAGTCGGGACTCATGTTACTCGATTGCCGTAATACCGATCTTTACGAGTTTGCCTATCCTAAACGGGTTTACCGCGACGATGACAAGATCCCCAATGAAATCGTCAATACCTTGCTGTTTATTGAAAACCGCGAACTGTGGACAAATGAGGAAAAGCTCAACCCGGTTATCGATTGGCCACGCTTTATTGTTGCGGGGATGAGCCAAATTGCTGAAATGATGGGGATGAATGTCTCAACCGCGGGTGGCAGTACCTTGGCGACTCAAATCGAGAAATTCCGTCATTCATCCCAAGGGTTAACTTTAAGTATTAAAGACAAGTTATTGCAGATTGGTTCTGCCAGTGTGAGGGTTTACCAGCAAGGCGAATTCACTGAACCTGCCCGTAAACGTATTATCCAAGATTATCTCAATACTGTGCCTTTATCTTCAGCGCCAAATCACGGTGAAGTGCATGGGATTGGTGACGGGCTATGGGCTTGGTTTGGCACCGATTTTGATACAGCTAACGAACTCTTAGCCTCGCCCCACATTAAAGGCAATACTGAAAAACGTGCCCAAGTCTTCCGCCAAGTTGTGGCGCTCATGATTGCCCAGCGTCGACCTTCCTATTACCTATTGCAGGGCCACGATGACTTAGAAAACCTAGTCGATAGTCATATTCGTCTACTCGGGCAATATTATCTAATCGATAGAAAATTGCGTGATGCTGCTTTAGCGCAAAAATTGCAGTTTAAAGTGGCCAAACCCCAAAAAAATATTCACTCGGGGGCAGATAAGGGCATCAATAGTATTCGTATTCGCACAGCGGGTATGCTCAACGTTGGCCTGTATGATTTAGATAGGCTCGACTTAACGGTTAACAGCAGCCTGCACAGTGATTTACAACAACAGGTTAGCCAGTACTTACGCAGCCTAGGAAATGCGGCGACGGCGGAGAAGGTGGGCCTCCTCGGTGAGCGCTTACTCGAACCTGGCCAACTGCAGAACGTGCTTTACAGTTTTACCCTGTACGAAAAAACCAAGACGGCGAACCGTGTTCGGGTTCAGACCGACAGTACCGATCAACCCTTCGATATCAATGAAGGCAGTAAGTTAGAGTTAGGCTCAACCGCGAAGCTTCGGGTGTTATCGACTTACCTTGAGATCATTGCTGAAATCCACGACAAATACTCACAAAAACACGGAATCGAGCTCGAATCTATTGTGATTGAACCCCGCGACCATTTAACGCGCTGGGCGATTGATTACCTGATTGTGAATCCAGACAGACGTTTAGATCGTATGCTCGATGCGGCGCTGCAGCGGGAATATTCCGCTTCACCGAATGAGCAATTTTTTACCGGCGGCGGTTTGCACGTCTTTAACAATTTTAAAAAGTCAGAGGATTATAAAGTACCTACGTTGTATCAGGCGCTGCAGGATTCCATCAACTTGCCCTTCGTTCGGTTAATGCGCGATATCGTTAACTACAGCAGTAGTATGCAAAACGAAGGTAATATGGCGCGCCTATTGCGTAACGATAAAGATCCTCGCCGTGAGGAATACCTGCGCGTATTCGCCGACCGAGAGGGTAATACCTTCGTGACGAAGTTTTACCGCAAGTATAAGAAGGTCGAACCTACTGAAAGGCTTGAGCTGTTCTTCGATGGTCAATCACAGGCAGAGACTCAGCTGACTGCGGCCTATCGCTATTTGTTGCCGAATGAATCAGTTGCTAACTTTAAGGCGTTTTTACAGCAACGACTCCCGCATAAGACCTACACCGATAAGCGCATTAACGAGCTGTATAACAAGTACGGTAAGGATAAATATAACTTGCCAGATCAGGGTTATATCGCGCGCGTTCACCCGCTAGAGTTGTGGGTGCTTAATTATATGAACGAGCATCCCGAAGCTAACTTGAATGACATCAAAGAGGCCAGTAAGGATCAACGCCAGGAGGTTTATCGCTGGTTGTTTAGAACACGGCATAAAAACGCCCGTGACGTGCGTGTGAGGGTGATGCTGGAAGTTGAGGCTTTCCTCGATATCCATCAGCGCTGGGCGCGTTTGGGCTATCCATTTGAATCCATGGTGCCATCTTTAGGTTCGGCGTTAGGTAGCTCGGGGGATAGACCTGCAGCTCTTGCTGAGTTAATGGGCATTATTCAGAATGATGGTTATCGCTTACCCACAGTGCGCGTGAATCAGATGCACTTTGCCGAGCATACGCCCTATGAGGTGCGTTTGCAGAACCAACATACTCGGGGTGAGAGAGTTATGCGCCACGAAGTGGCTCAGGCATTGAAAGCCGCGTTGGCAAACGTAGTTGAGAACGGCACCGCGCGCCGTTTGAAGGGCATCTTTACCGATGATAACGGTGCGCTACTCGCCATTGGTGGTAAAACCGGAACCGGTGACAACCGAATTGCGACGCAGATGCAAGGTGGCCGAAAAGTGGCGACTACGGCCATGAACCGCACTGCAACCTTCGTGTTCTACCTCGGGGATAATTACTTCGGCACACTCACGGCCTTTGTGCCCGGCAGTAAGGCCGATGACTTTAGTTTTACCTCAGCGCTGCCGCTGCAGGTGATGAAAGGAATGATGCCCATCTTAGAGCCCTATGTGAAATCCTCCAAGGGCATGTGTGTGCAGCAGGAAGCATGGCTCGAGGAGGAGTAATCCCTTACTGCGCTAAAATAAAACCCCGCCACAGTTGCGGGGTTTTATTTTAGCGATTCAAATAGCGCGGGCTTGATTGGGCAGTGTTCTATTCATCGGCAGTGATATATTGCTTACGGTCGAGGTCGTATTTGCGCATTTTATCGTAAAGCGTTTTACGGGGCAGCTCGAGCTGTTCCATGGTCTGTTTGATACTGCCCTTGTTATGGCTAAGCGCTTCTTCTATTAATACCCGTTCAAAGAATTCGACTCGCTGCTGCAGGGACATGCTCGAGTGCAGGCTGGGAGTATTACCCAAATTGCCTGCAAAGGCGGCTTCACCCCCAAGGAGTACATAACGTTCGGCAAGATTCCTAAGCTCACGCACATTTCCTGGCCAATCGTGTGAGCTGAGTAGCGTGTTTTGTTCGGCATTAAGTGGGATAAGTGCCTTGTGATAACGGGCTGATGCGACCCGGGCAAAGTGTAAGAAGAGGAGCGGTATATCCTCACGGCGATCTCGAAGTGGCGGAATCGGCACTGTGACAAGATTGAGTCGATAGAGTAAATCCTGCCTAAATTCGCCCGTATCACATAGAGTCTTCAAATCGACCTTAGTGGCGGCAATCACGCGGATATCCAAATCGATACTCTTGTTTGAGCCCAAGCGCTCAACCTTTCTATCTTCAAGTACCCGCAGTAGCTTAACCTGCAATGACAGTGGGGTACTTTCAATCTCATCTAAAAACAAAGTGCCGCCATTGGCGTATTCAAACTTACCGATGCGCATTTTATCCACGCCGGTAAAGGCGCCCGCCTCTGCACCAAATAACTCACTTTCAATCAGGTTCTCAGGGATGGCGCCGCAATTGATGGCAACAAAGTTCGCCTGATTACGACTACTGTGATCATGTAAGTAACGTGCCACTAACTCTTTACCTGTGCCCGTTTCGCCTTCAATCAGCACATCGGCAGGGGTATGGATAACCTGATCGATAATATGCCGCATCCGATTAATGCCGACGCTATGGCCTAATATCCTAGGTCCCGGTGCATTATGGCTTTCGAGTTCCTTTTTGAGTTTACGGTTTTCAAGCGTCAGGCTGCGTTTTTCCAGAGCCCGTTTGACCACATCGAGCATATGTTCGTTATTAAAGGGCTTTTCGAGGAAATCATAGGCACCTTGTTTTAAGGCATTGACTGCCATCGCAATATCGCCAAAACCTGTGAGCAACACGACGGGGAGATCTGCATCTTGCTGGTGGATTTGCTGCATGAGGCTGATGCCGTCAAGTTGCGGCATGTTCACATCGGAAATCACCATGCCGGGCCAATCCTTATCGAGCAGTTTGGCGATGCCCTTGGGCTCAGTGCTCGCGATGGCTCTAATGCCTTCAAGCTCAAATAGTTGAACTAATACTGTGCCGATATGCAATTCGTCATCGACGATAAGCACACTGTAGTCTTGGATGGCGTTAGGTACGCTCATAGTGAAAGGCGCTCCTCATAGGCATAAATCGGTAAAATAATGCGGAAAATGGCGCCGCCTTCTTCGGCGTTGGCCACGTTAATTTGACCTTGCATAGACTCAATAATTCGTTGGGAAATAGAGAGTCCAAGTCCCAGTCCTGTGCGTTCACTGGTGGTGAAATACGGCTCAAAAATCTTTTCCATTTGGCTCTCTCGCACCCCTGGGCCCGAGTCCTGAATGCTGATACATAACTTGCCATCATATTGAATACTGATGCTGAGTTTGCGCTTTGGGGCTTGCTGCATGGCAACAATCGCGTTACTCATGATGTTAACGAATACTTGCTGTAGGCGCACTTTATCGCCCCAGACCTGATAGTCAAATTCGGGCAACTGCACATCAAGCTCAACCCCTTGTTTGTCGATTTCGGGCTGGACTATGGTTAGCGCCTGACGAATACAGCGATTTAGATCCGTGGCGCTGTCCGTCCCCTGGCTCTTACGGGTAAAGCTTTTAAATTGGCCGACAATGTCCGCTAAGCGGTCGGTTAATTCGATAATTATTTTCAAATTATCCATTGCCTTGTCCGGCATATTGCGGGAAAGGAAGGTCTGGGTATTTTGGGCGTAGCTGCGAAGGGCGGCCAGTGGCTGATTGAGCTCGTGGTTGATACTGGCGGAAAGACTACCGATCACCGTTAATTTTGCGGCTTGAATGAGCTCATCTTGCGTGTCCTTAAGGCGCGTGTTTGCTTGCTGTAAATCGCGTGTTCGCTCTTCCACCCGCTGCTCGAGCAAACTCTGGGCAAGTTGCAGCCTTTGTAGGTTACGTCGTTTTTCGCTGCTGAATAATAACCCTAAAGCTAATAACAGATAGATAGCCGCTGACAGTAACATCAATGCTGGCATGGTTTCATGTAGAGGCTTTAGGGGAGCAAGAATATGTACTCGCCAACCCGCTTTACTCATCAGGTGGTGGGTATCCATATAGTCGGTATGGCTACGGCCTAAACCGATTTGATAAATTTTACCTGTGTTTGCCGTGCCATCTAAGTAGTGTGGTTTGATATTAAGCTCGCCAATCGGGCGATTTGCATAGCGTCTGGAGGCATTGAGTGCATATTGCTTTGACTCGGTCAGCGGCGTTAATGAACGCAGACGCCACTCATCGATGCTGGAGATAAACACGATATTGTCGGGATCGCTGATGATAAATTCATATTGGCCCGCAAGCGCAATGCTCGTGCTCTGTTGTTCGATATCGGAAATATCCACCTTGACGACAATGGCACCCAGTATTCCCTGTGCTCCCCGCTGATAAATGGGATAGGAGAAGTAAAATCCCCGCTTATCTGAGCTCGTCCCAACCGCGTAATAGCGACCTAAGTTGCCCGAAATTGCATCGGTATAGTAGGGGCGAAAGGAGTAATCTTTACCGATGAAAGAAAAGTGCTGTTGCCAGTTACTGGCAGCAACGGCAATCCCGAGCGCATCGATAAGGTAGATATCTGATGCTTCGGTAACATGCTGGATTTCTTCTAAATACAGGTTTAATTCCTGCACTTTTTTTGCATTTTGCTGATCGTTGAGTACGTTAGCCAACATAGGGTTGGTCGAGAGTACATGGGGAATGCTTTCGTAGCGGGAGAGGGCGCCGTCTAAGAAGCTCACCAATTCCTTTAGCTGCTTTTCAGACTGTTGTTCTATGTCGATTTTGCCCTGATAAAAGTGAACCCAATAGGTTAATTTTAAGATGGCAAATAGCCCCGCGAGAAGCACTACCGTCAGTAGTAGACGTTGTTTGGCTTTTGGGGTCATAGGTAACATAGCAGGCAATCCTGTTTGCGCTGAAAAAAGCGAGCCGCAGTAGGCTCGCTTATAAAGCATCTAAAATCAAGGAATACGACTCGTGTCGCGATTAATATCCCTTCAACTTATCGAGATACTCGGGTAAGAACAGTGAAATTTGCGGAACATAGGTAATAAGTGCAAGGAACGCTAACATTAAGGCTAACCAAGGTAAAACCGACTGGATGACCCAGCCGATGCTGCGCTTGGTTATCCCCGCCGTCACGAAGAGGTTGAGCCCCACGGGCGGGGTCAGCATGCCGATTTCCATGTTGACCACCATGATGATACCTAAGTGGATAGGATCGATACCCAGTTGCACTGCAATTGGAAATAGGATTGGTGCCATAATCAATACGATGGCCGAAGGTTCCATAAAATTACCCGCCGCCAGCAGCAGCAAGTTAACGATAATCAGGAAGCCCCAAGCCGGTAAACCCATACCCACAATATGTTCGGCGATGATGTGTGGGATACGCTCAGTTGTCAGTACGTGGGCGAACAACATAGCGTTAGCAATGATAAACAGCAGCATAATGCTGACCTTAGCACCATCACGCACTACGTTACGGATTTCTTTATCGACAGGGGTTTTAATTAGCCCCAATACCATATGGCTAAGGTTACGGAAAACGGCACTCACTAGGTTTTCATTTGGATTACGCCAAGCCACATTTTTTAATGGGCCGATATCACGGTAGCCAAATACGGCAATCAAGTAAGCATACATACAGGCAACGGCTGAAGCCTCGGTGGGACTTGCAACTCCGCCATAGATAGAACCTAAAACAATAAGAATTAATGCTAAACCACCCAACGCCTTAGCGCTGGAAATCCCAAGTTTTTTAAAGCCTGGGAAGGGACGTGAGGGCAGGTTTTTAAATCGTGCGACAATATAAATCACTATCATCAGCAAGAGGCCCATCATAAGACCTGGGATTAAGCCTGCCATAAACATACGGGCTGCTGAGACTTCAGTTGCAGCAGCGTATACTAACATTACAATCGATGGTGGGATCAAAATCCCCAAGGTGCCAGAGGTAGTAATCACACCCGCGGCAAACTTTTCGGGGTAACCGGCTTTCACCATGCCGACAATCACAATAGAGCCGATGGCGGCAACCGTTGCCGGAGATGAACCTGATACCGCTGCGAACAGCATACAGGCCATAACGGAAGCCATCGCTAAACCGCCGCGGATATGGCCGATACTGTCCATGGCAAAATCAATAATCCGTCTTGCAACACCGCCAGTCGATAAGAACGCAGAGGATAGAATAAAAAATGGAATGGCTAGCAGGGTATAGTGTTCTGAAGATGACTCATAGAGTTTAAGGGCAACAGATGCCAGTGAGTCATTTGAAAATAACAAAATAGTCAGCATGCTGGAAAAACCTAACGCAATGGCGATAGGCATGCCTAGGATCATACAGACGAGTAAGGCGGTAAAGAGGGTCATAATGGCCATTACTTAGCTTCCCCATCATTTTTATTTGTTTCGGGTGTTTGTTGGGCGCTGTCATCAATCAAATGCATGCTTTCTTTGGCTTCATTGGCGAAGGTTAAACCTGTGGTTTGGTTACGTAAAATGGCGATAAATAGCTCGACAAAGCGCCAAGTCAGCATACTAAAACCAATGAGCAAGATACTTTGAGATAACCAAATCGGCACAGCGCCATCATCGACATCGATTTTTAAGGTTTCCCAGGCAAAGTCTGGATCGAGTGCTTTTAAGAAAAATTGAGGAAAGTGAATGTCTTCCATCGGTACGCCAATTTGGTACATCTGAGAAAGGTAATCCCAACTGCCCTTGAGGAAGAGCACACAGTAAGCGATACAAATGAGCGCCGTAACCAGAGAGGTTATTTTTTTAGCTTTGGGTGGCAATGTTTTCACAAAGGCATCAACACCAATATGTGCGCCGACCTTTACGCCATAGGACATACCGAAAAGTACAAACCATCCGCACAGTGTGAGTGTGAGTTCTTGGATCCATAGGAATCCTGTACTGAAGAAAAATCGTGCCACTACCTCGGTAAATACCAAGAGTGTCATCAGAGTGATCAATAGGTTGAGCACCCCTTCTTCGAAATAACCAAATAATCGCGATATCACAGCTTTCTCCCCGCATTTAACACCGCTTAACCCCAGAGGCGTTAAGCGGTAAACATCATTTTTTATTTATTAGCAGCAACTGCAGCGTCAATCACGTCTTTGCCAACTTGGTCTTCAAACTTCGCCCAAACTGGTTTCATCACATCAATCCATTTTTGACGTTCTTCTGGGGTTAAGGTCACCAGTTGAGAGCGTTTAGAATCGATAATCAATTGTCTATCTTCGTTATCTTTTTCAGATGCAATCTTATTACCAAGGGCGATAGATTCATCTAATGCTTCTTTGATGATTTTACGTTTATCGGCGGGGAGGCCCTTCCAGAAGGTATCTGAGGTCACGACCATGTAGTCCAGTACGCCATGATTACTTTCAGTAATATGAGTTTGAACTTCATAGAATTTTTGTGAGTAGGTGTTTGACCAAGTGTTTTCTTGGCCATCAATCGCGCGGGTTTGCAGTAGGGTGAACACTTCAGAGAAAGGTTTCTTCACTGGAATTGCGCCGATAGCATCGAATTGTGCTGCTAATACATCCGATGCCATGACTCGGAATTTTAGGCCTTTGGCATCGGTTGGGAGTTTAAGTGGCGTATTTGCAGAGAATTGTTTCATACCATTGTGTAAATAACCTAAACCGACAATACCCTTGCGGTTCATTGAATTAAGTAGCGCTTGACCCGCTTCACCTTGCTGGAAGCGATTCACTGCGTCCATGTCGTTAAAGAGGAAGGGTAAATCGAACACTTGTAAACGCTTGGTATAACGTTCGAATTTAGACAGTGAAGGTGCTACAAATTGTACGTCGTTAAGTAAAAGTGCTGCCAACTCGTTGTTATCTCCGAATAACTGAGAGTTAGGAAACACACTCACTGTGTATTCTCCTGGTAAACGTTGCTCAACTAATTCTTTGAACTTAAGCGCCATTTGACCCTTAGGAGTGTTTTCAGCCACCACGTGGGAAAACTTCAGTTCAACGGGGGTTGCGAACACGTTCATGCTAGTAGCAAATACCGACGCTAGCGCAAACATTTTTGCAATGGTTTTTAGTGGGCGATTAATTCCAATTTGTTGATTCACGGTCATTTCTTTAGTTCCTTTATTTGTTTTTGGAGTTGTCCCCAGTCTTGGTTGCTTTATTACCAAGTATGAGTAGGAATACAGCCTTGATTTCCCTGAGGTCTGTTTTCATTAAGGCAAATACCACGCCAACTCATGAACCAAACTGTAAGTGTTTGGTTACTAAAGTGTAGTGCATTTGAGCTTTGTCACACTCTGGATTTTATGGGTGAGATCTCGCTCACGTACAAAGCTGCTATGGGTGGAAAACCGCCTATTGCGATTGAGCGGTGAATAAAAGGCTAAAACAGTGTTGGTCGAATAATGCACGCTTTTGGTAAGGTTTAGATCAAATTGACCAATAGGAATGTGAATCCTTGGAAATTAAGGAGGTGAGAAGGGGGAAACGGGTTTATTTAGTGGTTTCACCGAGGCGTTTTAAAATCGCATCGCTTGGCAGTAATTCTAAATGACCGCGTTCATCAAAATACCAACCCGTAATAAAGCCTTTCTGACGCATACTCACCAGATTGTGCATGACTTCTCTGGCTTCCTTAAGTGCTGTTTGCTCATCACAGGACTGAGTATGTTTAAGGTATGCAGCAATATTCGATAATGACGCTGATTGACTGACACTGGCCATGGTGCTGATCTCCAAAAATGCCAAAGGCAAATTCAAATCAGTTGCTAGAGCGGATTACAGAGTATATTGAGATTGTAAGCCACATAAGCATACGCTGATTAAGATCAAGCATAGTTGAGATGAGCTGGGGGTAAAGTTTTGTTGGAAATATGGTGGTCGCTACTGGGATCGAACCAGTGACCCCCTCCTTGTAAGGGAGGTGCTCTCCCGGCTGAGCTAAGCGACCCGGGGTAAATCGGTAATGCAGAATTATGGTGGTCGCTACTGGGATCGAACCAGTGACCCCCTCCTTGTAAGGGAGGTGCTCTCCCGGCTGAGCTAAGCGACCCGGGTAAAACAGTAATGAAGAATATGGTGGTCGCTACTGGGATCGAACCAGTGACCCCCTCCTTGTAAGGGAGGTGCTCTCCCGGCTGAGCTAAGCGACCGGAATTCATTCAATACTAATTTTTATGTCATTCTAAAATATGGTGGTCGCTACTGGGATCGAACCAGTGACCCCCTCCTTGTAAGGGAGGTGCTCTCCCGGCTGAGCTAAGCGACCGGAGAATGACGACACAGTAAATTAAGGAGTATATGGTGGTCGCTACTGGGATCGAACCAGTGACCCCCTCCTTGTAAGGGAGGTGCTCTCCCGGCTGAGCTAAGCGACCCGGGCATATAACAACTTGAATACCATGATTAAATTTTCATTTAACACATGGTGGTCGCTACTGGGATCGAACCAGTGACCCCCTCCTTGTAAGGGAGGTGCTCTCCCAGCTGAGCTAAGCGACCTCTGCTGTGTGGAGCCGTATTATAGGGAGGTTCGATCGAGTGTCAACGCTTTTTAATGAAAAAAGCATTGGTCGCGCTATTTTTGTTCGCTTTGTCTTAATGTTAACCGTGCTTAGTTTTAAACTGTTACTTTATTAAGCAATTTAAGATGATATTCGTAAATGGCATTTGGTCATCGTTGCAGGTTTCACCTTTATTTAGGGTTTAACTCTGAACAAAGTGCTTCAAATGATGTGTTTGCTCTCAATGCTAGTTTCATTTTGAGTTGTAAAATAATCAAGGCTTTTCCTCGGAGAGGAGGGAAGGTGCCCGATTTGGCTTTTGTTGGGTAAATATCTGCTTAGCGATGTGTCATTTCACTGTTTTGTGAATGGCGCTTACTCTTGGCCTACTTCCTATAAATAACCCTTGGCGAGCCTCGCGAGTTAAATAAAAGAGAGCAAAGCTAACCTAATGAGATTGGATGGACAGAGATAATAAGGATAGGGAGCGTGTTGCATTGTTTCTTTAACTTGGTGCACGTCATGATATGTTCCATTTGCAGCGTCCAGTTAGGCTGCTAGAATAAGCCCACTTTTTACCGTGATTGTCTTTATCTAGACGACTTTATATAGGTTAGTGTCCCATTATGACAACTAAGACGCGTTTTGCCCCAAGCCCAACTGGCTTTTTGCACGTGGGCGGTGCCCGTACTGCTCTTTATTCTTGGTTACAAGCTCGTGCCAATAATGGTGAGTTTGTTTTACGTATTGAAGATACGGATATTGAACGTTCTACTCAGGCTGCATGTGATGCCATTTTGGAGGGCATGAACTGGTTAGGTTTGACGTGGGACGAGGGCCCGTACTATCAAACTAAGCGTTTTGATCGTTACAACGAAATCATTGCTCAGATGTTAGAACAGGGTACAGCTTATAAATGTTATTGCTCGCGTGAACGTATTGATGCGTTAAGAGAAGCACAAGCAGCTAAGGGCGAGGCGCAAAAATACGATGGTTGCTGTCGTGATCTGCCTGCGCGTGTCTTGTCTGAAGGCGAGAGTGATGAGCCTTTCGTTGTGCGTTTCAAAAACCCAATTGGTGGCTCAGTCGTATTTGACGATCACGTTCGTGGCCGTATCGAATTCTCAAACGATGCATTAGATGATCTGATCATCGCCCGTACCGACGGTGTGCCTACTTATAACTTCTGTGTGGTGGTAGACGATTGGGATATGGGCATTACCTGTGTAGTTCGTGGTGAAGACCATATCAACAACACGCCACGTCAAATCAACATCCTTAAAGCATTAGGTGCGCCTATTCCTGAATATGCCCACGTGTCGATGATTTTAGGTGACGATGGTGCCAAGCTGTCTAAGCGTCATGGCGCGGTAAGCGTAATGCAATACCGTGACGACGGCTATTTACCAGAAGCATTGCTGAACTACTTAGTGCGTTTAGGTTGGTCACATGGCGACCAAGAAGTGTTCTCTTTAGAGGAAATGAAGCAGCTATTTAAGCTAGACGACATCAACAAAGCGCCGTCTGCTTTTAATACTGAAAAGCTGGTTTGGTTAAACCAACACTATATTAAGACGCTTGATCCAGAATATGTGGCTTCTCACCTGCAGTGGCACATGGACGATCAGAAGATTGATACCACCAATGGCCCTGCCTTATCTGCAGTAGTGACAGCACTGGCTGAACGTGCCAAGACTTTAAAAGAGTTAGCTGCTTCTAGCCGTTATTTCTACGAAGATTTCGCAGAGTTCGATGCTGAACAGGCGAAAAAGCATTTACGTGGTGTGGCGCTTGAACCACTTCAATTAGTGCAACAAAAATTAGCAGCATTAACTGATTGGACTGTTGAAGGAATTCATCAAGCCATTGAAGCGACAGCTGCTGAGTTAGAAGTGGGAATGGGTAAAGTCGGTATGCCATTACGCGTCGCCGTAACTGGGGCAGGGCAGTCTCCAGGCTTAGATATCACCTTATTCTTAATAGGAAAGACTCGTTCTGAGCAAAGATTATCCAAAGCGATTGAATTTGTAGCAGATAGAATAAATTCCTAAAAAACGAGTTGACACATTTAGGTGCGCTGCATAGAATGCGCCCCGTAGTTGAGACACAGACGAGCAAATGCTTGTGGTGCACTTAAATACAGCTTGAAAGCTTGGGGCTATAGCTCAGCTGGGAGAGCGCTTGCATGGCATGCAAGAGGTCGACGGTTCGATCCCGTCTAGCTCCACCAAGCTTTCCGCCGATATTAAGCGGGATATAATGATTTATATCGAATTAATAGTCCTGTGTCCCCTTCGTCTAGAGGCCTAGGACACCGCCCTTTCACGGCGGTAACAGGGGTTCGAATCCCCTAGGGGATACCAATTATCTCATTGAGATAAGGTTTCTATCAAACAACTAGCGAGTTGTTTGATAAGAAAAAATCTAAGTTTCTGTCGATACAAATGTGTGTTGTCAAAAATTTGGGGCTATAGCTCAGCTGGGAGAGCGCTTGCATGGCATGCAAGAGGTCGACGGTTCGATCCCGTCTAGCTCCACCAAATTATGCGTTATTAAGCAGAATGTTGTTATTCGTAATAATATTAAATTAATAGTCCTTGTGTCCCCTTCGTCTAGAGGCCTAGGACACCGCCCTTTCACGGCGGTAACAGGGGTTCGAATCCCCTAGGGGATACCACTTTCATCCCAAATGACTAACGAGTTGTTTGAGATAAATAGCAAGACCTCCGCGAAGAGGCTAAATATCGGTCCTTGACTTACCTTCTTTTCTTAGAAGTGTGCCTAGGACACCGTTAATATTAAACGGGAATGAAAATTCAAATTAATATGTCCTTGTGTCCCCTTCGTCTAGAGGCCTAGGACACCGCCCTTTCACGGCGGTAACAGGGGTTCGAATCCCCTAGGGGATACCACTCTATCCCAAAAGATAGAGTCCATCCCAAATGACTAACGAGTTGTTTGAGATAAATAGCAAGACCTCCGCGATGAGGCTAAATATCGGTCCTTTACTTACCTTCTGTTCTTAGAAGTGTGCCTAGGACACCGTTAATATTAAACGGGAATGAAAATTCAAATTAATATGTCCTTGTGTCCCCTTCGTCTAGAGGCCTAGGACACCGCCCTTTCACGGCGGTAACAGGGGTTCGAATCCCCTAGGGGATACCACTTTCCTCGCAAATGACTAGCGAGTTGTTTGAGAGAAAATAGCGAGACCTCAGTGATGAGGTTAAACATCGATCCTTGAGTTGCCTTCTGTTCTTGGAAGTGCGCCTAGGATACCGTTAATGTTAAACGGGAATGAAAATTCAAATTAATATGTCCTTGTGTCCCCTTCGTCTAGAGGCCTAGGACACCGCCCTTTCACGGCGGTAACAGGGGTTCGAATCCCCTAGGGGATACCACTTTCATCCCAAATGACTAACGAGTTGTTTGAGATAAATAGCAAGACCTCCGCGAAGAGGCTAAATATCGGTCCTTGACTTACACTTCTTTTCTTAGAAGTGTGCCTAGGACACCGTCAATGTTAAACGGGAATGAAAATTCAAATTAATATGTCCTTGTGTCCCCTTCGTCTAGAGGCCTAGGACACCGCCCTTTCACGGCGGTAACAGGGGTTCGAATCCCCTAGGGGATACCACTCTATCCCAAAAGATAGAGTCCATCCCAAATGACTAACGAGTTGTTTGAGATAAATAGCAAGACCTCCGCGATGAGGCTAAATATCGGTCCTTTACTTACCTTCTGTTCTTAGAAGTGTGCCTAGGACACCGTCAATGTTAAACGGGAATGAAAATTCAAATTAATATGTCCTTGTGTCCCCTTCGTCTAGAGGCCTAGGACACCGCCCTTTCACGGCGGTAACAGGGGTTCGAATCCCCTAGGGGATACCAATTTCAACTATCGTTAATCGTAATGTTAGTTGGAAAACAAATAGCCACCTTAAGGTGGTTTTTTTGTATCTGAAATTTGCCCTAATCCTTACTAAGTTGTTAAACAGCGTCTTTTTGATTTAAATCATTACCCTGAGAGTGTTTATTCTTTGGATTATTTCTTTCCTAAACATGACTTATAAAGCTAACTTCCCGCAATCAGGTTCCCACTCTAGTTCCTATTGTTGGCTCCCCAATGCTCAATACCAAATCTTCAATGATAAAAGTGATATGAACTTGTTAGCTCAATACTCGTAATTACACCCGTTGGCACACTAGGGGCACGTGTAGGGTCATTTAAGAAGAATACTTGGGTTCGGATTATACGGACTAAGAGGGTGATGCCCTTACTATGTTAAAATGCTAATGTGAATTCATTGTTGTTCAACTTGTTATATCAAAAATATTTATTGATACTCAATTGAACAGATTTACAGGCAATAAAAAGGCGACTCATGGTCGCCTTAGTTTCAGTCAATCGGGATTATTCAACCCCAAGGAAACCACCGGTTTGATGCGCCCAAAGCTGCGCATAGATGCCACCCTGAGCGATAAGCTCTTGATGGGTGCCTTGCTCAACGATACGTCCCTGATCTAGCACGATTAACCTGTCCATTGCAGCAATTGTCGATAAACGGTGGGCGATGGCTATCACCGTTTTGCCCTTCATTAACTGGTATAGACTTTCTTGAATAGCAGCTTCCACTTCAGAATCTAACGCCGAGGTCGCTTCATCCAGCAACAAAATTGGGGCATTTTTGAGTAATACCCGCGCAATTGCGATACGTTGACGCTGTCCGCCAGACAGTTTTACGCCGCGCTCACCGACCTGAGCATCTAAGCCATGATTACCCGAAGGATCCGTTAGCTCATTAATAAAATCATGGGCTTGAGCTTGCTTAATAGCATGTTCGAGCTGCTCCTCTGATGCATTAGGATTGCCATAAAGAATATTTTCTCGGATGGTGCGATGCAGTAGGGAGGTATCCTGAGTCACCATACCAATTTGGGCGCGCAGCGAATCCTGTTTAACGGTCTTGATATCCTGACCATCGATGGTGATTTGGCCTTTTTCAACATCATAGAAGCGCATTAATAGGTTTACGAGCGTCGATTTACCCGCACCAGAGCGACCGACGAGACCAACTTTCTCACCGGCTTTGATATTTAAATCCAGCCCTTCAATAACGCCGGTTTCTTCACCGTAATGGAAACACACTTGGTTGAAATCAATCTTGCCATGCTCAACCTCAAGTTTTTTGGCATTTGATTGATCTTGAATAAGCGTGGTTTTCGATAGCGTATTCATGCCGTCGGTGACAGTCCCTATGTTTTCGAATAAGGAGCTGATTTCCCACATGATCCATTGCGACATACCGTTTAAACGCAGCGCGAGACTCACCGCAATCGCAATCGCGCCAACGGTAATGGCATTGTCGCTCCAGAGCACAATAGAGAGAGCAGCGATGCTAAAGGCCAGTAAATAGTTTATTACCTGCACGCTTACGCTTATCCAAGTGACGAGGCGCATCTGGCGATACACTGTCTTAAGGAAGCTTTTCATGCTGTCTTTGGCGTAGTCGGCTTCTTTGTCGGTGTGGGCAAAGAGTTTTACCGTGGTGATATTGGTGTAGCTGTCGACAATCCGCCCAGTCATGGTAGAGCGGGCATCGGCCTGTTCGGTGGACACGTTTTTTAGGCGCGGCACAAAATACCATTGCAGACCGATGTAAAGCGCCAGCCAGATCAGCATAGGGATTACTAAGCGGGCATCAGCGCTGGCGACCATGACTAGCATGGAGGTGAAATACACGAGTATGTAAACCAACACATCGAGTAATTTCATCACAGTTTCACGCACAGCGAGGGATGTTTGCATCACTTTGGTGGCAATACGGCCCGCAAAATCATTTTGATAAAAAGACACGCTTTGTTTAAGCAAATAACGGTGGGCGAGCCAGCGAATCGACATTGGATAATTGCCAAGTAGCGTCTGATGCATAATAAGCGAATGAAATAATACGAGTAATGGCATTACCACTAACACCATTACCGACATTAAAATCAGCGTTGAGCCTTCATCTTGGTAAAGAGTCTCAGGACTTTTGTTTACTAGCCAGTCGACTAATTTCCCCATAAAACCAAATAGCGATACTTCGAGCATTGCTATCAACGCTGTTAATACTGACATTAACACTAGTGGTAGTTCGTAGCCCCGAGTATAGTGGCGACAAAAGGCATATACCCCTTTCGGGGGCTTGGTTGGTTCACCATCGGGCAGGGCGTCCACCCAGGATTCGAATCGTTTAAACATGAATTGGCTCTAATTTGAGGAGAAAATTAACTGCTTAATAGCATATCGGATTTTTGACGGGAAAAGCACTTAATGATCCAGTTCCGTTTTCCGCTAGTGCCTTTGATGTTAATTACGTAGAGTACGTCTAAGACTTCAAGTTGCAGGTGAGAAATCAAATGGGCAAAGCCTCAGTGTCATTATTGACACAAACAACACCAGGGTTAGTCGTACAAGCGGTTGCTCAAGATAAGAGTGACGACTGTCAACTCTCCCCGACAATCTGTCGTGAGGCGCGATTAAGCAAAGACCCACGCTTTGATGGTAAATTTTTTGTTGGCGTCTTCAGCACCGGCATTTATTGTCGCCCAGTCTGCCCAGCTGTTGCGCCGAAGGAAGAAAATGTCCGTTATTTTGATTCCGCAATTAAGGCTGCGCAGGCGGGCCTTAGACCTTGCTTACGCTGCAGACCGGACAGTGCGCCCGGCTCTAACCCGTGGAAGGGTACTGGTACCACGTTAGATAGGGCGATTCGGTTAATTGATATGGGGGCTTTGGCGGGGGAGCAGGGATTATCTGTTACTGAACTGGCCGAAAAGCTTGGGATCAGCAGTCGTTATTTAAATAAGTTATTCACCGATGGTTTTGGTACATCACCCAAGCAATATGCACTTTATCGGCAGCTGTTGTTTGCTAAGCAGTTATTGCATCAAACTCAGCTGCCGATAACGCAAATCGCACTGGCAGCCGGCTTTAACAGCATTCGTCGTTTTAATGAGGCGTTTCAGCAAACGCTGCAATTAACCCCAACTCAATTACGAAGAGCTTCAATGAACAAGCTGCAAGATGAGCTGAAAAATAAAGTGAGCACAGAGTTGACTACAGAACAGAGCGAAGATGTTGTTCAGCAGCAGTCCTTGAGCTTAAGTTTGTATCAGTATTATCGACCGCCGCTCGATTGGGCATCGCAAATCGCTTTCTATCAATTGCGCAGCGTGACTGGCATGGAATGGTTTAAGGATGATGATCAATATGGGCGAACACTTACCATAGGGGATTTACGGGCAGTGATTGATATAAGGCATGAGCCAGATTTCCATCGCTTTAACATCAATATCAGACTCAAGAATGCAGCCGAACTTGATAAATTGCAGCCGTTACTCGCTGAAGTGCGGCGAATTTTAGATTTAGATGCGGATTTATCGCAGATTGAAGAAAGAATCCAATCGTTATCCCAAATAAGCTTATCCCCTAAATCGGGGCTTAGGATCCCTGGCGCAGGTTCTCTGTTTGAGGCAGCTTGCCGCGCTGTGCTTGGCCAGCAGGTGAGTGTGGTGCAGGCGACTAAATTACTTAATGTATTAGTCGATGCCTATGGCGAGCACTTTGAGTTAGATGGAAATGAATATCGATTATTCCCAACGCCTGATGCAATACGCCGCGCCAGTTTAGTTGAGCTTAAAATGCCTGGCAGCCGCAAGCTTGCATTAAACGCGCTCGCGGCCTTTATTTGCGATAATCCCAACGCCAGTGTTGATGATTGGATAGGTGTGAAAGGTATTGGGCCGTGGACCATTGCCTACGCCAAACTGCGCGGGCAGGGGGAGCCGAATATCTTTCTACATACTGATTTAATCGTTAAAAAACAGTTGTTAGCCAATTTTGGCGCCTTAAATCAGATCGATAAAGAATCGCTAAAAGAGGTTAATTACCCTGAGCTTTGTCACTCTATCGCCAATGCTATTGCGCCCTGGGGCAGTTATTTAACCTTCCAGCTATGGGCTCTGGCCTAACAAGTTTCTGCATTGAATGGCAAAGCAGTGTTTAACTATGAGTAAAAAAGAGATGAACCATGAATCAAACTGCGAACACATTTAAGACTGTACCCTATATTGCAGCTTTTTCCCCTTGTGCTGTGGACACCTTACTGACGCCTATAGGGATGCTGCAACTCAATGCAAATGCTTATGGATTGAGTCATTTAACTGTGGTGGGATATGAACGCACCGAAATTCCCCTTGTGACGGCGAGTGATACCGATGTCGCGCTGGCAAATGCGCATATTCACGCGGCCAAAAAGCAGTTGGTACGTTATTTTTCCGGTGAGTTATCAAGGTTTGATGTCGCGCTAGCGCCTAAGGGGACTGAATTTCAGCGTGATGTTTGGCAAGCATTGATGAATGTGGGTTTTGGTCAAAGTTGTAGTTATGGCGAGATTGCCAATCGCATTGGCCGACCGAAGGCGGTGCGCGCTGTCGGGGCGGCCAATGGCGCGAATCCGATTGCGATTATCGTGCCTTGTCACCGAGTGATTGGTAAAAACGGCACCCTAACGGGTTATGCCTACGGACTTGTGATGAAACAACAGCTTTTAGCATTGGAATCGGCAAGCGCTGGCGCGAGTTTTACGTTAGAATAGCTTCATATTTGTTATTGATGAGCCTTGTATTTTTTTATGACCCCAGCATCCTCCGCCGCACCGAGTTTTGCCGACCTTGGCATTATTGCCCCTTTATCGAATCGCTTATCTGAGCTTGGCTATCTGACGTCTACACCAGTACAAGCGGCAACACTGCCTGCAGTTCTGAGTGGCAAAGATGTGCTCGCCGGCGCAAATACCGGATCTGGGAAAACTGCTGCCTTTGCGGTGCCGCTTTTACAACTGCTGCTTGAGAGCAAAACAGTGGATAAATCGGGTGCCTATGTTCGTGCTCTAGTGTTAGTACCTACCCGTGAGTTGGCACAGCAGGTGGCCGACAGTTTCTTATCCTATTCCTCACATTTAAATGGTCAGCTGAAGATCGTCGCGGCCTTCGGTGGTGTATCCGTTAATGTGCAAATGCAAAACCTGCGAAATGGCGCCGATGTGTTAGTCGCAACGCCGGGTCGTTTATTGGATTTGTTATCGAGTAATGCCATCAAGTTAACTAAGGTAAGCGCGCTCGTGCTTGATGAAGCCGACCGCATGTTAAGCCTAGGATTTACTGATGAATTAAATCAGGTGCTAGCCGCGCTGCCTGTGAAGAAACAAACATTATTATTCTCGGCCACCTTCCCAGAGGAAGTGCGCGAGTTAACGGCTAAGCTACTAAAAGATCCGCTCGAATATCAATTGCAGAGCGAGCGCGAAAGCACCATTGAACAACGGGTCATCACCGTTAATCGTCCGCAAAAAACCGCCTTGCTCGCCCATTTGATTAAGGAAAATCAGTGGTCGCAGGCGCTGATTTTTGTCAGCGCTAAAAATACTTGTAATCACTTAGCGCAAAAGCTATCTAAACGCGGCATTAGCGCCGAAGTGTTTCATGGCGATAAAGCCCAAGGCGCGCGCACGCGTGTGCTAGATGGCTTTAAAAATGGTGAGATCAGTGTGTTAATTGCAACGGATATCGCGGCACGCGGTATCGATATCGACAAACTGCCGGTGGTAATTAACTTCGATCTTCCACGCAGTCCCGCCGATTATATGCACCGTATCGGTCGCAGCGGCCGTGCTGGAGAGGCTGGTTTAGCGGTAACCTTGATCTCACACGATGAATACCATCACTTCGGTATTATCGAGAAGAAAAACAAAATCAAATTAGTTCGTGAACAAGTGCTAGGTTTTGAGGCCGATGCCGAGATGCCTATCGAGTTACTCTCTCAGGCGAAACCTCTGGCAAAACCTGAAGGTACAGGCAAGAAAAAACGCAAACAGTTACCCGCAGCCAATGTAGAGTTTTGGGGTAAAAAGTCTTAAATTTTGTAGGCGTTAAAACTTAAGTTTCAACGTCACAGCAACTGTTTGTGGGGGCAGTATGCAGCATTTATTTTGGTTAGTTGAAGGTAAAATTGCTGGAAGAAGTGGGCCTAACAAAGACCCTTGGGATCTCGCCGAACTTAAGGCCTCAGGCATTGGCGCGGTGCTCTCGGTTAATGGGGGGGAAGGGTGTGAACCTGCCAGCTTTAAGGATTTGGGACTCCGTTACGAGTGCATTCCTTTTTCACGTAATGTGCCACCACAGGAAGAGGATTTGGCGATTTGTGTCGCCCAGCTGCCTAAGGCTCTGGCGTTTATTCAGCAGTGCGAACTCGATGATTTACCTGTGTTAGTGCATTGCCGCTCAGGTAAAGACAGAACTGGTCTTATCATGGCCTATTATCTGATGGTCAATGGGGCTGCGCCTGTGCATGCTGTTAGTCAAGTTCGTAGCATCCGCGATATTGCATTTACAGCGGAAGGTTGGGATCAATTCGCCTTTGATGTACTCTATGCTTTGCAGGAATAATCCTTTGAATTAAATCAAGAAGAGGGTCGCTAATTGCAGAAAATATTTAGAAGATATTCACGCGTTGCGAGCCTCTTTTTTGCGATAGGCCCCTGGCTCAATGGTTTTAAGTCACGCCTTAGCCGCTCAGTCTCCCCCCTTCATCTGCCACAGTTTGGATTGCTTCTCGTTCTCTTAAATGGCTGTAGCGCTATGCCAGAATTACCGCCAAAACCTATTGAAACCGCATTACCACTTGCCACTAATTCACCTCTTTACCGGATAATGCGGCCTCAACTCGATGCTCACGCAAATCAGACGGCTGTGTATCCCTTAGGAGATGGGGTGGATGCGTTTGTCGCCCGTTTACTGTTGATCGAGTCAGCAGTAAGCAGCATTGATTTGCAATATTATATTTATCATAACGATGAGACTGGGCGGCTATTGTCTTGGTTTTTACTCGATGCGGCGGACAGGGGCGTTAGGGTTCGGGTATTACTTGATGATACCGCCAGTGCCGATTTAGACGATCGCTTAATTGCCTTAGTCAGTCATCCCAATATCAGTATTCGCCTGTTTAACCCGAGTTTAGAGCGTGAAAATCGCGGTATTGCCATGTTATTTGGCTTTAGTCGCCTTAATCATCGCATGCATAACAAGTCCTTTACCGTGGACAATCTGATGAGTATTGTCGGTGGGCGAAATATTGGTGACGAATATTTTGCCGCGAATCGTGACCTCGAGTTTGGGGATTTTGATCTCCTGGCAATGGGGCATGCCGTTTCTGAGGTGTCCAATGAGTTCGACCGTTATTGGAATGCAGAAACGACCCATCCGATTGAAGTCTTAAGTAAACTTGAGCCTACAAAAGCAAGGTTAGATGCACTTAGAGTTAGGATAAGTGAGCAGCGTGAGCAGGCAAAATCCAGCGAGTATATGAAGCGATTAGTTCAGACCGCCTTACTAACAGCCATAGATGAGAGCCGTATGAATTGGTTTTGGGGGGAAGCACAGGTGTTTGCTGATCCACCGGACAAATTAAATCAAGAGGATCAATCACAATGGTTAATTAGCCGCTTAATACCACAGCTTACAGGGGTAGAGAGCCAGCTGTTTATTATTTCACCTTATTTTGTGCCAACACAGGCGGGGACAGATCTACTGATCAAATTGGCCAAGTCTGGAAAAAGAGTTCGCGTGTTGACCAATAGTTTGGCTGCGACTGACGTGATTGCCGTGCATGCGGGCTATAAACCGTACCGTAAGGCATTGTTGGCCGCAGGCGTTGAAATTTATGAGATGAAGGCGCAGCCGGGGCAGTCTGCCCATAGTTGGCATGGTAGCTCAAAAAGTAGCCTGCATGCTAAGTCGTTTATTTTCGATAATATGCGCTTGTTTGTCGGATCGTTTAATTTTGACCCTCGCTCAGCCAGTGTGAATACGGAAATGGGGATTTTGATTGCTCAGCCTGAATTGAGCCATCAAGTGGCAACGAGTATTGAGTTTAGAATTGCCAGTAGCGCCTATCGTGTTTCACTTGAAGAAGGTGAACTCGTTTGGTGGGATGATGTAAAAAAACAGCGTTATGATAGCGAGCCCGATGCCAGTTTTTGGCGGGTATTTATGGCGAATTTCTTCGGACTATTGCCAATAGAGTCACAGTTATAGTGTTGACTGCCTAAATAACCATAGTGGCTATCGCAACTCACTTGTGAAGCCGCTATGATAATAAAATGATTTAACAGGAATTTAGGTATATGAAAAGCAAGGCGAGCCAATCACAGGGGTTACTGCTCTTTCGGTTATCACCGACCCAAGTTTTTGCCGTTGGTACCTTAAAGGTCAGGGAGTTGGTTCCTTATACGCCGCTGAGTAAAATTCCAAAATCCCATCCGAGTATTCTGGGGGCTGCCACCATTCGCGGTAATACCATTCCTGTGATTGATATGGCTGCGGCCATTGGCTATAAGCCCATTGGCGACGATGAGCTCAAAAACAGTTACATCATTATCACAGATTGCCAGCGGTTGCTGATTGGCTTTTTAGTGCGTGGCATCGACCGAATCATTGAGTGCAATTGGCGTGATATTGAAGCTCCCGCAGCCAATCTGGGCAAAAACGCTTTCTTAACGGGCGTAACCCGCCATGATAATCAGCTAGTGCAGTTGCTCGATGTGGAATTATTGCTGTCGAAAATTTTCCCCGAAAATCCAGAGGCTAACCGCGCCATACTGACCGATGTGCAGCGGGAAAAACTCAAACCTATGCGTATTTTGCTGGTGGACGACTCCAAGGTAGCCCGTAAACAACTCTCCGATGCCCTCGATAGCATTAATATCCCTTACTCAGTGACATCAGACGGTAAAGATGCCCTGTCGATGATGGAGCTTGCTGCCCGAGAAGGGCGTCCAATCGATATTTTAGTCAGCGATATTGAAATGCCCGGACTAGATGGTTATGAACTGGCTTTTGAGGTGAGAGATAATGCTGCTTTGGCAAATACTTACATCATTTTGCATACCTCATTGTCGAGCGAAATCAGTGTGAGCCAAGCTCATCAGGTGGGAGCCAATGAGGCGCTGACCAAATTTGATGCCCACGAGTTGATTGATGCCATGTTGCGTGGCGCTGATGTTGCTGCAATAAGGTCCAAATAAGTGCGATTAACCTGCAATTTTGCGTGTTAGGGATAAAATCCCCTGCTTAATGCCCGTTAAAACTAGACAATTCCTGCCAGTTCCTATAAAACCTCTGTGGCCTTAAATCCAAGGGGCGAGTGAGATTTGCTCGGCCTAAATATAATAACGATAGGTTAAGTCATGAATCAAAAAACATCTTTTGCTGCCAAGTTGGCAAATGGCAGTCTTGTCTTGCAAATTCTAGTGGGGATTATCGCAGGTATCCTACTCGCGAGTTTTTCCCAGGAATGGGCTAAGCAAATCGCATTCTTAGGGAGCTTATTTGTTGGCGCGTTGAAGGCCATTGCGCCTGTGTTGGTATTCATTCTCGTTGCATCTTCCATCGCGAATCAGAAGAAAAATGCACAAACCAATATGCGTCCCATCGTCGTGTTATACCTGTTCGGTACCTTCGCGGCGGCGCTGACGGCTGTGGTGTTAAGTACCTTGTTCCCAACTGAGCTCATATTAGTGGCCGGTGTGGAAGGCTCCAGTCCACCTCAAGGGATTGGCGAGGTCATCAACACCTTACTGTTTAAACTAGTGGATAACCCAGTTAATGCTCTGATGACGGGTAACTATATAGGTATTTTGGCTTGGGGTGTTGGTTTAGGCTTAGCTCTACACCACGCAAGCGACTCGACCAAACAAGTCTTTGCAGATGTAAGTCATGGTGTTTCACAAATGGTGCGCTTTATCATCCGTTTAGCCCCCATTGGTATTTTCGGTTTAGTTGCTGCAACCTTCGCAGAGACAGGTTTTGCGGCGATTGCAGGATATGCTCAATTACTGGCGGTATTACTCGGAGCGATGGCAATTATTGCGCTTATCGTTAACCCGATTATTGTCTATGTGAAAATACGCCGTAATCCATATCCGCTGGTATTGCGCTGTCTGCGTGAGAGTGGGGTAACGGCCTTCTTTACCCGCTCGAGTGCTGCCAACATTCCAGTGAACATGGCACTGTGTGAAAAGTTAAATCTGCACGAAGATACTTACTCAGTATCTATTCCGCTGGGAGCCACCATCAACATGGGGGGGGCGGCCATTACGATCACCGTATTGACCTTAGCTGCGGCACATACTTTAGGTATTCAAGTGGATATCTTAACCGCACTACTTCTGAGCATTGTTGCTGCGGTATCTGCCTGCGGCGCATCGGGCGTAGCGGGTGGCTCACTGTTGCTGATCCCCCTAGCGTGTAGTTTGTTTGGTATTTCTAACGATGTTGCCATGCAAGTGGTGGCCGTTGGCTTTATTATCGGCGTTATCCAAGATGCTGCCGAAACGGCATTAAATAGCTCTACCGACGTGATTTTCACTGCCGCAGCTTGTGAAGCTGCTGAAAACAAAGCTAAACTTGGATAGTGTGCTGTCGTTAGTGTAATAAAAAGTATCATAAGAGCAGTCACTAAGGTGGCTGCTTTTTTATAGGAGTAGTTATGATCCTTTTTGATTTTAAAGAGTTAGATACCGCGCAATCTTGGTACTCTGTCAATGATACTGTCATGGGGGGCTTGTCCCGTAGTAAGCTGACCATTTCGCCCTTAGGTTATGGGATCTTCAGTGGCCATGTCTCTCTCGCCAATGGCGGCGGCTTCGCTTCGGTAAAAAGTGACTTTGGCCAATTGGATTTAAGTGGTTTTACTGGCATTTATCTTGAACTAGAGAGAGACAGATGCAAGCAATACAAAGTCAATCTTAAGGATGCTGATACGCCGCAAAGTACGGTATATCAGGCAATCATGCCCGACCCTAAATTACAGGCATTTGGTATTAGTGGGGCAAGTGTTATCAATTGGCAACGGATTGAGATCCCCTTCAGTGATTTTGCTCCCCACTGCCGCGGGAAGCCAATCAAACGAGAACCGCTCGATTTAACTCGGCTATGTAGTGTAGGTTTAGTGATTGGTGCCCAGCAGGGCGGAGATTTTTCGCTAAAGATCAAGGCTATCGGGTACTATTAGTCGATCATCAATACAATAAGCTGATTTATCGATTTAGGTTTTTTCGTTTTTTTAATCCTGCGGTCATGCAGACAGACAGGTTCAACTTTTTTATCTCAATATTTCTATTTAGACGGGCATAGAATTTCACAATAAAAGTGATAAAGATCGCGTTTTCATTTTTGATTTGAGCTAAACTGCCGATTAAATCAGCAAGGTTGTTTATTTCTTTGTTTTTAATTAGTTATACAAAGTATTTTAACATTGCAGCTACATTTAGTGCTTTTAAATTTGGTTTTTAAGGTCAGCTTTGTTACGCATGTTTATGAGTGGAGTCGTAGGTAAAATGGGGTCAGTGCATCATGGTCTGCCTCAGATAGTTGATACTATTAGAGCGTGGAAATTGCATCGGGATGTCAGCATGGCTGGAATTGAAAATCGGCGTCGCCTTCACTGGCGGGAGACCGAGATGAAACATCGTGAGATCATTGGTCGCTGGTTAGATGAGCGCCCTTTACTAGGTGATAAAATCACCCTCTATAGGGAAGCGGACAAATATTATTTGGAAACTTGGTTCAGCGATGGCTGCCACAGCAGAGATGAAGTGCTACTGACGGATACCCCCGAGGGGAAAAAAGTTGAAGACGTTGGCGGCAATATGTTCGGTGAGTTTTTGATGGTCACCCCTGCATTAGAACTGCAATTTTGTAATGATGAAGGTTGCTTCTTCCAAACCGATAAACGAATAGCGGATCATCAAGTTAGCCTGAGTGTGGCCTAAGTAATTTTCGAGTTACTCATTCGCTAACCGCAATAGATACTAAAAGGTCGCCAAATGGCGACCTTTTGCTTTTATTCATCGAAGGGATGTTTACTGTAAAAACTCATCGCCTTTCCCGAATAGGGGTGGCTAAAGCCTAAACGCTCGGCGTGTAAACACAGCCTTGGCTTGGCGCTAACGACATCGGTATTGCCGTAAAACTCATCCCCAAGAATTGGGTGACCTAGGGCTAGCAGATGCACCCTAAGTTGGTGGGTGCGACCAGTTTCTGGCGTGAGTTCAACTAAGGTGCTGTCAACACGGCGTGCTAATACTCTGTAATGGGTTGTGGCGGCTTTACCCGCTTTATCGCCTTTGCTTAAGGTCTTTTGATAAGGCGGATGCAACTCATCTGGGGCGATGGCAAATTCTATCGTGCCTTCATCTTGGCTGATGTGCCCCATGACTTCAGCGACATAGACTTTTTGGCTGTGCCTGTCTTGAAACTGGGTCTTTAGATTGGATTCAGCCTTTTTATTGCGGGCGAATACCATGATCCCCGAGGTCGCGCAATCGAGTCGGTGGACCAAAATCGTTTCTGGATACAGGGTTTGTAACCGCGTTAACGCACAATCGAAGGTGTAAGCAGCTCGACCTGGATTAGACAATAACCCTGAGGGTTTATTGATAATGATTAAATCTCTATCCATATAACGGATGTCGAGCCAAGGGACTGAAGGGGGCTGGTATTCAAATATCTGCATTTTATCCTCATCGTTGCCCGCGCAGTTTAGCAAACAATCGGATTTGAGGCAGCAATTTCCCTAATACTCGCGTCGGGTTGAGGTTCACTGGCCTAAACAGCGTTAAAGTCCTGCTAAGGCTAATCTAAGCTTCATCCCTAGGGTTGTCGTGGCGCCTGAGGTAACAAAGCGAATTTCACCATTCGCATCAACAATATAAATCGCAGGTAGTGCCAAAGCGCCCCAGCGCTCACTTATTTCACCTGTGGTGTCGTTAATCACCGGGAAATGATATTGTGCATCGCTCATATACTGGTTTATTTCGGGATCTGTGCCTGAGGCGATGGCAACTGAAATGACGGGATAACTTTGATTGACGGTTTCCACCATAGGCGAGGTAACCCTACATACAGGGCACCAACTGCCCCAAAAGTAGACAAGAGTGGGTTGTTTGACTTCTTTGATATCAAGCATGCCACCATTAATAGTGCTGCCTTGAAGGGCGGGGGCTGAGCCTGTCGCCATATCCCTTTGCAAATAGGTGCCAACACCAAAGAGCAGAAGTAACAGGAGTGATAAATCGCGCAGCTGCTTGAGCCAGAATTTGGGGCTAGCAACAAGTTGGTTAAGTTGGCTCAGCTTTTGTCTTAAAGAATGCACAGTGATTGTTATTTGGGCAAATTAGCGAGTTGAGTTTTGTTCCATTTTACTTTCGGCTATTGAGGCTGAAACTCGGCAGGAGTTTTACGGCTCCAAATTCGGGTGTAGGCCATTAGCTGAGGATAAAAAGTGCGAAACGCCGTTTCAGTTTCAATCTGCATGTTATTTAAAACCTTATAAGCGTTTTTAAATTGCGCTGTATGAGGATGATGTTTAGCGCGCTGAGCTATTGCTTGCTTGATGCCATCTTGCGTGGCGTAGCCAGTTAACCAATCTTCGCGGCACATTTTACCTATTAGTTGATTCAGCACTTCTGGATGGTAATCGTCACTTTGTTGAGCAAATTGCTTAAGCTCGGTGTAAGCCGTATCGCAAAAATCCCTAAGGGATTGTTGATGATATTCTTCCCAATAATAAGCTAAATAGTGGTCGAAGCTTATAAACATCAAATCAGCTGCTATATTTGAAACCTCGGCGGGAAATTGCTCAAGCAGTTCTAAGGTGAGTTCGTGGGTCAGGCAAAGCTGATTAATTTCTTGGTTTAACCATAAACCTTGGCGCAGTGTCACTGGGGCCTGCTCAATTGGTGCACTGATATAGTTGCCCGCAAGATTCGCCGCTATATGGGTTTTACTGATTTCAGCCAAATGTAAATGTGTTAGAAAGTTCATTGATTGTGCTTGGTTAATCGCGTTTATTCACGTTATCATGGTCGGACGCGCTGAGGAAAGCTTCACAGTCAAAAATACCGTGCTTTATCAAGATTAGTTAACTAAAAGGCATTCATGAGGAAGTTGAATGCGGTGCTAATGCGATAAAGAAGACAACTCTATTATCTTCTAAGGATCAGGGATGATGTGGAATTGGTTCACCAACTTGCTCGGCATTAACGAGCGCCCTAAACGTAAAAAAGTACTTATCGATATTCCCTTCGAGCAGCATCGCACGCACGGGAATAAATATGTCCCGCCCGCAAATCGTTCAAGCCTAATCGCAAAGGATTCGGTGGAATTGGAATCTGTTCAAGAACGGCTTAGTAACAAGTAATCTTGATCTTAAGGCCCTGTGACCATAGACTAGCCGCCGTTCTAAGCTATCTAGAGGCAAATCCATGCGTGTAACAGACTTTTCCTTTGACCTTCCTGACGAACTCATTGCTCGCTATCCCATGGCACAGCGCAATGCGTCTCGTCTGTTAACTTTGGAGGGGAACTCTGGGGCCTTAGGTGACAAACAGTTCACCGATCTGCTGGGGATGATAAATCCTGGCGATCTGATGGTTTTTAACAATACCCGCGTGATCCCTGCACGTTTATTTGGTCAAAAGGCCAGTGGCGGCAAGTTGGAAATCCTCGTTGAGCGTATGCTCGATGATAAACGCATCCTTGCCCACGTTCGCAGCTCAAAATCGCCTAAGGTGGATGCGATTATCCATCTTGATGGTGGCTATGAGATGAAAATGGCGGCGCGACATGATGCGCTGTTTGAGTTAGAGCTATTATCCGAGCTCACTATTTTAGAAGTGCTCGAAGCGGTAGGGCATATGCCACTGCCACCTTATATCGACAGACCCGATGAGGATGCCGATAAAGAGCGCTATCAAACCGTGTATAACCAAAACCCAGGTGCGGTAGCAGCGCCTACAGCGGGTTTGCACTTCGACGATGCCATGCTTGAGGCATTAAAAGCCAAGGGCGTTAATATCGCGTTTGTGACCCTACACGTGGGTGCGGGGACTTTTCAACCTGTGCGTGTCGATAATGTGCTTGAGCACAAGATGCATTCCGAGTGGGCCAATGTACCGCAGGATGTTGTCGATTTAATTGCGCAAACCAAAGCCGCGGGTAACCGCGTCGTTGCCGTGGGCACTACCTCAGTACGTTCATTAGAAAGCGCTGCGCGTGCAATCGAAGGCGAGTTAAAAGCCTTTAGTGGCGACACCGATATCTTTATTTACCCTGGCTATCAATTCCAAGTGGTCGATGCCATGGTGACTAATTTCCATCTGCCGGAATCGACGCTCATTATGTTGGTCAGTGCCTTTGCAGGCTTTGACAACGTAATGGCTGCCTATCATCACGCAATCGAGAAAAAATATCGCTTTTTCAGCTATGGCGATGCGATGTTTGTGACGAAAAAAGCGCTCTAGCCCAAGAATTTGTTTTAAAATAACCGCCCAACTTGAATCAATTTTAAGTTGGTGCGGTAATTTTTTTCATCTAAGAGGTTGAACCTTTTAGATCAGTCCCTATCTCTATTGTTAATCCAAATGGCATCTGCCATTTCTAATAAAGTCAGACTGTTTATCTGGCGAGGTGAAATATGAAATTTGAACTTGATACTACCGATGGCCGTGCCCGCCGTGGCCGTTTGATTTTTGAGCGTGGCACCGTCGAAACGCCAGCGTTTATGCCGGTAGGTACCTACGGCACAGTGAAGGGTATGACTCCAGAGGAAGTGCGTGCGACTGGCGCAGATATTTTGCTCGGAAACACCTTCCACCTGTGGCTGCGTCCCGGTGAAGAAATCATGCGTAAGCATGGTGACCTGCACGATTTTATGAACTGGCAGCGTCCCATTTTGACCGACTCGGGTGGTTTCCAAGTATTCAGTTTGGGTGACATTCGTAAGATCACCGAAGAAGGTGTGCATTTCCGCTCGCCAATCAACGGCGAAAAAATCTTCTTAGATCCTGAAAAATCAATGCAAATTCAACACGCACTCGGCAGTGACGTGGTGATGATTTTCGACGAATGTACCCCGTATCCAGCAACCGAAGACGAAGCTCGTAAATCGATGCAGATGTCACTACGTTGGGCAAAACGCTCACGTGATGAATTCGACCGACTGGAAAACCCAAATTCACTGTTCGGTATTATCCAGGGCAGTGTGTATGAAGATTTACGCGACGAAAGCTTAAAGGGCTTAGTCGAAATCGGTTTCGACGGTTATGCCGTCGGTGGTTTGGCTGTAGGTGAGCCTAAGGAAGACATGCACCGCATTCTTGAGCATGTCTGTCCACAAATTCCTGCGGACAAACCTCGCTATCTGATGGGGGTCGGTAAGCCAGAGGATTTAGTTGAAGGCGTACGTCGTGGCGTTGACATGTTTGACTGTGTGATGCCAACCCGTAACGCCCGTAACGGTCATCTGTTTACCAGTGAAGGTGTGATTAAGATACGCAACGCGCGTCATCGTGATGACACTTCACCACTCGATGCTAAGTGTGATTGTTATACCTGTAAAAATTATTCACGGGCATACCTTTACCATTTAGATCGTTGTAACGAGATTCTGGGTGCACGATTAAACACCATTCACAACTTGAGATACTATCAAATGTTAATGGAAGGTTTGCGTGGTGCGATTGAGACGGGTACATTAGACGCCTTCGTGAAGGACTTCTATACCAGTCAAGGTCGTGAAGTACCAGAGTTAAAAGATTGATTTACTTGCCAATAAGAAGAGAAAAATATGTTCATTTCAAATGCTTATGCTGCTGATGCTGCAACTTCTGCACAACAGGGTGGCACTATGGAACTGATTTTCATGCTGGTGATTTTCGGCCTGATTTTCTATTTCATGATTTTCCGTCCGCAATCTAAACGTGTTAAAGAGCACAAGAGTCTGATGTCTTCCCTATCTAAGGGTGATGAAGTGCTAACCAGCGGCGGTATCTTAGGCAAAATCGCCAAAATCAGTGATGAAAATGATTATGTGTTACTGAGCTTAAACGACACTACTCAAATAACAATTAAAAAAGATTACATAGCAGCTGTATTGCCTAAGGGCTCTATCCAGTCGCTGTAAGCCAAGAGGGCTCAGGCGTGTTAAATAAATACCCAATGTGGAAAAACCTTATGGTGATGCTAGTCATCTCTATAGGTTGTTTCTATGCCGTACCTAACCTATTCGGTGAAGATCATGCGGTGCAAGTAGTGGCGACTCGAGGTGCTGAAGTCACGGCATCTACTCAAGCCAAAGTGGACGAACTGTTAGCCGGGAAGGGCATTGCGGTAAAGCGCTCTGAGCTTGAAAACGGTCAATTGTTGGTTCGCGTGCAAAACGCGGATCAACAATTACTGGCCAAAGAAGTAATTGCTGAATCCCTCGGTGATAAGTTCACCGTGGCGTTAAACCTCGCACCAGCGACCCCTGAATGGCTCGAATCCATGGGCGGTAGCCCAATGAAGCTGGGTCTGGACCTTCGCGGTGGTGTGCACTTCCTGATGGAAGTGGATATGGGTGAAGCCATCCGTAAGATGGAAGAGGCCAAAGTGGCTGACTTCCGCTCGCAATTACGTGAAGAAAAAATCCGTTATGCTGGTATTCGCAATAATGCCAAAGGTATCGAGATTAAATTCCGTGACGCAGAAAGCTTAAGCAGTGCTGAGCGTTTCCTTAAATCCCGTAGTAATGACATGGTATTCACCGACGTAACCGCGGGTGAAGACTATACGTTGCAGGCGGTGATGAGCGAAACCTACTTAAAGCAAATCAAAGAAGAAGCGCTGCAACAAAACATTACCACTATCCGTAACCGTGTTAACGAGTTAGGAGTAGCTGAACCAGTAGTTCAACGCCAAGGTGCTGAGCGTATTATTGTTGAGCTGCCAGGTGTACAAGATACCGCTCGCGCGAAGGAAATCTTAGGTGCGACTGCATCGATTGAATTCCACATGGTGGACGACAAAGCAGACCCTAACGCGGCGCAATCAGGTCGTGTATCAGCGGGTTCTGAAGTTTACCAACGCCGCGAAGGTGGCCAGGTCGTGTTGAAGAAGGAAGTGATGCTAACGGGTGACCATATCACCGGCGCACAACCAAGCTTTGACCAATATAGCCGTCCACAGGTGAGCATCAACCTCGATGCGAAAGGTGGTAACATTTTCTCTAACGTGACTAAGGACAACATCGGTAAACCGATGGCGACCTTATTTATCGAATATAAAGACAGCGGTGAGCGTAACGCCGATGGCAGCGTAAAAATGCAGAAAATCCAAGAAGTGATTTCTGTTGCGACCATTCAAGCGCGTTTAGGCCGTAACTTTGTGATCACTGGCTTAAGCCATGGTGAAGCACAAAACCTTGCGCTACTGCTACGTGCCGGAGCCCTGATAGCGCCAGTATCGATTGTTGAAGAACGTACTATTGGTCCAAGCCTTGGTGCCGAAAACATCGAAAACGGTATGCAAGCCATGATCTGGGGTATGGCGGTTGTGTTGATCTTTATGCTGGTTTACTACCGTGGTTTTGGTCTTATTGCCAACCTCGCGTTAACAGCAAACCTAGTGATGGTGGTTGGGGTGATGTCGATGATCCCAGGCGCCGTATTAACCCTGCCAGGTATTGCCGGTATGGTGTTAACTGTCGGTATGGCGGTTGACGGTAACGTACTAATTTATGAGCGTATCCGTGAAGAATTACGTGCAGGTCGCAGTGTACAGCAGGCCATTCACGAAGGTTACGGTAACGCATTCTCCACTATCGCCGACGCTAACATCACTACATTCTTAACTGCGCTGATCCTGTTTGCCGTGGGTACGGGTGCGGTTAAAGGTTTCGCCGTGACCTTGATGATCGGTATTGCAACGTCAATGTTCACCGCTATCGTGGGTACTCGCTCAATCGTGAACGCGATTTGGGGCGGTAAGCGCGTGAAGACGCTGTCTATCTAAGGGGAAGCGATAATGTTAGAAATTTTATCTTTAAAACGTACGGTTAACTTCCTCCGTCACGCACTGCCAATCAGTATTATGTCAGCCATTTTAGTGCTCGGATCGCTGGTTTCTTTGGCGACTAAGGGCATTAACTGGGGCCTAGATTTTACTGGCGGAACTGTGGTTGAGATGGAGTTTTCTCAACCAGTAGATCTTAACCAATTACGTAGCCTTTATACCGCGCCTGAGTTGGATGGGGCTGTAGTACAAAACTTTGGCTCAAGCCGTGATGTACTCGTGCGTTTACAGGTTAAAGAAGGCATTAAAAGTGATGTACAAGTGGCATCCGTAATGTCAGCCTCTAAGCAAGTGGATGCTGCAGTTCAGCAGAAACGGGTTGAGTTCGTCGGTCCTCAAGTGGGTCAAGAGCTGGCGGAGCAGGGTGGTTTAGCGGTGCTGGTTGCACTTATCTGTATTCTAATTTACGTGTCTTTCCGTTTCGAATGGCGATTGGCTTTAGGATCGGTAGCGGCTCTTGCCCACGACGTGATCGTGACCTTAGGGGTATTTTCGGTATTCCAACTGGAATTCGACCTAACAGTTCTTGCGGGTGTATTAACGGTTGTGGGTTATTCGCTTAACGATACCATCGTTGTGTTTGACCGTATCCGTGAAAACTTCCTCAAAATGCGTAAGAGTGAGCCAGAGGAAGTGGTTAACGTGTCCATCACCCAAACTATGAGCCGTACCATTATCACAACAGGTACGACTCTAGTGGTCGTAGTTGCACTCTTCCTTAAAGGCGGCACTATGATCCACGGCTTTGCGACCGCATTGCTGCTCGGTATTTTTGTGGGTACGTATTCTTCTATCTATGTTGCGAGTTACTTGGCCATCAAGTTAGGCATTTGCCGTGAGCATATGATGCCTGTTGAAGTCGAAAAAGAAGGCGCTGACCAACCATCGATGATGCCATAGGCCATTTTAGATGACAAAAGCCACCCATTGAGGTGGCTTTTTTTATGGCAGTTAAAATGCACTTTAAATATTCTGCTAGCAAACTCACATATTTATAGTGACTAATGCTGTAAAAATAGATGTTAAATTTATTAACATCTGGCGTAAAAAACAGCACTCGACAGTCGCAGTACAATCGCAGTAGCATGTGCTCAACCCATAATCTTGTCAGTATTGTTGTAGGATGTGACATGGAAGAACGTAAAAACTTAGTCGCAGGTGGTAACCTCCTTCAGGCCCATACGTGGAAAGGATTATTAGAGGCCTGTGGCATCCACGTTGAGCTTCGTGGTGAAGCATTGTTAGGGGGCATTGGTGAACTTCCCGCCAATCTGCACAACGTGGAGCTTTGGGTTAAAGAGTCCCAGTTTACCCAAGCCCAGCAGCAGTTAAGTGCACTGGATGTGATTAGCCCTGAGTGGCAATGCGTACAATGCCACGAGATGAATGAAGGCAGCTTCGAGCTTTGTTGGCAATGCAGCGCCGAGCGTAGTGAAAGCCATAACTAAGCTAGTACAACTAAGCATCTTTGGATTTAACTCTCTTTTAAATTAACATAGGCGCTGCTCAGGTTAATTCAATCCCCGATGAAGGCACTTAGCATAAGTGCTTTCTACTACTAGCTTTAGTTCAAAATGTACATCAGTCGCCATAACTTGGGCTAACACATATCGCATCAAGACAATAATTGCTTCGCGAACCTTCGCGGATTACACTCCCTAGGTAATGAGTTTCACTCGATCATTCAAACTCTTATCTAAGGAGTATCTGATGCAGCAACCTAATGCTTTCCTTACCTTAGTGGAATCCATTCGTCCCCTCGTGACTGAAATTAGTATCGAAGCCTATCAGAGCGATGATGCTTGGGTGCTTATCGATGTTCGAGAGGACAAAGAGTGGTTACAGGATCATTTACCCCAAGCTAAGCACTTAAGCCGCGGTATTATCGAGCGGGATATTGAAGCGCGTTTCCCTGATAAGGCAACGCCATTATTACTCTACTGCGCTGGTGGGGTGCGTTCGGTGCTGGCTGCCCATAGTCTGCAGCAAATGGGGTATACCCATGTTGCCTCTATGATTGGCGGTTATAAGGCGTGGGTGCAACGACAACTTCCACTTGTGCAAGAATAACCTGCCCTATTTTATAGGTATAAAATGCAATATTTTCCCCTCTTTATTGATACGGTCAGTCTTAATGTCCTAATGGTGGGGGCAGGCGATGTGGCAAGTCGTAAGTTGGCACTACTGACGCGCACTGAGGCAAATATCCATGTGATCGCCCCCGAGGTGAATCCCGAAGTGCTTGAACTTGCTGAGTCGGGACGTATTTTGTTATCGATGCGCGCTGTAGTGCGCGCAGATATCCAAAATTACGATTTGATTTATCTTGCGACGGCGAACGATGCGTTAAACAGTGAGCTAGCAACCTTAGCCACTGAGCGGGGAATTTGGGTCAATGTGGTTGATAACCCCGCCTTTTGCCGTTTTATCACTCCATCGATTGTCGATAGGGGCAAGCTGGTGGTCGCGATTAGTACTGCAGGTGCTGCGCCAGTCTTTGCCCGTGATATTCGAGCACGTCTTGAGACCACTTTGCCGCACTCCCTAAAACCGTTATTTGATTTTGTGGCCGAAAAACGTCTTGAGGTGCAACAAAGGCTCAGCAAAACGGCCACCCGAAGGCTATTTTGGGAACGTTTTTTCGATTCTAACGGTGATAGGTTCGATGCCCGTACAATTGAGCATTACCACAATGCCTTTACTAATCTACTTAGCCGCGGTGAAATCCTCCTACTCGATGAGTCGGTGAATGCCGAATTATTGCCCCTTGCCGCGATGCCAATGTTGCAGCGCTTGGAATGGATCTACAGCGAGAACCGATTGAATGAGACACTCTCTGAGCTGGTTCGACGTGATGCAAACCGAGGCGAAATACCGGCTTTAAGTGAGATAAGTGCTGAATATGAGCAGGGCACCCGGATGCTAATTGTGGGCAATACTCAGAAAATTAATCAGTTAATTGCCCATTTTCCGATGGCGAAACATTTGCGCCCCGGCGCAATTTAGTCAGCCTTATATGGCTAGCTTCTAATGCGTGTTGCGACTTAGTACACCTTAGCGATTTTTTCCCTCAATATTTGAGCTTACGGCGAGTCTTAGGTAGACTCGCGGGCAATTTATTTCCCAAAGCGTGTATCTAGGATTTTTATGGCCCTCAAAGCGACTGTATTTAAGGTCAATCTTCAAATTGCCGATATGGACCGTCATTATTATCAGGACCATCAGCTGACACTGGCGCAACATCCTTCAGAAACCGATGGCCGCATGATGGTGCGTTTACTGGCATTTGTGATGAATGCCAGCGAGAGTTTAACCTTTACTAAGGGGCTTTGCGTCGATGACGAGCCAGAGCTTTGGGATAAAACCCTCTCGGGTGAAATTAACCTTTGGATTGAGTTTGGCCAAGCCGATGAGAAATGGCTGCGTAAGGCCAGTGGCCGTGCCAAGGAGGTGCAGCTTTTTGCCTACGGTGGCCGCAGTGTACCCATTTGGTGGAAACAAAATCAGCAGGCATTTGAGCGATATCAAAACCTTAAGGTGTGGAATATCGCAGAAGAGTCAGTTGGTGAGATGGAAAAGCTAGTTAGCCGTACAATGTCGCTGCAGGTATCGATTAGTGAAGGGCAAATCTGGTTATCGAATGCTGAAAACAGTGTGATGATTGAGCCAGAAATCCTAAAGGATATTCAGTAACAACCGATTATCCCTAAATGGTAATAAAAAAGCGCCCTAAGGCGCTTTTTTATTACCGCATCCGCATTACTGCTTTTTAAGCCGAGCTTCATTTAGCTGCTCATAGCCTCCGCCGTTATAGGTCTGGTTGTAACCTGCAGCGCTTAAGGCTTCAATCGCAATGCCGCTGCGACGACCGCTGCGGCAATACACCACCACAGGCGTGTCCTTATCTATGCCACGTTTGGCAAACTCATCGGCAACGATTTCGTAGGGGATATTTACGGCATTGGCTAAATGTCCCTCGGCGAACTCCTCAGGTGTTCTGACATCGAGTACCATGGCGCCCTTGTCTATCATCTGCCATGCAATGGCAGGGTCTTGGGGCTGTACTTGTTCTGCTGCGGTGCTGGTTGTTGCCATTAACATTGAAACGAATCCTATTAAGGCCGCGCTTAACATAGCACGGCTTTTATATAACATCCCTTGGAACATTGCCGTTCTCCTTCACTTACCGTTTGCCTGGAACAAAAGTCGCTTAGCTATGCTGTTTAGCAATTTCTGCCTCGGATTTTACGCCCAGTTTACGCAGCACCATTGCCGCAGGGCAGAAACCTGTGAAGGCACTTTGGAATAAATTCGCACCAACAAACACGGTTAACCACACAAAATTGTGGTGCACAAAGGCGGTTAACACTAAGGATAACAACACCATAAATCCGGCAAAAGCCATAATACTGCGTTCTACTGACATAGGTTACTCCTTGGGGCAGCAAAGGCTGCCATGTGGCTAATAAGTTAATGATTAATTAGGTGTCTGATTTAAGTGTATGCGGTTTTTCATGGCTGCATAGTACAGCACTGGAATAACAACGAGCGTCAGCAGGGTCGAGATAAATATCCCGAAAATCAAGCTGATAGCTAGCCCATTAAAGATGGGATCATCGAGAATGAACATTGCCCCAATCATGGCCGCCAATGCGGTGAGCATAATGGGTTTCGCCCGCACCGCACCCGAGTGGATAACTGCGCGCTCAAAGGGCACGCCGGAGGCGGTTTCCTGATTGATAAAATCCACTAGAAGTATCGAGTTACGGACAATAATCCCTGCAAGCGCAATCATGCCGATCATCGATGTCGCGGTAAATTGTGCGCCTAGCAGCGCATGACCCGGCATCACGCCAATGACCGTTAGTGGGATAGGTGCCATGATGATAAGCGGCACTAAATAGGATCTAAACTGCGCTACAACCAGCAGATAAATCGCAATCATACCCACAGCGTAAGCAATCCCCATGTCCCTAAAAGTTTCGTAGGTTATTTTCCACTCACCATCCCACAGCACGGCAACTGAGTCCAAGCCATTTGGCTGGTGGATATAATGTTGATCAAACCCTAAGCCATTTGGACTGTTGATTTCGCTTGCCATCTCGAACATGCCGTAAAGTGGGCTGTCGAGCGGCCCCGCCATATCGGCCACTACCATCACCATAGGGATCATATTCTTATGGATAATAGGGGCGTCGATATGGCCACGTTTGATGGTAACTAACTCAGAGACCGGCACCGACTGACCCGTTTGGCTTTGCAGCTTCATATTCAGCACTTGCTCTAAATCAACCTTTGCGCCTTCTTTAAGTTGCAGACGAATAGGCACAGGCTGTTTTTGCTGGGCAAGGTGTAAGTAACTCACGTCTTTGCCGCCAATCGAAGTGGCAATCAAATCGACAATATTGCTATAGGGCACGGCCATTAGGCTGGCTTTGGTACGGTCAATCATCACCTGCCATTTTTGTTGTGCAGCGGGGAGGTAAATATCGACATCGACCACATCTTTTGTTTCACGGAAAAGGGCTTGTAATTCGTAGGCAGCCTGCTCGCGAATCGCCGGGCTTGGGCCATAGACCTCAGCTAAGATGGGTGACCAAACTGGTGGGCCGGGCGGCACTTCGACCACCTTAATATTGGCCTGATATTGGGCGCCAATGTGCTGCAAATCCTCACGCACCGACAGGGCGATGCTGTGACTGTTGCGTTTACGGTGCTTCTTATCGACGAGATTGACTTGAATATCACCCAGTTCCTGACTACTACGTAGGAAGTAATGGCGAACTAAGCCATTAAAATTCATTGGTGCATTGGTACCGGCGTACATTTGCACGTGCTCAACTTCAGGCACAGTCGTAAGGTAGCGACTTAAATCTTGAAGTACGCGCTGGGTTTGCTCCACAGGCGTGCCTTCAGGTAGGTCAACCATCACCTGAAACTCTGACTTATTATCAAAGGGCAGCATTTTGAGCACTACCAGTTGCCCAATAGGCAGGGCAACGGCGATACCGATAAGTACAAATACACCCGCCGCTAAGCCAATACGTGCCTTACGTGCGCCTTTGCCAATAAGAAATGGGCTGATAAGACGGGTGAAGAGTTTCACCATTTTGGTTTCTGTTGCATCACTGCTATGAGCTTGGGTTGCATCGGCGCTCGCATTAGTACTGGAATCGTGATGTTTAAGGAACTTACGACTGAGCCATGGCGTCACCATAAAGGCTACAATGAGGGAAATCATCATCCCCATACTGGCGTTGATTGGGATTGGACTCATATAAGGCCCCATTAACCCCGACACGAATGCCATGGGTAGCAGCGCTGCCATCACCGTTGCCGTCGCTAGAATGGTGGGGCCGCCGACTTCATCCACGGCAATCGGGATAAGCTCGCTGAAGGATTTATTGCCAAGCGCCATATGCCGATGGATATTCTCGACCACCACAATGGCATCATCAACTAAGATACCGATGGAGAAGATTAAGGCAAACAGGGAGATACGGTTAAGGGTAAATCCCCATGCCCAGGAGGCAAATAGGGTAATGGCCAGCGTAATGATAATGGCAATACCCACCACCAGAGACTCTCGAGCACCCATGGTTAAAAACACCAGCACTACGACGGCAGTGGTCGCAAAAATCAGCTTAAGAATAAGGGTGTTAGCTTTATCGCCTGCGGTTTCACCGTAGTTACGTGAAATGGTTACTTCGACATTGTCTGGGATAAGGACATTGTTAACCTGTGCGACGCGTGTCATCACCGCATCGGCGATATCGACGGCGTTTTGCCCAGGTTGTTTACCAATGGCAATCGTTACCGCTGGATAAATATCGGTTTTATCGGCGTGCCAAACGCTTTGGCTTGGAATATCGCTCTTTAAGCTGATGTCCGCCACATCGGCAAGATACACTGGTGTTGGCTTACCCTTGGCATCTTGGCTTACGCTGACAACCAGATTTTTGACATCATCAATGGATTGTAAAAATTGTCCAGACTGAACCTTAATTTCCTGATTACCCTGCACCAAAGATGCAGGCATCGAGATATTGTTGTTGTCATTTAAGCTTTGTCTGAGTTTGTCGTAGGTAAGATGAAAACTGTTCATCTTGGCGGGATCGATTCGCACATTGGCAACCATATCGTGTTTGCCAACGCTGTAGATCTCACGGGTACCCGAAATACGCTTAATCTCGGTTTCTAAACCAAGGGCAACGTGGGTCAGTTGCTCGGCGGAAACCTCTCTGTCCTTCGACCACAGAGTTAAGCTCACGATGGGCACATCATCGATACCGCGGGGTTTGATCAAAGGCTCACCAACCCCCGCGCCCCGTGGCAGTTTATCCATGTTGGAATAAATCTGGTTGTAGAGGCTTACAATCGCGTCATTGCGAGTTACGCCTACCTTAAAGATGACAATAATCATCGCCCCATCGGGCTGCGAAAAGGAGTAAAGCGTATCTATGCTCTTAATTTCGGAGATCACCTGCTCCGCGGGTAGGGTCACGAGGTTTTCTACCTCGGTCGGTGTTGCCCCTGGAAAAGGAATAAAGACATCGGCAAAGGTCACATCAATCTGCGGCTCTTCTTCCTTTGGGGTTACCATAATGGCAAATAGTCCCATCAACAACCCGAGAAGGGCGAGTAACGGGGTGATAGCACTGTGTTGGAAAGCCGCGGCAATGCGCCCCGATAGGCCTAAGTTGCTATGTTTATCTGTAGCGTGTTTCATTCAATAACCTCGTAACTGCTATTGCTTGGCGTGCTTAAAGAACGCTAGGTTCTCTCGCTCGCGACTTACTGCTTTTGGCTAAGCAATACTTGGTAGGCATCTTTAGCCACTACATCGCCAGACTTAAGACCCGCAAGCACTTCTACTTCGCCGTCTAGCGGTTCGGAAACTCGTACCTGCGTCAGCACAAATTGCTCGCCTTTCTTGAGGTAAACACTGCTTAATTCGTTCATGGTGATCAATGCCGAGACGGGGAGTTGAATTTTTTCCCGTGCGCCATTTTGGAATGCCGCCTTCGCCCAAGTACCAGGCTGCAAATTAGGAGAATCCTTGGGTAGATTAATGCGAACTTGATAACTGTGACTCACAGGATCTGCAAAGCTAAAAATCGTTAAATCTTTTGAGGTTAATTCACGGCCATCGCTTAAACGTACGATAAATTCAGGGGCATTTTTTAACTGCTCAATATAACGTTGTGGCACCTGGGTTATGGCGCGCATTTGGCTGGGTGAAAAGCCCGAAAGCAGTGGTTGTCCTACACTCACCGTTTCACCTAATTCCACCATTCGTGCGGTAACAACGCCGCTAAAGGGCGCTGATACCACAGTGTATTTTAATGATTCAGTCGCCTTGATGACGCGCGCCTTAGCGGCACTAACGGCTTGTTCGGCCGCTTTTGCATTGGCGGTAGCTTCATCCATGGCACCCTTAGAGATAGCGCCTTGGGGGAAGAGCTCTTTGTAGCGCTTGAATTGTGCTTGAGCTTCCACATTTAGCGCGGTTGCCTTGGCAAGATCGGCTTCATAGCTCGCAAGCTCGGCGCCCTGTTCTTTACTGGTGATTTCCAGCAGGGCGGCACCTTCGGGCACAACATCATTAACATCGTAATTAAGTTTTACAATACGTCCCGAGGTTTGCGCCGATACTGTGGCGGCTTTTACGGCTTCGATACTTGCGTCTAAGGTCACCCAATTAGGGTAGGGTTTGTTAATTGCTTCAATGGTTTCAAGTGGCGCACTCAGTGCGGTTGTCGCTGTTAGCGCACACAGGGCAAACAGGCTGCGAGATAATAGGGTCATACTCAGTCATCCCAAATACAATTCATGAGAAAATTCTAATGGAGTTGGTTCCAATAGGCAATCACTATTTATTAGATAAATTTAATATAGTCGACATTGCTAATGTAAGCACCATTGTCAGCTTATCCAACCCCGTTTTGATTTGGAGAGCTTTAATGCGTCTTTAAGTATTATTTTTAATCAGTTAAATAATAGGTCAGCGTGGAAACAATGCGTATCTGTTTGATATAGGGCGTACTGCTATCGCGGTCTGTGATGCTGAATTGTCCTTGGCTTGCGCTCTTGATTTTGCCTAAATGGGAATCGGAATCCGTGGCAAATTTTTCAGCGACTTCGCGGGCATTTTGAGTGGCTTCCTGCACCATGGCGGGTTTAACGGCGTTAAGATCGGTGAATAAAAACTCGGCACGACTGTCGTAGTCCTGAGTGGTGATGGCGATGCCTTCTTTAACGAGGTTAATCATTTGAATGCGGCTTGCGAGCATCAAATCGATTTGCTTGGTATAGACGGCAATTTTGACCTTGGCAGAGTAGCGATAGCTGATATTGGGTTGAGCAAACCCCTGCGCCTGTCTATCTTCAATCGAGGGCAGGGCGACGGTGATTTCATCGTCGTTAAATCCTTGATTTTTTAGAAACCCTACAACGGAATCGGTTTTTTGTTGTACTGTCTCGTAGAGTTTGGCTAGGTTGTTATCGACTTCGACGAAGTTAATTGGCCAAATCGCAACCGTGGCTTTGACTTCATTTTCGGCGAGGCCTTTAACAGTGACCGTACGCTCCATCGATTTCATTTGCAGTAGCGCTGATTGGGCGCTGTGGCCGATAAACATTAAACCAATACAGAGTAGTCCACCGAGAATAATGGCGGGTAATAGCAGACTTTTTTGCATCACATATCCTTGTTAAGCGTTGCCTTAAAGATTTTCAATCTGATGTTGCAACTTATGTTGAGCTTGGTTGCCATAATTCAATCTTATTGCCATCGGGGTCGATAAACCAAGCAAATCGGCCAAATTCTGTGTCTTCGATACTATCTATTGGTATGCCGCCGCCAGCGGTAATTTGTGCAAGAATTAGCTCTAAATCATCAACGACTAAGTTAAACATATAGGGTTTTTCGCTCGGGGCGAAATAGTCTGTGTCTTGGGGAAAGGGTGTTAATGTCTGGTAACTGCCCTGAGGCAGGTTTTTTGGAAAAAACACCGCGCCGCCCCATTCCTCTAGAGGGAGTTGTAGGTGCGTTTGATACCAATTTGCCAGTGCTGTGGGGTCAGAACTTTTAAAGTAAATCCCGCCGAATCCGATGACTTTTGCCATAGTTAACCCAAGATTGCACAGAAATAAATAAACTTTAGGCAATAATGTCTTAGGAAACAAAAAAGCCGCAATAATTGCGGCTTTTTAAGGAAGAACAGCTTAGAACTGGTAGCTGTATTGCAGCGAGTAGTACATGCCGCTAGATTCAGTAGTGGCGTTAACATTGCCTGTGAGGGCGCTGTTTTCAATCAGGTTAACTTCTTGGCCTTTAATGTAAGCCATACCAAAATCAACAGTGTTGTTTGCATTGATATGGTAGCTCATACCCGCTGTGAACCAGTTACGGTCAGAGTCAGGGAATGAAATTGAGCTGATTTGGTCTACAACACCTTGGTCATGCATATAACCTGCACGTACGGTGAATTTGTCGTTGATGGTGTAAGTACCACCCACGCTGAATAACCATGAATCTTTCCATTCATATTTTTTCAGAGCTGCATCACCCACAGCAAAGCTGGCTCCGGCACCTGTTTGGCCTGGAATGATAGTAGCAGTACCTTCTTTTGCAGTGATCTGATCAAAGGCGCCCCAAGAAGTGTGTTGTGCTGTGTAGTGCACAGCAAACTTAGGCGTTAATTGATGGAAACCGGCGAATTGGAAGATATCCGCTAAAGGTACATCTAAACTATCAAAGCTAGTGGCAAGTGCGGTGTTTGCACCTAACCCTAAGGCAGATAAATCCGCTGTAGTAATAGTATTGATATCACCTTTTACGTTTACGGTCGGGCTAAAGCGATAGCTCACACCGAAGCGGTTGTTTTGGTCAAGTTCTAAGGTTGCACCTAAGATACCGCCGAATGCCCAACCATCTGCATCAACGTCAACTAATGGCCTAGTGCCCGCGTCACGGGTTAAACGGCCTTCGCCGTAAACGGCGTCGATACCCGCACCGATACTGAACATATCGTTGATACGGTATGAAATGCTAGTGTTGAAGTTTACGGTCGTCACTTCTGTCTCACCTAACAGATCGAACGGCGCAGCTGGTTTACCTTTTGATAAAGAGCTGGCATCAGTACCCGTACCGAAATTAGAGAATGCGGCGAAACCAACGGCAAATTTGTTATTGATTGGGTGAATGTAATACAAGTTAGGAATTAATTTAGAGCTACCTGCGTCATCAATGCTGCCTAAATCCACTAAACCGTTTGCAAAGTTCACGTCTTTAACGTCAACAGTAATGTCGGCATAGGTTAAGCCGCCAGAGATAGCGTCTTTATCAAACATCGCCATGGCTGCAGGGTTACGTGAAAGTACCGCTGCGTTATCGGCAATAACAGCATCACCAGCAAATGCACGACCAATACCAGTCGCAGATTGGCTGTTTAGCTGGAAGCCAGAAGCCATAGTTTGTGAACTCGCCAATGCAACTGCAACAGCAAGCAGAGTCTTGTTGAATGATTTCATTATAATTCTCTCACCATAATCTAATTGGATTTCGTTCGGTTCTAGTCCCCAGAACATACTTCAAATCCATTTTATAATTGACGGCATGTTAGGGATTGTCTGTAAGGTCGACAAGTCCGACCAGAAGCGAATTTTGTTAAAATACAGTTAATTATTCTGCTTGTCTACTTTAGATAAAGCGAATGGTCTGGCCAGATGGTTGGAATGCTTAGTATTTACACTGGATTTGAACTGGGGTGGGTGTTAACAGAATGTTGTATCGGAAAAGGGGCTAAATTTAAATAAATTGTAAAAAGCGTACATGTGTACGCTTTTTACAAGGGTTGAGCTTAGATTTAAGTTATAGAGTCGACTTAAATTGCTCAAATTCCGCGGTAACTTTGTCACTAGGTTTGGACAATTTACTCACGATAACACCGGCGAAAGTGGCAAACAGGAAACCTGGCAGGATTTCGTATAGA